>JAZURY010000017.1:0-132624 GCA_045606445.1 Bacteroidaceae bacterium
TCTATCTTCTCCGAGAAGATTGATATGTCTTCTCCGAGAAGATTTACACGCATATACTGTATGATTTCATTTGAGAAATCACCGGTGTGTACTGATAAGAATAATATTCTACAGACACATAAACACCTGAAAAAGAGTGATATGTCACAAATTTCGGGGAGCCGGGAGAATGTGTCTGTTCTTAACCGGCATGATTCTGAAACAGTTTCGAATCCTGTCAATAAGGAAGTTCCCGAAATGCTATGGTTTGCCATGAGTGCCACTTTTGGCAGGGAATTGAAGGCCAAGGAATTTCTCGAGAAGAATAATGTACGGTGCTTCGTCCCCTTGCGTTATCAGTTGGTAAAAGGCAGGGGAAATAATAAGGTGCGTAAGTTGGTGCCGGCAATCAGCAACCTCATATTCGTAAATACTACCAAGGACAATATAAAGATATTGAAGGCAAAACTTACATACCTGCAATATCACACAAGACCTGATGGCGGCAAAAATATCCCTATCACCGTTCCTGGTGCACAAATGGAGCAGTTTATCGCTGCTTGTAATACCTACAATGAAAAATTGACGTTTGTCAATCCAGACAACATAAATCTTTCCGAAGGGACAAGAATAAGGATTGTCGGAGGGGCCTTTGATGGAATAGAAGGTAAGTTCATCCGTGTTGAAAAAGGCAAACAGAAGCATGTCGTCATTAATGTAGATAGAATAGCGGCTATCGTTCTGACTAAAGTCAATGATGGATTCATACAGGTTTTAGATAAATAAATAAATTGTTAATATGAATGAAAATATGCCATCTGGTGTAATTCTGATGAGAAATCTGGATTTGCTTCTTACGACGGAACAGAGCAATATCATCAGGCGTGAAAGGGCTAATACCCATCATATTCATCTTTACAATGTAGGACAGTATTGGGTTACTTTCGACAAGTCTGCCTACCAGGTTGAGCATATGGCTAATCTTAAGGAAGTTCCAGATGTTGTAAAACTGAAGAACAATCCGTTCCCTATTGTCATGCATATAATAGACAAGAACCTTTTCCATAGCCTATGCAAGTCAAAGTCACCTGTAGTTCAGAACAAGAAATATTTTCAAATTGATGGCATCTTCTTTGACTCTATGGAATACAACACCTGGTATCTGAAAATGTCCGATGCCCACATCCAAAAAAACAAACAGTGCCATCACGTTGATAATGCAAATTCAACAAGAACTCAAACAAGACCAAAGGCAGAAACTGTGTCTTAGAGATTTAAGGTGCATAGCGCTCATGTACCTTGTCCCTTGATTGGTTTACCTTAGAAGAATCCATATCAGTTTTCCGTTTTCCGTTTTCACATTTCCGTTCGTTAACTCTGTTGGCCATTGTCTTTCACCGTTAATCTCTCAACGTTCAACCTTAAACCTTAAACTTTAAACTTTCAACGCTCCCCGCTCATAGCTCATAGCTCGTCCCTCGTTAAACTTTCAACTTTCAACCTTCAGCAGTTTTCCAAGCAAGAGATTTCAGCAACAGAGTTGCGATGACGTCTAGTCAAAGGATAATAGCATCAGAAATAATCAAATTCATTTGAATTCTTTCAGCTGATAGTAGACAAGGAATCTCCAATCTCTGTGCCTTCTGCGTAATCTGTGTGAAACATAACTTTAAACCTTAATCTTTAATATATGAAACTACTTTCTGGACTCAGCGACTGGTACTTCTCCCACAGGACGCTTCCCCACTGGGGTGTCCTTTCCCTGGACAGCTTCATTGTCTTGTTTGCCTGTTTCGTTGGCAAGTATTATGAACTGGACGATATAGGATTTACACATTCGTTCCGTTCCATAGTGATAGGAGCGATACTCACCACACTCCTCTATGTCCTGTCATTCTCCATCTTTCGCACTTATAAAGGCATAATCCGATACTCCTCCTTCATCGACCTCCAGCGTATTGCCTTTGCCACTATGGTAGGAGCACTGTTCACAGTCTTGCTCTCGTTTGCGGACGAATACATACCCCATTGCTCCGTGGCATCCCCCCATGGTGTCGTTGTCACCTTCCTCATTGCCACCATGCTCATGTGGATGGAGCGTGTCATCGTCAAAAGGATGTACGACAACTTCCATACTGACAATTCCGTTCCCGTAGCCATCTATGGCACCAAGGCAGGAGGCATCTCCCTTGCCAAGAGCATCTCCTCCGTCAAGGACAAGAAGTACACCCTCTTGGCCTTTATCTCCGACGGACAGGAAATGAAAAACACCACCCTCTTTGGCAAGAAGATATACATCAACCAACCCGGCATCGCCACGAAGATGAAGCACCTTGGTGTCAAGACCATCCTCGTGTCACCGCTCAAGACAGAGATGTTCCGCCAGAACACCGAGATGGTGGACGAATTCCTTGCCGCAGGCATACACATCATGATGATGCCTGCCGCCGAAGAGTGGGACGGCACCTCCGAACTCACGCACCGCAACCTCCGCGAAGTGGATATCGAAGACCTCCTGCCTCGCGACAAGATAGAAGTGGACATGGACGCCATTGGGCAGCTGCTTCAGGATAAGGTCATCCTCATCACAGGTGCTGCCGGTTCCATAGGTTCCGAAATGGTACGTCAGGTTGCCCTCTACCGACCCTCTGCCATGATACTCATCGACCAGGCAGAGACCCCCATGCACGACATCCGCCTGATGATGGCACGCCAGTTCCCCTATATACCCAGTCACACCATCGTCAGCAGCATTGCCAACAAGGACCACATGGAGCAGATCTTCTCCCAGTTCCGCCCCGACTACGTCTTCCATGCCGCCGCCTACAAGCACGTCCCCATGATGGAGGACAACCCCGGCATAGCAGTACAGAATAATATATATGGTACGCGCGTGATAGCCGACCTTGCCGTCAAGTACTGCACCAAGAAGTTCGTCATGATCTCCACCGACA
Source organism: Bacteroidaceae bacterium (assembly GCA_045606445.1). Taxonomy (GTDB): domain Bacteria; phylum Bacteroidota; class Bacteroidia; order Bacteroidales; family Bacteroidaceae; genus Physcousia. Next base: position 2,934 of record JAZURY010000017.1, read on the forward strand.
AGGCCGTCAACCCCACCAACGTCATGGGATGCTCCAAGCGCATCTGCGAAATCTATTGCCAGTCCCTGAACAAGGCCATCCAGGAAGGCAAGGTCCAGGGCGTCACCCAGTTCGTCACCACCCGCTTCGGCAATGTCTTGGGCAGCAACGGCTCCGTCATCCCCATCTTCAAGGAACAGATACGCAAGGGCGGTCCCATCACCGTCACCCATCCCGACATCATCCGCTTCTTCATGCTCATCCCCGAGGCCTGCAAACTCGTCCTCGAGGCCGGCACCATGGGCAAGGGAGGCGAAATATTCGTCTTCGACATGGGCGCTCCCGTCCGTATTGTCGACCTTGCCCACCGCATGATACAGCTCTCCGGGGCGGAAGGCATAGACATACAGTTCACCGGCCTCCGCGAGGGCGAAAAACTCTACGAAGAAGTCCTCAGCGACAAGGAACTCACCAAACCCACCCACAACCCCAAGATAATGATAGCCACCGTCCGCGAGTACGACTACGACGTAGCCTGCCAGAACGAAGAGCGTCTCCTCTCCGCCTCCCACTCCCACGACGACATGGCCATAGTAAAGATAATGAAAGAGATAGTCCCCGAATACAAGAGCAAATGCTCCAAGTACGAAGTGCTGGACAAGTTATAGGGCGATGAGCGATGAGCGATGAGCAATGGGCGATGAGCAATGGGCAATGGGCAATGGGCAATGAGCAATGGGCAATGAGCTATAATTAAAAATTTATGTTATGAGAGATTTTCATACACTGAAGATATGGCAGCGTAGTCATCAACTAACATTAGATGTGTACGAAGCAACTCGGTTGTTCCCAACTGAAGAACTATTTGGGTTGACATCTCAATTACGTAGAGCAGTAGCTTCTATCCCTACCAATATAGCAGAAGGTTGTGGAAGAGCATCTAATAAGGACTTCGCTCATTTCTTGCAGATAGCTATTGGATCATTATCCGAGGTAGAATATGAACTCCTTTTGGCCAATAGTCTCAACTACATAGAAGAAAATAACTATCGTTTATTGTCAGAGGAGACAGTCGCAGTACGAAAAATGATTATTAATTATAGGCATGAACTAATCGCTCATAACTCATAACTCACCCCTCACCCCTCACCCCTCATAACTCATAACCCATAACTCACAACTCACAACCCATAACTCATAACTCACAACTCATAACTCACAACTCACAACCCATAACTCATAACTCATAACTCACAACTCATAACTCATAACCAAGCAAGAGATTCCAGCAACAGCGTTGCAATGACGTATAGTCAAAGGATAATAGCATCAGAAATAATCAAATTCATTTGAATTCTTTCAGTTGATAGTAGACAAGGAATCTCCAATCTCTGCGCCTTCTGCGTAATCTGTGTGAAACATAACTTTCAACCATAAAATCGCACCGCGGTGCGTTGACAAAGTCACCGCGGTGAAATAAAATATCACCGCGCTAAGAAGCCCAAGTCACCGCGGTAACTTTTAAAGGCAATACAGATGACGTAAAGCAAGCATAAAAGTAAAGATCTAAAACTATAAACATTCAACCATAAACGTTAATCGTTCAACTTTATCCATGTCTGCTCATTCTGCAAATAATAAACGCATAGCCAAAAATACCTTGATGCTATATGTTCGCACGCTATTTGTAATGGTAATATCCCTTTACACAAGTCGTGTGGTATTGCAGGTATTAGGTGTAGAGGATTATGGTGTATACCAAGTTGTTGGCGGATTAGTAGCAATGTTTTCTGTCATATCCAGTTCATTGTCTTCTGCCATCAGTCGTTTTATCACGTTTGAAATAGGGCGTGGTGATGTGGAGCGATTGAAACGGATCTTTTCCACCAGTATCATCATTCAGTTGTGCCTGTGTGTTATAGTCGCATTGGCAGTTGAAATAGGTGGATTATGGTTTATGCACACAGAGATGCAGATTCCTGCTGGGAGATTAGATGCTGCTGAATGGGTGTTGCATTGCTCTGTTTTAACTTTTTGTCTCAATCTATTGAGTATTCCTTATAATGCGTGCATCATTGCCCATGAACACATGAAAGCATTTGCTTATGTTAGTGTTGTTGAGGCTGTACTGAAATTGGGAATATTATTTTTGATTGCTTATTCGCCAATCGATAGTTTGGTTACTTATGCCATATTGCTAACCGTAGTTGCTGCCTTGATTCGTTTGGCATATACAGTTTATTGTCACAAACATTTCGAAGAAAGTCGTTGCGTGAGTTTGGTATTTGATAAGAATCTTTTTAAGGATATGGCTGGATTTTCTGGTTGGAATTTCTTTACTAATACCAATTTCATTCTCAACAACCAAGGCGTAAGCATGTTGATGAATGTATTTTTTGGAGTTACAGTAAATGCCGCAAGAGGAATTGCAACCCAGGTGGAAAACGCAGTATTGCAATTTGTGAACAATTTTACAACTGCTATTAACCCACAGATTACAAAATCTTTTGCAACAGGAGATTTAAATGCTATGCATACTCTTGTTTGCCGCGGCGCCAGATTTTCGTATTTTGTTATGTTAATAATGGCCTTACCTATAATTTGTGAAACAGAGACAACATTGAATTTATGGTTGACAGAAATCCCTGACCATACAATAATATTCGTTCAGTTGTCTTTGATTATGGGTATGTGTGACTCATTGGGTGCATCAGGATATACCGCATGTGCTGCAACAGGAAAATTAAAACGCTACTCTTTGATAATTACCCCAATAGGTCTTTTAGAGTTTCCGCTAACTTGGTTGTTCTTTGCGTATGGTGCTCCAGTTGCATCAACATATTACCTATACATATTTGTCAAAATATTGGTTTTAGTTGCGAGAATGTATTTAATGCGTGATATGGTTGGGCTTAAGATTAGCACATTTGTTACATCTGTGTTTCTTCCTGTCATTACTACTACAATTATTGCCATTATTCCGTCTGTTCTGATATTAAATTTCATAGAACCATCTATTTATCGCTTCTTCCTTTCGGTTATAGTTGGAGTACTTTCAGTTGCTATTTCAGTCCTATATGTTGGCATGACACGTACAGAGCGCAATACTATTTTGGGTAAGGTTCGCCATATTATGTATAAAAACTAAAATGAAAAATCCCTAATGATTAATAGTAATTTAATATTTGGTTCAGGTCTTTCTTCTTGTAAAGATTACAGAGGATTACTGGAAGTCTGCCGTACGGCTCTGTCTAACCAAATAGTACACTTCGATACTGCTCCCAGTTATCGTACTGAGGCAGTTCTTAGTTGTGCTGTTCGCGATAGTGCAAAAGAACTTGGGTTGAGTCGTGAGAACTATGCTATTCAAACGAAAATAGACCCGATACAGATGTACAATGGCAATGTTGAAGAATACTTTAAATCTAAATTAAAGGAAATGCAACTAGATTATGTCGAAGTCCTATTGATCCATTGGCCTGTGTTTAATTATTTAATGGACTCATGGAATAGTATGAGTAAATTAAAGGAACAAGGATTGGTAAAACATATAGGCATTTGTAATCTACGAATAAGTCATCTCGAAGAGTTAAAGTCGCAAGGGATTATTCCCGAAGTTCTCCAAATAGAGAGACATCCTTTAAATACCTTTGAACGTGAAGTCCAATTTTGTAAAGATAATGGAATAAAGCTCCAGGACTATTCACCTTTGTGCAAGATGCATCCTCGAATCAAGAACGATATGTCTGTCATGAAGATTGCCGAAAAATATTCATGTAATGTAGGGCAGATTGTACTGAAGTGGCATATTGATACAGGAGCAATTCCAGTGTTTACGTCAACCAAACCAAGTCGTATTGTTGAATATGCTCAATTGGGTGATTTCTGTCTGACTCAAGATGAAATACATACGATCTCATCCTTGAACTGTAATCATAAATTATATTTAGAATCATTGATATGTCCAGGTTTTTAAGGAACAAAAAGTTCCTTCTGTTGTCAGGAGGTCTGCTGTGTGCTCTCATACTTCTATTCACGCCATTGAGGCTTTTATCTGCCATTATAGTATTGGGAGTATTGCTTTATGCTGTTAATTATGCAGTTGTAAGAAAGTTGAACAAACCTTTTGCCGCACTTTCATCTGTCAGAGAAATCAAGTCATACGACACATTGGTTATTGGAGATCTTGCTTCGCCGTCAGTTTACATCCCCTATTGCAATATAGGTTCATCTGTGGTTATTACTGCTCCCGACAGATCTCTTGACGCATCTTTCCAAATTCTTCTGCACGTAATTTCTTGTATAGAGGAAGGAGGGAGGTGCGTGATTATTCATCGCAATAAAATTGAAGGCTTTTCTTTGTTCGATACCCCTTATCTGCACTCAATTACAAGAAAGGAATTGCACTTAGACAAACTTCATGGAAAAATTAAATGGCCTATCTTTTATGAACCTGTGAATAGCATGAAGATACTGATGAATCTATATTCTTGCGACTATCAGGAGTCAAGATGCCCTATGGCAGAGTTAGAAGACTTCTGTATACGTAAAGGATTGAAATTGATATATCTTACAAGAAAATAAGTATTAATCAAGAATTTAATAAGTAAAATAATAAGAAAATGGCAAACGAATTATTTTATTCAAACGAGCGCAACATTCAGATAGTGATTTCACTTTTGAAGGCAAATAATATCAAGAAAATTGTAGCATCTCCTGGTGCAACTAATTTCTCTTTTGTGGGCAGTTTGCAAAACGACCCCTTTTTTGAAATTTACTCCTCTGTAGACGAACGTTCTGCTGCATACATTGCCTGTGGTATAGCTGCAGAAAGTGGTGAACCTGTAGTATTGACTTGTACAGGATCAACCGCTTCACGTAACTATCTTCCAGGTTTGACAGAGGCCTATTATCGCAAACTCCCAGTTCTTGCAATTACATCGCATCAAGGCAAGGACCGCTTGGGGCAATTGATTTTCCAAAACATTGATCGTAGCAATCCTCCCCACGATGCTGTAAAGTTGTCTGTGGAGCTTCCTGTTGTCAAAGACGAACGTGATGAGGCTTTCGTTACGATGGAAGCAAACAAGGCTATTCTTGAATTGCGCCGTAATGGTGGTGGCCCCGTCCATATCAATATGTTTACCACTTATAGTCGAGATTTCTCTGTAAAGGAATTGCCCCCCGTACGTGTGATGAAGCGTGTGCAAGCTTGGGAGGAAATGCCACAAATGCCAAAGGGTAATATTTGTGTGTATGTAGGTTCACATGTACACTTCACCCCAGAACAAACAACCGCAGTAGATGCATTCTGTGCAACGCATGATGCTATTGTTATCTGCGACCACACCAGTGGCTATTATGGAAAGTATCGTTTATTGCCTACATTAGCACAGTTCCAAAGAACAGATACTCTGTTTGAGACCTTTGACTTAATGGTTCACATTGGTGAAATTTCAGCGGCAACCTTTGCTGGTACGGTTCCCGTCAAAGAAATTTGGCGTGTAAGCGAAGATGGTGAATTACGTGATCCCTTCAAGAAACTCACTACGGTATTCCAGATGTCAGAACTTGCGTTCTTCAAACACTATAGCGATGCGAAAGCAAATAAGCATGCCGCAATAGACAAGTATCGTGCTGCTTTCGCTGAAATTTACAATCATATACCAGAACTTCCATTCTCAAATATTTGGACCGCATCACAACTCTCTGCACGTTTGCCTAAGGGATCTTTGTTCCATATCAGTGCTTCAAATAGTCGTCGTTGTTGGAATATGTTCCATCTTCCTGAAGGAGTTCAGTGTACAAGTAATGTTGGTTGTTGTGGTATTGATGGTTGTACAAGTAGTATGATTGGCTCTTCGTTGGCTAGTCCAAACCGTTTGTGTTACTTGGTAACTGGTGACTTGGCTTTCTTCTATGATTTGAATGCTTTAGGTAATAGACATATTGGAAACAATGTACGTATATTGCTTATTAATAATGCAATTGGGGCTGAATTTAAACTAACTCCACATTTTTGTTATAAATTTGGAGTAACTGCAGACCCTTATATGGCAGCAGCAGGGCACTATGGTGCAAAATCTCCAGTCCTTGTAAAGCATTTCTCTGAAGATTTAGGCTTCCAATATCTTTCAGCAACAAATAAGGAAGAGTTTCTCGCTGCATTAGAAACGTTTACAAATCCCAATATTACTGGCAAACCCATGATTCTTGAAGTGTTCACGACTCATGAAAATGAGAATGAAGCTTTGAAATTGATGACATCAATTGCTTTTGATGCAAAACAAAAAGTTGCTGACGCCATTCGTTCAGTTGCAGGTGAAAAGGGTATTAAGGCTATTAAGAGCATTTTAGGAAGAAGATAATAGAGTATGAAGATAGGAATAATCACACAACCGCTTCATACTAACTATGGAGGCCTTTTGCAGAACTATGCTCTGCAAAAGGTGTTATCGGCATTAGGGCATGAAGTATATACCATAAACAGAGACAACACCCCGTCAATTTATAGCGCTAAATGGACTTTAAGATTAAAATTCCACATTAAGCAAACAATAAAGAAGATTATAGGAAGGAGATACACTCCATCTTATGAAGAGTTCATCAAGATAAAACAGAACTGCACAAGCTTTGTTGAAAACAACATAACCACTACAAAGAGATTAAAAAACCAGGAAGAACTGCTGCAGCTTATTGACAAACACAATTTTGAAGGTTATACTGTAGGCAGCGACCAGGTTTGGCGTCCATGTTACTCACCCAACATATACAACGATTTCCTTGATTTCTGCCAGAACAAACCTAACATCAAACGCATTGCGTATGCGGCTTCATTTGGTGTCAGTGATTGGGAATTCAACGACGAACAGACCAAAGAGTGTAACCGCCTTGCAAAGCAGTTTGATGCCATTTCTGTCCGTGAAGATTCAGGCATAGAATTGTGCAAGGAACATCTTGGAGTTGACGCAATGCACGTGATTGACCCAACACTGCTACTCGAAAAAGAGGAGTACATAAAATTAGTTGAACAGAATGCGGAGAAAGCATCGGACGGCAACCTATTCTGTTACATACTTGATACCGCCCCCGAAATACAAAGTGCAATAAACTTCATTGAGCAGTCATTGTCACTGAGAAGTTTCCAAGTAAAGGCAAAAAGCAGCAGTTACCAATTAAAGAGGGGGGAGAGAATCAATGACCATGTTATTCCGGCACCCACAAAATGGCTTCGCGCATTCATGGATGCAAAGATGGTGTTTACCGACTCATTCCATGGTTGTGTATTTTCCATTATATTCAACAAACCGTTCTGGGTCATTGGAAATAAAGGACGCGGCAATGCACGTTTCGACTCTTTGTTGAAACAGTTTAACCTTGAGAGCCGCAGAATTAGCATCAGTGATATAAACAATATTGACTTTACAACAACCATTGATTGGGAAAAAGTGAACGAGATAAAAAAAGAGTGGCAAGAAAAATCTTTTAATTTCCTAAAAGAAAATTTATAATACCATGCAACCCATAATATCAGTCATTGTCCCGGTATATAAAGCCGAGAAGTACCTGCACCGTTGCGTGAACAGCCTGTTAGTACAGACTTTTGCCGACTTCGATATTATACTTGTAGATGACGGCAGCCCTGACAATAGTGGTGTAATTTGTGATGAATATGCCCAAAAGGATAATCGTGTTAAAGTAATACATAAGGAAAATGGTGGTGTAGCATCAGCACGTCAGTGTGGCATTGACAACGCAGTCGGAGAATACACTATACATGCTGATCCAGATGATTGGGTTGAACCAAACATGCTACAAGAGCTTTACAACAAAGCAAAAGAAACAGATGCCGACATGGTTATATGCGATTACTACGAAGAATTCAAGAATGGACAAGTTTATGTTAAGCAGGAACCGAATAATTTGAGCGATGAAGCAGTTCTTAGAGAACTTCTCTTACAAAGATTACATGGCAGTACTTGTAATAAGTTGATAAGAAAATCAAAATATACAGAAAACGACATTAGCTTCGACCCCGACATAATCAGATGGGAAGACTTATATATTGTATGTCGTATTCTAGCAAATACACCTGTAAAAATAGCGTATTTGAACAAAGCATTTTATCACTATGACCAGACAATAAATCCCAATAGTATTGTAAGAAAAACAACAATGAAAGGACTACAATCACAGATTCTGTTTGTAGAACATTTCATGAAAATACTTCCTGAAGAGAAATTCAAAAAGGAACTATATACAATAAAAACAAGTACAAAGGAATTGGCATATAGTTGCGGATTACTCAAAGAGAAAGAGATAATTGAACTATATAGTGAGGTTAATGCCGAATACATTTCTTCAGCCAAAATCAAGCATGTGTTCAAATATTCTTTTTCATTGTTCCTTAGAGGAAGTCTTTCATATAAAAATTCAAAAAGGCTTTTAACCGTTCAAACTCTTATTTGCAAAATAAGAAGATGTATTATAAATTTTGTAAGAAGAATAATATTGTATAAACAATAAAGAGTAGTCAGAATTCTCAATAATAGTGCCCGTGTATAAAGTAAAAACTTTATTCATGGTTATATTGAAGGAAAGATTGCCCAAATCATATCAGATTTTGAGTTTATTCTGATAAGTTATGACAATCCTAACAGAAGTGGAGAAATTTGTGATGAATATGCAAAGAGAGAGTAGAATAAGAGTCTTTCATAAAGGAAAAAACGGATCGAGTCGTTACGTTTGTAAATCCAGAAACCCCATCAATAAATAGGACTGAAGTAAACCAGTTGCTCAATAGCGAACGAGAGAGAAGTGAGAAATGGTTGAGCAAAGTCTTAAATTAGCACCTGAGCATAATTAAATATGAGTACACAATCTCCGAAAATATCTATAATTGTTCCTGTATATAAAGCAGAAAAGTATCTGCATCGTTGTGTTGACAGCATTCTTGCCCAGACATTCACCGATTTTGAAGTCCTGCTTATAGACGATGGAAGTCCTGATCGAAGTGGTGAGATATGTGAAGAGTATGCAAAAAAAGACTCTCGTGTCCGTGTATTTCATAAAGAGAATGGAGGAGTTAGTTCCGCTCGTCAGTGCGGTATAGACAATGCGCAGGGAGAATATACCATTCATGCAGATCCGGATGATTGGGTAGAACCAACAATGTTTGAGGATTTATATAAGAAGGCAAAGGATGATGATGCAGATATGGTCATTTGTGATTTTTATTACAATACTAAAAACAATCAAATTTATCAAAGACAGAAACCTACTGCTCTCGATCATGAAACTGTTTTGAAGGAGCTGTTCCAGCAACTGCATGGCAGCTGCTGTAACAAGCTCGTTAAACGAACTTGTTACAAAGATATTAGATTTGATCAAACTTTGTCCTTATATGAAGATCTTTTTTTTTATGCATGTTTATTAAGGAAACCAATCAAAATTTCTTATGTGCCAAAGGCATATTACCATTATGATTTGGTTATAAATGATACTTCTATTTGTAAGAGTTATTCATACAAATCTTATTTATATGACGTAATGGTGTATAATAAATTTTGTGATACATTTAAAGAAACAGAGGCTTACCCATATGTCATGTCACACATGGGATTTCAATTGGTTAATAGAGCTTTTATTGGTAATATATTTAATTCTAATGAGTTTAGGAAAGCATGCCGACAGTACATGCATTGTGTTCAAAAAAGACTGAAAAAAACATACTACTTTAGATGGGTCTTAGTGTTATCATGTATGGGTGGATATAGAATTGCACATAATATTTATAAGTGGATAAAGGAATATTTGAAAAAATAAAGTTCATTGCATTCAAGTTTTAAAACTTATTTCTAAACAGTTATTATATGAAAATTCTTCAAATTAATGTAACATATAAAACAGGAGGAAGTACAGGTCGTATCGTTTTTGATTTAAGACAATTGATGTCTCAAAATGGTATAGAGAATTATGTGGCTTATGGGATAGAAGGATGTGTTGAGGATAGTCATGATGTAAGATGCATTCAATCAAAAGTGGAATTAAAAATAAGTCAGTTACAAAGTCGTCTCTTTTCTAGACATGGTTTTTATAATGCCATAGCGACAAAGAGACTTATAACTTTTATTAGTGATATTAACCCTGATATTATACACCTTCACAATATACATGGTTTTTATGTCCATTGTGGAATGCTCTTTAACTATATAAAAGAAAAGCAAATACCAGTGGTGTGGACGCTTCATGATTGTTGGTCCTTTACAGGATGGTGTGCTTATTTTGATTATTCTAAATGTAATAAATGGAGAACACATTGTTTTGATTGTCCAAGTAAGAAAGATTATCCTAAGGCTTGGATTACTTCAAGGGCAAGGTCTAATTTTGAACTTAAAAAGAATACTTTTACGGGTGTGAAGAACCTTGTTCTTGTTACACCATCTCAATGGTTAGCAGATTTGACGAGAGAATCTTTCTTAAGTAATTATCCAGTAAGAGTAATTAATAATGGTGTAAATCTTGATACCTTTAGACCAAAATCTAATAATATAAAAGAAAAATTGGGAATATCTGATAAAAAGATGATTCTTGCTGTCGCTGGAGGACTGGCTAAGAGAAAGGGGAGCGATTATCTACTGAAGTTACCATCAATGCTTAACGAAGATGAATGTTTAGTTATATTGGGTATTAATGTTGAGCAACAATCACTTTTACCCAAGTTAAAATGTATTGGTATCCCATACACTAATGACGTGGATAGATTAGCCGAAATATACTCAGCTGCGGATGTTTTTATAAATACAACACTTGAGGATAATTTTCCTACAACAAATCTTGAAGCTTTGGCTTGTGGTACACCTGTTATTACATTTGATACTGGTGGAAGTGTTGAACCGATATTAGACGATGAAAATGTGATAGAGGTTGGTTGTGTGAAAAAAAGTTGTGTAGGAGGTGTTGTTCCAAAAGGTGATATTGTATCCATGTCGCAATTATTTAGGGATTTTTTACATTTTAAAGACAAAATTTCGATTAATCCATGTGTTGTAAAAGTTCTCAAGAAGTATAATAGTGCAAATCAATATGAGAAATATATAAATTTATATAAAGAAATATTGTCCGGTGTTTAATACCGTGCGATTAGAAATACTAACTATGTATAAAGATAAAAATAGAAAATTTTTGATATCTCTATTATGCTGCTTGGCAACGCTTCAATCAGGGTTAAGGGATATCGATAAGCTTCCACTAGGGAATGATACACCAGTGTATGCTTCATCGTATAGAGTCTATTCTCTGATGTCTTGGGGTGATTTATTAAGTGGTTTTACATTTTATACGGTCGATTATGAAGAAAGAGATTTGGGCTTCCCGTTATTTGTAAAATTTACACAATTATTTGTAGATGATTTTAGATTTTACATGTTCTTAACAGCAATTATATTTATAATACCGTTTGGTACTTTAATATATCGTTATGTAAAATCTTATTGGGGTATTGTATTATCGTTTCTTATTTATTTTGTTCTTTATTCAAATATTGTAAATAGCTTTATGCGTCAAGCTATTACTCTAGGTATAGTATTATGGGGAGTAAGATATATTTTATCCTCAGAATGGAAAAAATATTTTATTTTATTAGCATTAGCTTTTACTATTCATAGTTCAGCTATATTGGCTGTTCCTTTATATTTTTTACCAAAATTAAATTTATCAAAGAAATGGCTGTTATTATGTATTTGCGCTTCTCCAATATTTATTTTTAATTCTCAGTATGTGCTTTCATATCTGGCATCAGGAAGTGTATATGAGAACTATGTGGATAGCGACTCGAAGTTACCGATTAATTATATTTTATATTTGACAGGTTCTGCTTTCCTTGCTTATGTTTTTTTTGATAGAATAAGGAATGTTGCAAATTCAAAACTTATTATAGCTGGGGTGTTTGTCTCAATTTTGCTATTACCATTAGTTGCGGTTGGAAATACAGTTTTACGAATTAGTTATTATTATACATTATTTTTAATACCGCTTATATCATTAATTCTGGAGAACATAAATGTTAATCAGACAACTCGTACACTACTATATATAGGTTGTATAATTTTCTTTAGTATGTTTATTATTTGATCAATATTTTATCAATTTTAAAATTATAATTCTCAGTATTGAACCTAATTTTATTAATATGCTTCATCTATATTTATTTGTATTATGGACAAATCTAAATATTATCCCAAAATTTCAATCATTACGATTTCTTACAATAGTGAGAAAACGATAGAAGAAACTATACAGAGCATCGTTTCTCAAGAATATCCCAATTTAGAATATTTAATTATTGATGGTGGTTCAAAAGACAAAACTCTTGACATCGTAGAAAAGTATCGCGATAAAATAAGTTTTGTCATCTCTGAACCTGATAAAGGCATTAGTGATGCTTTTAATAAGGGTATTCAACACGCCACAGGTGAAATCGTAGGTATCATTAATTCAGATGACATACTACTTCCTGGGGCATTACAAAGCATCGCTGATGCATATGATCCAAATGTGGATGTGTATAGTGGCAATGTCCTTTTTGGGAACGATACAAGTGGCAAAACCTGTATTTCAAAACCTGAATTAGATTTTGGGAAATTGAAATTACAATATGGGGTAGCTCATCCTAGTCGTTTTATTCGTAAAGATGCCTATAAGCGATTTGGTCTATATGATTTGCGTTTTCGCTATAATATGGATACAAACCTTTTATGTCGGTTCTATCAAAAAGGAGCTAACTTTGTTCATATAGATAAAGAGTTGACAAAGTTCCGGATGGGTGCTACAACTGCAGATCCTATATATAAGAAGAAAGAAGACTATCGACTCTTTGTAGAATGTTATGGAGGAACGGATAAAGATTTTAAGAGAATCTGGATTCATGCAGTCATTAAATATAATATGATTAGATTAGCACAAAGCATTTTTGGCAACGATTTTCGTTATACCATAAAAAACAATTGGTTTTGCAGAACCTTTTTAGGCCCAATTGCAAAATTTATTTCTTAGGCGGAGATTCATGTATACGCACTTATCTTGTGTGCAAACATCGAAGTTCCTGCTGAATTCAAGATCAATGATCCGCTATAGAGAAAGCAAAAAAAAAACAAAGGAAACATTTAATGACAAATAACATTATTCTTCTGTTACTCGTATAAAATGTTTTTTGATTAATTTAAGAAATAATGAAAATATTAATAATTGGTAAAAATAGCTATATTGGGAATCATATAGATGAATGGTTAAAAGCATATGGACACGAAGTATATCAATTGGATGTACTTAGTCCAAAATGGAAAACCTATAATTACAGTAGCTTTGATGTAATTATACATGTAGCCGGCATTGTACACCAACCTAATTGTAAGGATTGGGGACTTTATAAATCGGTGAATTGTGATATGCCGATTGCAATTGCAAATATGGCAAAAGCACAGGGTGTTAAGGGATATATTTTCTTCAGCACCATGGGGGTATATGATGCTAGGAAGTCACTCAAGGGAAGCATAATCGACGAGCATACTCCAACCATAAAAGAGGGAAATTCTATGTACGGGAAGAGTAAACTCATGGCTGAAGAAGGACTTAAAGATTTGCAAGATGTAAACTTCTTTATGGCGATAGTACGTCCTCCAAGTGTTTATGGAAAAGACTGCAGAGGAGGATATATTACAGGATTCAAAAGTATTGCGACCAAATTACCTCTTATACCCAAGGCTTTTAATGACGCAAAACAAAGCTTTATCTATATTGATAATCTAAGTGAATGTGTTCGACTTATTCTAGAAAATAAGTTGAGCGGAACATTTTGTCCACAAGATGAAGAAATACCAAATGCAAATAGACTATTAGAAGTAATATGCAATAGTATTGGAAAGAAATACAGAGAATCATACTTGCTAGGATCAATACTCAAAGTCTTTAGTTTTGTGCCCTTAGTGAACAAAGCTTATGGAGGTATCGCTTATTCTCCAGAACTTAGCAAAATACCCGGAAAGAATTATGTAGTTGTTTCACTCCAAGAGGGAATGAAACGTACCCTTGGTTCCAAATAACTTTTGACCAACAATGAATAGAAAAAAAATAGCCTTCATTGTCGCAGTACCAATAACAGCGACAGCTTTTCTTATGGATCATATAGCTGCACTACAGTCGCTCTATGAGGTGCACCTGATTTGTAACTTCCCCGATGAAGAGAGTAAGAAGGACTTTGAGTCTAAGGGTATCGTTTGCCATACGGTTCCAATCTTGCGCAACATCAATCTGATAGGTGACTTCAAGGGGTTGCTTGCATTAAGAAAACTATTTCGTAAGGAAAAGTTCTATAGTGTCCATTCTGTGACACCCAAGGCTGGATTACTTACTGCATGTGGCGGATGGTTGGCACGTGTGCCTCATCGTATCCATATATTTACAGGGCAGGTATGGGCTACTCGTAAGGGACCTATGCGTATGCTGCTCAAGATGATGGATAAGATTATTGCTTTGCTAGATACAAACTTGCTCGTAGACGGTGAGGGACAACGACAATATCTCATCAAGAATGGCATCCTATCAGAGAAGAATAGCTCTGTACCTGCAAATGGTTCTATTGCTGGCATTAAATTAGATCGATATGTAATATCTGAGCAGGTACGTAAGGAAGAAAGATCACGTTTGGGATTTTCAGACGATAATGTAGTTTATATTTTCCTGGGTCGCCTGAATCATGATAAGGGAATAGGAGAACTATATGAGGCCTTTAACGAACTGGTGGTTGAGTGCCCTAAAGCCGTGCTTTTATTCTATGGTATGGATGAAGAAGGATATGATAAGAAGGTTATTGATTTTCCGAATATTAAAAGAGGGCAAAACTATTTCTTTCCAGGATTGACAAGAACTCCGTTTAATGCATTGCAGGCTGGTGATGTGTTTGTCTTGCCAACCTGGCGAGAGGGTTTCGGAGTGAGTGTGCTAGAGGCACAGGCTCTCGGATTGCCCGTTATCACAAGTGATGCTTATGGTGTTGTTGACGCTTCTGTAGAAGGTGAAACTGGATTGTGTTGCAAGGTAAATGATCCGGAAGGACTGTACGAGTGTATGAAGAAGTATTATTACGATGCCGATATGCGCAGAGCACATGGCTTGGCCGGACGCAAGCGTGTTGAGGACAGTTTTGACAATGCAATAGTCTCTCAAGCTTGGCTTGATTTCTACAAAAAGATACTATAAGGAGAGACAATCTCACCTTTCATTACTCATTACTCACTTAAAAATGGAACCAAAGGTTGACACTAGCAAGGGCTGAAGTTAAATCAGAAAACTCTTCGTTAGTCGTTAAACTTTCCGTTAATCGCTCATCACTCACTACTCACTAACCTCTAAATAATGGAACCCACATTCTTCAACATACTTCGCATAGCCTTAGGTCAGCAGGGGAGTCTCTCTATCGTCCCTACGGCAGAGCAGTGGCATGAGGTGTTCCGAATGGCGGTGCAGCAGACTCTTGCAGGGGTGCTGTTTGCCGGTGTGGAGCGTCTACCAGCAGAGCAGCGTCCGCCAAGGGAGGTGCTGCTGAAGTGGTATGCCTTGGCTGAGAGGATAAAGCTGACGAACAGGGTGCTGAACAAGAGGGCGGTGGAGACGGAGAGGTTCTTTGCCAAGGAGGATTTCCATTGCTGCATACTGAAGGGTCAGGGTGTGGCAACATACTATCCTAATCCTCTCCTGCGTACTGCCGGGGATATAGATATTTGGCTTAGCGGTGGACATAGACGTATTCATGACTTTGCCCGTACAAGGGTGGGACTGCAGGGGGTTACATATCATCATATTCACTATCCTTTGTTTGACGATGCAGAGGTGGAGGTGCATGTGGTGCCTTGCACTCTGAACAGTCCTTTTCATAACAGACGTTTGCAGAGGTATTTCAACGAGGTGATGGACGGGCATTGCTTCTGCCGTGCAAACTTGCCCGAAGGGGTGGGGGAGATAATGGTTCCGGATGTGGAGTTCAACCTGGTCTTTCTGTTGCTGCACATGTACATGCATCTGCTTGGCGAGGGAATAGGTCTGCGCCAGATGATGGACTATTACTATACGTTGCAGCAACCTATAGATGCTGAGGGGCGTGAGCGTGTGGTGCAACGACTGAAGAAGTTCAAGATGTTGCGCTTTGCGAGGGCTACGATGTATGTGATGCGTGAGGTGTTCGGACTGGATGAGGCTTTAATGCTTGTTGCTCCCGATGAAGACGAGGGGCGTTTCCTGCTGAATGAGATAATACTGTCCGGCAACTTTGGCAAGTACGATGCTCGCATAGACCGCAAGAATCACCATAGGCTGTTGCCTCGCGTATGGAACTCCATCAGGCGTAAGTGGAAGTTCCTTGCTCACTATCCCAACGAACTGGTATGGGACATCCCCTTTAGGATGTGGCAGTACTGCTGGAGCAGGTGGGTGAGTGGCTAACGTTAACGTTAACGATTAAAGGTTATAGGTTAAAGAACTCACTGCTCATTACTTTCTTTCTCTCCCTGAGACAGGGTGGAGTACCCCAAAGGGGGGGGGTAACATTACTCAAAAACTCATTACTCATCTTTAATCTCAATACTCATATGCTTTATAAGATAGCTCATTTTCTTAGAGATAAACTACCATTTATTTGGGATCTAATAGATTTATTGAATTCTGCTTTATTCTCTATACGATATGGTCGGAAGTTGAAGCCTGTAGAAGTTGAGGTCTTGTCACAATATGCTGGGATGAGTGGCATGGAAGTGGTATGCCTTAGGGATGTGCCAACAGATAAGATTGCGAAATTCTTTGCTGCTCAACCGGAAGATGCTTATACTTTCTTTAAACCACATGGTTTTGACGTAAAAAGTATAAAGAATCTTCAGCGAAATCGCTCTTTCTTGGCTTATGTGCTGATGGACAACGGAAATATTGCCGCTTACTGCTTTATAAGAAGTTTCTTTATGGGTAAGGGCTTCAGAGGGCGTATGGTTGGAATGGATTTTAGAGGAAGAGGATTGGGCACGTTGATGAATAAACTGATGAATGATATTGGATTTGGCATAGGTCTTCGTCTTTTTGAGACGGTGTCCAAGGACAATATTGCATCTTATCGTTCTGCTCTTTCTGCCAGTAGGGTGAAGGTTGTAGAGGAATTAGAACATAATGAATTATATCTGGAAATATTGAAGGAGGATTAAGTATGATACTAAAATTCTTGTTTGACCGTGTGGTGGCCTTTATCGGTCTTTGTTTCTTGTGGCCAGTTTTTCTGGTAGTTGCCATATTGGTGAAGGTGAAGATGCCTGGTGGTCCTGCTTTCTTCGTGCAGAAGCGTGTGGGAAAGGGTGGCAAACTGTTTAATTGCCATAAGTTCCGCACGATGACGGTGAACCATAACGGCTCTACTGTTTCTGTGGCTGGGGATAGCCGTATCACTCCGTTTGGTGCAACGTTGCGCCATTACAAACTGGATGAATTGCCTGGATTGTGGGATGTGCTGATAGGAAACATGAGTTTCGTTGGGCCTCGTCCGGATGTACCAGGTTATGCAGACAAACTGGAGGGGGATGACAGAGACGTGCTTAAGTTGCGCCCAGGCATTACAGGTCCTGCAACTCTGAAATACCGTCTGGAGGACGAGATGATTTCGGAATATGTGGCAAAGAGACAGGCAGAGGGTGATACACGTCCAATGCAGGAAATTGCTACGGAATACAATGATAATGTAATCTATCCCGACAAGGTGCGTCTTAACTGCTACTACTACCGTAACTATAGTTTCATCAAGGACATAGAGATGATCTTTGCTACAGTCCTTGGCTTCAAGGTAAAGTTTGCTGGGGAAGAGGTGTGAGATGAGAGAGTAGAGAAGGTAGAGAGAGTAGAGAAGGTAAAGAAAGTAGAGAAAGTAGAGAAAGTAACTCTCCGTACACTCTATACTCTATACACCCTGTACACAATATGAAAATAAACTAAAAATACAATACTATTATGTCAGAGAGAAAGATGATTTACCTGTGCCTTGCACACATGAGCGAGGACGGAGCGGAACAGAAATATGTGAAAGAGGCGTTCGATACGAACTGGGTGGTACCAATGGGTCCTAATGTGAATGCATTCGAACAGGATTTGGCTAATATGGCTAACAGTAAACTGGATGGTAGTGAACCATTGGATCGTACGGTGGTGTGCTTGTCAGCTGGTACTGCTGCTGTGCATTTAGCATTGATTGCTTGTGGTGTGAAAGCTGGGGATGAAGTGATTGTACAGTCGTTTACATTCTGCGCTTCATCTCACCCGATTACTTACTTAGGTGCTAAGCCTGTGTTTGTCGGCAGCGAAAGGGATACTTGGAATATGGATCCTGAACTGTTGGAAAAGGCTATTATTGACCGCAAGTTAAAAACTGGACACTATCCCAAGGCGATAGTTCCTGTAGCACTATATGGCATGCCTTACCGTATAGATGAAATCATGGCAATTGCTGATAAGTATGGTATTCCCGTCATTGAGGATGCTGCCGAGGGTATGGGTTCTCGCTTTGATGGTCAGGTGCTCGGTACTTTTGGTAAATATGGTGTACTGAGCTTTAATGGCAATAAGATGATTACAACTTCTGGTGGCGGTGCATTGATTTGCCAGAATAAGGAGGATGCGAATGAGGTGATGTGGTATGCTACCCAAGCGCGTGATGCATATCCTTATTATGAACATACTGCCATTGGCTACAATTACCGTATGAGTAATGTGTGTGCTGGTATCGGTCGTGGACAGATGACGGTGCTTGATGCACATATCGCTCACCATAAGCATGTGCAGGACTTGTACAAGGAGTTGCTAAAGGATGTGAAGGGTGTTACCTTGCATGAACAGCCTGCTGATCCTCGTTATGACTCCAACTTCTGGTTGTGTGCCGCAACACTGGACCCCTCGGTAAGGATAGTTGGGCAGGAGAGTGCTTACAGGGAGGTGATAACTTCGGCCGTGGGTGGTGCTGCTGGTGTGATAAAGCAGGTGGAGAGTGCCACCACGGATTGTCAGCCGAACGATAATGTAGAGGCTCTGCGTGTGTTCATGTTAGACAAGAAGGTTGAATGTCGCCCATTATGGAAACCTATGCACAAACAACCGGTGTATGCAACCAATGCTGTCTATACAAATGGGGTGGAAGAGGAACTCTTCAAAGTTGGTTTCTGCCTTCCTGCCGGTCCCTATGTAACGGACGAGGATGTACGCTACATAGTTGACTGCATAAAGGAAGCGATTGTGAACGGGTGAACGGGCAATGGTTAGCGTTGAACGATTATCCAGAACGTTTAACGTAGTTTCTTTAAAAGAGGCAGGCTTACATATTTTACATAAAAAAAAGGGACGTGGAAGTCCCTTTTTTTCGTGATTCGGAAGGGGCTCGAACCCTTGACCCGCAGCTTAGAAGGCTGCTGCTCTAATCCAACTGAGCTACCGAACCATCATACAAGAGCGGGGATGGAGCATGAAAAAAGCGAGGCTCCGCCCTCACTTGCGAATGCAAAGGTATGAAGTTTCGGGCAATTCACCAAGGAAATGGAATAATATTTTTGGATTTGCCATGTTTTGGCATGAACTTTGCACAAGTATATACGTAACCATGTGGCTGAAGAATATGCAGAATAGCCACATATCACGAAATTACAAGATATGGACAACAAGTTCTCTAACGATATGGCATCGGTTTTCAACTTCTCCAGAGAAGAGGCGGAAAGGACGGAATGTGACAATGTGTCACCCGAACATCTGCTGCTGGGGATTTTGAGACAAAATGTCAGTAAGGCTACGCGCATGATGCATAAGGTACAGCCCGACCTGCTTTCGCTGAAAAGACACCTGGAGAAGGTGGCGAGGGAAAAGAAGGTTGCCGTGGTGCCGGACAGGAACAGCATGGAACTGAACCGCGATGCAACAAGGTTGATGCGCCTGAGCGTACTGGAGGCGCGTGCCCAACATTCCGAGGAGGTGGATACGGAGCATCTGCTCAAGGCTATGCTCAAGGACCAGGGCAGCCCCATACAGCAACTTCTGGAGGAGCACGGCCTTACGCGCGAAAATATATATGGTGACGTGAAGAGCGGATACAGCCAGATGGACGAGGAGGATGCAGAGAACGGAGAGGATGGCTTTGAAACAGGCGGTTCCATAGAGAACGACTCCCCGACACTGACCAAGAAGAAGACGACAAAGAGCGGGACTCCCGTTCTGGACAACTTCTGCACCGACCTGACGGCAAAGGCGCGCAAGGGCGAACTGGATCCCGTGGTAGGACGCGAGAAGGAGATGGAGCGTGTTGCCCAGATCCTGTCGCGCAGGAAGAAGAACAATCCAATCCTCATCGGCGAACCCGGTGTGGGAAAGAGTGCCATAGTAGAGGGACTGGCACAGAGGATAGTGGAGCGCAAGGTGGCACGCCAACTCTGGGGCAAGCGCATACTGACGCTGGACATGGCCAGCATGGTGGCAGGCACGAAGTTCAGGGGACAATTTGAAGAGCGTGTGCGCAATCTCCTCCTGGAACTTGAAAACAACCCTGATGTTATCATATACATAGACGAGATACACACCATAATCGGTGCCGGAGGTTCGCAGGGCAGTATGGATGCCGCCAACATGCTGAAACCGGCACTGGCGCGCGGGCAGATGCAGTGCATAGGCGCAACGACGATAGACGAGTTCCGCAAGACCATAGAAAAGGATGGTGCCCTGGACAGACGTTTCCAGAAAATCATAGTGGCACAATCCACCGCCGAGGAAACCCTGCAGATACTGCACCGCCTGAGACCTGCCTACGAAAAGCACCACAAGGTAGAGTACACCGACGAGGCACTGGATGCCTGTGTAAGGCTGACCCAGAGATATGTCAGCGACCGCTCCTTCCCCGACAAGGCCATAGATGCCATGGACGAGAGCGGTGCACGCATGCACATATTCAACATTCCCGCCAATATGGAGATAGACAATCTGGAGACGGAATTGCGCGACATAGAGGAGCGGAAGAACCTGGCCATCAAGTCGCAGAACTATGAAACGGCTGCCGACCTCCGCGACGAACTACAGATGAAGTCCGAACAACTGGAACAACTCCAGCGTGCATGGGTGGAAGAGCAGGAGCAGAACCGCACACAGGTTACGGCAGAAACCGTGGCACAGGTGGTGAGCATAATGACCGGCATACCTGCCCACCGCATAGGCGACGAGGAAAACACCCGCTTGCGCCAGTTGCAGAAGAACCTGCAGGAGAGCGTGGTGGGACAGGACGAGGCGGTGCAGAAAGTGGCGCGTGCCATACAGCGCAGCCGTGTGGGCCTGAAAGATCCCAACCGTCCCATTGGCACCTTCCTGTTTGTAGGTCCCACGGGTGTGGGCAAGACCTACCTGACAAAGCGCCTGGCCGTGGAGATGTTCGGCAGCGAGGCATCGCTGATACGCATAGACATGAGCGAATATGGCGAGAAGCACACCGTAAGCCGGATGATGGGTGCGCCTCCGGGCTATGTGGGCTATGAGGAGGGCGGCCAACTGACCGAACGTGTAAGGCGCAAACCCTATTCCATAGTGCTTCTGGACGAGATAGAAAAGGCACATCCCGATGTGTTCAACATACTCCTGCAGGTGATGGACGAAGGAAGGCTGACGGACGGCAACGGTACGACAATAGACTTCCGCAACACCGTCATCATAATGACCAGCAACTCCGGTACCCGGCAGATAAAGGACTTCGGCACAGGCATCGGTTTCCAGAACCGCGCCACCGACGAGGACAGGAAACAGCAGACAAGATCCATCGTGGAGAAGGCACTGAAGAAGCAGTTCGCACCGGAGTTCCTGAACCGTCTGGACGATATAGTGTACTTCGACCAACTCTCGCGCGAGGACATCCGACGCATTGCAGACATAGAACTGAAACCCTTGTTGCGACGCATTGCCGAGATGGGCTACACTCTGGAACTCTCGGACGACACCATCGGAAAGATCGCCACCGAGGGCTATGACGTGCAATACGGAGCACGACCCCTGCGCCGTGCCATACAGCGCATCATCGAAGACCCGATATGCGAGATGCTGTTGGCAGAACACCCCGAGGGGATAGGCGAAGACAAGGTGATAAGGCTGTAGGAGAACGGAAAGAGTGGGGACCAGTCTTCGGAGTACTCGGAGTACTCGGAGAATTCAGAGTCTTCGGAGTCTTCGGAAAACTCAGGAAACCTCGGACTTTCCCGAGGACCGCTTACCTCTCACCGCTCCTTAATAATCAGACAACAAACGTAAAATAAGTAATACAACATAACATGAAACAAGGTAATATTGGGGTAACAACAGAGAACATATTCCCCGTAATCAAAAAGTTCCTGTATAGCGATCACGAGATTTTCCTGCGTGAGATAGTGAGCAATGCCGTAGATGCCACACAGAAACTGAAAGCCCTTGCCGGCAAGGGTGAGTTCCAGGGCGAACTGGGCGAACTGAAGGTGAGCGTAAGCATTGACAAGGATGCCAAGACCATCACCGTGAGCGACAACGGTATAGGCATGACGGCCGAGGAGATAGAGAAGTACATCAACCAGATTGCCTTCTCTGGTGCCAACGACTTCCTGGACAAGTACAAGGACGATGCTCCGCAGATTATCGGACACTTCGGTCTGGGATTCTACTCAAGTTTCATGGTCAGCGACCGCGTGGACATCATCACAAAGAGTTACAAGACCGAGGAGCCCGCACAGAAATGGTCGTGCGACGGAAGTCCCGAATTCACCCTGGAGGAGGTGGAGAAGGATGGCCGTGGCACTGACATCATCATGCACATCAGCGAGGACTGCGAGGAATTCCTGGAGAAGCACAAGGTCGAGAGCCTGCTGAAGAAGTATTGCCACTTCCTGCCCGTACCCGTTGCCTTTGGAAAGAAAAGCGAGTGGAACGAGGAGGAGAAGAAGATGGTGGACACACAGGAGGACAATATCATCAACGACACGGAACCCCTGTGGACACGCAAGCCCAGCGAACTGAAGGACGAGGACTACAAGGAGTTCTACCGCAAGTTGTACCCCATGGCCGACGAGCCTCTGTTCTGGATCCATCTCAATGTGGATTACCCATTCAACCTCACCGGTATCCTCTACTTCCCCAAGATAAAGAACCAGTTGGACATCCAGCGCAACAAGATACAGTTGTACTGCAATCAGGTCTTCGTCACCGACCAGGTGGAAGGCATCGTGCCCGAATTCCTGACCCTTCTGCATGGTGTCATAGATTCTCCTGACATTCCCCTGAACGTGAGCCGCAGTTATCTGCAGAGCGACCAGAACGTCAAGAAGATAAGCCAGTACATCACCAAGAAGGTTGCCGACCGTCTGAACGGCATTTTCAAGAACGACCGCAAGGAGTTTGAGGAGAAGTGGGACGACATCAGCATCTTCATCGATTACGGCATGCTCAGCGAAGAGCAGTTCTACGACAAGGCAAAGCAGTTCTTCCTGCTCAAGGACACCGACGGCAAGTTCTTCACTCTGGACGAGTACAAAACTCTGGTGGAAAGCAGCCAGACGGACAAGGACGGACAACTTGTCTACCTCTATGCCCAGGATGCACAGAGCCAGTACACATACATTGAAGCGGCAAAGCAGAAGGGATATAGCGTGCTGATGATGAACGGTCAGTTGGACACTCCTCTCATCAACATGTTGGAGCAGAAACTGGAGAAGACACACTTCAACCGTGTGGATGCCGACACCGTGGACAACCTCATCAAGCGCGACGACGCAGAGAAGGAGCAGTTGGACAAGGAGCAGGCAGAGAAGTTGCAAAACCAGTTCAAGGACCTCCTGCCCAAGATGGAGAAGGTGGAGTTCACCATACAGACACAAGCCATGGGCGAAGAGCAGTTGCCTGTCATCATCACCCAGAGTGAGTACATGCGCCGCATGAAGGACATGGCACGCCTGCAACCCGGCATGCAGTTCTATGGCGAGATGCCCGACATGTACAATATGGTTCTCAATACCGACTCTCCTCTTGTAAAGGAACTTCTGGAAAACGAGAACAACGAGCGCATCAGCCAACTCATCGACCTTGCCCTACTGCAGAACGGCATGCTCTCGGGCGAAGCACTGACCAAGTTCGTGAAGCGTTCGGTTGGAATGATAAAGTAGTTTTATTTCTCTGTCGTATTGCAGGCGGTGACTGGTTGCAGGCGCCGCCTGCAATGCCATTATCCCAAATCGGTTCATTGCGTAAGCAATTAGAAGCTCACGCAGAGGGTATTTTTTCAGACGATGTTGAGGACGGTTGGGTACTTCATTTCACCCCTTCTTACAACAATTTATACAAGAAATCATGGGTGACTCTCGATGCCCGCAAGTATTCTATTCCATCTCTCTTTATTTTTGCCGGCAATTCGCAGTGCTTCTTGAAGAACGGTTACCTTAACAAGTTGGTACTGGGTGTCACTCATCTTGCACCTAATACGAAACAAAATTATCCAGATTATGCAGGTTTATTTGGCAATCATGGCAGGAATATAGGTATACCATTGTAGGATGACTCAAAACTTGCCACGATAAAATGTGATGATACTAACAATGCTAACGCAAGAAAGGATTTTTATAAGAATATCATAAAAGAAATTAATTCGAAACTGACTACAATAGATGAAGGTGTGGAGGAACTGCTGAAGAGTGATGCTCCCACAACCCCGGAGGAAATAATGCGAATGGTTTTTGAACGTTTAGGTACAAAGTCTTCATAGAAAAAAGTGTTACCTCCTATATAGAGTAATGAGCGGTGAGCAGTTTTTTTTCCGTTTTCACTTTTCCAATTGTTACGTCTCTGCGTCCTCTGCGCTCTTTGCGTAAGGTTTATTTGAGAGTGGTTGAGTGGGAAATGTTGCACGCAGAGGACGCCTAGAGCGAAGAGTTTACCTTCTTTTTTATTTCATGCTGGCGCTGGAGGGGTCGCAAACTTAGTTACGACAAGAGTGCGCGGAGGAGGAGAGGGAAACTGTTAGCGGATGAGTACTGAGCGTGAAACGGATAAGCGATTGTTTCGTGAGTCGATGGGCGATGTTTCGTGGAGCGGGATGTTATGTGCAATGGAACACTGATGACACTCAGTTGTTTGTAGTATCTTTGCATTGTGGATGTGCGGTGATAGAGGGAGAGCGTTTTTTGATATACTAGATGTATAAGGTATTGTAAATAAAGAAGATGTTGGGAGGGAGTGTGCCCCGGCAGTTATAAAAAAGAGGCAAAAAAGAGTCAAAAAGAACCATATGAAGTCTTGGCAATCTGCGGTTTATTTGCTAACTTTACGCTGAAAAGCTATGTAACATTTACACTAAAATACTTGAGGTGAAATGAAAAACGTAACAATTGGCCAAGGGAATCTTATCAGCGAGTTTTACAAAGAGTATGAGGCTAAGAATGGCAAGTTTTTGCTTTTTGACTTGGCAAATGCCAATGAGAACGCAAACACAAAAGTCTTGAAATGCCTGTTGCAGAACAGCAATTCTCACTTCTTGAATTCATTCTTGGAAAGAATCGATTTGCCTAAGCCTCAGGGAAATGTCTGCATCACCGATCAAAAGAAGGCTATAGGCCCCAAGGATACTGGTTTCATAGACTTATACATTCAGTACGATGATGTTCATGTTATCATTGAAAATAAGATTTATGGCGCAGGCGATACTGAAAAACAGTTGGCACGCTACATCGCTACGGTAGATGAAGTAGATAAAGATAAGTTTGAGGATTGGTACGATAATAATCGTAATGTCAATGTCAAAAACAACATCTACGTGGTTTATCTCACCGCAGATGGCACAAAGGAACCTTCTAATGATAGTCTGCCATCTGCCCTCAAAGACAAAATCAATTATTATGCCGTCAACTATAAAGATTTAGTCTTGCCATGGTTAGAAGAGGATGTGTTGCCCAATCTCCCATATGGTACAGACGGGTTGATGATTTCTGGCGTGCAACAATATATTGCTTTCTTGAAGCAGTTCTTGGCAGAAGAGACTTCAATAGTTGTGGACACATTTGTGTCAGGGTTGCAAGGAACAGATGTGGAGAAATATATCACATTGTTAAGTGTTAATGATAAAAACGAGAAGGCTGTGCCAGAGAACGTCCAGAAATCATTGCGCAAGCAATTAGAGGCTCGTGCAGAGGCTATTTTCTCTGGTGATGTAGATGGTGAGTGGGTGCTTCATTTCACACCCACATTTATCGATTTATATAAGAAATCATGGGCGAATCTCGATGCCCGCAAGTATTCTATTCCCTCTCTCTTTATTTTTGCCGGCAATACACAAGCGTTCTTGAAGAATAGCTGCCTTAACACTTTGAAATTGGGTGTTGCTCATCTTGCACCTAAAACAAAAGCAAGTTATCCTGGATATGCACGTTTATTTGGCAATCATGACATGAATATAGGTATAACATTGTTGGATAACTCAGAGCTTAAGAATATAAAATGTGGTGATATTAATGATGCCGCCGCAAGAAAAGAATTTTATCAGAAGATTATAGAAGCAATACAACCAAAAGTTGACAAAATTGACCAAGGTGTCTCTGCACTGCTGAATAGTGGTACTCCCACAACTCCAGAGGAAATTTTGAAAATGGTTCTTGGCTTGCAGATCATTTAGGCAGGTATTGCCCCATAGGTTGAATCTATGGGACTTTATCATGTATTTCTTCCCCATTCGAAAAAAAAGTTGCCCCATTTTTTGAAATTTTTCCCTTTTGTTGCTATATTATATATACGTAATAACAAAAACAGAATGTCATGAAAGATCCATTCAAGCACGCAGACAAAACTTTCGTAGTCGGGGAAAATCGTTGTTACATTGCAGAACTTCCCCATCACATGGCGCACAAGGGGCTTCCCAGCGACGTGGCGCGCACAGAGTTTTTCAAACTCGACTCGCGCGAAGGCAATCTTCTTACCTTCAAACACGGTGTGGGGTATCGCACTCCCATCTCAGGCAAAGTGCTTACCAACCCCAAAACGGGCGAAGAAATTTGCTTCATTGACTACCGCGGTTCGCGCATCATGCTTGAAGCTTCACATTACATGCATGGCGGTCGCAGGGT
Organism: Bacteroidaceae bacterium; assembly: GCA_045606445.1. GTDB lineage: Bacteria > Bacteroidota > Bacteroidia > Bacteroidales > Bacteroidaceae > Physcousia. The sequence goes on from JAZURY010000017.1 coordinate 30,077, forward strand.
TTCTCGTGAGGAAATGGACACGCTCCGCACGGATGATGGGCGTACACTCCGCCAATTCCTAAAAGATGAGGCGGCAAAACCTTTGGAAGAAAGGTAGGGGCACCGGAGTATCAGGGTTTTCCTGGTATCAGGGTTGATGTAGAGAAGGAGTTATGAAGGAATAAATTGAAGAAAACAACAAGGCTAATAATATAATAAAACCTCGCGATGTAAGGGTAAATCGTAGAAGAATATGATTCCGAAAATGGTATATTCAAGTGCTACACGACCTCTTGAAAAGGCTATCTATTTTGACTCGGACGAGTCTTTTGTCAACTTCTGTCTGAACACGGAAGCTGTTGTCCACAACGAGGAGGGTTCATGCCCTTACTTTAGTCTTGATTTCACTGAAGTATACAAAGAGGCGCTGGAAGACGACTATACGTATTTCTACATTGCACAAAGAAATTCAACGATTGTCCGTCGTGGCTACGTAAATTACCGCACCATCACCAAGCGTGTAGAAAGAGTGATAGAGTGGGGGGAATTATTCCATTGTGAGGCATTGGAAGTTCCAGAGGGCGTAACCGAACTGCGACTCGACAAGATAGACACACGTACTTTGCGCGAACTGCATCTGCCCTCCACTCTCATCACTGTGAGTCCTGCCCTGATCGAAATGATGGAGAGCGAAAAATTCGTTAACCTGATGCGTGGCATATATGTGGCACCAGGAACAGAGGAGCATTTCAAACAATTGCTTCCCCAGTCAGTACATCATCTGATAAAGGAAAAGTCAAACTAACTGACGCATTTAGAAACTGTCATCAAACATTACCTAAACCAAAATAATAAAAGCATATTATGACAAACTGGACAGTACAGAAGATAAAGGAAGTGGCTGAACTCATTGAAGGTTCCATCCACCGTTCAAGCAAGGTCCAGAACCCTTACAACCTCTTTACGGCATGGAAGATGAGCGAGAACGACCATACCAAGATGTTCCTGGCACTGATGCGGTACCGGGATGCTTCCGGAAGATATGCTTTGCTCAATAGTTTCCTGAACCGCTTTGCCAAGGGACGCGACAAGATGATTCATTACCAGAACATCTCGGATGTGAACATCCTGTTCAATCCACGCTACAAGAACGACACGGCAAACAGTTTCATAGACGGTCTCATCACCTTTACCGCCAATAATAGGCGCATAGCAGTCATCGTGGAAAACAAGATCTACGATGCACCTGACCAGCCAAATCAGATTTCCCGCTACATCGAGCACATGACAAAGGACGAACATGTGGATGTGGACAACGTGTGGGTGTTCTACATGACGGGCGACGGCAGCAAGGAGGTTGAGGAGCAGAGTTATGGTTGCGATGCTGGCACTGACATTGGTCGCCGCTTTGTGCCGCTTGCCTACAACAGTGACATCATAAACTGGCTGAAGAGCGATATCCTCGAGGCACGAATCTATCCCGAAGCGTTGACAAGTGTGGTTCGCTCTTATGTGGAGTCTCTGGAAAAGGACTTGTTCGCAGAGGACAACTCCGACAATCAGCGAATGGACAAGTTGTGCAACTCCGTGATGGGTCATCACAATCTGAAGAAGGTGACCATGGAGCAGTGCAACACCCTGTATGCCTTCCGCAAAGCCGTGGCAGAGGTGAGAAACCAGATGCGCGAAGACATAGCCAATGGAAGCGCAGAAGACATGCACGTTGTGGACAATCTGTATGCCATTGTCAGGAAGGTGATTCAGAAGTTGGAGCAATTGGCTTTCGGCGTATTTGAAGAAAGCACCGCAACCCTGCTGAACGAACACTGGAAAGGGGAACTGAAGAAGCACAGCGGTGTACGGTGGACAGTAGCGCATCGTGGAGTTGGCGGAGACAATGGTTTCCTGCAGGTACGGCTGGGCAACGAATGGGAATCTGCTCATTGGGAATGGATGCCTGTGAGTACTGCAAAGATGTTTACGGACACGGAATACACCCTGGAACTTCATGTAGAGCGCAACGTTGCCTTGGCCAACAAGTGGCGCGAGCATCTAAGGAACAATGCTGTCTTGCTTCCCCAGTGGGCAGACTTGGGCAAGGATGGCACGAAAACAGTCCTACGTTACAGGATAGAGACACCCAACCCCATTGCACAGATGAAGGAGGCGGAGTTGAAGGAACTTCTGAAAAGTATCTATTTGAAGAAGCTGAACTATTTGTGCAGGATTCTGGTCAATGAGTTTGGTGCACAGAAATTGAAACCGAACGTGGTCAGAACGCATTTGCCTATGCCCTGAAAGCAAAGTTCCCGGAGCTCGAGGTGGAAATTGAAGAAGTTCTTTATGAAGATGATACGTTCGAATAAAAGCAACACGCAAAAATGAAAACATCTCTTTCAAAATCAAGATACACGAAATATTGCCAGTGCGCTAAGGCACTTTGGTTGAGTGTGAACAAGCCCGAAGAGGCTACCGTGGACGCCGGTGTGGAGGCACGCTTTGCCGAGGGCAATGTGGTGGGCGACCTTGCTATGGGACTCTTTGGCGACTTCGTGGAAGTAACGGTTACTGCTACCGTCCCGCCATGGGTGGTTCGTTCTGCATCAAGAGCGTGTTGCCCGCCCTGTTCCCCGATGATGAGGAACTGAACTACCACAACCTCAACCCCTTGGTGCAGAACGGCGGTCATGCCATGACCATCTTCCCCAAGATAAAGGACATGCCAGCCGATGAGGCTCATCCGAACCGTCTGTCCGGGAGGCTATGCAAGGCATTATCAATGGGGGCGCTTGATTCGCCAAGCGACTAATTGTGAATAGAATAAACTATATCAATAACATAAATCTTAAAAAAATCATCAAATTATGGATTCACAGAAGTATCTTAAGCAGTATGCGGCACTTGAAGAAGCTGCAAAGGCAGAGATTATTGAACTTTTGTCGAATAATCCCACGGGGCGTTACATCTATTTCAATTGCGATATCGAAGAGGAGTCCGAAGCACAGGATAACTACACTATCACAACTTGGGATGGCGATGATAGGCGCATCGCTATTTGTGGAGTAGGTCTTGATGACGAAAATCAAATCGTAGTCGCTAATTTTAACGAAGAATGGTTTAGGCTCGATGAATGGACTCACATCTATTCCGAAATGTACCAATTCGTGGTCGACAACTTGAAGTACGCAAAGCAAAGCCCCACATTGGACTGATAAGTCCCTTTCTGGCATAAACACAAAATATCGTGCGCCACTTCCCCTCTCGAGAGATGGCGCACGTGTTGTAGATGTCAGCAATCACAAGTGCAATCAAAACCTGCCGCATAGACACAAAAAGTTGCATATTCGGCAGAATAGATGACTTGTTCTTGTCGTCCCGTGTGTGATGAAAAAAAAGTTACCTCGATTTTTTAATTTTCTCCTTTTTGTTGCTATATTATGGATGAACCAATAAAACAATAGTTATGATAAACAACAAAGCATTAGTCTGTTCCTATGTGGCAAAGATCTTCGCTGACGGTACCAAGTATCACGAATCTATCAAAGAAAAAACTTTACATCCCTCTCTGCACGGTGCTGGGCGGGGAAATCCTCGTATCGTCAAGGCTCGGTCCTCGCATGGAATCAGCCGTGAACATGAATGAGCAGGCGCATGACAATATGTCAGCACCACCAAGACAAAACGACGGCGATGATGGATGTTCTAAATGTACTGCTACTCCCTCCGATTTTTATTCTATAACCCATTGATAATCAATAGCGTGCGTTATGCCTATTTCTGTCGGTGTTTTCTATCGTAACAGTGTATTGACATGTGCTCGCACCTCTGTTTCTTAGCTAGATATTCTAATAAAAAATCTTTACACAGCATTGGGGGTGTCCACAGTGTCCACAGTCCACAGTCCGAAAATGAAAGAGTGCTATTAGACGTTATAATATATATATATAATTATATATATATATTATAAACTTATTTTCTTAATCAAACGTAGCGTAAACAATGGACTGTGGACTGTGGACACTGTGGACACTATTAGTCCCATGTTATGTCCAAGATATTGAAATTAAGCATTATACACTATCTAGCACTATCTTTGGCCACCTGTCACATCCCCCCAATCCATACTGAACAGGTTGACTTTATGCCCATGTTTCGTTGACTTTTGACGGGAAAGGTGGACGCTGGGAGGTGTTTGTACCTGCCAAGAAGGCCGACTACTACTAAAGGCGCCTTCCAGAAGAACTGCATCAGTTCATTGTGGAGTTGGCGCCAGTGAAGAAGGCGAAGAAGTAAAGATTAACGTTGAAACGACTAACACCCCGGAGCGCTGCTTCGGGGTGTGTCATTTCTTGATAGTAACAATATAAACGGACACAGATGCAATCCGTTAACAACTGTGTTGTTTTCGCTTGCTGCACTCGTTGAACAACATCCAAGTAAACTTGTGTTGCACTCATTTGCTGGCGCGTTGACTAAATAAAAAACTAATAATCACTGTCGTCCCGTGTGTGATGAAAAAAAGTCACCCCATTTTTTGAATTTTTTCATTTTTGTTACTATATTAGCGGTGTGAAATGAAAAACTCATAAACATACAAACTGAAAAACTCATAAACATACAAACTGAAAAACTCAAAATACTATGCCAAACATCTGTACTACCCATTATGTCATCGAGGGTGAAAAGAAGGAACTTGATGCACTGTATGAAACCATGACATCGCTTCAGGCAATGGAGCAGCCTTTAGTAGAGAATGGCTTTGGCCCGACATGGCTGGGCTGCTTGGTCAAAGCCTTGGGGAAGAATCCCGAAGAGGTGCTGTGCCGTGGCGAATGGATGGACCTCGAGCGTGCAGATGACACGCTGCGCATGACCTTCGAGACGGCCTGGACACCCTGCTACGAGGTGGCAGCGCTGATGAAGAGCACATATCCCTCACTGCACATCTACTACAAGGCCGAGGAACCCGGCTGCGAAATCTATGTGAAGAACGATGTCGAGGGTAAGTACTTCCCCGAGACCGAGCAGGACGGACACCCCTACAGGCTGATGACCGAAGAGAGGGAGCAGCTGCAGGTGAAAATCATAAAGGGGCTGCAGACAGGCGAGACGGTGGTGACGGTAACGAGAGGGGAATAAAAAAACAAACAATGAGTTTCAACGAATACTGGAAAGCCAAGGCCGCAAAGCGGCGCAAAAAATGGGCAGCTAACGATAAGCGCTTTGCCGCCCAACATGCACAGTTGGAGAAGATACGCAAGGATGTGTTTCTCCCCTTGGATTATGCCGTAAACTTTGATTTCGGAAATTACAAGACGTGGCATTTTGTAAAGGCGAACCCTATTGTCCAATGGAAACAGATGAATTTCAGTTTCTCGGAAAGTGGTTTACGCAAAGCATTGATTGCCGAAGGTGCCGATATAGACCATTTTGAAATAAAGATCAGTAGGAAAAACATCCATGGACTAGAGGCTCCACAACCTCAAAACAAATGGGAGCAATACACCTACAGTGATAATCTCAGACCCAACAGAAGTTTTGATGACGAACGCGAGTATCACGCTTGGTTGCAACGGATGTATGAAATCTGTACGGAGATGGAAACCGTGTGTCTGACCTATCGGCAGGTGACGATGACCATTAAGCGTTACAGCATGGAGGGAGTGCCATTCGGTTATTATGAACTGAATCCTTGCTGTCAGTTGACCAAGGCGGCAATGTTGATGCAGGAAACGGACTTCAACACACTCAACGTGGCAACCCTCTTGATGGAAATGGACGCTGAATGGGAGTTGCGCCAGGAGGAGATGAACTATTATGCCAAGCAACTGCGCTTGCGTACGATGGAGGCGGCCGTGACGGACGACACCATTGATTTCACACTTTGGGACGACAAGAAACTGGAGCAGAAGGTCCCTGAATATGTGGCCAAGGATTATTCGTTGGATAAAATCATAAATCAGGTGTTGCGCCCCTGGAAAGCGGCTGTCAGCAAATGTTTTGAAAGAGCAACGGAACGCGCGCTGAAAGAGGAGGTGCAGAAAATGGCAGACTTCAGTTCTTCGAATCAGCAGAACGTGAATCGCTTCGTGGAGCAGATACTATGCCCCTACTTGCAAGAGGAAGGTCTGCATGATGTGACCGTGAAATCCCACGGCAGCAAAATCACGTTGACCTATCAAGGCAGTCAGTGCAGTATGCGTGCAGAATATGGCATTGGTATTGTGTTCTGCCCCAATACGCACTATGAAGAGATTTCCATCACGTTGCGTGCCTCCACCACTCCTATGAGTATTATAGGTGCATACCTGAAGCAGATGCCGGTTCTCAATAACCGTGTGGATGATTGCCTGGTCAAGGTCATCAATCTTTACCATAGTCAGTTGCTCAGAAATGAGAAATATTCCAATGCGGTGCAGTACTTGAATCTATTGATTGCAGAACATGCAGGCAAACCGGTGACACGCTTGCTGAAATATATGCGATGGAACATTCAACCGTTGCTTTCAAGAATTTCTAATGACGCGATGTTAATCCCCTCAATTAAGGTAACGGGGGATACATCCTTCAGCTATATTGAAAAGAATGCATTCATGGGATGGAACACTCCCGTACAGGACCTCCTCCGCGAGCGATGGGTTGATGCCGAGGGCAGAACGGTCTATGCGGCAGACCCAACCACTACAGATGCAGAGGCATGGGTAGAGGATCATAAGGGGGGACCTTTCATTGAGAAATGGAGTATGCCTCTAAAAGATTTCGTGGAACACTATAGCGGTTACTCTACCATGAAAATTACCTCTTCTGATTTTATTGAAGAAAAATTGTAAAATAACAATATAGCACTTATGGCAATAGCAATAAACAGTAAAGAGTTGGAGACCCTGTTGGAGGTGACTCCCTCATGGCAAAATATTATGCTGACGGGCCGACACGGCATTGGCAAGTCGCAGATTCTGACAAACTATTTTGAGTCGAAGGGCATGCGCGTCGTAGCGCTTTTCCTTGGTCAGATGAGTGACCCTGGCGATTTGTTAGGACTTCCCACCAAGGACGAAGCAACGGGTAAGACCACCTTCATGCCTCCATATTGGTTTCCTGTGGACGGACAACCTGTCGTACTTTTCCTCGACGAACTCAATCGTGCACGCCCAGAAATCTTGCAGACGGTGATGGATCTTGTGCTCAACCGCAAGCTCGCCGGACGTCTCTTGCCCGAGGGAAGTCGCATTATCTCGGCATGTAACGATGGTGATGAGTATCAACTCACCGACCTCGACCCTGCACTGGTGTCGCGCTTCAATATCTATACCTTCCGTCCTACGGTAGAGGAATGGTTGTTGTGGGCAACACGCAAGGGACTGGACGAGCGCGTCACCGCCTTCATCCAAGCTAACCCCGAATTGCTCGACCGTAGTGGCGATACTAAGGAGGAACAGGGATTGGAGAAAGATCCTGATCGTCGCGCCTGGGAAAAGGTGGCACGCGTGATGGAGAACATCTCCGACCCGAAACAGGTGCACCAAAAGATTGTGGCTGGCATCGTTGGGGTGCAGGCGGCTGCCAAATTGTTCCTTTCTCTGCAGAAGGGACTCCTCACACCACAGGAACTGCTTGCCGACTTTAAGCGTGCCAAGCAGCAGTTGGACAAATATCAGTTGCACCAGTTGTCATTGGTAAACGACACGCTCTGCCGTTTCTTCGAAACCGAGCAACTTGAAACAATGGAGCGCACGCTGGTGCGTGATAACCTCAAGGCTTATCACGACTACCTGGCCAAGAATCATCGCGAGGCCTATGCCCACTTTGTATCGCTTGTCGATGGCACGGGCTACAAGCGCATGCTCCTGTTCATCAACAAGGAACTGCCCAAGACCTACAAACAGATTATCGAGTTCATCCAGTCGCTATGAGTGCCTTAGAACGCATACAGCAGGAGGTGGAGCAGTGGTTTCTGACCGAACCGTTGCTCTTTACCGTCTATTGTTCACATCGGTTGACCATCAATCCCAATATGCAGTGCCCCTTGCGCTCAGGGCAAGCACGCATCGAATACAATCCTTCGCTGGTTGAACAGTTGAGCAATACGCAACTCAAGGCAATGCTCACTGTGGAGATGGTTCGCATCCTGCTGAAGCACCCCTATTCGCGCCAACCATCAGGCTGTTCCGGCATTGCGCTGAAAATGGCGAGCGATATGGTTATTTCTCCTGCCTACAATATGGCATGGGCAGGACTTGCGCATCCCGATAACTTTGGATTGCCCGTGGGGCAACATTTCGAGTGGTATGCCAATCAATTGAGTTTTATGGATATCTCCCCCGAGGAAGGTACGTCTGATGAGGCAAGCAATACGGATAATGTGGATGATGCAAATCAAACCGTAAACGGTGAGCAGACTGATACTGGCAACAGAGAGAATACTGGTCAATACGAAAATCAGCCTACTGACGGTCTGGACTCCGAACAGATAGCAACCAACGGTACAAGCAGGCAAGAGGGTAGTGATGCATCGCATGACTACATCTCGTTGTGGGAAGAAGATGTCTTCATGAACCAGGAACTTACGAACATCATCAACGGCACCACGCATTGGGGAAGTCTGCCGGGAAGCATGGTGCAACTTATTCAAAAAGCAACAGAGGGCAAGATTGACTATCGCAACGTCCTGCGTGTCTTCCGCACATCTATTCTCTCGCAGAAGCGCCACCTCACCCGCATGCGCCCCAGCCGTCGTTTCGGTTTAGAGCAAATGGGCAGTCGTTATGAATTTACCACACGCATGCTGGTGGCTATCGACACCAGCGGTTCTGTAGGTTCAAACGGCTTGGCGCGTTTCTTCCGCATCATCACTACCTTCTTTAAATATGGCATTCAGGAGATTGACATGCTGATGTTTGATACCATTGTGCAGGGCAAACTGATGACGCTGACAGAGGCGAAGAAGAACAAGCAGACATTTGAGGTAAAGGGACGTTGTGGCACCAATTTCCAGGTTCCCATTGACTATGTGACAGCGCATCCCGATTACGATGCTCTCATCATACTGACCGACGGCGAAGCTCCTGTGCCTAAGGTCCCAGCCTTGCTGCGTACCAAGATTCTTTGGGTGATAGACAATTCAGAAAACTTCTACAAACGTCATTACGAAGCATTTCGCAAGACAGGGCGCGTATGCCAGATGGAGTTATGATATAAAAAAAGTTGCCCCGTTTTTTGAAATTTTTTCCTTTTGTTACTATATTATATATACAGAGTAAACGACATTATAACAAAAAACATCAAGATATGGAAGAAAATAATATTTTGGATACACAGAACAAGGGTGCACGGCAGATGCGAGTTGACGAGTTTGCAGCCATGCTTGGCCAGGTGCGCCAGGGAAACAAGGATTTGATTCCCCAGGTGCTGGACGCCCTGCTGGAGGACGATGACCTGCAATGTAAGTTCCTCAACCTGCTGGAGGCGGAGGACAAGCAATGGCTCCTTGCCCTGAACAACCTAAAGGCCGACTGCATAGTTCTGGCAGGCATGTACAGGGAGAAATGCCGTTACTATGACGAAATGTTCACGGACGAGGACACGGGCGAAGAGGTGGTCATAGAGCGTATGGAGTTGATTGAAGGTGCCTCGTGGTTTGAGAGGAACAAGAACGAGGCCCAGGCATTGTACGGCAAGATCTGCGCCGCCGACCTGCCAGATGCCGATGTGCGCATGGTGGTTGACTGGGTGGACGCAACCCCGTTCAACGAGATGGCTATCGTGGAGAAGAAGAAAAGGCAGATGGAGGAGCAAGTCCCTGACCACGAACTCGGGCTTTCACCCCTATACGGCTGGATATGCGAGGTGTTGGGCGATGCGTACTACTATGGCGAGGAGGATTGCGGCTACTATATAGACATAGCCAAGGCCAGGGAGTACTATGCCAAGGCACAGGAGATAAAGCATGCCACGGGCGACGAGACCTTCATGCAATGGGGCAACCCCGTGGAGGATTTTGACGAGAAGGATTGGGAAGACTATGCGGAATGCCCCCAAACCTGCCATTATCGCCTGTCGGGACCTACAGAGGTGCTGGACAAGGTAAGAACCACCATTGACAAACTGACCGAAAAGTACGGCATGCCCGACAACGAGTTCGGGCGCTATGTGGCCACTCCCATATTGTTACAGGCGCTTTTGGGAATAAAGTCCGAGGCACCGAATTATTGGGGCAACCTCCTGTTCATGGAAGACCAGCCCGACGGCACCCTTACCATTACGATGGAGGTGGAGTTGACGCATGTATGGTCCGATGTCCTTGAACAGGGCTTTCCTGGCATAGAGGTGGAGGTAGAGAAGGAGTAAGGAAGAAATAAAATGATGACAATATGAATAATATAACCAACGCAACAAGTCCAAAGGGCAAAGACAATTACGACAAGGAGAGTCTTTTGAAGTTCATGCAGGATGCAGATTGCCTGGAAAGTCTTTCAAGATGGACAAGTGAACTCAACATGTTTGATGTATTGAAGATTTCTCGCACAGAGATACGCCATAGCAATATGTTAGGGTGGCTTCTTGACCCCAATGAAAACCATGGGTTGGGAGACTCGTTCCTTTATGGGGTTATATCTAAAGTCTCGCATGACATGGGTACTGACAATGCTCTCCAGTTTTTGAGTTCAGATTTGTACTCTTTCAATGTTCGTCGCGAATGGAATCATATAGATATACTGCTGGTTTCAAACCAGTGCAAACTTGTACTGGCCATTGAAAACAAGGTTGGTTCGCACGAGCACAACTCCAATGGAACAAGCGTATCGCAATTGCGTACATACAAAGACGTGCTTCAATCCCAATTCAAGGACTATACGAAGGCATTTGTCTATCTGACTCCGGATGGAGATAATCCCTCTGATGATGATTGGATGGTGTTGGATTATTCGGATGTTCTCACTGTCTTGGAGAATGTCTACAAATCCAAGAGTTGTTATTTATCAGGGGAGTCATCTCTGCTAATCAAAAATTATATCAATAACATTAAGAAAAATGTAATTATGGATCAGGAATTGGTTAACCTTTGTAATTCTATTTACAACAAGCATCGCAGAGCGTTGGATCTCATTTTTGAGAATCGTGATGATATCACTTCACAAGTTTCCAATAACTGTATAAGAATACTCAGTGAGACAAATGGGGTGTTTCTTGACGACTCTTCAAGAAGCAAGGTGTATGTAAAGTTCAGGACTAAGGGTTTGGCAAACCTTTTCAAGGACATAGATTTCAGTTACTACTATTACCAATTTGAAATCAGGACCGACCGGATTATTCTTATGCTTGAATTCCACAAGGAGAGAAACGAAGAACTGGACGATGAAATCTCCGATAAGATGGAACGGGCAAAGTCGTTTTTCGGTGTAGGCGAGAAGAAACTTAAGAAAGACTGGAGATGGAACAGGGTTTGGACAAAAAGGACACATGATCTGAATAACGAAGGATGGATAATTGAGGTGCTAAAATACATCTGCGAGAAAGATGGCACTCATAAACTTCTGGAGAGTGAACTGACGGAGTAGGGCAGTCATAATCAATATTGATTACTGGAGAAAACAGCAAGGCTAAAAACAAAACTACTAAAAAATATAATTATGAGAATCCAGAATTACAGTATTCGTGATGTCATGAAAGGCATTGAAGGAGGAAAAATGATTCTGCCGGCATGGCATCGGGAATTTGTCTGGAAGCGCAATGATATAGAACGTCTGTTCGATAGTCTTATGCTGGGCATCCCTATTAATACCTTGATGTTTTGGCAGGTTGATGACACAAAGAATGTAGTTACTGAATACAGTGAATTCCTTTCCTCAAAATACCGGGAGTCTGTATCTGCCAATAGTATTTGTCAAATCAAGGACAATGATTTAAAGACCATAGTTGTAGACGGACAACAACGGCTCACGGGTTTGTGGATATCTCTTTATGGTTCTTATACCTTGGAAAAGGATAAAGACGAAACGTATCTTTACCTCAACTTGGATGCACCTGCCAATGCCAGTGATACAGAAGAAGACCTTACAAATGGTGCAGATTGTTTCTATAACTTTAAGTTTATGCCAGAGCACAGGTATAGAACTTGTATTAAAAATGGTGAACATTGGATTCGTGTAAGTGAGGCATATGACCAAAATTTCAAACCTATATCATATCTGTTGCTCAACAAACTTTCCGAGAACCCGTTTGCTGTCGATACCATGGCAAAACTGTCGGGATTGTTTGATGATGAAAGTATTATCAATGTTTATGAAATCAAAAACACAGATTTAGATCGTGTCCTTAATATACTTGTAAGGACTAATGGCGGTGGAAAACCGCTTGGCAAGGGAGATTTGCTTTAGTGGTCGTGAACAATTGTCGGGTTAGTATCTCCCACCCAAAAAAGAAATCAGATGTACGGTCATCCATACCTACACAAAAGAAACCTCGCGATGTTTAGGCGAATCGTAGAAGAATATGAATCCGAAAATGGTATATAATAGCATTACAGCACGTCGCCCCGTACGTTATTTTGCATCTGATCAGGAGTTTGAGGATTTCTGCGTTGCTCCTTATGCAGAGATCAAGGAAACTGCTAACGGTGTGATGTACGTCAGCGGCAAATATTCCGATGAATACCTTGAATGTTTGGAGGACGGTGTAAGATTCGTTATCCGCGATGAAGACTCCGTAGTTTACAAAAGGCAGTGCGTATGCAAAAGAGTGCCCGTAATGCACAACGGCAAACTCCTTGAACGCGACACTTTGGTTCAGTTGAAGGTGGAAAATCTGGAACCTTACTTTGATTTTTGAGAACATTTATTAGACCTGCCTATACAACGATGGTACAATCAGACCTTTATATACACGGACCCCAGGCTCAGCGCGATGCCATTGTGCAGATGGTGATGGCAATAGCCAAAAGGATAGGAGTTGACACCACTCGGGAGAGCGACTTGAACATCCCCATGGGCATGGTCATGGAAGTACTCGTGGGTGACTCAATGCACACAGGTTCGCTCGTCGGAATCAATACTGAGGACTCCGAGTGTGTAGTCATGCGGGTAGCGATGCCCGATGCACCCTCGTTGATGACTCTCTATGGTGCCTTGAATCAATGTTACAACGACATAGAGATAGAGGTTGACGAGGATGTGGAAGATGTGCCTTGGCCGTACTGAAATCATTAGAACAATCACAATTGCTAAATGTATAGATATGGAAACTAAAGATTCTACTATAAAAGTGTGCGAAGGTCTGTACTCTAGCTCCATCTATGAAATGGATGTGTGGACTTTACCCAGCGACAATGAGGACAGCGAGGAAGATTACATGTGGCAACTGGAGAACGAAGGACATATGGACTGTGGCATTCGACGTGAACTGACAGGGCTGTTCCGAACAAAGGAACGGGCGCTGGAAGACCTTGATAAGACCCTCGATAACCGAGATGGCAACCGAAATATATATTGCACTTTCATCCGTGAAATAACTCTCAACTGTATGATGCTACCGGGCGAATATTTGAAAGAGTGGACCTACAAGTATTGTTATTTGCACGATGAGTCTATTGTACGAAACTTTGCAGAGAGGGAGAACCCTTTCATGGGCCGTCCACAAGAGATGATCCACTTCAAGCGGGGCGATATTGTGATGATTCCCGACGACTATGCCGGTCACTGGGGTATCGTATGGGGAACACCAATGACACCGGAGCAATACGAGAAGATGAATGAACGCATCAACCAAAGACATGACGGTGATACAATGGCAAGGATGTGGCGATTAGACTGGAGCGATGACAATTATACTATATTGATTAATGCCGATGGTGACCATGAGCACATCCTTGCCCATCATGTGCTGCCCCACGATGGTCGTATCCCCAACTTTGTACGTAAGACGCTTATGGAAGGGCTTCGCAGGGCGGAGGAGGATTGAGATGGCCAATTGAGAAAAATGAAGCTGATTTTTGAATTTTTCTCTTGGTGTTACTATATTGACAATATAAAGTGTAATTAAGAACCTCACGATGTAATTCTTTACTTGTGAAACTTAGATACATAATTATGAATGTAGCAAATATAATCGAAAAACAAGTCTTGGACCTACACAAGACCACTGCTTATCAGAAACTTTCCCGGCATCGACATAGAGGTGGACGAGGATGTAGAGGGCATGGTGCCTTGGCCGTTTGAATAAGTGAGTAACATATATATAAATTGCACTAACATTATGAATAGGAAAATACTGGAACTGGTCAACAATCGGGATTTCCAAAATCTTACTGACTATTATGGAAAGCGAACTATTTTTGAAACGTTGAAGGTGGAACGCAAGGAGAACCGCCATAGTGCATTCATTGCATGGTGGCTGAATCCCAAGGCCGAGCACGGCCTGAATGATGCCCCCCTGAAATTGTTGTTGCGCCTGTTTGCAACCAAGGATATGGGGCAGTACATCTTTGACAGTTCTGTCTATGCCAAGGTTCTTGCTGGAAACTACAACGTGGAAATCATGGACGGCGGTATAGAGGTGGAAAAGTGCGTGAACAACGAAAAGAAGAACCGCATAGACATATGGATGGTTCTGCGAATGACGTTCGATACAGATGACGAGCCCAAGGAATTATTCTATCCGCTTGCAATAGAAAACAAAGTATATAGCAATGAAGGAGAGAACCAGACCGTACGTTACTGGAATGCCATTTGCCAGAATCTTAATGAATATCCCATAGAGAATAGGGGCAAGGGCATTGCCATCTTCCTTACCCCAAACGGCACTAAGCCCCAGAGTGATGACTTTGTGCCCCTTGCTTATCAGGAACTGCTCACCTATGTAATAGAACCCTTGTCGGAAATTGTGAATGACGGGCAAAGGAATTTTGTGGATTCATACATACGCAGTTTGAGTTGCAATTTCTATGAGGGCGAAAAGACATATAACGTTCTTGCCATTTCCAGAAAGGAAGGACAACAGTTGGCAGATTTGTACAATTCGCATAAGGACTTGTTCGACAAGGCCTTTCTTGCCGCATTCCCCGAGCAAAAAGTCTGCAAAATTATCGGCAAGGAGCGTATGCAGGAACTGACGTTGGAGGAGTCGGATATGAAACTTCTCTACGAACTATGGGCGGCACACGAGAACCTGTTCATGGTAATGGCCTATCATGCATACGAGGGTAAGGGTAAAGAACTGGAGAAACTGTTCAAGCCGGGCGGCAAGGATACAAGCAAATACATTGTCAGGTATAACGGCAATGAGATATTCCCCAACAAGCGCTTGTCCAAATCCAAAGCGGCCCTTGCCATATTCCAGGCTTATCTCATGGAATATCCTCAGACGACTCTGGAAGAGATGCGAGAGGCATTCCCATGCGACGAGTTGAACCAATATTATAACGGACGTTATTATAGGCATCTGTTCTATCCATCCCGTCCGGACACTATTGATGAAGGAGGATATGAAATTCTGCAATACACGGCAGGAAAGCACATCGGCAAGGAGGCACGTGCCAAATGGGACTTTTATCTCGATGACGACCAATTGCTCCCTATCGAAGGCGGAAGCAAGAGGGCTATGTGCGTGAAGTTCTGGAGAAAGAATGATTTCGAGTCTTTGGCAGAATGGGTAAGTAAAAATTATAAATTCATTGACGTGCAGAAGTGCCTCTAAACTACTGCCGTCTCAAACGCATTAACAAACAATACAACAAGAAAGGAGACAATGCATTATGCTGGATGTAGCAAGTTATAATGAGGAGATAGAGAGGGAGGAGAGGTTGAAAAGGCTGGGAATGTTTTTCCTTTCCCTGTGTGCCTTGTTGTTTATAGCGGCGGTAGTGTACCTGGCCGTGCAATGTGGATACGTAGGCACCGCACGCTTTACGGCATTCTGTGTGGCCACCGCGGTTTACCTCCTGTGCAAGTGGGTGGTGTACCCCCAGTTGTGGCGCACGGCATCCCTTGTGCGCCCTCATCAGGAGACCTTCCACCGCCGGCGCACATTCTCCTCGGCACTGGGATGCGGCAATGTGCTGTTCGGACGCTTTCACATCTGCCCCTCGTGGCCAAGCGTCAGTTACTCGTTCCTGTCCCTGTTCTTCATACCCCTCATCCCCACCGGGTGCTACGACCTGTCGAGAACGGGAAAGAGCGTCCTCTCCATCGACACCGAGGAGCATTCCTCCCTGCCCATAGAATGGCGTGGCGCGGAGGTGCTCTACATCTATGCCAAGTGCTGGAGCATGGCCACGATAATAATCCTGCCGGCGGTTACATTCCTTGATTATGTGAGTTCATTGACCATGTAGTTTTTGTGGTAAAGCATATGAAGAAGATCCTGTACATATATGGCTATGGCGGAAGTGCCCAGGGGAGCACCTCCACCATGCTCAGGCGCCTGGTGCCCGAGGGCTATATGGTGGAGTCGTTTACCTACACGCAGGCGGACTTTGCCAAGGCTCGTCAAGAGATACTCGACTACATCCGTGAGCACGGCATAGACCTCGTCGTAGGCAGTTCCTTAGGAGCATTCATTGCTCTCACGCTCAGCGGAATACCCCGCATAGTCGTTAACCCCTGCTGGTATCCCGGCGAGGAACTCCCACTGATAGACGTGCCCCACGAGATTGTACGCACCTATGCCCCATACGACCATTGGGTACAGGAGCACATCACAGAGGAGGACCGCCCCATGGTGCATGCCTTCTTTGGCGACCGCGACGAACTGTTTGGCGAGAAGTACATAGCCGAGTTCCTTCGACACTATCCCCAGGAGCAGTGCCACCGCATCCCCTCCGCCCATCACCTCTCGGAGGAGGGGGCAAGGGAGATTGTCGGCTGGATAGACAAGAACCATCAATTCAATTTAGACAACTTATGAGATTACCTCTTTCCGATTACGTATCCAATACGAGAGACGAGCGCAAGCACATCCTCTTTCTGGGCGACCTGTTTACGGGCATCGAGGACCTGCTTCTCACATCCCTTGTGAAAAGTCTGAGAGAAGAATACTATTGCATGTACGAACCCCTTCCCAAGGGGCCGCGCAATGCCGTGGAGCATATTTCGCATCTGTGCATGAGCGATTGCCTCAGACCCGACCTGATTGTGGCATGCGGCACGGCAGCCACCATAGCCTGCTTCAAAAGCGAGAGCAAGATAAAGAAGGTGCTTATAACCCCCTATTTCAGCACCAGCACCATGATTGCCAACATATTGCCCCCTAAACAGTTCAAGACGCGCATAGAACTGCCCAGTCTTGGTAAACCAGAATATCTCACCCTCACACGCCAGATGCAGACGGAATACCGGCAGATGGAGGACGACATCTACCGCCAGGGCATACAGAATGCTGAGACCCTGTTTTTCAGTGCAGATATAGATTCGTCCACCTATGCTGACTATGTCAACAACTTCGGCCCTGCAAACATCATGCCAGCCGAGAACTCCTTCTCGCCCAATGCCCCCGAGTGTGTGGCCAAGTTTATCAGGGAAGTTATATCTGCTGAACAGGAAGAGGCGATGTCCTCAGAGGAAGAGATTGTTAATGATTCCCTGCTTGAAAATAGACCCAAAGACGAACTTGAGTGAATGGAAGAGATTCACAAAACTCTGCTCTTGAAGTATCAGGCAGGTGAGCTGGAAGGGCCAACCAGCAGAATAAGGAAACTTGTAATAACTAAAAGTGCCACACCGCGACGTGAATCAGATAACAAAGAAAACATACATCATAATACAGAAGAGATGAATGCATTTAACGTTATTGAATACCTGAAGAAAGAACCATTCGATATTGATGAATACCTGCTGATGATTGGCAGGGTGCTGCTCTCACGCGAAGAGGAGCAGGCTTTGGTGGAAAAGGCACAACAGGGCGATGAAGAGGCAATGAACCTGTTGTTGTGGTCAAAAGCCCACTTCGTCACCAATCTGGCAAACCAATACACTAACAAGGGCAAGGGTGCCAGCCTACAGCAACTGCTCAATGTGGCCATGACTGCGATACAGAAAGCCGTGATGGAATATGATGTGCATAACGGGGAACCGCTCATCAAGTATGCCGTGCCACAGATGAGAGAGGTACTGGAAAAAATATGATATAACGAGTAGGGTAGGGGTGGACACCACCCGTGAGAGTTCCATGAACATCCCCGTAGGTATGCTTATGGATGTGTTTGTGGGCGATTAAATGGTTTGTAACAATGCCTGCAGGCCTTGTTACAAACCTGACATGTCAATACCAGCGTTGGTTTTCGTATATGCTTAACCGATAGTTACCATAGTCGCTCCGAAACCATATTGTTGGAAGGACGCGTCCTGGTGACGGCAGGTTTTATATGAATATTTTAGTTCTGTGAGGATGGCTTTGCGAAGGACACCATCGCCATTGCCGTGGATGAACACTATACGGCGCCCATGGTCGCGGCGGTATTGTTCCATCGTGTCGCGAAAGATTTTCATCTGGTAGTCTTTGATTTCTGTGTTGGACAATCCCGAGGTGCTGTCCAGAAGGGCATGGGCATGCAAATCGACTTCGATGATTTCGTCTTTTGCGGGTTTATTTGTCTGTGTCTTGCCGTTGCCTGAAC
Source organism: Bacteroidaceae bacterium (assembly GCA_045606445.1). Classification (GTDB taxonomy): domain Bacteria; phylum Bacteroidota; class Bacteroidia; order Bacteroidales; family Bacteroidaceae; genus Physcousia. The sequence goes on from JAZURY010000017.1 coordinate 48,663, forward strand.
TCTCTGTCGTACGTGCATGTGCTCTCAGTGCATTGGCCGCTTCCAACTCGTCTATGCGGTGGGAGAGTTTTTGCACCATACGTTCCAGTTTACATAAGCGTTCCTCCAGAGACTCCCTTTCCTCTGCGCCAGAAGGTGCGTGCGGCCTCTGTTGTTGTTGTGCCGGACTGTATGAGGAATCAGTTGGTTTCTTCTGGGAAATCTCACTTGCCGGTGAAACTTTGTTGTTTTCCGGTATGACAACCAAATCACTTTCAAGCATAGGAATCTCGAAACCATCCTTGTCTTCCACCAAAATAAACCCTCCCTTGCGGAATCCTGTAACAACGCCTCCTCCGACTTCTCGGAGGAAGCGCACCTTATCGCCAATATTTATACTCATGTCACCAATGCAATGTTTGTGTAAGGTATATTTCAATGTGAATTTATTGCAACTTTCGGTATGAACGTATGCCGTAGATGGTGATGAAGAAGAAGCAGATCAGAGGCAGGACGAAGGATACGTTTACGGCAGGGTGGCCGGCAATTGTACCCTGGTCAATGATTAGTCCTTGCAGTGGTGGCATGACGGCTCCTCCTACGATTGCCATGACAAGGAAGGCTGCTCCGAGGGAGGTGTCCTTGCTGTCAACATTCTCCAAAGCAATGCCGTAGATGGTGGGGAACATCAGGGACATGAAGGCTGAGATTCCCACAAGGCAGTATAAACCAGGCATGCCTACTATGGAGATGGCCCCCATTGTACATACCATCGCACCTGCACCGAACACGGCAAGCAAGACTCGTGAGTTTATGTATTTCATCAGGAATGTGCTGATGAAGCGGCTGCACAGGAACATGCTCATGGCAAAGATGTTGTAGTTCTGTGCCGTGGCCTTGTTGATGCCCAAGTTGTCGGCATACTGGATGATGAAGGTCCATACCATTATCTGTGCGGCAACGTAGAATACTTGTGTCAGCACACCTTCGCGGTAGATGGTGTTGTGCCAAAGGCGCCTGAGTGTGTGCATGGCGGAGTCCTGTTCAACGTTGGCCGATGTCTGTGGCATTTTCTTGAAGGCAATGATGATGAACATTATCATCACCACAATGCCAAGCATTACGTATGGGTTGCGGATGACCTCCAGATCATGCACACGAATTCCTGCCTTTTCTGCCTCGCTCAGCGTGTGGAAGAATGTATTTCCCATTTCGTCGCGCCTGTCCGACCATAGGGCAGGAAGTACCACCAGCGATGCAACGGCCATTCCGGAGAGCGACCCCATGGGGTTGAATGCCTGTGCAAGGTTCAGTCGGCGGGTGGATGTTTCCTTGGAACCGAGGGATAGAATGAACGGGTTTGCCGTGGTTTCAAGGAAAGCAAGGCCGAAGGTGAGGATATAAAGCGACAGGCAGAAAAAATGGAAATTCTGCATAGACGCCGCAGGAATAAAGAGAAACGCACCAATAGCATATAGTGCAAGTCCGAGGAGAATGCCGCTTTTGTAACTATATTTTCTGATTAGGAAAGCAGCAGGGAGTGCCATGGTGGCATAGCCGCCATAGAATGCGAACTGCACCAACGATGCTTCAAAAGCAGACAGTTCCATCACCGTCTGGAAGGCTGCCACCATGGGGTTCGTTATGTCATTGGCGAAGCCCCACAGTGCAAACAGGGAGGTGATTAGGATGAAGGTGATAAGATATTTCTTTTCTACGAGTTTTTGTTGCATGATATATTAGATAGGTCGTGTAAGTGAATCAATAGAGATGGAACATGCGCTCCATCAGCTGCCATTTCTCTGCCGAGGACATTCCTGCCTTGACCAGTTGGAACTCTGCCATGTAGTCTTCCCATTCAGCCTGGCGGGGTAGGGTGGCGAGGCGTGCCATTGCAGTGTCCCATTCGAAGTCAAGAGGAGTTTCCACAATCATGAAGAGGCGTGTGCCAAGGATGTATATCTCCATCTCCAGTATGCCCACCTCGCGGATGCCGGCAAGGATTTCCTTCCAGGCATGCTCCTTGCTGTGGCGGCGCCGGTACTCGGCAATGAGTTCAGGGTTGTCCTTCAGGTCCAGTGTCTGGCAATAGCGCTTTACGGGACCGTTGTATTCTTGTACGGGATAGCCGTTCTTTGGATTTTCCATGTAATAAGTTTTTGTTGTGTATTATATGTTGTTCGGTTCAAAGACTTTGGGCGTTACGCTGCGGCGTACCACCTCGCGCAGTTCGGCAAGGTCCGCCACCTCTCCGGCGGCCATGGCCTGCACCAGGAGATTGCCCATCGCCGTTGCCTCAACGGGGCCTGCCCATACGGGTATCCCCAGGGCATCTGCCGTGAACTGGTTGAGCAGCCCGTTTTGCGAACCGCCGCCGATTATGTGCAGACGCTTCAGGCTTTCGGGCAGAAGTCCGTTCACGCCCTCTATGGCATCCTTGTACTTCTTGGCAAGCGACTGGAACAGGCAACGTACAAACTCGCCCTTCGTCTGAGGTACGGGTTGGTTGCTCTGCCTGCAATAGTCGGAGATTGCCTTTTCCATGGACGGAGGGTTGGTAAAGGCCGCATCTGCCACGGGTATGATGCTGGATATGTTTGCTTGTGCGGCGGCAGGCAGCAGTTCGCCGAAGGTCTGTTCCTCGCCACGCTCCTTCCATTCCGCCATGAGGCGTTGCAGTATCCACAGGCCGGTGATGTTCTGCAGGAAACGTATGCGTCCGCCTACGCCGCCTTCGTTGGTAAACTCTGCCTGGCGTGCCTCTTCGGTAAGGATGGGTTCGGGCAGTTCTATGCCCAGCAGCGACCATGTGCCTGAACTGAGGAAGGCCACAGGACCGTCGCCCTCTATTGCCGGAACGGCGGCAACGGCAGATGCCGTGTCGTGCGAGCCTACGGCAATCACCTTCACGTCTTTCAGTCCTGTCTCCTCGGCAATGTCCTTGCGTAGTTCGCCACGCACCGTGCCTGGCATCACAATGTCGCCGAAGATGCGCTTGGGCAGTCCCAAGGCTTCTATTGTTTCCCACGACCATTCCCTGCGCTTGGCGTCCAGCAGTTCCGATGTGGAGGCTATGCAGTATTCGTTGGTGGTCTTGCCTGTGAGGAAGTAACTGAACAGGTCGGGCATGAAGAGAAGGTGCTCTGCCGCCTCCAGTTGTGCCGTGCCCTTTATGCTGAGCAACTGTGCCAGGGTGTTGATTTCCATCACCTGTATGCCGGTGGTGGCATAGTGTTCGGTGGGGTTGAGTGTTTCAAACAACTTCTCCGTCATGCCGGCAGTCCTTGCATCGCGATAGCACACGGGATTGCCCAGCAGTTGGCCGTCGCGATCGATGAGGCCGAAGTCCACGCCCCAGGTGTCCACGCCAATGCTTTCCACCTCGTAGCCTTTTGATGCGGCTTTCTTCAGGCCTGCCTTCATGTCCTCGAACAGGGCAGGGAAGTCCCAGTAGACGTGGTCGCCGAGGCGTATCTGGCGGTTGCCGAAACGGTGTATCTCTTCCATTGTCAGTTTGCCGTCTTCTAACCATCCGGCAATGACACGTCCGCTACCGCCGCCGAAGTCGGCCGCAAGATATACTTTGCTCATTTTGTTTTGTCTTGTTTAAAGGCTATGGATGAAAACACCCGGCGCCAGGCCATAGGCTTTTCCATCCGTTGCATTCTTGGTTGATTACTGTTGCAGGGGAGTCTTCTTGCCCAGAACGTAGATGTCCAGGTCCTCTATCTCCTGAGGTGTGAGCACGGAGTAGTCGCCACCAGTCTGTACGATGATGCGGCATGCCATCTCAAAGAACATCGCCCGTTCGAAAGCCTGGTCGAAATCCTTGCCGCAAACCACCTGTCCGTGATTGGTGAGCAGGATGGAATTGTGGTCCTGCATTGCTTCAACTACTGCTTTTGCCAATTCGGGTGAACCTGGTCTTAAATAGGGTATTACGGGTATCTCGCGACCTACATGGCAGGGTACCTCGGCGGTTACGTTGAAGTTCTCGGGCTTCTTCTTCATGCAAGACACTGCGGTGGCATAGGGAGACTGGAAGTGCAGCACTACATTCACGTCGGGACGTGCACGCAATACGCCCAGATGGAAGCCGCTTTCCATGGAAGGCTTCACGCCGTTCAGCACCTCGCCGGTGGCAACTAAACACTGGGAAATCTTCTCCTTCTGCAGGGTGGGAACCCATGAACCTGTGCCCGACACAAGGGCTTCGTCGCCCAGGCGCCATGAAAGGTTGCCGCTGCTGCACACTGTAAGTCCGGCATCGCCCACACGGTGTGCCTGCTTGATGAATTCCTCTATATGAAGATTGGTAATCATGATTCTTGTCTTTTATTATTATATAAATAAGGTGTAGTGTTTTCTTGAATCTGCGATGCTGCTATATGTGTGTTACGGCAATGCTGTCGTATCTCTGCATTTCTGTTGTAGTATCAACAGGGAAGTGTTGTAGTATCAACACTGCGGTGTTGATGTATCAACAAACCAGTGTTGTCAGTACAACACTGCCGTAACTATACTATAGCATTATGCGCATCGTTGCGGAATGGTTAGAGAACCTTCTCGTAAAGTCTCTGGATTATCTCTTTGTTGACGAAGCGTGGGTTGCCGGGCGTGCATACGTCTGCCGCTGCTGCCGTGGCAAGTTTGTCCAGATCTTCGGCCTTGATGCCAAGTTCGGAGAGATGCTGGGGTATGCCCACACGTACTGCCAGTGCGCGAACGGCCTCTACGGCTGCCTCTGCTGCCTCCTCATTGTTCATGCCTGCCGAGTAAACATCCATTGCCTTGGCTATCTGCACGTACTTGTCTATTGCGGCAGGCATGTTGAACTCCATCACCGTGGGCAGAAGCAGGGCATTTGCCACACCGTGGGGTATGTCGAAAATGGCGCCCAGAGGGTGTGCCATGCCGTGTACCACGCCAAGACCCACGTTGGAGAAGGCCATTCCGGCAATGTACTGTGCCACGGCCATGCCGTTGCGTGCCTCTGCGTTCTGTGGTTCGTTCACGGCAGTCTCCAGATAGCGTGCTATCATCTCTATGGCCTTCAGTTCGAACATGTCGCTCATTTCCCATGCACCCTTGGTGATGAGACCCTCGATGGCATGTGTAAGGGCATCCATACCGGTGGCTGCGGTCAGGCCGCGGGGTAGGGTGTACATCAGTTCGGCGTCCACAATGGCCATCACGGGGATGTCGTTGGGATCCACGCAAACCATCTTCTTCTCGTTCTCCTCGTCGGTGATGACGTAGTTGATGGTCACCTCGGCAGCCGTACCGGCTGTGGTGGGCAGTGCTATGATGGGCACGGATTTCTTCTTGGTGTCGGCCACGCCTTCCAACGAAACCACATCGGCAAACTCGGGGTTGTTGGTTATTATGCCCACGGCCTTGGCGGTATCCATGGAGGAACCTCCGCCGATGGCTATGATGAAGTCGGCGCCCGACTTGGCAAATGCCTCAACACCGGCCTTCACGTTGGACACGGTGGGGTTGGGCTTGATTTCGCTGAACACCTCGTATGGGATACCTGCATTTTCCAGAACCTTCAGCACCTTGTCGGCAACGCCGAACTTGATCAGGTCCTTGTCTGTGGCAACGAATGCCTTCTTGTAGCCCATGCGGGATATTTCCTGTGGGAGCACTTCGCGTGCACCGGGGCCGAAGTATGAAACTTCGTTCAGTATAAAGCGGTTTATCATTGTATTAAGATATATAAGGTAAATGTAGAAGGGTTAGAAAGGAAAAGTCTGTCTCTCCTTTCTAACCCTGTTTGATGTCTTGCCTTACTTATAGATGGGACCGTAGTTCTGGCATGCTCTGTAGTCAGCACCCTCCTTGTCCATACCGAATGCGTTCCATGCGGCGGGACGGAAGATGTTCTCCTCGGGTACATTGTGCATGCACACGGGGATGCGGAGCATAGAAGCCAGGGTGATGAGGTCGGCACCGATGTGGCCATAGCTGATGGCACCGTGGTTGGCACCCCAGTTGTTCATTACAGAATAGACATCCTTGAAGGGAGCCTTTGTCTCGTCCAGACGGGGAACGAACCATGTTGTGGGCCATGTGGGATCGGTACGCATGTTCAGCACCTCGTGAATCTCGGGATCAACGTCGGCTGTCCAACCCTCGGCAATCTGCAGGACGGGGCCAAGACCCTTGATGAGGTTCAGACGAGACATGGTAACAGGCATGCCACCCTTAGAGAGGAAGTTGGATGAGAAACCACCGCCACGGAAGTAGTCGCGGTCGGCAGGCATCCAGTTGGTGTTCTTCAAACAGCCCTCAACATCAGCCTCTGTCATCTCCCAAGCGGGCTTCATGCAGGGTTCGCCTGCGGCATTGGTGCTGGCACCAGTTGCATCAAGAGTGGTAGCACCTGAGTTGATGAGGTGAATCATACCGCCAGAAGCCAGGCCTGTCAGTTCCTTGCCAGTTACACGCTTTACAGCCTCGGGGCTCCAGTATGTACGAACGTCGGAGAACATCTGGCCGCAACCGGTCAGCAACTTGCCGAAGAGCATTGCCACGGCATTGCATGCATCGTTCTCGGTGGCAACTACGTATGCCTCGCGGATACCGTTCCAGTCGAATGTGCTGCAAAGCAGAGCCTCGGTGAAGTCACCGTTGGGCTTCCAGTCGGTCCACTGGCGCTGGCCCTGGAAACCTGCCGCAATAGCATTGTGGCCGATAGCCTCTTCCTTGAAACCCATTTCGCGGAGTTTGGGATTGCCGAGCATCAGGTCGCGCACGATGAGGGTCATCTTCACTACGAATTCCCAGTCGGCATCCTTGCCTGCACGGTCCTTCTGCTTCTCGGGACGGTTTTTGTCCCAACCCTCGTTCACCTTACAGTATTTCTCTGTCCAAGCCATAGCCTTGGCATACTCCTCGTGGTCGTAGATACCCTCTTCCATGCGGCGGAGGATTTCAGTCTCGTCCACGCTCTCGTTGCGCATGCCCAGATATTCCTGGAAGAAGTTCTGGTCGACGATACTGCCTGCAATACCCATGCACTGGCTACCTACAGACAGGTAGCTCTCGCCACGCATGGTGGCAACGGCCAGAGCGGCGCGTGCCCAGCGCAGAATCTTCTCTGCCACGTCCTCGGGGATGCTGTTGTCTGCCAGGTCCTGAACGTCATGGCCATAGATGCCGAATGCGGGCAGACCCTTCTGTGCATGGCCTGCCAGTACGGCAGCCAGATATACGGCACCGGGACGTTCTGTGCCGTTGAAGCCCCAAACAGCCTTTGGCCAGTGGGGATGCATGTCCATGGTCTCTGAACCATAGCACCAGCAGGAAGTAACGGAAATGGTTGCACCCACGCCCTCGCGCTCGAACTTGGCCTGGCATGCTGCGGTTTCGGCCACACGGCCGATGGTACCGTCAGCAATCACGCACTCCACGGGAGTACCGTCGGCATGCTTCACATTAGCGGAGATAAGTTCGGCAACAGCCTTTGCCAGATTCATAGTCTTTTCCTCAAGACTCTCGCGAACGCCGCCCTGACGACCGTCGATGGTGGGGCGGATGCCAATTTTAGGATACTTGCTCATAGTGTTAAGTTTATTTAGGTTTGTTTTGGTTTTCAAATCGTAACAAAGATAACGAAAAAAAGTATTGGACGCATCAAGTCGCATAAAAATAATGCTTGTTGTCCCCATAAATGTGCTCCCGAAGACCGTGTTGTATCAGGGTAGGTGGCCGGCAGGTACAAAAAGTCAGCAATATGAAATACACTCGGGGTGTGCCATACGCGTGGTACAGCACACCCCGAGTGTGTATATGTGTGTTCTTGTTTTTTATTCCTCGCACAATTCTGTAAGAATGCCGCATGTGCTCTTGGGGTGCAGGAAGGCTATCTTCAGACCGTCGGCACCGCCACGTGGAGCCTTGTCTATAAGGCGGATGCCGTTTGCATCGCACTGTGCCAAGGCCTCGGAAACGCCATCCTCAACCTTGAAGGCTACATGGTGAATGCCGCGGCCGCCATTATCCAGGAACTTCTGGATAGTGCTTTCGGGACATGTGGGTTCAAGAAGTTCTATCTTCACTTCGCCTACCTTCAGGAATGCGGTCTTCACTTTCTGGTCTTCTACAACCTCCTCCTTGTAGAACTCCAAACCGAGCACGTCGGTGTAGTAGGGGAGGACTTCAGCAATGTTCTGGACGGCAATGCCCAGGTGTTCGATTCTTGAAATCTTCATATTCTGTGTATTGGGGTTAATGGTTACTGTTTAGTGTTGATGCGGTTGTTCTCGGGGAATGCCACACGGGGAGTGAACTCCATTGCCTCTTCCGGAGTCATGCGTGCATAGGCCATGATGATGATAGTGTCGCCCACCTGTACTTTACGTGCTGCTGCGCCGTTGAGGCACACGCACCCGCTGCCACGTTCACCGGAAATGGTGTATGTGTCGAAGCGTTCTCCGTTGTTGTTGTCTACGATAAACACTCTCTCTCCGGGTATGATGCCCACGGCATCCATCAGGTCCCTGTCCAGGGTGATGCTGCCCATGTAGTTCAGGTTAGCTTCCGTTACCTGTACACAGTGCAGTTTGCTCTTTAATACTTCTATTGTCATTTGTATCTGATGTGGTCAATCAATCGTATAGGTGTCTTGCCGCAATATACTGTAATACAACCGACTACTGAAGCAGAGTCGGACCAGTTTCCTATATCGGCCAGTGTGTCTCCGTCCACTATGCTGTAGTATTCCACTTCTAATCCTGGAACCTCGTTTATGCGGCTGATTACCCAATCCTGCGTATCCTGAACGGTAAGTCCAAGGCCTTTGCTTTCCTTGAGTATGCGGTATATGTTGGGGGCGGTTGCCTTCTCTTCGGTAGACAAGAGTGTATTTCTGCTGCTCATTGCCAGTCCGTCTGCTTCGCGGATTACGGGGCATGGGATGATGTCCACACGGAATTTCAAGTCCTCCACCATGCGGCGTATTACGGCTATCTGCTGGTAGTCCTTTTCTCCGAAATATGCCTTGTTGGGGTCGGTAATCATGAAAAGTTTGCTCACAATCTGGCAAACACCGTTGAAGTGTCCGGGACGGCGTGCCCCTTCCATTACAGAATCGGTGGGGGGGTATGAAAACTGGCGCGTGTCGGGTTCGGGATATATCTCGCTTACACTTGGGGCAAAGGCTATTTGTGCCCCGCATTCCTCAAGTATTTTGCAATCGCTTTCCAGTGTCCTGGGATAGCGTTCCAAATCTTTGGGGTCGTTGAACTGCGTCGGGTTCAGGAATATACTCACCACGGTGATGTCGTTCTCGGCAACACTTCGGCGAACCAGAGAAGCATGGCCTTCATGCAGGGCCCCCATCGTGGGGACGAGTCCTATTGACTTTCCCTTTGCGCGTTCGGACAAAAGCAACGAATGCAAATGCGCAATAGTATTTATTACTTGCATAGCAATGATTTGTACAACTTTGGTTCAAAATTCATGCAAAGGTAAGACTTTTATAATTATATACAGAAGTTTTTGTTCCTAAAAAAGTGAAAAAGTGCAAAAAAGAACAAAAGACATCCCGTCTGTCCCCGAAATCTCGCCTTTTTTTCGTACCTTTGCACGTGTTATATTGTAAGTCCATGGAAAAAGCAAAGAAGATACTGTTCCTGACCCAGGAGATTGAACCGTATGTCTGTGAAACGGCGTTGAGTTCAATTAGTCGCAACCTTATTCCCGCCGTACAGGAAACCGGTAGGGAGGTGCGGACCTTTACTCCCAAGTGGGGGCATATCAATGAGCGCAGGAACCAGTTGCATGAGGTTATACGCTTGTCCGGAATGAATCTTATCATTGACGACACCGACCACCAACTCATCATCAAGGTGGCCAGCATCAATGCGGCGAGGATACAGGTCTATTTCATTGACAACGATGACTTCATGAAGAACAGGCTGATGCTCTCGGACGACAAGGGTAAACTCTATAAGGACAACGTGGAGCGTGCTATGTTCTTTGCCAGAGGGTCGTTGGAGACGGTCAAGAAACTGCGCTGGGTTCCGGAAATTATACATTGTCAGGGAATAATGAGTTCACTGGCTCCGTATCTTCTCAAGTTGTCTTATTACGATGAACCGAGTTTCCGTGAATGCAGGATTGTCTATACTCCCACGACAGATGTCCCGGAGGCTCCTTTACCCAAAAACTTTGACGGCATCTTGGCCTACAGGGAGGCCAGCAGGTCTGCACTGACAACATTGGGTGGCTTGACAACATTCGAGGACCTGAACCGCATAGGCATGTTCATGAGCGATGGCGTTGTATTGAATGAACCAGACGAACGCTACATGCGCATGGCTCGTGAAATGGGTAAACCTGTGGTTGTAGTCGATAAGGAGAATGTCGCCTCTGAACCTATAGGACTGTATGACCGTCTGTGGGATGAAGTTGTAAGAAGCAGACCCAAGGATGACAATGATGACGACGGATTCCTTTTTTAGTGAACAGTAAGAATTAGCAAAGTGAGCAACAATATTTTCCTGAACCGTTTGGTTCCTTTTGTCTTGTTTTTGTCGGTCTTCTTCTTTTTCTCATGTACGGAAGATACCGGTAGTATTGGTATACCTCCATCAAACGAAATTTTGAAGACAGGAATGGAGATATGTAATGTCTATACTGAATCAGTACAGTTAGACAGCATAAAGGCCAATTCCTCCTCGTCGTATCTTGGCGCCATCTATGACCCGGAGACAAATGGCAAACTGACAAGCAATTTCGCCACCCAGTTCGCTGTTGTAGAAGGCATTGACTATTTCCCCCCAAAGGAAGTGATTGTTTCAAGAGATGCTGCAGGGAGGCCTTGTTGCGACAGCGTTTTGCTTCAGTTGAACTTTGACAGTTACTACGGTGATGTCAACACTCCTATTAAAGTGGCCGTATACCCCCTGGATATGAATAATCCTTTGCGGGAGGACAGCACTTACTATATAAGCACGGACCTTCGCAAGTTCATCCGTCCCGGATACGAAGACAAACCCATAGCGACAAAAGTGTTTACCGCATGGGACAGAATACATGGTTCTGATCCGTCCAACGCTTCATCCGGCAATTATCCCAGCATCCGTATCCCCCTGCCTTTATCTGAGGGAAACGGAATTATGGATAAGTATTGGGAGTATTTGGACGACAACAAAGGACTGAACGAGGATGAACATGTCAATCACAACTTTGACGATTCCTATCATTTCATCAGAAATGTAATGCCAGGCTATTACGTTGAGATAATCAATGGTGAGGGCGTTATGGTGAGGGTGTTTGTGGATGCCTTGTATTTGATCTACAAGTCACGTAATGGCAGTGGCGGTGAGGCTGAAGAAGTATCTTCCTATACCGTTTTTGCGGGAACTCCCGAAGTCATACAAAGTTGCCAGTTCTCTGAGTCGGACGCGTCAGAACTGCTTAAACACGAAGATTGTACGTGGCTTAAGACTCCTGCCGGATTATGTACAGAGGTTACATTGCCAATAGATGACATTTACAATGACGTTCACAAGAACGACAGTATCAGTCGTATAGAATTTTCCCTGGCCAGATACAACAAGAGTCAGACCGGCGACCAGTTCGGCATTCCTCAGAATCTGTTGCTTGTACGCAAGGGCGATACACGTGATTTCTTCAAGAACAACAGAATTCCAGACGAGAAGACCTCATATCTTGCAGGTTACCACTCCACCTACAACACCTATACTTTTGCCAACATCAGTCAGATGGTTACATATATATATAAGGAGCGTGAGACTGCAGTCGGCAATTATATAAGGGATGTTCTCAAGATAGAGAATCCGACAGAGGAACAGGTGCAGACCGAGACTTATGAATGGACAAAGCGAAATCCCGACTGGAACAAGTGCTGTGTAGTTCCGGTGAGTATTACAACCATTGCATCAACCGGTGAGATTACCAGTGTGACTCATGAGTTGTCGCTCACGAGCGCTCGTCTTGTAAGGGGCACCAAGGATAATCCCATACGCATACAGGTATACTATACCCGTGTAGCGTCTGCCTCCAACTATGAGTAGTGAGTGGTTTCAGGAGATGGGGATACTCTATTCCCTGTTGCCGGACTATGAAACCGCTTATACGAGATTAGGCAGGATCTTTTTTGAACTGCTTGACGATGCAACCTCCGAGTCGGATGTCTTGTTGGCAGGTTGCTTTGCCAAGACGGATTATCTGCTGAAGCAGAAGTCAGCAAAACCACAACTCAGACGTATGGTCAATGACATGCGTCTGAGATTGACCAAGGATAAAGTGACACAGAGTGCCGGGAATTTCATGTATGATTTTCAGGCTCTGTGTCTTTTTATTGCCCTGCTGTCCGACAAAGAAGTCCCGGCGGAACTTGAAGAACTCTTTCCCAAGGAGTGCCAATCGGGCGGTGGATATGCCGTAGATGCTGACTACATCCGTGTTATTCTCCATGGCTGGGACGATGAGCTCCTGCATTGTACCTCCGAATCGGGAGAAGAGGACATACGGATAAGGTACTCGGGTGAAGGGCAACTTTATGGACATGACAACGGCTATCTCTCGGAATTGCTCTGCAAGGGCATGATGTTTAACGTTGTCCGTCCCAGAAAGTCGGCGGACGGAGTCCTGCTGCCTGAACTTCTTGTCCTGGAACCGGACTTTCTTGTAGATGTCTCCACCATAGCGTCGTGCTTCGAGTCTTATGCCGAGTCTCCTGTCGTTTCTTTGTTGAGGAGGTTGGAACCGCCTGCAATAACCGAACCCATCCTTATGGGTAATATGGCATCCGAACTTCTGGATACAGTCATTCACTACAGGGGTAGTGTAGCAGGGCGCTCGTCCGAGATGCTGAAGGACCTCTATGTGGAAGCGGCCAAGAGGTTTTTCCAGAGCAATGCCGTCGGTGTGATGTATGCCCAGCCCGACAAATCCTTCCATAGCCTCGCATGGCAACAGATGCTGAACATACATAAGGCATTGCATACCACCTTGCCTGAAGCGGTAGACAGGTACGACGAGACCAATGTTGTGGTGGAACCGACATTCTTCTCCGAAATGCTGGGCATGCAGGGGCGTATGGATATGCTTCAGACGGATATGAGGGTGCTGGTGGAGCAGAAGGCTGGCAAGGCGGCTTATGTATATGGCGACGCTGATGCCGACACTCCAAAATACAAGGAGCAACACTACATCCAGATGCTCCTGTATATGGCCATTATAAGGTACAATTTCCGTCAACTTTATGAGGGGAACAACCGCGAACTGCATGCATTCCTTCTTTATAGCAAGTATATGCATCCGCTTGTCGGACTGGGATTTGCACCTGAACTTTTGCACAGGGCCATTGTCCTGCGCAACAGGTATGTGGCACAGGAGAGGGACCTCTGCCAGGGAGGCATTTCCAAACTGATGTCATCCACCGCCGAGAGTCTGAACCTGAACGAAGTCCGTGGCAGGCTATGGGAGCAGTATCAGCGTCCGCGCATTGAAGGCCTGCTTTGCCGTTTCCGCCTTTCATCGGAACTGGAGCGTGCATATTTCCAGTGCTTCTATAGTTTTGTCGCCCTGGAACACAGACTCTCCAAGATAGGAAACCAGACAAAGGAATGTTCCGGATTTGCCAGTGCATGGCTGTCTTCGTTGGATGAAAAGCAGCAATACGGCAACATTCTTCTTGGCCTTGCCATAAACGCCGGCCGTTTCCCTGATACGGGACAGATATCACACCTGGTGTTAGAATATAGCGGCGAGTCGGGCAATTTCAGACAGGGGGACATAGTTGTGTTGTATTCCTATCCGGAAGACCACGCCCCCGACATAAGGCAGACGATGGTGTTCAGGGCAGTGATAAGCAATGTTTCGCCCTCTGAAATAACCTTGAAACTCAGGAGCACGCAGAAGGATGCTTCCGTCTTTCATTGCCCGACGGGCAGTGCATGGTGCCTGGAGCATGACTTCATGGAGAGTTCCTATAGCGGTCTTTACAAAGGTCTGTATTCCTTTCTGTGTGCCCCTCAGGAGCGCAAGGATCTTGTGCTGATGCAACGCTCTCCCCGTGTCAATCCCGATGCGTCCCTGCGTGGTGATTATGGTGGCTTCAACGGTTTGCAGAAAAGGATCAAGGCCTCCAGAGACCTCTTCCTGGTTATCGGTCCGCCGGGAACGGGAAAGACTTCCTTTGGCATGCTCCATACCTTGCAGGAAGAACTGCTGGAGGAGGACGCCAGGGTGCTGGTGGTCTCGTATACAAACCGTTCGGTGGACGAGATATGCAGCAAACTGTATCCGGAAATAGATTTTATCCGCCTTGGTGGCAATGTGGCGTCCGCCGAAACCTATTCCGAACGCTATCTCGGCAGCATCGTTGCCCAATGCAAGACCTCGGCCGAGTTGAGGGATAGTGTAGCGGCCACACGCGTCGTTGTAGGGACAACATCGTCGGCCATGTCGCATCTGCCCCTCCTGTCCATGGACCGCTATTCACTCTGCATCATAGATGAGGCCAGCCAGATTCTGGAACCTCATCTTCTGCCTCTTCTCTCCCTTTGTTGTGCCGACGGCACTCCCTGCATCTCAAGGTTCGTGATGATAGGGGACCACAAACAACTGCCTGCCGTGGTGCAGCAACGCAGCAGGGAGTCCCGTGTTGATGACCCATCCCTGAACGCAATCGGACTGTCTGATTGCCGTAACTCCATGTTCGAGAGGCTTCTGACCAGATACCGCCACAATCCGGACGTCTGCTACATGCTCACCCGTCAGGGACGCATGCACAGGGATATCGCACATTTTCCCAACATTGCTTTCTATGGAGGCAAGTTGCAGGAGGTGCCCTTGGAACACCAGCTTGCCGGTTCGGCACATTCCAGAGTTCGTTTTGTTGACGTCCAGCCACAGGACTATTCCCAGACGGACAAGGTGAATCCCTCCGAGGCATCCGTCATTGCCGATGAACTAATGCTTATATGGCAACGCCATCAGCATGAATTCAAACCCGAGGAGACCGTGGGTGTCATTGTGCCTTATCGCAACCAGATATCTGCCATACGCACAGTACTGGCCGAGAGGCTCAACACTCCTGACCACCCGCTCCTGCACATCACCATAGACACGGTGGAACGATACCAGGGCAGCCAGCGCAATTACATAATCTACGGCTTTACCGTTCAAAAGGTCTATCAGTTGCGTTTCCTCACAGAAACCACATTCATGGAAGACGGCATGACGATAGACCGCAAACTGAATGTTGCCATGACACGTGCCAGGGAATACCTCATCCTCGTAGGCAACAGAACCTTGCTCTCGCGCGTACCTTTATATAAAAGACTGTTGCATTATTGCGCTAACCCCAAATCGCCAATTAGCGCTAACAGTTTGTTGATCGATTTGGATTAAACGTCATACTCCTCACAGTAGCCGCTGAGTGCTCTCCGTTACGTTCTCTGCTTTCCGTTTTATCGATATTTTAGATTTATTATAATATCATTCTTTTGAAGATTGCTCAAGTTTTCATATCTTTGTCGTTAAAATAGACATGTATGATAAAATTCATATCCTTGGGCAGCAGCAGTAGCGGAAATTGTTATTATCTGGCAACGGATAATACGCAAATTCTCGTAGATGCCGGTATTGCTGTCAAAAGCCTGAGGCATGACCTGAAGGAGAGGGGAGTGATGCTGACGGAAATTGATGCCGTTTTCATCACCCACGACCACGCAGACCATATAAAGGCAGTGGGGCATCTGGCGCACGATTACCACTTGCCCATCTATGCAACGGAGGAAGTGCACAGGGGCATAAACCGCAACTATTGTGTAACGGCAAAGTTGACACCCGAGCATACAAGGGTTATACAGAAGTCCCAGACAACGGAGATTGGCGACCTCAGGGTGACAGCCTTCAGCGTACCGCATGATAGCAGCGATTGCGTAGGCTACAGAATAGAGACGGACGAGGAGATATTTCTCATAATTACCGACATCGGCCATGCCACGGAGATTATCCAGCAGGAGGTGTCCCAGGCAAACTATATTGTAATAGAGTCCAACCACGATGTGGACATGCTCATGATGGGACCTTATCCTGCATACCTGAAGGGCCGCATACGTAGCGGACGTGGTCATATCTCCAATATGGACAGTGCCAAACTTATTGCCGAGCATGCCTCTCCGGCTCTCCGCCGTGTATGGTTGTGCCACCTCAGCGAAGAGAACAACCATCCGGAATTGGCCAGAAAGACGTATGAAACGGTGTTGCGTGAATACGGACTTATTGCCGGAGTGGACTTCAAATTGGATGTTTTGCGCAGGAAACAGGCCAGCGACTTGATGATTTTGACGGATTGAGATGAAAAAGTGAAAAAAGTTTAAGGAAAATTTGGTCATTCCGAATAAAGTCCGTACCTTTGCACACGGAAAAACAAAAACAATGCGTCCTTAGCTCAGTTGGTAGAGCAATTGACTCTTAATCAATGGGTCCAGGGTTCGAGCCCCTGAGGGCGTACAGGAAAAAGGGATGACTTCAAACGAGGTCATCCCTTTTGTTTCATGAAAAAACGGATTAAATATATATAAAGATGTTCAGAACTAAAAACTGTGGCGAGCTTCGTCTTGCCAATGTGGGCGAGGAAGTTACCCTTGCCGGTTGGGTGCAGAGCGTGCACAATCTGGGCGCACTGACCTTTGTGGATCTTCGCGACCGCTATGGTATCACCCAGCTTGCCTTCAACGAGGACAGCAGTGATGACCTGAAGTCCAAGGCAGGCAAATTGGGACGTGAATTTGTGGTTCAGGCCAAGGGTACCGTTGCCGAACGATATTCCAAGAACAAGAACCTGCCTACCGGTGAGATAGAAATCATGGTAAGCGAGTTGAATATCGTAAACGAATCCCTGACTCCTCCCTTCACCATAGAGGAGCAGAGCGATGGCGGCGATGACATCCGCATGAAGTACCGCTATCTCGACCTTCGTCGTCCCAACGTACGCAAGAATCTGGAACTGCGCCACAAGTTTGCTTTCGAGGTTCGCCGTTATCTCGACCAGCAGGGTTTCCTTGAGATAGAGACCCCTGTTCTTGTAAACTCCACCCCCGAGGGAGCACGCGACTTTGTTGTACCCTCACGCATGAATCCCGGTCAGTTCTATGCTTTGCCCCAAAGTCCCCAGACCCTGAAGCAGTTGCTGATGGTGGCCGGTATGGACCGCTACTTCCAGATTGTAAAGTGTTTCCGCGATGAGGACCTTCGTGCCGACCGCCAGCCCGAGTTCACGCAGATTGACTGCGAGATGTCTTTTGTTGAGCAGGAGGATGTACTGCAGGTATTTGAAGGCATGAGCCGCCACCTGTTCAAGGAACTGAAGGGCATAGACATCCCTGCCTTGCCACGCATGACATGGGCCGATGCCATGAAGTTCTACGGTAGCGACAAGCCCGACACACGTTTCGAGATGAAGTTCGTGGAACTGAAGAATCTCCAGCAGGACAACGCTTCCACGGAAATCGTTGAGAGCATCTTCCCCGAGGGCTTCGGTGTATTCGACTCTGCCCAGTATATCGGTGCCATCTGTTGTGAAGGTCAGGCAGTGCTGACCCGCAAGCAGATTGACCAACTGACAGACTTCGTCAAGCGCCCCCAAATCGGAGCCAAGGGACTTGTGTATGCCCGTGTGGAGGCTGACGGCAATGTAAAGAGCAGTGTAGACAAATTCTATAATCAGGACACCCTGCAGGTGTTGAAGGAGAAGATGAACGCCAAGCCAGGCGACCTCATCCTCATCCTCTCCGGCGAGGATGCCATGAAGGTGAGAAAGCAACTTTGTGAACTCCGCTTGGAGATGGGCCAGCGTATGGGCCTTCGTCCCAAGGACAAGTATTCATGCCTTTGGATTGTGGACTTCCCCATGTACGAATGGAGCGATGAGGAGCAGCGCCTGATGGCCATGCACCATCCCTTCACCTCTCCCAAGCCCGAGGATGTGCCCCTGTTGGACACCAACCCTGCACGTGTCCGTGCCAATGCCTATGATATGGTAATCAACGGTGTTGAAGTTGGTGGCGGCAGCATCCGTATCCACGATGCCAAGTTGCAGCAGAAGATATTCGAGATTCTCGGTTTCACCCCCGAACAGGCACAGGAGAAGTTCGGCTTCCTGATGAACGCATTCAAATATGGCGCCCCCCCTCATGGAGGCCTGGCCTATGGTTTGGACCGCTTCGTCAGCCTCTTTGCAGAGTTGGACAGCATCCGCGATGTCATTGCTTTCCCCAAGAACAACAGTGGCCGTGATGTCATGCTTGATGCCCCAGGCGTTATCGACCAGAAGCAGTTGGATGAACTCCATCTTTCTGTAAGGGAGAGTCTGTAGTTTATATAGAGCCGTAAATCGTTACGGTAATCATAGTGCCCCTCTGTCGCTTTGCACCATCCTCGATGGTTGTATGAAGTGGCAGAGGGGTACATCTGTATGTTATGCGGTGCTAAGCAACGGGGGAACTATCTATGTCAGGTAACATGAAGTCAATGCTTAAGGTCTATTCACATCATTTCAGTTTCCTGCCGTCGGCAAAGGCATTGCCTATGCGTCCGCCCAGGGCGAGATAGCCATGGTGCACGGGGTCGTAGGTGATGAGTTGCATTTTCTCCATATCGGGTTTGCCATCGCTGCCTACGTACTTTTCGTCCACAAGGATGTTGACTATCTCCGCCACAATATAATAGCCCTCTTCGCTCTCGTCTATCTTGCGGAGGATGCGGCATTCCAGTATCATAGGAAAGTCGGTGAACACCGGTGCATCCACGTTCTCGGCCTTTACGGCTGTCCAGCCTGTCTTCTGCATCTTCTCGGGGTCATTCTTGGCACTGACGATACCAACGAAGTCCGATGCCACCATAGTGTCCCTGGTGGCAAAGGCCACGGTAAACTCTGGACACCTTGCCAGGTTCTCCGTTGTGGCATGCGCCCCCATGCTTATCATAATCTCCTTGGCATCCCATTGTCCTCCCCAAGCCGCATTCATGGCGTTTGGGGTTCCGTTGGCATTGTATGTGCCGATGATAAGCACCGGTTGTGGGAGCACCCACGGTTTTTGTCCAAAACTTTTCATATTCTGTAGTCTGTAGGTAGGTTCTATAAAGTATATCTTGCCCAAATGGTTTCGCCCATCTTCTCCACACTTGCCAACCTGAGTTTGGCCGGAGGGACGTCCATGTCCAAACCGTCAAAAGCGGCGGCCATGCCCTTGCGCCCGTCAATGCCGGGGCACCACATCATGCTCACCTCGTCCAGCAAGCCTGCCTGGAGGAATGCCCCGTTGATGTGTCCACCTCCGGTCACGCTCAGGCGCTCCACGCCAAACTCTCCACAGAGCAATTCCATGGCCCTGGGCAGGTCTATGCTCCTCTGCCCCGCCGCTATCCATGAAATATGCTGGCGGGTAAGGGTATCGAGATATTCCTTCGGGCAATCCCGGGAAGTGACGACCAGCAGAGGCATCCCGTCGTACTGGTTGTGCCCCCATCGCAATTTTCCCATCGTGTCTATGGCCACGAGGTAGCCTTTGGTCTTTATAGCTACATGGCACTGCTCCTGTCCTATGGGTTCCGTGCTCTCCGCCACGAAGGGTTCCGGCAAGGCATAGTGCATCTGCATCGTCACCCTGCCCATCAGCATGGAGGGGCAGTTCAACTGCTCCAGAGCCTCGTAGTATTCATTTCCTCCCTCTATCTGTTCCGTCACATCGCAATCTATGCGTCCGTCCAGCAACGACATCATGTGACATATTATATATGGTTTCATTGTTTTCTTTCCTTTTTAATGCAAAGGTACGGAAAAAATACACAATATCGCGGTAAATTGCCACCGAATTGGTATCTTGCACCAGACGCTTTGTGCCATCGGCGGAATTGTACGCCATGCTGGCTCCACACGGTAGTCTACGGAGATGATGACAGATTATTATCTTGCTATTGTCGTCCATGCAATTTCGTCACTTCAGTATGTTTTTGTTGCGTAAGACTCTACACACCATCATTTCATACTATCAGCAAGTGCCGTTAATTCCGTAGAAATCTTTTTCAAGGCCGCCACAATCTTTTTACGCTGAGCCTCTCGAGGGCAGACATCACAATTGGCATATCGTTTGAGAGCCGAACGCTTCAACCCGCTTGCACGACTTATTGCCTCCAAGGTGGTGTACTCCAAAGCCCGATGCAACAATGCCGATGTGTCCATCTTATATTCTATTTCATAATCCCTATCCACCGCCCACTGTGGCAACGGATCACCATATTCCTCCATACCTTCGAGGTGGAAGTCCAGCGCCTCGGCAAACTCCCGTTTGAACACCTCCCAGGTATTGCCCCGAGCAACGCATACACCAAAGTCTTCTTCGGCATACGAACCCCAATAATTGCGTTCGCACCATTCTACGTTTATAACTATCTTCTGCATAACAATCATGTTTTAACCACACAAAAATACTGCTTTTGCCTACATATAGCAAGTACTTTTCGTGCATTTTTTAGGGTGTCCCCTGATTTTGGGGACTACCATCCCTTGTTTACTAAAAACATAATCGCTAACTTTGGCATGAAAAACATAACTTTCAGCACCAAAGCAATCTATGAACAAGCGCCAATACCTGATGCTCGAATCCATAATGACCGCACCCGAAGGCATTACCCGAGAAGAAATAAACAGTTCCCTCTTAACCTTTGGGTATCCGCCACTCAACCGCAAACGTTTCTTTGCAGAACTAAAACAAATTAGAGAGAGTACGACCCTGAAGATTGCATCCAGAGACTGCGGCAAGAATATCTGGCGCTATACCATAGATGTAAGAGACGAAGCAGACAGAAACCATGCCGAGCACATGTACCTGCTCATTGCCAACCTGCACGAAAGCCAGTTCCTTAACGAGTTCCGCCAACTGGGCACTCGCATACAACCCACCATTATCCCATCAGGCAACCGCTACCTTGGCATCATCGGCACCGCCATGACGGAGAGCAAGGCACTCCGAATCACCTACCAGAAGTTCTCCGACACAGAACCATACACCACACAGGTTCACCCCTATACCCTGAAGGCTTTCCAAAACCGCTGGTACATACTGGCTATGAAGGCAGAAGAAGGCGTACTGAAGCACTTCGCACTGGACCGTATCCAGTCCCTTACCATAACAGATGAACATTTCACCATCGAACCCACATTCAATGCCATCGACTACTACACACACTTCTTCGGCATCTGGTGCGACCAGTCGCTCACACCGCAAGACATAATTATCTCCGCCACACCCGAACAGGCCCATTATTTCCGCACCCTTCCCCTTCACCATAGCCAGAAGGAACTATCTCCAATCTCCCACCCCAATGGCACCCAAGAATGCCGTTTTATGCTGCACATGTGCATAACGCCAGACTTTGAGATGGAGATGCTGAAGTACCAGGGCAAAGCCAGGTGGGAAGTGACGGAAATAAAAAACCTCTCCAAAGAGAGGTTATAGGAATTATCCTTCGGCATATAGCCTTATTGTGATAAGATGATGATAAATGTGATTTATCTGATGCAAATGTAAGAAGTATTTTTGAAACTACAAAGAACAAACAGGCAAAAATAATATGAAACAGCGAATTTTAGGTCTTGATACCGGCACAAATAGTCTTGGATGGGCAGTTGTTGACCGATATGACGACAATCACTACGAATTAGTGAAGAAAGGTGTTCTCATCTTTCAGGAAGGTGTAAAAGTAGAAAAAGGCATAGAATCAAGTAAAGCGGCAGACAGGACCTCGCACCGTGCTTTACGACGGCAGTATTTCCGTCGTCGTTTACGCAAAATCGAAGTCCTTAAAGTGCTTGTCAGGCACAACCTGTGTCCTGCCCTAAGCGATGAAGACCTTAAGTTGTGGCATACACGCAAAATATACCCTGCCAAACCAGAATTCATGGAGTGGCAACGCACAAGCGACGAAAAAGACAAGAACCCCTATCACTGTAGGTATATTTGCACCAGTCAATCTCTTGACCTCAACAAGCAGGAAGACCGCTATATTCTTGGACGAGCCATGTATCACCTTGCACAGCGTCGTGGTTTCCTTAGCAACCGATTGGACAATAGCGAGGACAACTCTGAGAAGAGTACAGTCAAGAAAGGTATTAAGGAATTAAGCGAGAAGGTATCAGAGGCTGGATGCAGTTATCTTGGAGAATACTTCTATAAAATATATAAGGAGAAAGGAAACACCGCAAAAATCCGTAGTACCTACACCGACCGCGAGAACCATTATCTAATGGAATTTGAAGCCATCTGCCAAAAGCAGAATCTGTCCGATGAACTAAGGCGGGAACTACGACGTGCCCTTTATTTCCAACGTCCACTGAAATCGCAACGCCAAAGTGTGGGTAAGTGTACGTTCGAAAAGGGCAAGGCACGCGTCAGTACTTCACATTATGCATTCGAGGAGTTCCGCATGCTCTCCTTTATCAACAATATTCGTATTTGCACCCCCTATGACATAGATGGACCACGTCCGCTGAATGCCGACGAAATAAAGAAAATCGAGTCATGCTTCTATCGCAAAAGCAAAGCAAATTTTGACTTTGAAGATATAGCCAAGGCTATTGCAGGCAAGGGCAAATATATGACGTCTGGAGAAAATACAGGCAAGCCCTACGTCTTTAATTACCGTATGACACAAGGCGTAAGCGGTTGTCCTACCATTGCACAACTACGCTCCATATTTGGAGAAAACTGGATGGAAGGCATTGCTGAAACATATACCCAAAATACCAGAAAGGATGGCACCCCAAAGACTCTGGAAGAAATGGCAGACGATATCTGGAATGTGCTTTTCTTCTTCGATAGCGAATCCAAGTTGAAAGAGTTTGCCACCGACAAACTCCAGTTGGACGACAAGCGAGCCACAGAGTTCTCAAAAATACACCTGAACAGAGACTACGCCTCGCTTTCACTAAAGGCCGTGCGCAACATCCTACCCTTCCTCCGTATGGGAATGCTATATAGTCACGCCGTTTTCATGGGAAACATTCCACAGATAGTAGGCAAAGACATCTGGAATGACAACACCCATCGGCAACACATTTTGGACGAAGTGGCACGCTTGACCAACATTCCTGCCGACAAGGAACAAGGCCAACGACAAACAACCGAGTTCTGCATCAAGGATTTCCTTATGCAAGAATACGGTGTAACGAAGGAAAAACTGGAAAACCTCTATCATCCATCCATGATAGAAACATATCCCGACCCACGCCCAAACAAGGACGGAGTAATCCTCCTTGGCAGCCCACGCACCAATGCCGTGCGCAATCCCATGGCCATGCGCTCCCTGCATCAATTGCGAAAAATCATCAATTCGCTTATACTTGAGGGCCTCATCGACCATAGTACCATTGTGCATATAGAGTATGCACGCGAGTTGAACAATGCCAACCAACGTGCCGCCATCAACCAATGGCAACGCGATCTGGAAAAGAAGCACAAGCAGTATGCCGAGGAAATACGTAAACTTGGTATAGAGCCTACAAAGACCGACATTCTAAAATATCAACTTTGGGAAGAGCAAAAGCATATCTGTCTGTATACAGGAAATGAAATTGGGGAAAGGGATTTCCTTGGAGCCTCCCCAGCATACGACATAGAGCACACCATTCCACAAAGCGCAGGAGGCGACAGCACTCAGGAAAACATGACTCTATGCGATTCCAAGTTCAATCGGGATGTAAAAAAGGCACAAATACCATCTCAATTAACCAATCACGAAGACATTCTCGAACGCATAAAAGAATGGAAAGAAAAGGCTGATGATTTGTCAAAACAGATAGACAAACTCTCACATGGACGTAGTTCGGACAAGGCCAGCAATGACAAACGCATACAGAAGAAAAACCGTCTGAAGATAGAACGTGACTATTGGCGTGGCAAATATGACAGGTTTGTCATGACCGAAGTACCGGAGGGATTTGCCCGTCGCCAAGGGGCAGGCATTGGCCTCGTTTCCAAGTATGCCGGCCTATACCTGAAAAGTTACTTCAAGAGCATAGACAATCCCGAGCGCAGACAGATATATAGCATTAAGGGTGCTACCACCGCCGAGTTCCGCAAGATGTGGGAGATACAAGACATGTACGAAAAGAAATCGCGCGACAGCCACACCCACCATTGCATCGATGCCATTGTCATCGCTTGTATAGGCAAACGAGAATACGATGCCATGGGCCAATACTATCATCAGCAAGAGGATTTCCGCTATGGCAGAGCCGACAAACCCCACTTCCCCAAGCCCTGGGCATCCTTTACTGAGGATTTGAAGGCTATATCCGAAGAACAGATTGTTGTCCACGACACTCCCGACAATATGCCCAAGAAAGCATCACGCAAGGTAGAAGTAAAGGGACATGGAAAGGTTGTTGCCAAGGGCGATAGTGCACGAAGCAGTCTTCACAATGACACTTACTATGGTGCAATAGAGCGTGATGGAGAAGTGCGCTATGTAGTAAGACGTGCACTTGCCTCATTTGAAAAGATATCGGAAATTGAAAACATAGTAGACGAGGCTGTTCGCGAGAAAGTGCGAGAAGCAGTAGATGGCAAAGATTTCAAGAAAGCCATTGCAGAACCTATCTACATGAACAAGGAGAAAGGAATTCTTATCAATAAGGTCCGATGCTTTGTACCATCCGTTAAATCTCCCCTCAACATTCGTCGCCATCGTGACCAGAGTACCAAAGAATACAAACAACAGTTCCATGTTGCCAACGATAGCAACTACTGCATGGCAATATACGAAGGAGAGGTTAAAGGCAAAAAGAAGCGTGGGTTCAAGATTGTCAATATGCTGGAGGCATCTGCTCATTTCAAGTGGAACAATAATGAGAGAGATAATTCTATTGTGCCTACACATAATGAATACGGACTAACACTTAAGTTCCTATTGACCATTGGAATGCAAGTGATACTTCAAGAAAATATGACAGATATACAATCAACTTTAGCAAGCAACCTGTTGTCATCATGCCTTTATACCATAACAGGAATTTCAAACACAAGTACTACTACAGGAGGTATTACATATCGATACGGAGAAGTTACACTGAAAGCATCTAAAGAAGCAAGAAGGGCTACAGAATTAAAAGGTAAAAAGGGTATTTACAAATCGGGCGAAGAGTATAGGCCTGTCATAATACTGAACCATAATCAGTTTAACGCTCTCATAGAAGGCCAAGACTTTGAACTTACTCCCCTTGGCGAAATTAAATTCAAGAAATAAGCATGCTAAAGCGAACACTTGTCTTTTCCTATCCAATGCACTTGTCACTGCGCAATGCTCAGTTGGTGGTTTCCACAAAGGAAGCCCCCAACGAGCAACGCACCGTCCCCATAGAAGACATCGGTTTGGTAATGATTGAAAACCAACTGGTAACAGTTACCATGCCCCTACTCAATGCCCTGGTGGACAATGGAGTTGCCGTAATACTATGCGACGCAAAAGGCAAAAAGTCCAGAAGAAACCCGTGCAATTGGAGTTTTTTTAATACATTTGCAGAAAAGGAACGTCTTCTTTCCACTTCCTATTTGCCAAATGCACCACATAATAGGATGATATACATGCTTTTTACGACATAGGTTGTGGTTTGATGATGATTTAGGATAGCGATAAATCCCAACTCCATGGCCTTCTGGTTGTGGTTTGATGATGATTTAGGATAAGATACAACGAGAGGCGTGGACACTGGCATGCTCATGGGTTGTGGTTTGATGATGATTTAGGATAAGATACAACGCTCTGCACCTGAACCTGTCAGGCCGAGAGGTTGTGGTTTGATGATGATTTAGGATAAGATACGACCAAGGCTGTGATGGAAACGCAGAAGCAACTGTTGTGGTTTGATGATGATTTAGGATAAGATACAACGAACGTGACGAACTGGTACTGGACTATCCCGTTGTGGTTTGATGATGATTTAGGATAAGATACTTTCTAAAGCCAGGACTTTGCCATGTTGCAACACCTTGCTACAAAAATACAGACAACAGACCTCCTGAGAATTGTTTATTTATGCCCAGAAATCCGGCTTCTCGGGAAATCCCCGAATTATTTGGGATAAACATATACCAATGAGGTGCAGCCCCCATACGAGGCTGGGCCTCTTGTTTTACGCCCGTGTAGAAATGGCCCTTGGAGTTTGTTTCCTGTTTCCTCACCCAACGCCCAGATCGGTGTTGTCTATGAGGACTTCGGCTTTGGCGGATTTCTGTAGGGTGGGGTAGACTTCGGACAGGAACCACCGGAGCATCTCGTCGTTGCGCCGGAGGGAGGTGGCGTTGGGGCAGAAGACGTTGACGCTGTAATACTCGAAATATTTCTCTGCCAACTCTATGTCGCGGAGCAGGCGTTCTCTGGTGTCGCCAGGCGTGTCGGTACAGCAGAGCAGGCAGATGCCCTGGAAGTGGCGGGCTATGTCCTTGGCTGTAACTTCGCGGCCTATGCCTTTCTGCCACCTGGAACGAAGGAGTGGGTCAAAGGTTTCCGCACCGCAACGGAACTTTACCTCGGCAGGATGGAACTGCCGTGCAAAGTCGGCAAGCCTGTGGCGGTACATGTAGTGAGCCTCGAACCATAGGGTGTGGATACCCTTCTCCCTTACCACTTTCCTTATCTCGGATATGGTTTCACTGTCCAGTTCCATAGCGGAACCGGAGTTGATTATATCCAGCACGCCGTGCTCGCCCGTGACCTGCTCCAGCACCCTGCTGTTCACGCAGAAGGGGGTTTCTGAGGTGTCGGCGTGATAGTCGCAGAAGGTGCATTTGCCCCACTTGCAACCAGTGCCTTGCAGCAGGAGGAACTCCCTTGGGAAGTTACCCCGGATGACGGAATACCTGTTCATGCGCCCCTCCTTTTGTAGTAACGGTTCAGAAGGTCTACCACCACATAGGCCAGTGGTGTGCCGGCAAGGGCCTCGATGCCCAGTTTCAGCACGTATTGCAGGAGCATCATCATGAGGAGGTCTTCGGTGGAGACGGTGCCGTAGAAGGCTATGAGCACGAAGGGGACGGAGTCGAAGACATATCCCACCATGGAACTGCCTATTGTCCTGAGCCACATGTGCTTGCCACGGGTCCATGCCTTCATACGCTCCATGATGTATGCGTTGGAGAGTTCGCCCAGCAGGAAGCCCGTCAGCGAACCCAGGACTATCCTCGGCACGTAGGCGAAGATGTGGTTGTAGGCCTGTGCTGTTTCGTCCAGATACTCTGGCGAGGGCATCCAGATGCCAATGTTGGTGCACGCCACCAGGACGATGTTGCACATGAGGCTCAGGTAGATTACCCGCTTGGAGATGCGGTAGCCCCAAATCTCAGTGAGCACGTCGCCCAGCATGTAGGCAAAGGGGAAGGTGATGGTGCCTGCGTCGAAATAGAAAAGACCTAATATGCTGATGATTTTTACTGCCATTACGTTGGAAACGAGGTAGAGAGTCACGAACAGTCCGGTGACTATCATCAGTGGTGTGTCGAAAAAATCTCGGTTTTTAAAAGGGTTGTCCGATACCTTGTTGTTCATTTTTTTATGTTGTTTTTGTCATTATGCCTTGTTTGGACTCTGCAAAGATACAAACATTTGCTTTAATTTGTTTTCAATAAGGACCCATAAAATCATAATGGGTTGTACTATTGCCGTGAAACAGCAATAGCGGCAATTATCTTAAACGATGTAATGCCGCTATTGCTGTATAATGTAAGGTAACTTTACCTGCCGCTGTAGTTATATTCGGAGCGCTATTCGGCACCGCCTCCCAGTGCAAGGTACAGTTCCACTGTAGCGCTTATTGCTTCCATTCGGTTGCTGATCTGGGTCATCTGGGCCTGGATCAGGTTGTTGTGAGCAGTGATGACATTCAGATAGTTGGAGTTGCTGCCGGCAAACAACTTCTTCGTTGCGTTGTATGCGGTTTCCTGTGCCTTTACCTCGTTGTCAATGAATATCCTGTCTTCTTCGGCCGAGCGTACTTTTACCATGGCGGTATTGACTTCATTGCCTGCCGAGATCACTGCATTTGTAAAGTCGTTGGCGAGCATTTCCATCTGGGCCTTGCTGATTTTCAGTGTTGCCACAAGTCTGCCATTCTGGAAGATGGGTTGCGCAAGTCCTGCCAGTGCTTGTCCTATGAATGCTCCGGGGTTGATGTTGGCTTGTTGCCCGTTGGTGAATGTTCCTGTTGCACTGAGTGAAAGACTGGGATAGAAGGCGGACTTGGCTTGATTTACATCGTAGAATGCAGATGCCAGTGCCATCTCTGCAATCCGCACGTCGGGACGGCGTGACAAGATACTTATTGGTGCTCCGGTCTCTATCAGTTTGGGTGCGTGGAATGTCTTCAGAGATGTACGGTTTATCTTGGCAGACGGTTCGTTGAGTAGGGTGGACAACTGGTTTTCCAGGATTTTGATGTTGTCCTCAATTGTGCTTATGCTTTTGCAGATGCTCCAGTATGTTGCCTCTATGCTTGCCACAGCGGCGATATTGGCCTGACCGGCCTCCATCAGAAGTTTCTGCATCTTCAGGTATTCGGCCCAGTTCGCTTTTGTCTGCTCCATGAGCACAAGTTGTGCATCCAGTTGAGAAAGAGTGTAGTACATCTCTGCCGTATTGGAAACCAATGCGGCCTGAACTGCCTGCTTGGCTGCACGTGCCTGCTCGAGATTCATTTCCGCCCCCTTCTTGGCATTGCGCAGCTGGAGGAGGTTCACCTGTTGCCAGCCGATGGTCATGCCTATGCTGTATGGCTTGGAGTTAGGCTGGTTTGAGTAGTTGGCACGTTCGTATGGGTCCCACATCTTGCTTACAGAACCGTTGGCACTCAGGCTGATGCTGGGTGCGAAGGCCCATTTTGCAGCCTTCAATGCATAATTGACCTGCTGTACGGCAAGGTCGGCATTCTTCATGTCGGTGTTCTGTGCCAGAACCTTTTCGATTAGTGCCTGCAGGGTGGGGTCGGTGAAGAGTTCGCGCCACTTCAGGTCGCCCAATCCCAATGAATCTCCGCTCTGTGCATCGCCATAGAGGTTTTCGGTCTCTATGGGTTGTGCCACTTTGTCGCGGTTGTAGTTCTTCATCACTCCGCAGCCTGTCAATGACAGGGCTGCAAGTGATAGGATTATGATGTTTTTCTTCATCTTTATTATACTCTATTATTATAATAATGTGTGTTTGGAGGAAGTCGGTTTAGTATTTTTCCTTGTGCTTCTGCTCCCGCTCCTCACGTTCATGACGGATTCGCTCGCGTTCCATCAGTACCTGTGCATCTGGTTCTTCGATCATAGCCGGGCGGATCTTCTCCTGTACCCATTCAAAGAAGATGAAGAATACGGGTACTGTGAGCAGGATAGCCAATGTGCCGACAAACATACCACCGATAACGGCGATGCCGATGGTGCGGTTACCGTTTGCACCGGCACCGGTCATGACAACCAAGGGGAACATACCGATAATCATGGTAAGTACTGTCATCAGAATTGGGCGCAGACGCGCTTCGGCAGCAGCGTAGGCGGCCTCTACAATACCCAGACCCTTGCGGCGGCGTTCCAATGCATACTCGGTGATAAGGATGGCTGTCTTGGCCAACAGACCGATAAGCATGATGACGGCAGTCTGCATGTATATGTTGTTGTCAATTTTGCTGAGGAAGATGAATGGCAGGACAGCATAGCACTGGTTCCACAACCAAGCAAATCCGTAAGCACCCATCAGACCGGCAGGTACAGAGAGTATGACTGCCCAGGGGATGAGGAAACTTTCATAGAGCATGCTCAAAATCAGGAATATCAGTACGCAGCATACTGCATAAATAAGGTATGATGCCATGCTGCCCATCTGCTCATACTCCTCGCGGCTCATGCCACCGTATTCAAAGGCATAGCCTGAGGGGAATACCTTGTCAAACTCCTCCTGTACGGCCACCATCACGTCGGTGCTGGCGTAACCGGCATTTGGGGTGAGGTTACACATGATGGAACTGAACAGGTTGAAGCGTGTGTCTATCTCAGGACCGAGAACAGATGTGAGTTTGAGGAACTGGGACAGGGGGGCCATTTCGCTTCCGATGCGGACGAACATGTTGCCCAGGTCCTCCTCGGTAAGACGGGCTTTCTCGTTGGCAGCCATCATCACGCGGTAAACCTTGCCGAACTGGTTCATGTTGCTTACGTATGCACCACCGCAATAGGTACCCAGTGCGCTGAGCACATCAGCGGGTGAAACTCCGGCACGCTTGCACTGTGCGGCATCCACCTCCACCTGAATCTGGGGGAAGTTGCGGGCGTATGATGTCATGGCACGGGCCACCTCGGGACGCTTGCCAATGGCCTCCAGGAACTTGTTGGTATATTCCAGGAACAATTCCTTGTCGCCACCCATCTTGTCCTGAAGGTTCAGTTCGATAGAACCTGTACCATAACCGGGAATCATACCGGGCTCGAAGGCAAAGCACTGTGCCTCGGGTATCTCTGTCATCATGCGGAGGTTCAGTTTGGCATTGGCTACCATTGTACTTGATGACAGGAAGTTGTCTATGGGGTGGAGTCTGCCATAGTTACGCTCGCTCCAATGTTTCAGACGTACGATGGCCATACCGTAGGATACACCCTGGCCGGCCATGAAACTGTAACCGTTCACACGGATATAGTCCTTGACCTCGGGAGTTTCCTGCATAATCTTCTCAACCTTGTCCATTGTCTTCACGGCAGTGCCAAGGTTGGTTCCAGGAGGCGTGTTCATTACGAGCATTACCGTACCCTGGTCTTCAGCAGGAACAAGACCTACAGACAGGTTGCTGGCAAAGAATGCCATACCTGCAAAGGCAACCAGAATGCTGGTGGGGGCAATCCAACGGTTCTTGGCGCGGATCAGTGCTGCCAGTATGTTGCTGTATTTGCGGAGCATGGCATTGTATGATGCTTCGTAGGCTCGGCGCGTATAATAGTTGATGGAACCCATCACACCTTTACGGCGTTCTCCTGTTGCCGGTTTCATGAGCATGGCACACAGGGCGGGGCAGAGGATAAGTGCGCTGACGCAACTCAGACCTACGGCAGTGGCCAGAGTGACACCGAACTGGGTGTAGAACATGCCTGAAGTACCGGGCATGAAACTTACGGGGATGAACACGGCCATGAAGACGAAGGTACAGGAGATAACGGCCATGGTAACGTCGCTCATCGCATCGCGTGTGGCTTCGTATGGACTCTTGTAACCGGCATCAAACTTCGCCTGTACGGCCTCAACCACCACAATGGCATCGTCCACCACGGTACCGATGGCAAGCACCAGGGCAAACAGGGTGAGCAGGTTGAGGGAGAAGCCTGCAATGGCCAGACATGCAAACGTACCTACCAGAGAAACGATAATTGACACGGCAGGGATGAAGGTTGCACGGAAGTCCTGCAGGAAGAAGTACACCACCAGTACCACCAGGATAATGGCAATGATGAGGGTTTCCTCTACATTATAGATAGATGCATTGAGGAAGTCGTTAGAAGACATTACGTTCACGAACTCCAGACCTGCAGGCAGATTCTCGCTCAGTTCGGCCAGTTTGGCGTCAATGGCATCGTTTGCTTCCTTTGAGTTGGTGCCAGCCATCTGGAATATCATGAATGTGGTGGAGGGGTTACCGTTACATGTGCCATAGAAGGCATAACTATTTGAACCCAGTTCCACGTCTGCCACGTCACCAAGGTGAAGAATGCTTCCGTCGGGCAGAGCCTTGAGGACAATGTTCTCGAACTCTTCCACAGACTTCAGACGGCCGGTGTACTTCAGGGTGTACTGATATACGTTCTCTATACCGTTGCCGCGGTTGGCCGTCATGGGCTTTTCGCCAAGTTGGCCGGCAGGAGACTCGAGGTTCTGCTCGGCAAGCGCATAGGTTATGTCGGTGGGGACCAGTTTGTGCTGTGCCATCAGTTCGGGCTTCAGCCATATACGGAGTGAATACTGGCCGCCCATAGCCATAACGTCGCCTACACCCTTGATACGCTTGATTTCGGGGATGACGTTGATGTCAAGGTAGTTTGAAATGAAGTCCTGGTCGTATTCGCCGTTAGTACAGGTCAGGGCGTTACCTTGCAGGAATGAGGTCTGGCGCTTCTGTGTGGTGACACCGATCTTCGTTACTTCCTGGGGCAGCAGTCCCTGTGCCTTTGACACACGGTTCTGCACGTTCACCGCAGCCATGTCGGGGTCGGTACCCTGCTTGAAGTAAACGGTAATGGTGGCAGAACCTGAGTTGGTGGATGTGGATGTCATGTACATCATGTTTTCCACACCGTTGATGCTTTCCTCCAAAGGCTGGATTACCGCGTTTGTCACAGCATCTGCGTTTGCACCGGTATATTGTGCACTGACGGAAATGGTTGGGGGGGCAATATCAGGGAACTGCTCCATGGGCAGTGTGAAGAAACTGATTGCACCCACTATCAGAATCATGATGGAGATGGACATCGCCATCACGGGTCTTTTAATGAATATGTTTCCTTTCATCGTTGTTTCTTGGTTTAGTTTTTGGCAATTAAGCCGTTGTCGCTTTCCGTTAGTCTGTTACTTTACCTTTTGGCCTTCCTTGACCATACCGGCGCCCTCGGCTACGATTTCCTCACCGCCTTCAAGACCGGATGTTACAATAAATTGGTTGCCGGCTTTTTGCTCGTTTACAGTAATTACCTTTCCGTTGGCGATGCCTTCCTTGTTTACGAGGAACACACGGAAACGGTCCTGAGTCTGTACGGCTGCTGTTGCCGGGATGGCAAGTACCTGGTTGTAGGGGGTGGGGATGATGACATTGCCGGTACTGCCGCTATGCAGGATGCCGTTGTCGTTGTCGAACACGGCACGGAGTTGTACGCTGCCGGTGTTGCTGTTTACTATACCGCTGATACTTTCCACACGTCCTTTCTTTTCGTATGTGGAACCGTCAACCAGTGTCAGGGTCACTTCGGGCATGTTCTTCAGGGCTTCATTGATGGAACCGCTCTTGCGAACGATGCCGAGGAGGTCGCGCTCGGACATGCTGAAATATACCCACATCTGGCTGTTGTCGCTGATAGTGGTCAGAGGCTGGGGCATCTGTGCGCTGACCAGTGCTCCCTGGCGATAGGGCAGGGTACCTACCACACCATCCGTGGGTGAGGTGACAACGGTATATGAAAGGCTGTTGCGTGCGTTCACCACCTGTGCCTGTGCCTGTGCTACCTGTGCTTTGGCGGTGAGCAGAGTGTTGTAGGTGGTCTGAAGGTCAAAATCAGAAATCACCTTCTCTGCAAACAGTTTCTTCTTGCTTTCATAGTTCATGGCTGCGGTGGCTTCGGCGGCCTGGGCAGATTTCAAGGCGGCTTCTGCCGTGTTCAGCGCTGCCTGGTAGGGGACCTGGTCAATGACAAACAGTACCTGGCCTTTGCGCACGGTCTGTCCTTCTGTGACAGAGATCTGTTTCAGCGTGCCGCCTACCTGAGGATAAATGTCAACGTCTTGACGTCCGCGAATCGTTGCGCTGTACTTGGTCTCCAATGTCAAGTCATGACGACTTACCTTGGTGGTCTTGAATGTTGCACTGGGAATCTGCTGTTGCTTCTTCTCTCCACAGGAAGCAAGCAGGGCCGTAGCGGCGAAGGCTGCGGCAAAAACAATCTTTCCGTTTACTTTCATCGTTACTGTGTTTGTTTGTTATTTTATTTACTTGTTGATTTCTCGGTACTCCTATGATTTGGCAAACTATGCCTTGTTCAAGATACGCATATAATTTACGGCATGCAAAGTTACATCTTTTTGGCTTAATAATAAAAAATATAGGCAAAAGAGAACACCCTTTTGCCTAAATATGGACATCAGTTAATGTATATTAACTAAATGATGAGTTCTGTGGTTTGTGAAATCAACGTATTTCTATTTCTTCATGCACGTCTATCTCCTGTCCGTCGTTGTCGTAGAATTCGTATTGGAGCATGCCCAGTTTCTGGCTGGGTATAATCTTCACTCCCAATCCGTATCGCCATTGCCATTTCATTTTCAGGCTGCACAGTCCTTGGCAGATGTATGCATATACATAGGGGTGTACATGCAGTGTGGGGTTTTTGATGCCCAGTCTGTTCTGTATCATCTGTATCTTGCCTTCCAAGACCTTTGTGAACAGCAGGCTGCTCTTGATGCTGCCTGTGCCGTGGCATGTGGGGCACACCTCTTCCACCTGTACATCCATTACGGGTCGTACCCTTTGTCTGGTTATCTGCATCAGTCCGAATTTCGTCAGGGGCAGGATGTTGTGTCTGGCACGGTCCTTTTTCATGTTTTCCGTCATCCGCTCGTACAGTGCCTGTTTGGATTCGGCGTTTTTCATGTCGATGAAATCAACGACAATGATTCCACCCATGTCCCGCAGACGGAGTTGGCGTGCTATTTCGTCGGCTGCTCCCAGGTTTACCTCCAGGGCGTTTGTCTCCTGACTGTCCTCTTTTTTCGTCCGGTTGCCACTGTTCACGTCTATAACGTGCAGTGCTTCGGTGTGTTCTATAATCAGATAGGCGCCTCCTTTGTATGTGACGGTGGTGCCGAAACCGGACTTTATTTGCCTTGTGATGTCGAAATTGTCAAAAATGGGCAGGCTGCCCTTGTACATTTTCACACACTCGATGCGTTCGGGGGCGATGAGCCCTACATAATCCCGCACTTCATGGAATACATCATCTCTGTTGACGTAAATGCCTTCGTATGAGGGATTAAACAGGTCTCTGAGCATGCCGACGGCGCGACTGCTTTCTTCGTACACCAGGGTGGGCATTTCTTTTGCCTTCTGTGCCTTTGTCAGTGTGTCGGTCCAGCGTTTGACAAGGATTTTCATCTCATTGTCAAGTTCGCTGGCTTTCTTTCCTTCTGCCACTGTTCTCACGATGACACCGACGTTTTCCGGTTTTATGCTTTCGATAACCTGTTTCAGTCTGGCGCGTTCTTTCTGGTTCTTTATTTTTGCCGAAACGTTAACCTTGTTCTGAAAAGGCATTAGTACCAGAAAGCGGCCGGCGAATGACAGTTCGCACGACAGTCTGGGACCTTTGGTGGAGATTGGTTCCTTGATAATCTGCACGAGCACCTCTTGCCCCTGTTGCAGTACGTGCTGTATGGAACCGTCTTTAGGACAATCCGGTAAAATCTGTGCCTTGTCGTGAGGTGCCAGGTTCTTGCGGTCGGAAAGCAACCGTTTCATGTACTTGGCGTAGGAGTTGAATTGCGGACCAAGGTCCAGATAGTGCAGGAATGCGTCTTTTTCATAACCAACGTTCACAAAGCATGAATTCAGTCCTGGCATCAGTTTCTTTACCTTTGCCAGATATACATTGCCTACCTGGAAACTGGCCTCCTGGCTTTCTTCCTGGTATTCCATCAGCCTTTTGTCCTCGGTCAGGGCAATGGAAATCTTCTTTGGCTGTACATCTATGAAAAGTTCGCTGGTCATAATTATAAGTTGTAAAAAAATCCGGTACCAGCACCTTATATATATTATATTATGGCTGCTCGGCTACCGGATATGTTCCTTTGCGTGTAGAAACGCAGTCAGACGGCAAGTGTCTTACTTGCTCTTGTGTCTGTTCTTGCGCAGTCTCTTCTTACGCTTGTGTGTAGCCATCTTGTGGCGCTTGTGCTTCTTTCCGTTAGGCATAATAGTTAGAGATATTTGTTGTTGATATATAATTTCAGTGTGCAAAGGTAATGAATTTTATTGTAAACAGAAACACTTTGGCGCTTTTTTTGATTAAAAAGTTTCAAATCCATTGTCGGCTGCTGTCATAAGAGCCAAATCGTATTTCAATGGATCCTCGCCGGACCATCTCCTGAAGATTGACGTAAGTTCCATGCATGCTTTCCAGTCTGCCTGTTTTCTTGTAATCAAAGAGGATGTCAGCCTGCAGACATGCACGTCCATCACGGCATAGAGTTTGCTCTGGTCCATCTTCCTCCATAGGCCCAGATCCGGTTCTCCTTGTCTTACCATCCACCGGAGGTACATGCATATGCGTTTGCATGCAGAAACGCCGGGTTTGCCGAGTCGGGCAGGGGAGAGCCACTCGCATAGTGTTTGGATGATGTCATCCACACTCATTCCCCCAAAGAGATTCTCTAAGGTTTCATCGCACCCTTTGTCCTGTTCTTTGTCCAGGGCTGTATGTATGTTTTCGCACACAAGTACGAACTTTTCTCTGTTCAGTGTCCGGTAGACACAACCGTTTTTGGCGTCCTTGTAGCAGTCCAGGTATTTCCTGTGCAGGATGAATTCTGCCGGTTTCCACCGCATTTCATCCCTGAGCATTTTGCGTGCAGCCTGCCGTATTGCCTTGCGGTTGCCCCATGAAATCATTGCGACAAACAGAGCACCGAGTTCTATGTCCAGTTGTCTTGTCGTATGTTCTCTCAGTTCGTACACAATGCCGCAAGGATCCGTTTCCAGAAAGTCCTTTTTGCTGAAGTATTTCTCGTGTACTTTCTCTAACAGGTCTTTTGTGATAGTAAGTTTTTTTTCCTCCATAACGGAGGCAAAGGTACGGTAAAACGGTTAAAGCGCCAAATTTTTCTCGCTTTTCCTGGCGCGTGCGCCATTTCCTTGCATGCCGGTCGCAGGTGCCTGCATCATTATTTCCCCTCATTCTTTAGATTTTTCCATAGATATTCCGTAACTTTGCACCACGAATGCAATATTATAACAGGTATATCAGATGAATAAGGTAATGCTTATAGGTAATGTCGGTGTAGAACCGGAGATACGATATGTGGATGCAGGGGTTGCTGTCGCTACCCTGCGCCTGGCAACGACTGAACGTGGCTATCGTCTGCAGAACGGTACCGAGGTGCCCGACCGTACGGAATGGCACAACATAGTGCTATGGAGGCATTTGGCAGAAACGGTGGAAAGGTATGTCCATAAGGGAGACAAACTGTATATAGAAGGGAAGATACACACCCGTTCCTATGACGATCGTTCCGGACAGAAACGCTATGTGGTGGAGATATGGGCCGAGGCCATGGAACTTCTTTCCCCACGGCGTTCGGATGCAGAGACTTCGGCGGCAAACATGGGATGATGGTCTTCGTCCACGTCCTGCCTTATATGTGAACTAAACCAGTCTTCAGACAAATATATGGATTTCCTTTTTGATACAGCATTCCAAATTGACATAACCGTCACAGAACCTACCATTTGGGCATGGATGGCACTGACTTTCAGTGTGGTCCTGCTTGTGTGCAGCGGATTGGCTTCTGCCAGCGAGATTGCATTCTTCAGCCTGACCCCGCAGCATCTTGTCGAGATTTCGGAAGAGCGGCGTAGTTGTGACAGACATATCCTGCAACTACGTGAGCATAGTGACAGGTTATTGGCAACCATACTTATACTGAACAATCTTGTCAATGTAGGTGTGATCATGCTGCTAAACTACTTCTTCATGGACTGGTTGCATTTCGGACCGGGTACGGAATGGCTGGAGTTTCTGCTTCTGTCTGTCTTGCTGACATTTCTGCTTTTGCTTTTCGGTGAAATCATGCCAAAGATATATAGTACGCAGCACACTCTGTCTTTTGCACGCTTTTCCGCTCCGCTGCTGTATTTTGTACAGAAACTGTTCTATCCCCTTTCTTCCCTGCTGATGATGAGCAAGGCTTTTACAGACCGGATAGTGTCTTACGAGACAGAGTCCCTTACCGTCGAGGATCTGGAAAAGGCCATGGAACTGACCAATAAGAAGGACATAGCGGAAGAGAGTATGATGCTGCAGGGAATCATTCGTTTTGGCGGTGAAATGGCAAAGGAGGTAATGACTTCGCGAGTGGACATTGTGGATTTGGAATTGTCTGCCACATTTCCTGAGGTAATCAAATGCGTGGTGGAGAACAATTACAGCCGAATACCTGTCTATAAGGGAACAGCAGACAATATACAGGGCGTCCTCTACATCAAGGACCTGTTGCCGCATCTTCAGAAACCGGCCAACTTCCGTTGGCAGTCGTTGATACGCCCTCCTTATTTTGTGCCTGAAACAAAGATGATTGACGACCTTCTCCGTGATTTCCAGCAAAACAAGGTGCATATTGCCATCGTGGTGGATGAGTTTGGCGGTACATCGGGCATTGTTACCATGGAGGACATCATAGAGGAAATCATAGGCGAGATAGACGATGAATACGATGATGACGAAAAAGTCTTCCACCGCCTGAACCAGAATACCTATTTGTTCCAGGCCAAGACACTGCTGACTGATTTTTATCGTATAATGGGATTAGACGACGATTTCTTTGATGAAGTGTCCGGTGATGCCGATACGCTTGCCGGCTTGCTGCTGGAACTTAAAGGCGAGTTCCCTGTCATGCACGAACGTCTTGTCTACCGTAATTTTACCTTTGAAATCATGGAGATGGATGAAAGGCGTATCGTTTCCATCAAGGTAATACAAGGGAAATCTTAAAGCCTCCGCGAATGCCTCCTCCCGAGGACACTCCTTTGCCCTCCCGAGGACGGTCGCTTGCCCTCGTGAGGACAGACGCTTGTTCTCGTGAGGACGGTTTTACCTGAATTCATGCAGTTTTGCGTGGCACCCGTTTTCGGCGGTGCGCCTGCGTCAGGTGTCCATTGCGCCATTAGTGCGATGGTTCGTGAAATCTGCTTATAATAAACGGTCTGCACCTTCGAAGGTGCAGACCGTTCATGCTGACGACATGTTTCAGAGGGTTTATTTGATTTTCTGCCAATATAGTGTTTGGCCTATGCCCATGATTGTGGCACGTAGTTTCAGTTTCTTGGCGCTTTCGAATTTGGCTGTAGCATTCACCCTTATTCCTTTTGTAGGGTCATAGATTTTGGCACCGCTCCATTCCTTCTCTTCGGCATCGTACTTGAGGCCGCGTACGATTACTACCTTGTCGATATCTACATTGCGAAGAGACTTGTCGGGATTCTTGATGTCCTTGCGCTTCTTGCCGTCCTTACCATAGGGGTGTTCCACCCAGAACACTTGTGCGTCGTACGTTCCATGTGCGTTTTTGGTTATCCGGACCTTGCTCTTGCTGCCACCCCTGTCTGTCAGGTATTCACCGATAATAGCATCTGCTTCGTTGCTTTTTTCTTGCGCAAATGTAGGGCATACAATCGTTGCCATACACATCAGCATGATTAGAATCTTTCTCATTTTCTTGCCCGTTTTTGTAAAATCGGTGCAAAGGTATGACAATATCTGCACACTGCCAAGGCATTTTGAGAAAAAAGTTTCCGCAATCATGGTATGTTGGCGGAAATACGGAAGGCAACAAATATCCCAGGACCGGCTTAATGGGTCTGCCTTGGTGGGCGTGTTAAGTCTTGGCGTAATGTCATTCCAGAAACTTCAGTCCTATGACTGAGGCAATCAATGTGAAAGTGAAAAAGAGTCTGAGGAACGAAACCGGTTCCTTGAAGAAAATTATGCCGATAAGTACTGTCCCTACCGCTCCGATACCTGTCCAGATAGGGTAGGCAGTTCCTATGGGTATTACTTTTGCTGCTTTGGCAAGAAAGAGCATGCTCAGAATGTAGAATGTCACGAAGGCGGCATACCATAATATCTGTACTTTGCTTGTGGCAATGTTTGCCTTGCCTAGACAGAATGTGAAACTACATTCGAATATGCCTGCTAATATAAGGATAATCCAGTGCATGGGTAGGGTAACTATGGTTCGCGCATGTTACTTTAGCCCAAGATTGGGCACTCGTCTCTCGTTCCTTTAAAATACTATTGTATTGGGGTTTACCTCTATGACTTCTCCGTGAGGGCATGCAATCAGTGTGAACCCGTCTTTCTTTGCTCTGCTGACAAGTCGTTGCTGTGCCAGGACAATTCCGCTTTCTATTGTCATGCGCAGGCGCCGTATTTCCTCTTCATTGGGGTATCCTTCAAACGCCATGCGTGCTTTCTCGCGTTCTGCGGGGGACACGAGTTCGCGAATTTCCTGTATTATATTCTTATTCATTTGTCTTCTCCTTTTTGTCTTCTGCCTCTGTGGGCGTGCCATACATTTTCTTCATTTCCTCAAAGCGCAGCGCCTCTGTTACTTCCAGACGTTCGCCTTTGCGCCATCCGCTGGCAATGCGTTGGGTGGGACATGTGTTGTTGTCGTAGAGCGACCAGAAGTCCACCACGGGCATATAGAGTTGGAAGAAGTTCTTCAGACCGGCTTCGTATCTGCGGTAGATGACGTCCAGAGGTATGTTGTGTCCTCCCTGGCTTACGCGCCGTGCCACACGCTTTACGGCCTGGTCGGGTGTGGGCAGGGAGAAGAAGAGCAGGGTAACGAAGTATCCTACGCTTTGTGCTTTCTTGATGAGTTTGATGTAGGAGCGTGTTGCCAAGGTGGTCTCGAAGGCGAAGTCCTGTCCGTCCTTCATCAGTTGCAGCACGCGCTCGATCATGAGTCGTCCGGCCTGTATGGCAGCGCCTTCGGGGTTGAAGGGTGAAAGGCCGCGTGCTATTTCGTCGGCATTGACAAACTCGCGGCATCCCAGCATTTCAGGCAGTACGGTGTAACTGGCCGTGGTTTTGCCGGCTCCGTTGCAACCGGCGATGATGTAGAGGTTTTTCATAGGTGGGGTGGTTTAGAACGGGGGGAGTAACGTTTAATGTTGAAAGTTTAACGGTGAGCGGTGAGCGTGGAGCGGTTAGATTTCCGTTTTTATCCGACTTGACTTAACGTTGACCTTTGGCTCGCCGTGTTTGTCTGCTTCCGCTTGTTCTCTGTTTTTCGGACACGGCAACCGTGTCCCTACCATGCTCTCGCTTACTCGCAGTTTTCCGTTTTCCCGTTCGTTATGTATTTGATTTTGGTTGTTTGGTTTGTTGCTTTTGTTTGGTATTTGCCTTCCCAGTTATTCCCAACAGGTCGGGGCGGCGTTCTTTGGTTCGCTTGAGGGATTGTTCCAGTTCCCATTCCTTTATCTTGGCTTCGTGGCCGGAAAGCAGGATGTCGGGCACTGCCCCCCAGTCCTTGTACTCGCGCGGTCGCGTGTAGACGGGTGCTTCCAGCAGGTTGTCCTGGAACGAGTCGGACAGGGCCGACTGCTCGTCGCCTATCACTCCGGGGATTATGCGCACTATGGCATCGGTCATTACGGCTGCCGCCAGTTCTCCGCCCGTCAGCACATAGTCGCCGATGGACACTTCGCGAGTGATGAGCCGCTCGCGGATGCGGTAGTCAATGCCCTTGTAGTGTCCGCACAGGATGATGATGTTCTCCTTCAGGGAGAGTTCGTTGGCCATGGGCTGGTCAAACTGTTCTCCGTCGGGTGCCGTGAAGATTATTTCGTCGTAGTGGCGCTCGCTCATCAGTTTGGAGATGCACAGGTCCACGGGTTCGCACTGGATGACCATGCCTGCCGAACCGCCGAAAGGGTAGTCGTCCACACGGCGCCAGCGGTTGGTGGAGTAGTCGCGCAGATTGTGGACATGGATTTCCACCAGTCCTTTCTTCTGGCCACGTCCAACGATGCTTTCCTCGGTGAAGGGAAGCACCAGTTCGGGGCATACGGTAATGATGTCTATTCTCATAGTTGAGGGCAAAGTTACGAATAAGCGAGCGAAGTACAAAATAAAGTTTGTTTTATTTTGGATTTCCGAGCGAAAGTAACTTAGAAACGCAGTTTCAAAGTGACGCATTTATAAGGATAAAAGGATAAAAGCAAGAAAAAGCCCTTTCTAATGACGGAAAACGGGACTTTTGCCTTGTGTCGTGCTTTTTTTTGCTACCTTTGCATTATGCAGAAGAGTAGGATTGCCATAGTAGGAGCCGGTGCGGCGGGATGTTTTGCCGCGCAAAGGATACAGGAATTGTGTCCCGATGTGGCGGTGGTGCTTTTTGAGGCCCAAGACCGCCCGCTGAGGAAGGTTGCCATAACTGGCGGAGGCCGTTGCAACCTCACCAACTCGTTTCAGCAGGTAATAGACTTGCGCGAGGTGTACCCCAGAGGCCATCAGTTGATGAAGCGCCTCATGCACTCGTGGAACCAGTGGGACACCATGTCGTGGTTTGAGGAGCGGGGCGTGCGCCTCGTCACTCAGGAGGACGAGTGTGTCTTTCCCCAAAGCCAAAGGGCCATGGAGATTGTTGGAGTGCTGCGCCATGGGCTTGACATCCGTTGCGGGCACAGGGTAGGGTTGGACGACCTGCAGGACTATGATGCCATAGTGGTCACCACGGGAGGTTCACGCAATTTCTCGTGGTTGGAGTCAGCTGGTGTTGAGATTGTGCCCCCAGTACCCTCGCTCTTCCCCCTGCGTCTGGAACCCAGCGGACTGGAGCAGTTGAGCGGAGCCTTGGTGGAGGACAGCGTGGCCGCTATTGCCGGTACAAAGTTGCGTGCCCGGGGCATAACCCTCGTCACGCACAACGGCGTTTCGGGCCCGTGCATCCTTCGTCTTTCATCCTATGCCGCGCGTCATCTGTCGGAACAATCCTATCAGGCACCCCTGGTGATGAACTGGTTGGGCGATACCACCGAGGACGAGGCTATGGACCTCATGCACACCATGGCCATGGAGAACGCACAGAAACTGGTGTGCAACACGCACCCCCAGCAACTGACCTCCCGCCATTGGGAGTTCCTCGTTTCCCGTGCAGGGATAGGACGGGAAGTCAGATGGAGTGGGGTGGGGCGCAAGCAGATGAACCGCCTGGCCAGTGTGCTCACTTCCGACAGGTATCAGATTACAGGCCGTGTGCCTCACAAGGAGGAGTTCGTTACGGCCGGAGGGGTAAGTCTGCGCAGTGTCGACTCCAACACCCTGGAGTGTAAGAGCCGGCCGGGACTGTACTTTGCCGGCGAGGTACTGGATGTGGACGGCGTTACAGGCGGTTTCAACCTTCAGGCGGCGTGGACAATGGCAGACGCTGTGGCGCGTGCCGTGGCAGATCGTTTCAACGGATAAAACAACTTGCTATGATAACAAGGATAACAGATATGGATGACCCAAGGGTGCAGGTGTTCAGCCGCCTCACAGAGGCACAGTTGCGCAACCGCCTCGACCCTTCGCGCGGAGTGTTCATTGCCGAAAGTCCTAAGGTGATACGTGTGGCACTGGATGCAGGATACATGCCTTTGTCGTTGCTATGCGAAGAAAAGCACATCCATGGCGATGCCAGTGACATCGTGACACGCTTGCAGGAACAGGGGGCGGAGATATATACCGGCAGCCGTGAAATTCTGGCAAGCCTGACCGGCTACACCCTTACCCGAGGTGTACTGTGTGCCATGCGCCGCCCTGCGGAATCTCCGCTGGAACAGGTACTTGACAAGGCGCATCGTGTGGTTGTTATAGACGGTGTGGTTGATGCCACCAACATAGGCGCCATCTTCCGTAGTGCTGCGGCCCTGGGCATGGATGCCGTGCTGGTGACGCGTTCCAGTTGCGATCCCTGGAACCGGCGTGCCATACGTGTGTCCATGGGCAGTGTGTTCCTTGTCCCCTGGACATGGCTGGAGGACTACTCGCAACTGCGCGAACTGGGCTTTGCCACCTGTGCCATGGCCCTGGAGGACAGAAGTATTGGCATAGATGATCCCATCCTGCACGCCCAGGAGCGTCTGGCCATCATCATGGGTACGGAGGGGGAAGGTCTGCCCGACGAGACCATAAAGGCCGCCGACTATGTGGTGAAGATTCCCATGGCCCACGGTGTGGATTCGCTGAATGTGGCGGCCGCAGCAAGCGTGGCGTTCTGGGAACTGAGGAAGAGGTCGTGAACTGTGAAACCCAATTTGCCGCTGATGACGGTCCTGCGCAAGTCCTGTTAGATCCAAATCGGTTGCTGTAAATGCAAACACCCTTTCATAGCACAAGTCCCAACCGCATTTTACGGTTGGGACTTGTTTATGTAAAGGGGACATAACGTTATCGGATTATGGTCTTTTTCCCGTTTATGATGTTGATGCCCGGTTGTGGGGTTTTCAATGATTGTCCCTGTATGTTGTAGATGATGTTGCTTGTACCGGGCATTGCCTCCATGTGCCCAATGCCGGTTTCTTCACCTGGCAGGATTATGGAGACGCTTTGGGGCAATGTCGCGCTTTCAGTGATGAAGCGGCAACTGTGAGCGGGAAGGGTGCGTTCGCCATCTCCCATTAACTTGAAGGAAATGCGTTCGTTTTCATACACAAAGGCATACACATTCTCGCCTTCTTCCACAACCGCTGCCTGTACTGAGGGAAGCAGAAGGTTGCCGGGGTATGTGCAGCCGCTCTCCGATATTGTAAGTTCTATTGTTGCCGATGGTGCTCCGTGAAGCAGCAGGCCTGTGTTTGCGGCTATGGCTGTTCCCGGTGTGATTGCCTTGACTGTGAGGGAGGCGGTGGCGGCATCATAGGAATCTGTAACATAGGCTATACATCCCTGAGGGACCGTTACTGGCACTGAGGCCGAGAATGTGGCCCATCCGCCTTCGTTTGTGCTTACGGGAAGCGTGAGGACATGCCTGTAACCGAAATCATAGGCACTTGTGCTACTTGCAGAAGACTTGTCGCCAGTGTTGTTGGCAACTGAAGATTCTGCGGAAATTCCGAGGCAGTACGTGTCATCGGTAATGATGTTGTACATGTCCATCGCCTCGCTAAGGGCCGGGAGAACGTGCACTTCTGAAGCCTCACTGCCTATTTCCGACAAGGCGGCTCCATCGAGGTATTGTCCGCGGTCGTATGCCAGCAATGAATTGCCGTTGTAGTAGAAAATGGT
Organism: Bacteroidaceae bacterium; assembly: GCA_045606445.1. GTDB lineage: Bacteria > Bacteroidota > Bacteroidia > Bacteroidales > Bacteroidaceae > Physcousia. Next base: position 93,458 of record JAZURY010000017.1, read on the forward strand.
GCTTGCTTCAGGCTGGTCGGAACTGAATGTTCCGGCAGATGCGGAAGCGGTGGACAGATAACGGCCAGTTCCAGCATTGTGGAAGCGGTAGTAGCGTCCTGTCTGCGGAACACGTACTACAGTTATCTCCTTGGTTTCGTTCCGGAGATGGATACTGCCCTGGAGCACATCTTCAGTGATGGCCATGTAGCCGTTGGGGACAAGTTCTGCAAAGGCGGGGTATGGCGTACCGGCAAGAAGTCGGAATTCCTTGCGTCCCACGCTGATTCCACGGTAGTAGAAGTCGTAGGTCAGAAGGCCGGTCTCTCCCTCCTTCAGTTCATCATCGGCCTGAGTCGCTATTGCCCAGAAAGAGGCTCCGTTTCCAGAACCATGCGCAAAGAGGCGTGCCTTGGTGGTGTTGGAAACGTTGTTGTTGACAGCGTAGCCGCTGGTGGCATTGTAGCATATTGCCGCATAGCCAGGAATGGTGCTTGTGTCAAATGCCCATGCTGTCTTGCTGGTGCTCAGTTCCACCATTGTTCCGCTGTTCCCGTTGGCAGCATACAGATATTTGCCGCTTACGTTGCTTCGGATATAGAACTTGTTGTTTCCTGCTGCCTCCAGAGTCCATTCCGTACATACGCTGCCTTGTCCGTTCAGCGTACCTTCGTTGTCTGCCAGACATTGTCCGCGGTCGGCACTCTTGTTGGTAAAAGTGACTACGCTGCCATCTGATATGGGAGATGCAGGAGCCTGGCGTGGTACATAACCGTCCATCCAGTGGCGTGCATAGATGTATCCGCCCAGGTCGAGGAGTTCTGTGTCCAGAGTCATGCGACGGACAAATGAAGGCCAGTTCTTGTGTTCCTGCTGGCTCCATCCTGCTTCAGCCACGCACATCAGTCGGGGCAGGGCGGCATACTCAAGATACTCGTCGCTGCTGACGTGCTCTGTCCAGAATGTTGCCTGTACTCCTATGTAGTGCTTCGCTGCCTCGGCCGTTACGTTGGACGGTACGGGCATGTAGTTGTAGGTTGCTGCCACATTGTCATTGCCGGAACCTGCTCCGGTGGGTTCTCCGTAATCGTTGCTCTGTCTGCGGTTTATATAGTAGCATCCGCTTCCCCATTCCGTGATGATGGCATCAAGGCCCAGGGAGGCAGCCTTGGCAGCGCCGCTCTGGCAAGGGTTCCAGCACATGATGGTGGCACCGGACTGCTTCATGAGGTCGAGGTCGGCTCCGCTTTCCGTAATGCTCTCATTCCAGCAGAACATCTTTTTGCCCAGAGTGGCCAGATGTGCGTTTATCTCGCGGATGAACTCTGTCTGCAGGGCGCGGAAACTGGTCTTGCCCATTTCCTGTAGTTTCTGCTGGCAGAGGGCGTTGCTTTCCCATTGCGAAGTGGGACACTCGTCACCGCCTATGTGGAAATAGGGGTAGGGGAAGATGGCGCATAATTCTGTGATGATGTTCTTGGCAAACCGCACGGCTTCGGGGTTGGCCACGTTCAGCACATCGGTACTGATACCGCCGTTTGTCCACACCTCGGGAGCACGGTCGGGATGGCAACTGTATTCCGGATAGGCATGCATTGCGGCAACGAAGTGTCCGGGCATGTCCACCTCGGGCAGTACGTCAATGTGGCGTTCGGCGGCATAGCGCACAATATCCCTCATTTCCTCTTGGGTGTAGTAGAAGGGCCCGTATTTGCGTCCGGTCTGGGCGCCCTCGCCCGTCCAGTACACCTGTCCGTTCTCTTCCACACGGGTGATGGGCGTGTCCCAACTGCTCTTGCGTTCTGCACCCTTTGTGGTAAGCAACGGATACTGCTTTATCTCGGCACGCCATCCCTGGTCGTCGGTCAGATGCCAGTGGAAGACGTTGAACTTGTAGATGGCCATGAGGTCCAGCATCTTCTTTATCTGCTCGATGGTGAAGAAGTGGCGGCTTACGTCCAGCATGAAACCTCGGTAGGAGAAACGCGGCTCGTCCTCTATCCTTGCAATGGGGAGTGCATAGGCGGCACCTTTATTGCCATCCTTGCCGAGTATGACGTTGGGGGGCAGCAGGTGCATTGTGGTCTGCAGGGCATAGTATACGCCATTTGCTGTTGATGCCTGTATCTGCACTCCGTTGGCTGTAATGTCCAGCGTGTAGCCCTCCTTGGACAGATCGCTGTTCTCGGTTATGGTTATGTCTGCCTGTCCGGACACGGGGGTGCATTCCAGTCCGGTGGCCTTATTTACCGTGGTGATGAAACGTGACACGTCGGCAAGGACGGCATTCTGGGTTTCTGGCAGGGTAAATTCGCCCACACCAATAGTGAAACCTTTCTCCAAGGTAAATTCGCCCTCGCCCATGCTGACGCTCTTGGGGACGGGCAGCAGACTCAGTGACCTCTTGTTCTCCATCTTAACGTTGGTGGCCTCATATATCTTCAGCCTGCGTGAACCTGTCGGTGTGGTGGTTCCCGTCCATGTGGTGGGGTTTGCCCCGTTGGCGGTCATGTCTATGGCTTGGCCGTTGGAGTTTAGGATGGTAAGGTATCCGTTTGAATCGAAGTGAATGGCATTTGTCTGTTCCGTGTCCGACATGCTTATGGCACTGCCATTGCTGGAACCAAGGTTCATGTTCCTGCCCGTTCCGGCATTGGTTATCACCCAGGCATCTCCTACAGCCTTCAGTGTCCACAAATATGTTCCCGTGTTTTCATCGCTTGCCGGATAGGTGGAACTGCCTTTTGCCTGTCCGCCGTTATCAAACAGGTAAAATTCCCTTGAAGACTGGTCTATACCGGATATGATATAGTGTGTGTCTGCCTTTGGACTGCCTTTCACCTGAGTCCCCTTTTGGGCGGTCAGGTAATCTGTAACAATGACCCCGGCTGTGGCACTGGAAACCAGCGCGAGGAGCATGGAAATAAGTGTTAGTAGTTTTCTCATGGTGTAATGTGTTTTGTTGTTGTATTCATTTTGCGGACCAAAGGTACGGATAAATATCCGCATCGTTGCCCTATTCATTCTTATAATGTGTTAAAAAACGGTGGATACTTACATTCCGTTTCAAATACTTTATAACCGTCGTTCCAGCAGAACTACGTTCTCCACATGTTGTGTATGAGGGAACATGTCTACGGGTTGGATGTGCACTACTTTGTATTGGGCATCCAGCAACTGCAAGTCTCTGGCCTGGGTGGCAGGGTTGCAACTTACGTACACTATGCGTTCGGGATTGGCAAACAGGATGGTGTTAACCACATCCTCGTGCATGCCTGCACGTGGGGGGTCGGTTATAATAACATCTGGACGCCCGTGCTTCTCTATGAACTGTCTGTTTAGTATGTCCTTCATGTCTCCGGCAAAGAAGAGCGTGTTGTCTATGCCGTTCAGTCCGGAGTTAACCTTTGCGTCTTCAATGGCTTCGGGTACATACTCTATGCCGATGACCTTGCGTGCATTCTTGGCAACGAAGTTGGCAATAGTGCCCGTGCCGGTATATAGGTCGTAAACGAGTTCGTTGCCGGTAAGTCCGGCCAAGTCGCGTGCCACCTTATATAATATATATGCTTGCCGGGTGTTGGTCTGATAGAAACTCTTCGGTCCTACCTTGAAGCGCAGGCCCTCCATTTCCAGGAAGATGTGGTCGGTGCCTGAATAGGTCTGTACGGGGAGGTCACCGAAGGTATCGTTGAACTTCTCGTTGTTTACCCAAAGCAATGAGGTGATTTCGGGATAGTTCTGCTTTATCCACTCCATCAGCGCCATGGCCTGGTCGTATTCCTGCTCTGTCTTGATGCAGAACTGCACGAGAAGCATCAGTTCGCCACTGTTGCTGAGGCGTATCATGATGCTGCGCATAAGGCCGGTGTGTTCTCTGGCATCGTGGAAAGCAAGTCCGTTGGTGTAGCAATAATCGCGTATGCCATTGCGGATACGGTTGTTGACAGGATCCATCAGGTGACATTCCTCGATGGGCAGTATCTTGTCGAAAGCGCCTCCTGCATGAAAACCGACAGCACCTGGAGCATCTTCCGGAACGTCGGGCACAACGGGACTCAAACCTTCGGGGTGCTGGTCGGGAAATATCTTCCACACCTTGTTGGCAAAACTGAACTCCACCTTGTTGCGGTATTCCTCGGTCTGTGCAGAACCGAGGATGGGGGAGCATTTTGGCATTTCTATCTTGCCTATGCGGGTAAGGTTGTCCATTACCTGGCGCTGTTTCCAACGGATCTGCTCCTCGTATGGCAGGCATTGCCATTTGCAACCGCCGCACACTCCGAAGTGTGGACAAACCGGCTGCTGGCGCAAGGGACTCATCTTGTGGAAACGGAGCACCGTGCCTTCCATGAAATGATGCTTCTTCTTGGTAACTCTGATGTCGACCACGTCACCGGGAACGGCGTATGGAACAAAGACAACCATATTGTCAATGCGTGCCAGAGATTTACCCTCTGCAGCCACGTCGGTTATCTCTATTGACTCCAAAACGGGGAGTTCTTTTCTTTTCCTACTCATATACTAATGTAATACTTTGGTGCAAAATTACACTTTTTTATTGAATTTCTTAAGTATTTACTACGTCTTTTCAATATAAATCCTTATATTTGCATGACGAGAATATACATTAACCCAATTAATAATTTAAATCACATGAGTCAGAAAAGAGTTTATACTTTCGGCAATGGTTTGGCTGAAGGTAAGGCAGACATGAGAAATCTGCTCGGTGGCAAGGGTGCTAACCTTGCTGAAATGAACCTGATCGGCGTTCCCGTACCTCCAGGCTTCACCATTACCACTGATGTATGTAATGAGTATTATGAAGTAGGCAAGGACAAGGTCGTTGAACTGCTGAAGGATGATGTGATGAAGGCAGTTGCCAACATCGAAACCCTGATGAACTCTAAGTTCGGTGACGTTGAGAATCCTCTGCTCGTATCTGTACGTTCAGGTGCTCGCGCTTCAATGCCCGGTATGATGGACACCATCCTGAACCTTGGTCTGAATGACGAGGTTGTAGAGGGTATGATCCGCAAGACTGGCAATGCTCGTTTTGCATGGGACTCTTACCGTCGTTTCGTTCAGATGTATGGCGACGTTGTTCTCGGCATGAAGCCCGTAAACAAGGAAGACATCGACCCATTCGAGGCTATCATCGAAGAGGTGAAGGAAGCCAAGGGTGTAAAACTGGACAACGAACTGGAAGTTGCCGACCTGCAGGAATTGGTTAAGAAGTTCAAGGCTGCCGTTAAGGAGCAGACCGGCAAGGACTTCCCCAACGACTCTTACGAGCAACTCTGGGGTGCTATCTGCGCTGTATTCGACAGCTGGATGAACGACCGCGCTATCCTCTATCGTAAGATGGAAGGCATTCCCGCAGAATGGGGTACTGCCGTTAACGTACAGGCAATGGTATTCGGTAACATGGGCGACACCTCTGCAACTGGTGTATGTTTCAGCCGCGACGCTGGTAACGGTGAAAACCTCTTCAACGGTGAGTACCTTATCAATGCACAGGGTGAGGACGTTGTTGCAGGTATCCGCACACCTCAGCAGATTACCAAGATCGGTTCTCAGCGCTGGGCAGAGCGTGCTGGTATCTCCGAGGAGGAGCGCGTTGCCAAGTATCCATCTATGGAAGAGGCCATGCCCGAGATCTACAAGGAACTCGACATGCTGCAGAACAAGTTGGAGAACCACTACCGCGACATGCAGGATATGGAGTTCACCGTACAGGAAGGCAAACTGTGGTTCCTGCAGACACGTAACGGTAAGCGCACAGGTTCTGCCATGGTTAAGATTGCCATGGACCTCGTACGCGAGGGCCTTATCGACGAGAAGACCGCTCTTCTGCGTTGCGAGCCCAACAAACTGGACGAGCTTCTGCACCCCGTATTCGACAAGGCTGCCCTGAAGAGCGCAAAGGTTCTGACACGCGGTCTTCCCGCATCTCCCGGCGCTGCTACCGGTCAGATCGTATTCTTCGCCGACGACGCTGCCAAGTGGGCTGAGGACGGCAAGAAGGTTGTTATGGTTCGTATAGAGACCTCTCCCGAGGACCTCGCAGGTATGGCTGTTGCCGAGGGTATCCTGACCGCACGTGGCGGTATGACCTCTCACGCTGCCGTTGTTGCCCGTGGTATGGGTAAGTGCTGCGTATCAGGTGCAGGTGCCCTGAACATCGACTACAAGGCCCGTACCGTAGAGGTTGACGGTGTTGTGCTGAAGGAAGGTGACTACATCTCACTGAACGGTACTACCGGTGAAATCTACAACGGTCAGGTTGAGACCAAGGCTGCTGAACTCAGCGGTGACTTCGCCGACCTGATGGCTCTCTGCGAGAAGTACACCAAGTTGGTTGTTCGCACAAACGCAGACACTCCCCATGATGCACAGGTTGCTCGCAACTTCGGTGCCGTTGGTATCGGTCTGTGTCGTACCGAGCACATGTTCTTCGAGGCAGAGAAGATCGTTGCCATGCGCGAGATGATTCTCGCTCAGAACGCTGAGGGCCGCAAGGCTGCCCTGGCCAAGTTGCTGCCCTACCAGAAGGCTGACTTCTACGGCATCTTCAAGGCTATGGACGGTTGTCCCGTAAACGTTCGTCTGCTCGATCCTCCTCTGCACGAGTTCGTACCCCACGATCAGAAGGGTCAGGAGGAGATGGCCAAGGCAATGGGTGTTACTGTACAGTACATCCAGCAGCGCGTTGAGAGCCTTTGCGAGGCTAACCCCATGTTGGGTCACCGTGGCTGCCGTCTGGGCAACACATATCCCGAAATCACCGAGATGCAGACACGCGCCATCCTGGGTGCTGCTTGCCAGATCAAGAAGGAAGGCGGCGATCCCCATCCCGAAATCATGGTTCCTCTAACAGGTATCCTGTACGAGTTTGAGGCTCAGGAGAAGGTTATCCGCCAGACCGCTGCCGCTCTGTTCGCAGAGGAAGGTGTTGAGGTTGAGTTCAAGGTTGGTACAATGATAGAGATTCCTCGTGCTGCCTTGACCGCTAACCGCATCGCTTCTCGTGCCGAGTACTTCTCATTCGGTACCAACGACTTGACACAGATGACCTTCGGTTATTCTCGTGACGACATCGCCAGCTTCTTACCCGTATATCTGGAGAAGAAGATCCTGAAGGTAGACCCCTTCCAGGTTCTCGACCAGAACGGTGTAGGCCAGTTGGTAGAGATGGCCGTAGAGCGTGGCCGCTCAGTTCGTCCCGAACTGAAGTGCGGTATCTGTGGTGAGCATGGTGGTGAGCCCTCATCTGTTAAGTTCTGCCACAAGGTAGGTCTGAACTACGTGAGCTGCTCTCCCTTCCGTGTGCCCATCGCACGCTTGGCTGCCGCACAGGCTGCTGTAGAGGAATAATCGAAAGATGCTGAAAATTAGTGAAAACGAGGCTGGTACTTGGCGAACAAGTACCAGCCTCGTATTGTTTGTTCTTTGAAAGTATTTAATTTTTGTTAATTAACTGGCAGGAATTTGAACTTTTTGAGAAAAATATCTATATTTGAATATGGTATAAAACAGTTATCTATACAGTCTTATGAACACAATTGAATTATTTAGCTCGATGAAACAAGAAGGCAAGGAAATTTTCTTGTCAGCAGAAGATCTTTTGACAATGTTTAATAGGAACATTTCAAAAAATACAGAACTCCTTGACTATATAGGCAAGAAAAACATTTTTGAGGTTATAGGTAAGACAAGAAACGAGGGTGTTCACAGTCGTTTCATTGCCGAACTGCTATCTGGAGATTTTTTCAAGGGGCAATCTCGTGAATCAACTCTATTTCACTTTTTGGATTTACTTCTTTACAGGTCTGCTAAAGAAAATAAAACTTCAGAGATCAATGAGCATCTCAAGAAACAAATACTGACACGTTCTCTTTTGATTGAAAATGCCACGTCTGTTTGTGAACTGTCTGTTAAGGAGTATCAGAAATTGTACAATGTCAATAACACGATTAGTACAGATAAAAACGATCGTATAGATATTTATATTAGGTATAAATTGGTAACACCGATAGCGGGACGAAACACGCTAGAGATATTCATTGAGAATAAAGTCAATAGTTCCGAGTCTGATTCTCAGACGCTTCGCTATTTCGAGGAATGTGACAATAGTGGATACAAACGCCCCTTCCAATTGTTTATATACTTGACTCCCCAATCTCTTCGCGACATGGAAAATTATTATGGTTTGGACACTAAATACAAACCCACTTGTCCTCACTACATCCATATTTGCTATCAGGATATTCTGAGCTATATCATAGAGCCGTTGATGAATGATGAAAGCTTGGACGATGACAAGAAGGCAATGTTAAAGGAATATGTCAGTTGCCTTGAACTACCCGCTATGCCCGATGCAGAATCACAGGCTCCTGGCAATGAGCTTTCCATCATGGCCATTAGTTCAAGAGAGAGAGAACTGGTGAAAACCTTTATGGAAGATGCCATCAATCGCAGAGTTATCAACAAGGCTATTGAAGCGAAACTGGATGAACCACTCTATTCGGTAACATCAATGGGCGAATTGTTCAATGCTACTGAGGCAATGAAAGAGGCAGTCAAGTTTCTGGCAGGTAATATCAAACCACTGGTATTGTTGAAGAAAGTCAACGATTGCGCAATAGTTGGTCCGCAAAATGGTGCAAAACCATATCTTGTTTATTCTCCGAATGCTTGGCGCACACCAGACAAAACGTTCTGCAAATACTTGCCATTCGACGATTTGTATGTATATTCAGGTAAGGTGTATGTTTCACTCAGGCTGGCTGTAAATGCCGCCATAGAGGGCTATAAGAAAAAACGCCATAAGTCCAACGAAGAGCTTGTCAGCGATTTCAGTGCTGTATTTTCAGGCAAAGGTGGTGGTATTCCCCTTGTCTCTGAGAAGAAGCAAAATGGGAATGCCGAAGCAGACATCAAAGGCATTTACATAAGGAAGAATATTCCCGTAGAACGTCTGCAGAAAATCAATGACATTCTTGGTGAACAGTTTTCTGTTAAACCTATAGACAATGAGGCATATAATGCTTTGATGTCCTGTAATGTTCAGCTGTACTACGATGAGCCTGTTACTGAAAACGGTTTACCACGCGAGATTGAAGGGTTGTTACAAGATTTCAGTGGTTATTGGACCTACGAACAAGTAGGTGACACTCCCTTCTTTTTCAGAAAAGATATTGCTGACGACAGGATTCTTAATATCAACAAGCTAAAGGTTTTTGAAGATCACAATCTTATTGAAAAGTGTAAAGACACTTCCCTTTTGCTTGATTTCTTCAATAGTAGGAGGAACCTCATTCTCTCTGTGTACAAAGTAATGCTTGAGGCAGAGTCGGATAGAAATGTATATAAAGAAAAAATTTCTGTTTACCGCAATTGCTTAACCCATAAATAGAAATAATAACATATAAATGAAAATTCTGCTCCCCCAAAACGTTGCGAGCGTGTAAAATCGCGCAGAATGTGTCGGATTTAAGGTGCCAGTACTTTACACTAAACCTGTAAGCCGCTGATACTCAGTATCGTCTTGCTGCCGCGCAGGCTGCTGTTGAATAACAAGTAAGAAATCTGTTATTAATAATTAAGGCGGTAGGCTTTTCTTAAAACGGGCCTACCGCCTATATTATATAAATAATGTATACCAACAGCCTGGATTGTCAGGAGTTGTTCATTACATCGCTATGTCAGGTTTGAACATGTCGGAGAAAAACAGGAACTGATATTTTATAGCATTGTACCAGTAGGACCAGTTATGAGAACCGGGACGGGTGTGGAACTCATGCGGGATTTCCTCGCTAAGAAGTTTCTTGTGCATGCTGCAATTCACATCATAGAAGAAGTCTTCTGTCCCACAATCGAAGATGATGTTCATTTTGCCAGACTTCAGTAGATGTGTCATATTTATAACTGTATGTCTGTCCCAAATGTCGGGATGTTCCTCATAAGAACCTAATCTGTCGGCAATGTTCCAGTTCTTGTGAAATGGACGTATGTCCAGTCCTCCTGACATACTTCCCATGTTACCGAAAATTTCCTGATGTCTTATTCCAAGGTAGAAACTGCCATGCCCTCCCATGGATAGACCTGTGATGGCTCTGCCTCTTCTGTCGCGAATGGTTGAGTAGGCACTGTCCACATGCGAGACAAGTTCCTGTGCAACGAATGTCTCGTAGCGGTATTCGGGATCATTTGGAGAGTCAAAATACCAACTGTCAACCGTCGCATCGGGCATGATAACGATGATATTGTATTGATCGGCCAGTCTACCTACTATGCTGTCTTTTGTCCACACAGTATGATCTCCGCCATATCCATGAAGCAGATAGATTACGGGATATGACATACTGCATCTATATGTTTCTGGGGTTATGACGGTAACATTGATGTTCTTGTTCATGCAGGGACTGTATACTATGGTTGCCTTTTGCCTGTATGCATGGCAAAGGACAGTGCATAGGCAGAGAATTAGTGATGTCAGAATTCTCTTTTTCATTTTGTAGGACTTTGGTGTTTAGTTGGATAACATGTTGGGTATAGATTGGTATGAATACTATGGATTAATATGTTCGTTCATTTGATGAAATTGCTCATTGCCCATGGTTCGTCGGCGGGGCGGCCAGGTGCGGGTTTGCCGTTTGTGGACTTAAGAAGCCAGGCCATGTTACGGGCCAGGGTACGCATCGTCTGCATGCCTTCGGCATCGAGGGCAGATTCTCCTTCTGCGCGTCCATAGACGATGTTCCAGTATTGCGAGGTTACGATGGGCATGTTCATCATTTGGAAGGGCATGTTCAACGTCTCGAAGACGGCAGTTGCTCCGCCTCTGCGGCATACGGCAATGGATGCAGCGGGCTTGCCGGCGATGTTTGCCCCGTTGGAATAGAATGCACGCTGGATGATTGAGAGCAGTGCTCCGTTTGGCTGGCCGTAGTAGACGGGGGAACCGACTATCAGGGCATCGGCATCGGCAAACTTGGCAGATATGTTGTTGCAGACGTCGTCGTTGAAGACGCACGCTCCCAATGCCTTTTCCTTGCATTGGCCGCATGCGCAACATCCGCGTATGGGTTTGTTGCCTATCCACACGATTTCACTCTCTATACTTTCTTCTGTAAGTTGGCGCTGAACCTCTGCCAGAGCCGTGGCTGTATTGCCGTTCTTGCGAGGACTTCCGTTTATCAATAAAACTTTCATGATTCTTATAGGTTGAAAATTATCAGTTAATCAGCGTTATTCTTTCCACCAACCATTCTCGTCGTACCAGCGTGATTGGCTCAGGGGTAGGATTTGTCCAAAGCGTGACCAGTCGGGATCGTTGCGGTAGTGGTATACTTTCGAGTCGGCAACGTAGAGTTTGCATTCGGAGAACAGGAATGATGCCTTTTGGATGCTCTTGGGCATCTTGAAGTATTCCGGAGTGAGAAGATATATTGTGTTTATTTTCTTGCAATGCGACAGGTGATTGAAGAAGTGATACTTTGCATTGTTGGGGATGGAAACCTCGCTAATATTGTTACTGTTCTTGAATACGGAGTCTCCCAAGTTATTCAGGGTTGTACTCAGAAGAACGGTTTCCAGATTGGGGCAATTCGCAAACGCCTCATCATTGATGGCTTTAAGGTCTTTCTGTATGATTAACTTTCGTAGCGAGGTATATCCTTTGAAACTCCCCTCTGCAATATAACCTATTCTGGAAATATTCACGCTCTTGGTCTTCTCGTCATAGTATTGGCGGAAGTCTGCCTGGTTTTTACGTATTCTTGCCTGTTTTTTTGCTTCTGCCTGCTGTCTTTCCAATCTGATAAAGTATCCCTTGGGATAGATCTTGAATTTAGCATTGTTGTAATAATTGCTGTACGGGGTGTTTACAGAGTGTGGCTTCATGCTAAATGTATCTTTGCCTAAAATAACCTCTGCATTGGGCAGATTATAGGTGCCTTCATTATTTGCTTGGAGCGTGAATAGGAATTTTATGTCGTGAACCCATACCTTTTCATCGTCTATAATGTGGTTTTTGTTGGTATATTCGTATAGCGGACCTTTTACTGTCTTAAAACCATTTCCGGAAGTTAGTGAAATACTCCTGACGTCCTTGTCGCTCTGGTTCTCGTTTAGCTTCATGTGGTATGTGATGGAAACATTATCGCCAATCTCCAATGTATTGAATTTTTCCTCTTCTTGTTCGAGTTTCTGCCTCTGCTCTGCCCTCCATTCACGTTTGTATTGCTTTTGTCGTGTGTCTGTACTACTCTCTCTTTCAAAGAAAACTGGAATCATACAAAGCATGTTAATCACGACATAAAGGACATAGATTCCGATTCCAAATAACAGTCTCTTTAAGAGCATGGTGTTTGTATTGCCGTCGGTATTGGAACCTGCCCCCTCGGTATCGTCTGATGTCGTTGGCATTGTTGTGTAGTCTCCGTCAGGTTCTTCATCTGGTATGAGAGAGTATGAGTCCAGACCTGATGTCTCGATATAGAACCCGATGTTGTTGCTGTCATTGATATCTGTAGACTCGGCAGAACGGAATGTTCTGGAATATATCTCCGTTTCTGATGTTTCCGTGTAGAAGTCGATATAGTCGTGTTCTGGTTCGGAAACGATACAGGAGAGTGGGGCCTCGGTATCGTCATCGTTGGTATTGGGCGATACCAACTGTATTGTTTCCTCTATAGGCTCCTCTTTTCTGGTCTCCTCTGCCTCATTTGGTGTGTTGAAAACAAATGCCTCGTATACATCCTCAGTCACCTCCGCCTGTAGTTCCGTTGACTGAGGTTGTGAGGATGGTTGGGAATCGTGCAGATACTCCCTTTTCTCAGGCTTCCTGTCGTCGGAAAATATAGCCTTGAGATTATCCCAGAAACCAGGTTCGTTGCCTTTGTATCCGGAGTTGTTTTCCTGTTTGTTGTAATTGCCTTCGGAGCGTTTCATGATGGGGTAGGTTGGGACTTGTGGGCCGATTTGGATTTAAGGTTATAGGTAGGTTCATTCTCTGCTGACCATAAGTTTGTCTATTCTGGCATTGTCTTTGTCCACGATCTGGAACTTGAAACCCTTCCACGTGAAGTGCTCGCCGGTGGAAGGTACGCGCTCCATTTCCGTCAGGCACAGGCCTGCCACGGTGGTGTAGTCGGCATCGCTTTCCATAAGGTCCTCGCTGTCAAAGAAGGTAAGGAAGTCGTACATGCTGCACTGCCCATCTACTAACCATGCCTCGCGGTCGTGGCATTTCACGATTTGAGGGTCTTCGGTATTTCCGTCTTCTATGCTGCCGACGATGCCCTCCATCATGTCCTTCAGGGTGACAATGCCCAGACACGAACCGTATTCGTCGCAAACAAGACCTCGCGAGATGTTCTCGGACTTCATCTGCTCCAGCATCTTGTAAATGCTGGTGTTCTCATGGAAATACGTGGCCGGGCGGATGAGTTTCTCCAGAGTAAAGTCCTTGTCGTCCAATGCCACAAAGAGGTCTTTCAGGAGTGCCAATCCGCGGATGTTGTCCATGCTGCCCTCGGAGACGGGATACACCTCGTAGAGGTTTTCGCGTATCACGGCCTTTATCTCTTCGGCACTTTGTCCGAGGTCAAGACAGACGAGGTCGTGCTTGGAGGTCATTATGGAACCTACGGTCAGGTCGCCCATCATGAAGATGCGGTTCACAAGGTCTTCCTCCATGGGCTGGACTTCACCGCTGTCCTTGCCTTCCTGTATGATGGACTTTATCTCCTCTTCCGTTACCTTGCTTCCTTCGTCGCGAAGGCCTATCAGCGAGAATATTACCGCCGTGCTTTTGGACAGAAGCCATACGAAGGGCGCTGCCATGGTGGAGAGGTAGTTCATCGGTGCGGCCATAGCCTTGGCTATGCTTTCTGCCGTGGCCATTCCTATGCGCTTGGGCAACAATTCTCCGAAAAGCAGGGTCAGGAAGGTGACGATTATCACAATTACTCCCTGTGCCAAAGTCATGGAATAGCTGTGTGCCATGCCCAAGGCGTCCAGCAATGTGGCCAGGGAACCGGCCAACTGGCTGCCGGAGTAGATACCGGTGAGAATGCCTATGAGCGTGATGCCTATCTGTATGGTGGAAAGCATGCGGTTGGGGTTCTCCGCTATGGACAGGGCACGCCGTGCACGCTCGTTGCCGTTTCTGGCTTCTGTGGAAAGGCTCGACTTCCTGGCCGACACCATGGCCATTTCCGTCATGGACAGTATGCCGTTGAGCAGGATAAGTCCCAGTATGATAAGTATTTCGTTCATGTTATTTTACTGTCTTGTTTGTTTGTATCAGGCGGGCTATTTCTCCGAAGAGAAGCACGGGCATAGTCATGGCGGATATGGAGAGCCATTCCGTCAGACTTAGTGGAACCACGTTGAACATCTTGCCTCCAAAGGTGACGATGATGTACTGGCCGCCAATGATGAGCGCTATGACCCACAGGAAACTCTTGCTCTGCCAGATGCCGGCAAAGGCGGAACGGCCTGTCATAAAAGCCTTGGCATTGAACATGTTCCAAACCTGAAGCATTACGAAGAAGGTGAAGAACCAACTGAGGTCTCGGGGAGACAGGTGTCCGTTGTCCTGAAGAACAAGAAGAACTCCCACAAGCAGTGCGGTGAAGAGGATGCCGGTGGCGAAGATGCTCCTTGCCATGGACTTGCTGATGATGAAGTCGCCGTTTTCTCCGCTTCGGCGCGGACGGTCGCGCATCACGGTCCAACTGGGAGGCAGTGATGCCAGGGCGCCGGCGGCAAAGGTGTCCATAATGAGGTTCACCCAAAGCATCTGTGTGATGGTGAGCGGAGAGCCGGTACCGATGAGCGAACCGATGAGCACTATGGCGCAGGCAACCACGTTGATGGTCAGTTGGAACATGAGGAAGCGCTGTATGTTGCGGTACAGCGAGCGTCCCCACATGACGGCCTGCACTATGCTGGAGAAGGAATTATCCAGAATGGTTATGTCGCTTGCCTCCTTGGCCACGGAGGTACCGTCGCCCATGGAAAGGCCCACCTGTGCTGCCTTCAGTGCAGGGGCATCGTTGGTACCGTCGCCCGTCACAGCCACTACGGCATCCTGTTCCTGCAGGAGTTGTACCAGGCGTTGCTTGTCGGTGGGGCGTGCACGGCACATGATCTTCAGAGCCTGTACCCGCTTGGCGGCCTCTTCGTCGGACAGGGCTTCAAAGGCAGGGCCTGTGATTATGTTCTTGTCCGAGTCGTCCTGTGTCCAGATGCCTATCTGTCGTGCTATCTCGCGTGCGGTGGCGGGAGTGTCGCCGGTAACTATCTTTATGTCTATGCCGGCCTTGCGGCATGCACCCACGGCACGTGGCACGTCCTCCCTGACGGGGTCGGATATGGCCACCACGCCCAGATAGGTAAGGTCCTTGAAGAACAGTCTTCCGTCCTCGTATGGAGCCTCTGCTTCCTTGTCGGTAAGTATCTTGTAGGCAAATCCCAATGTACGCATGGCCTGGTTCTGGTAGGAGAGCAGGAGCGATTCTATGTCGGCACGCATGTCGGCGGCAGACTTTGTCCCGTTTTCCATTGCCACGTCCTTGCAATGTCCAAGCACTATCTCGGGTGCGCCCTTCATGTAGAGCACCTTGCTTCCCAAAAGGGGAGAGTCCACCACGGTGGCCATGTACTTGCGCTCGGTGGAGAAGGTAAGTTGGTTCACTGTCCTGGCTCCGGAGCGCAACTTCTCATAGTCGTGTCCCTGTGCGTCCAGCCAAAGCAACATGGCTGCCTCGGTGGGGTTACCCAAGGTCTTGACGGTGCCGTCCTGCCGGTTCAGGTTTGCCGTGGAGTTCACTGCTATGCCCTCGCGTATGAGCATGCTTGCATTGTCCTCTGCCAACTTCTGCTCCTTCAGGGGGAAGAACGATGTTGTGTTCACACGCATCTGGTTCTGTGTCAGTGTGCCGGTCTTGTCCGTGCAGATGACAGTGGTGGCACCCATTGTCTCACAGGCATGCATCTTGCGCACCAGGTTATTGGCCTTCAGCATGCGGTTCATGCTCAGTGCCAGGCTCAGCGTCACGCTCATTGGCAGGCCTTCGGGCACGGACACCACCACCAGAGTGACGGCTATCATGAAGTTGTTGAGGATATACTCTATATAGTAGAAGTTGCCGCCCTCTCCTCCCTGCAAGAACACCTTGGCGGTGAGCACAAGGAAAGTCAGTGCCGCTATGGTGTAGCCGGCCTTGCTGATGATGCCTGCCAGGCGCTTCAACTGCAACTGAAGTGGAGTGTCCAGATTGTTGTCCATCTGCGCTCCCTGGTTCACCTTGCCATACTCTGTGGCGTCGCCCACGGCCTGCACCTGCATGATGCCGTGCCCGTCCACCACGGTGGTTCCGCGCATTGTCTGGTTGGAAGGGTAGGTGGCCTCCGGGTCGAAGTCGGCCTCTGTGGTAGTCTTGGAAATCAGCGGTTCGCCGGTAAGGGTGGATTCGTTCACCTGCAGGGAAACGGACTCCAGCAGGATGCCGTCCGCAGGAATCTCGTCGCCAGTGCCCAGCATCACTATGTCGCCCACGACGATGTCAGCCCTGGTGGTTTCCGTAACGTGTCCGTCGCGTACCACCGTCACCGGTATGTCGTCGTTCACCTGGTTCAGCACTTCAAAGGCTTTTGCCGCCTTGGCTTCGAAGAAGAAGCCTATGGTGCTTGCCAGCATTATGGCAAAGAAGATGCCCACGGGTTCTATGAAAGCCTCCAGTCCCTTCTGGTCGGGTCCCCAGCAATGTATTGCCGAAATTATCATGGCCAGCACCCATGCAAAGAGCAGGATGCGTATGATGGGGTCTTCAAACTTCTCCAGGAACTGGATCCATAATGAAGTCTTCTTGGGTGGAGTGAGAATGTTGGTACCGTGTTTCCTTCTACTGTCTTCCACCTCCTGCGAGGTAAGTCCCTTTTGTAGGTCACCTTGTTCCATAATATCTGTACATTTTGTATAATTCTACGTGCAAAGGTACGCTTTTTAACCGATTATAGAGGCACATACATTATTATTATAGTATTTCTTAACAAATATCATGCTTATGGTTCCAAGACATTGATTGCCGTTATCCTGTTTTACTTGGCAAGTGGCAACATAAAAATCAATGGAGAGTTCGACTGAACTCTCCATTGATTCCGCTTGGTGTATTGAAGTTGCGGAATGATGTTTTGGTGGCAGAGGCTTAGTTGTGCTTGCGGCTATAGTACTCCAGACTTGTGGAAGCCTTGAATACAATCTTTTCCTTTGCCTCTATGGTAATCTTCTCTCCTGTCTGTGGGTTGATGCCCTGGCGCTCGGGTTGCTGTTTGATGGAGAAACGCCCGAAGTCGGCAATGGCCACTTCTTCGCGTTCTTCGGTGAGTCGGTCGGCTATTACTCCCAGTACGGTGTCCACCATCTGTGCGGCATTGCCCTTGGTGGTATCCAGTCGTGCCGCTACGGCTGCTATCAGTTCACTTCTGTTCATGTCGGGTCTTGTTGTTCGAGATGTTAAAAAATCCCCTATAGCCATGTAGTCGGGAGGCTATAGGAGATATAATGTTGGTTGTCGCTTTTCTTTAACCTTGTTGGGCTAATACGTTAAGCAACAATTATTTCTTGTTCAGGTACAGGTCAGCCTGTACGGCACATGCTACAGAGCAACCAACCATGGGGTTGTTGCCGATACCCAGGAAGCCCATCATCTCCACGTGAGCGGGAACAGATGAAGAACCTGCGAACTGAGCGTCAGAGTGCATGCGGCCCAGAGTGTCGGTCATACCGTAAGAAGCGGGACCTGCAGCCATGTTGTCGGGGTGCAGGGTACGGCCGGTACCACCACCTGAAGCGACGCTGAAGTATGCCTTGCCTGCACGTACGCGCTCCTTCTTGTAGGTACCTGCGGTGGGGTGCTGGAAACGGGTGGGGTTGGTAGAGTTACCGGTGATGGAAACGTCTACGTCCTCGTGCCACATGATGGCAACACCTTCGCGAACGTCGTCTGCACCATAGCAGTTAACGGCAGCGCGGGGACCATTGCTGTATGCCTTCTTGCTGACAATCTTCAACTCGCCGGTGAAGTAGTCAAACTGGGTCTGTACGTAGGTGAAGCCGTTGATACGGCTGATGATCATGGCAGCGTCCTTGCCAAGACCGTTCAGGATGCAGCGCAGGGGCTTGTCGGCTGGTCTTGACTTGTTGGCCATCTGAGCGATCTTGATGGCACCCTCGGCAGCAGCGAATGACTCGTGACCTGCCAGGAATGCGAAACACTTGGTCTCGGGAGAGAGCAGACGTGCTGCCAACTCGCCGTGGCCGATACCTACCTTGCGGTCGTCGGCAACTGAACCGGGAATACAGAAACTCTGCAGACCCTCACCAATATAGTTGGCAGCCTCGACAGCGTCCTTTGCCTTTTCCTTCAGAGCGATAGCGGTACCTACTACATAAGCCCACTTTGCGTTCTCAAAGCAAATCATCTGTGTTTCCTCACAAGTCTTGTAAGGATCGATGCCGGCTGCATCACAAATCTCATTAGCCTCTTCGATGGAGGCGATACCGTGGCTGTTCAGACAAGCAAGAATCTGCTTGATACGACGGTCCTGTGACTCGAATTTTACTTCTCTAATCATAGTCTTGTTCCTCCAAATTATTAGTCCTTACGGGGGTCAATACTCTTGACAGCGCCATCCTCGGCCTTTGTGCGGCCATAGGTGCCTGTTACACTCTTGAGAGCCTCGTTGGCGTCCATACCCTTCTTGATGGCGTCCATCAGCTTGCCCATGTGTACGAATTCGTAACCGCAAACCTGGTCGTCCTCATCCAGGAACATCTTGGTGATGTAGCCCTCGGTAAGTTGCAGGTAACGTGTGCCCTTAAGCTTGGTGCCGTACAGGGTACCTGTCTGTGAAATCAGACCCTTACCCAGGTCTTCCATACCTGCACCGATGGTCAAACCGCCCTCTGAGAATGCAGACTGGGTGCGGCCGTAAACGATCTGCAGGAACAGTTCGCGCATGGCTGTGTTGATGGCATCACATACCAAGTCGGTATTCAGAGCCTCCAGGATGGTCTTGCCGGGCAGAATCTCGCTGGCCATAGCGGCAGAGTGGGTCATGCCAGAGCAACCGATGGTCTCAACGAGGCACTCCTCGATGATACCTTCCTTCACGTTCAAGGTCAGTTTGCAGGCGCCCTGCTGGGGAGCACACCAACCCACACCGTGGGTCAGACCGCTGATGTCCTTGATTTCCTTTGCCTGCACCCACTTGCCCTCTTCAGGGATGGGAGCGGGACCATGGTTGGGGCCTTTAGCCACACAACACATGTTCTGTACTTCGTGTGTGTACTGCATAATTTTGTTGTTAGGTTGTTTTGTATTTTTGTGGTTCAACACTTTTTCGTCTACAAAAATAGTCATTTTTAGGTATCATGCAAAGTATTTGCCCGATATTTTGCGTGCTTTGGGGCAATTTCTGCCGTCAATCTTCACGTATCGTCATTTTTTTCGTACCTTTGAACCAATTATGGCCAAGAAGGAAAACAAATCAAAGACAATAAACATCAAGAACAAACGTGCCTCGTTCGATTTTGCACTGTTCGATGACTATACGGCTGGAATCGTGCTTACCGGCACGGAGATAAAAAGTATCCGTCAGGGCAAGGCTTCGCTGGTGGACACGTTCTGTTATGTGCATAACGGCGAGGTGTGGGTGAAGAACATGTATATTGCCCACTACGAACAGGGGTCGTACAACAATCATGTGGAGCGGCGCGAGCGCAAACTGCTCTTGAACCGCCGCGAGATACGCAAGATCCAGCAGACGGTGAAGCAACCGGGCTTCAGTATAGTGCCTACATTATTATATATTGATGAAAAGGGACTGGCAAAACTGGATATCAGCATAGCCCGAGGCAAGAAGGAGTATGACAAGCGTGAAACCATGAAGGAGAAGGAGGACCGAAGACAGATGGACCGCGCCTTCAAGAAAGGATACTGATGAAACGGAAAACGGAAATCGGAAAACTGTCATACCCCCTCCGTCGCTTTGCTCCTCGTCCCCCTATCTTAGGGGGACAAAGCGGCAAGGAACGCTGTTGCCACTATCTCCCCCTGAGACAGGGGGAGTACCCGTAGGGGGAGGGGGTATGATGTAAACTGAAAACGGAAAGGTTAAAACGGAACCGACGCAGGAAGCGAGAGCAGAAGCAAAATTTATTTTGATTATGCCGAGCAACAAGGAGGAAAAGACCGCGAAGCGGGATTAAAACAGAAAACTCACCTCTCATCCCCTCACCGCTTCATGCTCACCGTGCTTGCCGGACAACAAGTAAGCAAAGATACAATTAAAACAAAGACTATGAACAGACAACAGGTTATCGTGGCCCTATTACAGGGTGTGTTATTCGCAGTACTCATGTGGGTAGGCGATGAGTTCTTCCTGGAGGACGAAAAGACATCCTATATATACATTATTGAGGGTGCTGTGTTTGCCGTGGCTATGTTCTTTGTCAACATATTCCTGGATAGAAAGAAAAAGTAAGAGATGCTTAGGATAAAGGAATCGGCCGTAATAGAGGCGGCACAGAGTGGCATGGATGCCTTTGTGGAACTGTTCTACAACGAGATTATGGGTAGTATAGGCGGCGAACTGAATGCTGGGAGCATGCAGCGCCTCACCCCCGACCAGATAACCCTGCTGGCATATTGTATCTACCGCGAGGAGGTGATGGACGGCGGGCATGTGCAACTGATACACAACGGTTACGGTCCATTCATCTTCCTGAACCCCTTTGCCAAGGCTATGCGCCTGTGGGGAGCCAGGGAGTTCTCTAAACTGGTATATAGCGGCCGTAAGTTCTACGAGGAGAATCATAAGGCCCTGACGGCAGATTGTACCGATGAGGAGTTTATGGCCATCTACGAGAATTACCCCGAGGCGGACGACCTTGACGACGAGTTCATCCTGATGGAAGAGGAGGTTACGGAAACCGTGGCCAGATACATAGACGAGCATCTTCAGGACTTTGCAGAGATAGAGGCATGAACATAAGACAGGCATTGGAGGAGAGGAAGAGACCGTTGGTGCTGGACGGAGGTTTCGGCACCATGGTGCAACGCTACGGTCTAAAGGAGGAGGACTTCCGCGGCTACCGATATCGCGACATACCAGGCATGCTTTTGGGCAACAATGAGATGCTGAATCTTACACGTCCCGACGTGGTTGGCGAGATATATAGTGCCTATGTCGGGGCCGGTGTGGACATACTTACGGTCAATACTTTCTCGGCCAACTCCGTATCGCAGTCGGATTATGCGTGTGAGCATCTTGTCGGGGATATGAACCGCGAGGCGGTGCGCCTGGCACGCAAGGCTTTTGCCGATAGTGGACGCGAGGGTTTTGTCATTGCCACCGTGGGACCTACCAACAAGTCGCTGAGCATCTCGCCCGATATGAACGATCCTGCCTGCCGTGCCATCACCTTTGATCAGTTGGCCGAGGCCTATATAGGGCAGATGGAGGTCCTTGCCCAGGAGGGAGTGGATGCCATACTTCTGGAAACTGTTTTTGACACGCTCAACGCCAAGGCAGGCATATATGCCATGCAGGAGGTGATGCAGAGGACGGGAAAGGACATATCTCTGATGCTCTCCGCCACGGTGAACGATACCTCAGGCAGACTGCTTTCAGGTCAGACGCTGGAAGCCTTCCTGATATCCGTGTCCCATGCCCCCTTGCTTTCCATAGGTTTGAACTGCTCTTTCGGTGCCGACCAGATGTTGCCCGTGTTGCGCAACCTGAACCGTATGCTCACTGATAGGGCAGGGGAGAGTGGACAACGTCCTTTCATATCCTGCCACCCCAATGCAGGTCTGCCCAATTCCATGGGACAGTACGATGTCACCCCCGAACAGTTTGCACAGAGCATCAGTCCCATGCTGGATGAGAGACTTGTTGATATTATAGGAGGGTGCTGCGGCACGACTCCCGAACACATTAAAGCGGTAGTGGATTTATGCAGATAGACATTTGCGGTCTTGAACCGCTGGACAGAAACGTCTCCTTTGTGGGGGTGGGCGAGAGGTGCAACGTGGCAGGCAGCCGCAAGTTTCTGCGCCTTATCTCCGAAGGCAGTTACGAGGAGGCTCTGGAGATAGCTCGCCGGCAGGTGCAGGACGGTGCTTTGGTCCTGGACATAAACATGGACGACGGTCTGCTGGATGCACGCAGGGAGATGGTACACTTCCTTCACCTCATAGGTTCGGAACCCGACATCTGCCGTGTGCCTCTGATGATAGACTCCAGCGACTGGAACGTCATCAGCGAGGCGTTGAAGTGCGTGCAGGGCAAGAGTATAGTGAACAGCATATCGCTGAAGGAGGGCGAGGAAACCTTCCTTGCCCATGCCCGTGAGGTCAGACGCATGGGTGCCGCCGTTGTGGTTATGGCTTTCGATGAGGAGGGACAGGCCACCACCTATGAGAGGCGAATTGATATATGTGCCCGTGCCTACCGCCTGTTGGTGGAAACCGTGGGCATGCCTGCAGAAGACATCATTTTCGACCCCAATGTGCTTTCCGTTGCCACCGGCATGGCAGAGCACGATGCCTATGCCTGGGATTTCCTCCGCACCGTGGTGTGGATAAAGGCCAACCTGCCTGGAGCGCACATTTCCGGAGGCATCAGCAATCTGTCCTTCTCGTTCCGTGGTAACAACTACATTCGTGAGGCCATGCATGCCGTGTTCCTCTACGAGGGCATGCGCCGAGGCATGGACTTTGCCATCGTCAATCCCTCCGCCAAGGTTGCCTATGCCGACATTCCGCAGGAGCACCTTGCCATCATCGAGGACGTATTGCTAAGGCCATCCCCTCAGGCCAGCGAGGCATTGATTGAACTGGCCACTGAACTTAACGCCCAAAGGGAAAAGAACGGCAAGGCCGTGGCAGGAGACAGAACCTCTGTGTCCGTAGACGGAGTACAGGCAATGTCTGTGGAAGAAAGGCTTGCCCATAAGTTGCAGAAGGGAATAACCGACGGTCTCGAGGCCGACCTGGGCGAGGCGCTCTCCATGTACCACAGGGCTGTGGACATTATTGAAGGTCCGCTCATGGAGGGTATGAACAGGGTGGGCCGTCTCTTCGGCGAAGGCAAGATGTTCCTGCCCCAGGTGGTGAAGACCGCCCGCACGATGAAGCGTGCCGTACAGATTCTGCAACCACACATAGAGGCCCAGAAGGCAGAGGGGCAGAAGAGTCAGGGCAAGGTGCTGCTTGCCACTGTGAAGGGCGACGTGCACGACATAGGCAAGAATATCGTTTCCGTGGTGATGGGATGCAACGGCTACGAGGTCATGGACCTGGGCGTTATGGTTCCGCCGGAAGACATCGTCCGTGCCGCCCTGGAATACAAGCCCGATGCCATAGGTCTGTCTGGTCTCATAACCCCATCGTTGGCGGAAATGGCAGAAACCGTGCGCCAGTTGGCCGAGGCTGGTATCTCTGTCCCCGTGATGATAGGCGGAGCAACCACCAGCCCCATGCACACTGCCCTGAAGATAGCACCCGTTTACGATGGTCCCGTCCTATGGATCAAGGATGCCTCGCAGAACTGCCCCGCTTGCTCCCGTTTCCTTAATGTACAGACGGCGGACGAGGCCATGCACGCTCTTCGCCTGGAGCAGGAAGAGTTGAGGCGCTCCTTTGAACCTGCACCCCTGGCTTCGCTGGAAGAGGCCAGAGAGCAGAAACCGCGATTCTATTGACAATACCAGAAGAACGGCGTCATGAATAAGACCTTGTCCATAATAGCAATCCTGACAATATCGCTTGCTGCACTTGCTGTGTGGTATGTTTCGCCCATATATGCCTCTATGAATGATACAGGCGCTCCGATAGGCGTCTATATAGATCAGGACGACACCCAGGACTCTATATATATTAAAGTAGGAAGTCCTCGCAGATGGGACTTGCTCCAACGTGTCCTTGAGGCAAGGCCGAGAACCGGTTACTACACCATCCAGCAGGGCGAAACCGTACTGGACGTGTACCGCAAGTTCCGCAACGGCTTGCAGACGCCCATAAACCTCACGATACCGCAGGTGCGCACTATGGACATGCTTGCCGGCTATCTCTCCAGAAAACTGATGATGGACAGTACCGAACTTTCCTGCACTTTCCGCGATACGGCCTTCTGTTCACGCCTTGGCTACACTACGCAGACCCTACCTGCACTATTCATCCCCAATACCTATCAGATGTGGTGGAACATAGGCATGGACAAGTTCATCCAGCGTATGCAGAAGGAGAACACTACATTTTGGAATCCGGAGCGCTCGGCCCTGGCAGAAAAGGCAGGATTGACGCGCGAGCAGGTCATAACCCTTGCCAGTATCGTTGCTGAGGAAACGGCCTATGTGCCTGAGATGCCCAAAGTGGCGGGCATGTACCTGCGTCGCTTGCAGATAGGTATGCCCCTGCAGGCCGACCCGACGGTAAAGTTCGCCGTGGGTGACTTTTCCCTGCGCCGTATCTACCACAAACATCTGGAGGTTGAAAGCCCATACAACACCTACAAGAACAAGGGGCTGCCCCCTGGTCCCATCCGTATCCCGTCGGTAAAGGCCATAGATGCCGTGCTACATCACGAGCAGCATGGTTATCTGTATATGTGCGCCAAGGAAGACTTTTCCGGATCGCACAACTTTGCCCGCACCTATTCAGAGCACCTCGCCAATGCCCGACGCTATGTTCAGGCACTTAATAAAAGGGGTATAAGGTAGTGGTGCAACTGTAGGTGTGTTGTAGCGCTATTGTACTCGTACGCTTATCGCAACCAGATGGTGTCGCCTACTTCTATTTCGTATTTTCTGGGCGATAGTCCGTTCAACTTGTAGAGTTTTTTCAGGCGTATGCCATACATTTGCGATATGTCGTACATGCTTTGGCCGGGTTGTACGATGTGTGGCGTGGTGGCATACTCCTTGGATGCCTTGCTACGTTTCTTCCTCAGGAAAAGAATGTCACCTATTGTGAGGGTGTAATCCAGGGTAAGGTCGTTGTACTCCAGTATGTCCTCAATCTCTATGCCTGTGGCCTGGCTGATGGTGGCAAGGTCGTCATTCTCCTGTACCACGATGAAATAGTTGTCGTTGCAGTAATAAACGGCATGCGTGCGGAAGAATGGTGGTATCTTCTTCGCCTTTATCTTGTTGCGGTATAGGCGTTTGAGGTATGTACGTGAAAGTTTTCCTTTCTCTCCCTTTGCGTTGTACATGTCGGAGGCATCATTCTGTATGCGCTTGTCGGGTTTGCGTGTGTCGAACTGATGCAGGGAGTATGCCTCGATGATGCGGATTAGACTTTTTGCATATACAGGATTTGTGGCATATCCGCAGGCTTTAAGACCATGCGCCCATGCCTTGTAGTCGGTAATCTTGTAGGTAAACAGTCTTTTGTAGCGCGGTTTCAGCAGAAAGAGTGAGTGGTCCTCGTAACTCTCCCGGACAGAACGGTATTTGCGGAACCTCTCCTTTGGGCGGTCGTCATCGGCAAGGATGTAGGGACCTGTCCATCCTCCTGGTGTCTTGATGCCGAAGTGGTTGTTGGCTTCGGTAGCCAGACGACTGCGCCCTGCACCGCTTTCCAACAGACCCTGTGCCAGTGTGATGCTGGCCGGTATCTTGTATTTCTGTTGCTGCTCCATGGCCAGGTCTTTGTACTTGTCTATGTAGGTCCAATAGGCACGATTGGTGCTTCCCTGTGACCATGCGGACACGGAGAGCACCAATGTGAGCAGGAATATCTGAAGCCTTTTAAGTGTCATCGTTGGCACGATAAAAGGTATGTGCTTATTTCAAGGGAATGTCGGCAATGCGCTGCATGTGACGGCCGCCTTCAAATGGAGTCTGGAAGAATTCGTCCATGATGGCGCGTGCAGTGTCGTTGTCAATGAAACGGCCGGGCATTACCAAAACGTTGGCGTCGTTGTGCTGACGGATGAGGTGAGCTATCTCCGGCATCCAGCACAGACCTGCACGTATGCCCTGGTGCTTGTTCAGTGTCATGGAGATACCTTCTCCGGAACCGCACATGGCAATGCCGGGATATACTTCGCCGTTTTCCACGCCTTCTGCCAACAGGTGGCCGAAGGTGGCATAGTTGCAACTTTCCTCAGAGTGAGTGCCGTAGTCCTTATAAGGGATGCCCTTTTCTTCCAGGTACTGCTTTACGAACTCCTTGAGGGGGTATGCGGCATGGTCTGATGCAAGACCAACAATCTTTGTTTCCATAAGGGAAAGTGGTTTGGGTTATGAGGTTATTTTATTTTGACTTTATCGGAAAATAAAGTGGCTACCGCACCTTGGTGATGTGCGGTAGCCTTGTCTATGTATCGCTTATTCTGCAAGCAGGATGCTCTTTGCCTGGTTATAGACGTTTTCTGCCGTATAGCCCAGTTTCTCGTCCAGCACCTTATATGGGGCAGAGAAACCGAAACTTTCCAGACCGAACACCTTGCTGCAGGGATGTGCTCCCACGAGGAAACCTTCTAAGTTGACCGGCAGACCGGCGCTCAGACCGAATACCTTGCTGCCGATGGGGAAGAGTTCGCGCTGGTACTCGATGGGTTGCTCGCGGAAAAGACCTTCTGAAGGTGCGCTGATAACCCTCACCTTATAGCCTTCCTGTCTAATCAGACGTGCACCGGCAATGAGGGTGCTCACCTCGGAACCGTTGCCTACGAAGATGATTTCGGGATTCTCGTCGCTCTCGGCGCTAATGTATGCACCCTTGCGACAGAGTTCGTATGGCGTGCCTGCGGGCAGCGGTTCTATGTTTTGGCGTGAGAGGATGAGTGCCGTTGGTGTGTTCGTGTTCTCCATAGCCATTGCCCAGCATACTGTGGTTGCGTTGCAGTCGGCGGGGCGCAGTACGAGCATGGAATTGCGTCCGGAGTGGTTCTTCATCTTCTCCATCAGTCGGATCTGTGCCTCCTGCTCAACGGGTTCGTGTGTGGGACCGTCTTCGCCTACGCGGAATGCGTCGTGACTCCAGATGAATTTGACAGGCAATTGCATCAGTGCTGCCATGCGTATGGCGGGTTTCATGTAGTCGGAGAACACAAAGAATGTGCCGCATGCTGCCAGCATACCGCCGTGCAGGGTGATGCCTATGCAGACGCATGCCATGGTCAGTTCGGCTACACCAGCCTGCAGGAAACCTCCGGCAAAGTTGTCGCGCGAGATTACTGTAGCACCGCCCTTGATGAAACCGTCGGTCTTGTCGGAGTTGCAGAGGTCAGCGCTGGATACTATCATATTGGGCACTGTCTTTGCCAAAAGACTGAGGCATGCGCTTGAAGCGTTTCGTGTGGGTTCACCCTGTTTCTGCTGGATGCTGTCCCATGGTATTTCGGACAGACGGCCGGCAAACCAGTCGGCCTGCTGTGCAGCCTTTTCAGGATTGGCTTCGGCCCAGGCTTTCTCTTCGGTATGGCGTTCGGCACATATTGCCTTCAGTTCCTCGCGGCGTGTGTTGAAGATTGCCTGTACGTCGTCCCAGATGATGAAGGCATTGTCGGGATCACCCCCAAGATTCTTCACTGTGTTGCGGTATGCGTCTCCGCCCAAGGGAGCCCCGTGCGTGCCGCAGTTTCGTTCGTAACTGCTGCCGTCTGCCTTCAGTGCTCCCTTGCCCATGATGCAGTGGCCTATGATTAGGGTGGGCTTGCCGCTGACTTTCTTGGCCGCGTCCAGTGCCTGGCGTATTTCTGTTACGTTATTGCCGTCTATGCTGAACACTTCCCATCCGAGGGCACGGTACTTGGCGGCGGTGTCCTCGTTGGTGACCACGCTTGTTTCTGTGGAGAGCTGGATGTCGTTGGCATCATAGAACATGACGAGGTTGTCCAGACCGAGTGTGCCGGCAATGCGTGCCGCACCCTGTGAGATTTCTTCCTGTATGCCGCCATCGGAAATGTATGCATAGATGGTTTCCTTCTGGAAGGTGGGGTTGCCTGTGCGTGCATACAGACACTTGGCCGCAATGGCTGCACCTACGGCATAGGTGTGGCCCTGACCCAGAGGACCTGAACTGTTCTCAATGCCGCGGGCATAGTTGAGTTCTGGATGTCCTGGGGTGGGGGAACCCCACTGGCGCAACTGCTTGAGCTCGTCCAGGGTGAAGTGGCCTGTCATAGTAAGTTGTGCATACAGCATGGGTGACATGTGGCCGGGATCCAGGAAGAAACGGTCGCGACCTTCCCAAAGAGGATTTTCGGGGTCGTAATTCAGATACTCGCTATAGAGCACAGAGATGAAGTCCGCTCCGCCCATAGCACCGCCAGGATGCCCGCTTTTTGCTTTCTCTACCATTGCTGCAGACAGTATGCGGATGTTGTCTGCCGCCTTGTTAAGAGTCTCGATGGAATGCATAGTGTATTTAATGTTTTTTATCTTCTATTTGGGTGAATGTCGCCTGTATGGTGGTTACAGATGAAAGTCTCTGTGTTCTTGATACATGTTGTAGTCGAACACGTAGATGGCCGCTCCGCGCTTGCTGCAAGTCTTGTCTATCTTGCCTGTCTTGACGAAATATGGCATTTCGCTCACCTTTTTGCGGAAGTTGCGCTTGTCCAGTTTTTCGTCCAGTATGGCTTCGTATAGTTTTTGTATTTGGGTCATAGTAAACTCCTCTGGCAGGAGTTTCAACGCAATTGGGGTATAACTGGTTTTGTCCTGCAACCTGTTTATGGCCTTCCTCATCATCTTCATGTGGTCGAAGTATAATGTGGGCAGGTTATTGGCATCAACCCACTTGCAGTTGAACTTATCCAACAGTTTGCTGTCATAGTGTGTCTTGTCAAGCAGGGCATAGTATGCAACGCTTATGACGCGTCCTCCGGGGTCTCGGTTTATGTCGCCGAATGCTTCCAACTGTTCCATGAATAGGTTCTTTATACCCGTACGTTCCGTAAGTACGCGGTAGGCTGCCTCGTCCAGAGTCTCGTCCTTCTGCACGAAACCGCCCATGGGGGTCAGTTCCCCATTGAAAGGTTCTATGGTTCGATGTTGGAACAAGACCTGCAGTCTGCCTTCGTCAAATCCAAAGATAATACAGTCCACGGCAACGTGGAAAGACGGTTCGTTGGCATAGTACTTATCTGTCATCTATCAGTCGGGAATGCTATATTCTTGCGCAAAGATACAAATAATATTTCGGATTTGTGGTATGAAGTACACTTTTATCCTCTTGTATATATATAAATGTGTAGGAAAAGTGCACTAAGCGATGTTGCCTGGGGGCAGAATAATAAAAAAATCCCTGCCCCTCGGTGAAAAGGGCAGGGAAATATAAAGTTCTGTATTATTAGTTTCGGTTTAGCAGAGTTTGCGAGAACCGTCGCCGATAACAACGTCGATAACGATGGGAGCCTTGCCATACTTGGCAGCGAACTTCTCCTTGACAACCTTCACGAAGTTGTCGTACAACTCGTCGGCTACCAGGTTGATGGTGCAACCGCCGAAACCGCCACCCATGATGCGGCTGCCGGTAACGCCCTCTTCCTTGGCAATCTCGTTCAGGAAGTCCAATTCTTCGCAAGATACCTCATACTCCTTGCTCAGACCATAATGGGTCTCGTACATCTTCTGGCCAACGGTCTCGTAGTCGCCACGCTCCAAAGCGTCGCAGACTGCCAATACGCGGTCAACCTCACCGATGACGTAGCGTGCTCTCTTGTAGTCCTCTTCGCTAACCTCGGCCTTAACCTCGTCCAGCAGAGCCATGTTGGCGTCGCGGAGGGTCTCAACCTCGGGATGGTGCTTGTTGATGACGGCAGCAACGCGCTCGCAAGAAAGGCGACGATCATTGTAGGGGCTGCCTGCCAACTCATGCTTAACGCAACTGTTCACCAGAACCAGCTTGTAGCCCTGGGGATTCCAGGGGAAGTATGCGAACTCACCGCTACGGCAGTCCAGGCGCATCAGACTGCCTGCCTTGCCATGTACGCTGGCAAACTGGTCCATGATACCGCAGTTACAGCCGATATACTTGTGCTCGGTGCGCTGGCCTACGCGTGCCAACTCCATCTTCTCGATCTTGTTGTCACCCCACAGGTCGTTGCAAGCGAAGGCGAAAGTGCTCTCCAGAGCGGCAGAAGAACTCATACCTGCACCGAGGGGCACATCACCTGCGAAAGCAGTATTGAAACCCTCTACGGGTACACCCAAAGCCATCATCTCACGGCAAACACCGTAGATGTAGCGTGCCCAAGTAGCCTTAGGACCTTCGGGATCGTCCAAAGAGAAGGTAACCTTGTCCTTCAGGTCAATAGAATATGCATTAACGTTGCGGGTGCCGTTGGGCTTGATCTCTGCAATCATGCCCTGCTGTACAGCACCGGGAAATACGAAACCGTTGTTGTAGTCAGTGTGCTCGCCGATCAGGTTGATACGGCCGGGAGAAGCATAAACACTGCCAGTTGTTCCATCGAAGTGCTTGATGAAGCGACTTCTTACGTCATCAATTGTAAGTCTCATAGTTGTATATTAGGATTAAGTTTGTTTTTACTCAGAACGCTTTGTCACGCGGCTGCCAACCAGGGCGTAGAACAACAGGTAAGCGGCGCAGAATACGATAACCCAGAAGCTGGTCATGTAGTCGGTCAGGTCTGCTACCCAGCCCTGGATGCCCATCATTACTGCACAGCCGAATACCATGGTCATGAAGATACCAGAGGCGATAGCGGTGTACTTGCCAAGGCCCTCAACAGCCATATTGAAGATAGCGCCCCACATTACAGAGGTGCACAGACCTACCAGCAGGAATGAGAAGATGCCCAGGGGAACGGGCTGCCAGATGAGCTCCAGCTTGCCCCAGTCAACGCCAGGGAAGTTAACCTGCACGTCAGAGGGAGCGTACATACCGAAGATTACCAGTGCCAAAGTGGCGATAGATACGGCGGTAATCATGGCGCGGGCACTAACCTTGCTGCCGATAGAAGCACCTACCAGACGGCCTACGAGCATCATAGCCCAGTAAACAGCCACAATCATACCAACGGTGGCGGCTGGAATAGAGTAGGGGTCTGATGTGAGCATCTGCTGAACAGCGTTGGGCACACCTACCTCAATACCCATGTACAGGAAGATAGCCAAAGCACCCAGTGCGAAGTGACGGTGGCTCATGGCACCGCTGATGAGGTCAACACGAACAGGAGCCTGCTCGGGTTCCTCAATCTTGGTGAAGAGTATAACGATGAATGCAATCACGAAGATAGCCAGAGCAATGAACAGAGCGGGAGTAGCGTCGGCAATCTTTGCCTTTGAGGCGTCAGCGATAAGAGCACCCATCAGGATGTAGCATGCCACAGCAGCAGAAGAGTTGAACACACCGCCAATCTGGATCAACTGGTTGCCAGAGTTGCCGCCACCGCCCAGCAGGTTCAGCATGGGGTTAACAACGCAGTTCAGGATAGCCATGCAAAGACCAGCAATCAGAGCACCAACAAGGTAAACGGTGAATACAAGGCCGAGGTTCTCCTGGGGGTCAAACTGACCGCTCAGCCACTGGATAAGGATACCAACGATACCTACAACCAGACCGATGAGAGCAGTCTTCTTGTAACCGAACTTGGCAATGAGCATACCAGCGGGAATACCCATGAAGAGGTAAGCGAAGAAGTTGCCGTAGTTGCCAATCTGTGCAAGAACGTTAGAAATCTCACCCTGGTTCTTGATGATGGTTGCCATGGGTGTGCACAAGTTGGTCACAAAGGCAATCATAGCGAAGAGCGCAATCATCACGATAATAGCGCCCCATTGTTTTGTTTTTTGAGCCATTAGTTTAAATTGATTTGTTTAAGTTATTAATAAATAAGTGAATATAATCAGTGCAGGCCACCCCTTCCCGTGGTGGGAAAGAGCGGCCTTGGGGTGTATTCCTTACTTGTCTGTACCGAACTTGTAGACGGTCTTCTGGACATAAACCTCTCCGGGCTTCAACTGTGTGCTGGGGAAGTGTGCACGGTTGGGAGAGTCGGGGAAGTGCTGTGCCTCGAAGCACAGGCCAGAGTGTTTGCCGAAGGTGGCGCCGTGCTGACCCTTGTAACCGTCTGCCCAGTTGTCGCTATAGAACTGTACGCCGGGTTCTGTGGTCCAGCACTCCATGGTGCGGCCGGTAGAGGGTTCTACCATAGAGGCAGCCAGGGTGAGTTCGCCGGGTTCGTGCTTGTTCAGCACGTAACAGTGGTCGTAGCCGGTGCCGTTCTTTATCTGTTCGTCATCGGCGGCAATATCGCGACCTACGGGCTTGGGAGTACGGAAGTCAAAGGGAGTGCCCTCTACCTTGCGGACTTCACCTGTGGGTATGCTGTTCTCGTCAATGGGAATGTAGAAATCTGCGTTAATAGTCAGGATGGTGTCCAACTGTGATGGGGTGGGAGTACCGATACCTGTCAGCGAGAAGAAACCATGGCTGGTCATGTTCACTACGGTCTTCTTGTTGGTAGTGCCACGATAGTCGATAACCAGTTCATTCTCGTTTGTCAGGGAATACTTTACGGTCATTTTCACCTCACCGGGGAAACCTTCCTCATAGTATGCAAAGGTGTATCGCAGTACCAGTTCCTGGTCGTTCAACTGCTCTGCATCCCATACACGTGCATGACAACCGGTGGGACCGCCGTGCAGGTGGTTGGGACCGTTGTTGATGGCGAGGCTGTACTCCTTGCCGTTCATTGTGAACTTGCCACGGCAAATTCGGTTGCCATATCTGCCCACGAGGGTGGAAAGGAATGGTTCGGGACTGCTCAGGCAATCCTGGATGCAGTCGTGTCCCTGAATAACGTTGGCCATGTTGCCGTCGCGGTCGGGTACCATGATGGACACCAGAGAGCCACCGTAATTGGTTATGCTTACTTCCATGCCCTGAGCATTGGTCAGAGTGTACAGGTCAGTTTCCTTGCCCTGTACCATGGCCTGAAAGTCTTCGCGTTTCAGGCCAGAAATCAACTTGTTCTCCATTGGGATTAGTGTTTAAAGTGTTTACTTTCGATGCAAATATACAAAATAATCCCAATACCGCCAATACTTATGAAAGGAAAAAGTTGTACGAATCTGCCCAAAGGCGTTTTCTGTCGCTTCAGGAAATGTTCTCCAGCATGTCCGCAACGATAAAGGTGCTGCCTCCTATGAAGATTGTGTCGTTTTCGGAAGCGTGTCGTCCGGCTTCTTCGTATGCTTTGGCAACGGTGTCGTATGTGTTGCCCTCCAGTC
This sequence comes from Bacteroidaceae bacterium, assembly GCA_045606445.1. Taxonomy (GTDB): domain Bacteria; phylum Bacteroidota; class Bacteroidia; order Bacteroidales; family Bacteroidaceae; genus Physcousia. Next base: position 126,732 of record JAZURY010000017.1, read on the forward strand.
CGCTTTCTCTTGCTATTTCTGCAAACTCTGCGGCAGGCATTGCCCGCTTCACGCTGGCCTGTGTGAAGTAGTACTTTGCTCTTTTGGGAAGCATGGCCACTACCTTTCTCACGTCCTTGTCGCCCACCATGCCAATGATGATGTGTAGTGTGCCCGGGGTCTGCTCCAGTTGTTTGCTGATGTATTCCCAACCGCCGACGTTGTGTCCCGTGTCGCAAATGGTCAGGGGCTTCTCGGAAAGCGTCTGCCAGCGCCCCATGAGGCCTGTCAGTTCGCAAACGTGCATGAAACCGTTGCAGATGTCTTCCTCGCTAATATTCAGTGCCTTGCAATCCGTGTGTTCTTTGACGTCCTTTCTGAGGAAGTCCAGAGCAGTGAGAATTGTCTGCGTGTTCTTCTCCTGACAAAAGCCTTTCAGTTGTGTTTCCACCTTGGGATGGCACAATTCATCGGCAAATAGGATGGGGGAGTGTTTCTCCTTGGCCTTGTCGGCAAAGACCTGCCTTACTTTGTCATTGCCTCCGGTTTCACCAATAACGACAGGTGTGCCAGGCTTGATTATGCCGGCCTTCTCTCCTGCTATTGCTTCAAGTGTGTTCCCGAGGAACTGTACGTGGTCAAAACTTATGTTAGTTATGACGGACAGTATGGGATTTATGATGTTTGTGCAGTCCAATCTGCCGCCAAGTCCTGTTTCTATTACGGCAATGTCTACCTCGGCTTCCTCGAAATACTTGAATGCCAAGGCGGTTGCAAGTTCAAAGAATGAAGGATGGAGGGGTTCGAAGAAACATCGCTCTTCTTCAACGAACCGTATGACTCTATCCTCTGGTATCATCTTCCCGTTGACTCGGATACGTTCGCGGAAGTCCACGAGGTGGGGGCTTGTGTACAGGCCCACCTTGTATCCTGCGCTTTGCAGAATGGCGGCCAAGGTGTGACTGACGCTGCCCTTGCCGTTTGTACCGGCAACGTGTATCGTCAGGTATTTCGTGTGTGGGTGGCCGAAGTGTGTGTCCAGGGCGACGGTGTTTCCCAATCCCTCCTTATATGCGCCAGCCCCGATGTTCTGAAACAACGGGGCTGAGGTGAACAGGTATTCTGTGGCTTCGCTATATGTCATAGTAAAAGTGGTTTCAATACAGCGTTTTATGAATGTTTAACTAAACAGGTTCTTGAACTTCTGGAAGAATGAGTTCTTGGTTGTCTGCGAGGGTTTGAAACTGTCGCTGCCCTTCATTTTCTCGAAGGCTTCGTGTTCCTCCTTGGTCAGAGTTTCGGGAATGTATATGGATATATTCACTATGAGGTCTCCGTATCCATAACCATATCCCTGCAATGCAGGAAGACCCTTGCCGCGAAGACGCACCGTCTTGCCGGGTTGTGTGCCCGGTTCAATCTTTATCTTCACACGACCGTCAATGGTTGGTATCTCGGCAGGACCGCCCAGTACTGCGGTAGGCAGGTCGAGAAGCAGGTTGTAGACAAGGTCGTTGTCGCGACGGCTCAGTTCGCTGTGCTGTTCCACTTCTACATACACCTGTATGTCGCCGGCATAACCGTTGTTGCGTCCGGCATTACCCTTGCCCTGAATGGTAAGTACCATGCCATCCTGTACGCCTGCCGGTATCTGTACCTCAACGACCTCTTCGCCGCTGACCACGCCGGTGCCTGAGCAGTGTGAGCATTTATTCTTGATGGTAGTGCCCTGACCGCCGCACACATTGCAGACACTCTGCTGCTGCATGCGTCCGAACATGGTGTTCACCTGACGTGTCACATAACCTGTGCCATGGCATGTGCCGCAGGACTCGGTCTTGCCGTCCTGAGAACCGGAGCCGTGGCAATGCGTGCAGGTGACATCCTTCTTAACCTTGAACTTCTTGGTCGCTCCCTTGGCAACTTCCTCCAATGTGAGTTTTACTTTCAAGCGCAAGTCAGCACCCTGGTGTTTTTGTGCACCACGGCTACTGCCACCACCGAAACCTCCAAAACCACTGAAACCGCCGAAGCCGCCACCGCCACCCATGTGGCCGCCAAAGATGTCGCCGAACATGGAGAAGATGTCGTTCATGTCAAAGCCCTGGCCGCCAAAGCCTCCGGCACCGCCCATGCCGGCATGGCCGAACTGGTCGTAACGGGCACGCTTGTCGGGGTCGCGGAGCACGTCGTAGGCTTCTGCCGCCTCCTTGAACTTCTCCTCGGCTTCCTTGTCACCCGGATTGCGGTCGGGGTGATACTTGATGGCCATTTTCTTGTAGGCCTTCTTTATCTCGTCTTCCGAAGCGCCCTTCTGTACGCCAAGCACTTCGTAGTAATCTCTCTTTTCTGCCATGTTCCTGTGTATTTATAGACGTGTGTTTCAGTCATTCATTAAATGCCGACAACAACCTGGGCATGACGGATAACCTTCTCGTTCAGTTTGTAGCCCTTCAGGGTGCAGTCCACCACCTTGTTCTTCATCTCTGGTGCAGGTGCGGGGAACTGTGCCACGGCCTCGTGTACTTCCACGTCAAAGTCTGCATCCTTGGTCTCTATGGACTTTACGCCCTGCTTTTCCAGTATGCCCATAAACTTTTTCTGTATCAGTTCCACTCCCTCTACCACGGCTTGTACATCTTCGGCCTTGCGCATCTGCTCCAGGGCACGCTCCATGTCGTCCATAACGGGGAGGATGGCTGTGATGACCTTCTCGCCTCCGTTCAGGATGAGGTCGGCCTTCTCCTTGATGACACGCTTGCGGTAGTTGTCGAACTCTGCCACCTTGTACAGCAGTTGTTTCTTCAGTTCCGCTATTTCTGCCTGGGCAGCCTCCAGCGGATCGGTCTCTACCTCGGGGGTATCCTCCTGTTCCGTGGTTTCGGTTTCGTTCTGCTGAGGTGTCTCTTCTGTCTGGTCTACGTTTGTCTCTTCTTGAATCTGCTCTTCGTTATTGAGTTTTTCTTCTGTTGCCATGTGTTGTCTTGTTGTTTGTTAGTTCTGTCTGTTATATCGCACAAAACGTGCCATTGTCATTTTGGCACGTTTTATGTCACAAAGTCACCTATATATTATATATAAGGTGTAGTTATGTCAGTTATTGGGCGTACATCTTTGCCTTCAGTTCCTTGATCTGGTCGTTCATGATGTAGTCATCATAGTCCATCAACTTGTCGATGGTACCGTTGGGGGTGAGTTCTATGATACGGTTTGCCACGGTCTGTATGAACTCATGGTCGTGGCTGGCAAAGAGCACGTTGCCCTTGTACTGCTTCAGGTTGTTGTTGAAAGCCTGTATGCTCTCCAGGTCCAGGTGGTTGGTGGGAGTGTCCAGAATGAGGCAGTTGGCGTTCTTCAACTGCATGCGTGCTATCATACAACGCATCTTCTCGCCGCCGGAAAGTACGTTTACCTTCTTCAGCACCTCTTCGCCGGAGAATAGCATGCGACCAAGGAAACCCTTGAAATATACTTCATTGCCCTCTCCGAACTGGCTGAGCCAGTCCACCAGGTTCAGTTGCGACTGGAAGAACTCGGTGTTGTCCACGGGCAGGTAGGCGGTGGTGATGGTAACGCCCCAGTTGTATGTTCCGCCCTGTGCCTCACGGTTGCCGTTGATGATCTCAAACATGGCTGTCATGGCACGTGGGTCGTGACTGAGGAATACCACCTTCTCGCCCTTCTCTATGTTGAAACTTACGTTGTCGAACAGGACAGTGCCGTCCTCCATGGTGGCCTTCAGGTCCTGAACCTCCAGAATCTGGTTGCCCGGTTCGCGCTCCATCTGGAAGATTATGCCGGGATACTTGCGGGTAGAGGGGCGGATTTCATCCACATTGAGTTTCTCCAGCATCTTCTTGCGGCTTGTCGTCTGCTTGGACTTTGCCACGTTGGCACTGAATCGGCGGATGAACTCCTCCAGTTCCTTCTTCTTCTCCTCGGCCTTGGCCTTCTGGTTCTGGGCCTGGCGCAGGGCCAACTGGCTTGACTCGTACCAGAAACTGTAGTTGCCGGCAAACATGGTCACCTTGCCAAAGTCGATGTCCACGGTGTGTGTGCAGACGCTGTCCAGGAAGTGACGGTCGTGGCTCACCACCAATACGGTGTGCTCGAACTCGCTCAAGTACTGTTCCAACCACTGTACGGTCTCCAGGTCAAGGTCGTTGGTGGGCTCGTCAAGCAACAGGTTGTCGGGATTGCCGAACAAAGCCTTTGCCAGCATCACGCGCACCTTCTCCTTACCGGAGAGTTCGCCCATCAGTTGGTGGTGCAGGGCCTCCTTGATGCCAAGGCCGGAAAGCAGGCTGCCGGCATCGCTCTCGGCGGTGTAGCCGCCCATCTCGGCAAACTTGTCCTCCAGTTCTGCCACGCGGATACCGTCCTCGTCGGTGAAGTCGGACTTGCTGTAAAGAGCCTCACGCTCCTTCATCACATCCCACATGGTGGTGTGTCCCATCAGCACGGTGTTCAGTACGGTTTCCTGGTCGTACTGGAAGTGGTCCTGCGACAGTACGGACAAACGTTCGCCCGGTCCCAGTTCCACTGTGCCCTTTGTCGGTTCCAACTCGCCACTGATGGCCTTCAACAGAGTAGACTTGCCGGCACCGTTGGCACCGATTACTCCGTAGATGTTTCCGCTTGTGAACTTCATGTTCACGTCCTTGTAAAGGACTCTCTTGCCGAATTGTACGGCTATATTGCTAAGTGTAATCATTTTCTTCAAGTATTATCCTATATATCCATGCTTTCTGCATTGAAGGTGAGTGGCATCAGTGCCTCCACGCTTTCTATGCAGTGTGTACCATCCTGGCCATAGAGCAGCACTTTTATCGGCGCACCCTGTTTGTGTTCCACTTCCAGCAGTGCCTGTCTGCACATTCCGCATGGAGCAATCGGGTCTTTCGTGAAGCGCCCTCCTGTCTGTGCCGCTATGGCTATGGCGGCTATCGTTTCGCCAGGTCTGTTGGCTCCGCACCAGAACAGTGCCGTCCGTTCTGCACAACTCCCCACCGGGTATGCCGCATTCTCCTGATTGCTGCCAGTAATTATCTCGCCGTTATACAGGCGCAAGGCAGCGCCCACTTGGAAATGGCTGTAGGGGGAATAACTGCTTTCCGTTGCCTTCTTGGCCGCTTCAACCAGTTCGCGCTCAGGTGCGCTCATATCCTCCATCACAAGCACATTCACACGTGTGCGAATCTCGTACTCTTTCATGGTATGATAGGTATTTGCTTTGCAAAGGTACGAGTAAGCGGGCGAAAAACAAAATAAATCCTATTTATTTTTGCTATTTCCGAGTGAAAGTACCTTAGGTCATCACCAAAGGTATGAATAAGTGAGGGATTTGCCCCCTAAAAATGATGTTTCAGCGCAGAAGTGCCTTCAGTTCATTTACCCAAACCCTGTCAATGGACCGTCACGTGCTAATGAACGGTTTTTGCCTTAACTTTTGTAGGATGCAGGTGTTTTCGTTCCGATAAGAATTTATTGACAATCCGGTCCTCGTGAGAACGGATGCCTGCTCTCGTGAGGACGGACGTCTGCCCTCGTGAGGACTGACGTCTGCCCTCGTGAGGACGGGAACTTACCCTTGAATGCTTCTGCCAAGGGCACAAAAAACGCCCGAAGGGGAAACCTCCGGGCGCCATAATGTTATAACGGATTTTTGGATTAGCCGTTAACCTTCTTCATGTGTGCGATCAGCTCGAGAACCTTGTTAGAGTAACCGATCTCATTGTCGTACCAGCTAACAACCTTAACGAAGGTGTCTGTCAAAGCGATACCTGCCTTAGCATCGAAGATAGATGTGCGGGTGTCACCCAAGAAGTCGCTAGATACAACTGCATCCTCAGTGTAACCAAGTACGCCCTTCAACTCGTTCTCAGAAGCCTCTTTCATAGCTGCGCAGATCTCA
>JAZURY010000018.1:0-130396 GCA_045606445.1 Bacteroidaceae bacterium
TGTTGGCACCCTTGCTCTGCACTTCCTTCTTCCACTCACGCTCGCGCCGGAGGTTGTCCATGTCCCTCTGGCGGATGTCCGCCATTATGCGGTTTATGGGTTCCGAGATGCAGTTCTTGCCCGCACCAGTGCCCGCCATCAAGACGTTCATCAGCGTTGCCTCATGCTCCACATTGTCTATGTAGCGGAACCTTGTCTGCCACAGGTGTGTTGCCAAGGCTGGGAACACGGCATGCGCCACGGCGGGCTTGTAGATGTCGGGAGTTTTGCTGATAAGAAGCCTTATGAGCGGAGGCAATACCCTTGGCATGGATGGTGGAAGGTCGGGGTCTTCATCTTGCTTCTCCAGTTCGCCACGGCGTTCGCGGCAGATTTCAAGTACACGTTGCATGAGTCTGGACATCCGTGGAGTCTGGTTGCGGTTGCATGCGCTACGGATTGTTGCCATCCACTTCTCGCGGTTCTCGCCATAGGTGGGCAGTACCTGCGCTATCCACTCGGGGTCATCGTTGCACACATACCTGAGGTGGCACGCCATGGTAAAGATGAAATTGTTGCGCGAGCCGTGGGTAGGGATACCGCCAAGTTGGTCTTCAAGTATGGAAACCAGTTCGGGATATTCCAATTCCCCCTTAAAGTGCGGGGTCTCCTGCCTGTTGGGGTCAGAAGGTTGCTGTTCTTGTGAAACTCGACTAACATTGCTTGGCGCTACTTCTCTCTCCTTGAAGAGGTCTGCTTCATTTATATAAAGCATGTATTCTCTAGGCACTATGAACGAGCACCGTGCATAGTCCTTTACGCACTCGTCGTATTTCTGGTCGCCCAACTGCTCTGCCATCCAGCGCTGTGCATCTGCCAAGGTCTTGCCATCGGGTATTACGAAGATAAGGCGCAGGCCTTCCGTGCTTGGCGTAATGTGCGCCATGACGATGCCCAGTTCGTCCTTGCGAGGCTCTATCTCTCGCCATCGGCCTTCGGGGTCGGGGATGTGGTCAAGGTCGTACATGCTTAGCCCCGAGGGCACGGCATCGGCATTGAGGCGTCGGCCGTTCTTGAAAGTGGCGTGCGGAGTGAGGATGGGCAACTGCTTCTTCAGGCGTCCCTTCACCTCCTCAAATTCCTCGGCGGTGATTTCCCCACGTTTCTCTTGTTCCCATGCGTCTTTTATCTCGGCACACACCTGTGTTACAAGCGGCGAATCTATTGCCTCCCTCAGCATCTCAGAGGTGCATATCTGCACCTGCTGAGATTTTACACTATTTGAAATTCCAAATGTCATAGTTCGGTCCCCATTATATATTGGCTTGCGGTAATACTCTCGTCTATGAGCACCTGTGCCGGATGTATTCCGTGCTCGTCAAAATCTACGCTCAGTGTCAACCGAAGGTTCTCGGAACTCATCGACACCCGTCCGTGGGGCAGTTTGCGGTACTCGCGGGCAGGGTGCTCACGTTTTCTGTTGTGCACATTGAAATTTCCCTCTCTGGGCGATACCAGGGCTATGGTGCCTTGTACTCGGGCGTTGCCCTTCAAAAGTGATGCATATACAGCATCGGGTAGTTGAAGTTTTATAGTCATTGCTTTGAATAAAGTTAAGTTTGAATCATTGCGGAGTGTGAAGATTGCGCGCTGTTTCACTCATGAGACTCCCCTCAAACCGCTTTATTCAAATGGGTTAATTGATTTAATACTTCTCTCTATTAGTTCGCCGTCAGAATGTCGTTCACCGTGATGTCCTGATACCACTGGCCGTTGTACTCTCGGGCCTGGAATCGCAAACTGGCAAGGACAATATCCCCAGCCGACCACCGGCACAGGGCGCTGTTGCCCAGCAAGGTGCATACAAAGGTATTGCCATACTTGTCGCCCCATTCCTGCAGGGTGATCATACACTTGCTCAACTGGCCTCCTTCGGCCTTCTGGCTCGCCACCTGCTGGGGCTCACCTTGTTTGATTACTCTGAAGATTGATTTCATTTTTATGCTGTTTTTTTGTTGTTCAAAAGTCTGTACACGAACTCCCTCCCTTTCTCCGTCCACACCAGTCGGCTGGTGGTGTGAAGAGTGCCGAACATGTCGGGATAACTGCTGATGCGGTTCTGCGCCAGTCCCATGCGTGCATAGTGTGCATAGAGCATGTACTGGCCGCTCTGTCCGTACTGTATGCCCCTCTGGCACAGGAGGCGGTTCAGTTCTATGGCCGTCATGCCCATGCCCTTGGCCAGTTGTGTGGTGGTGAAGCAGGAGACGGCATCCAGCACCCTGTCCACGTATTCCGCCTTGGGGCGCAGCAGTGCCAGTTCCTCGTCCCTGCGCAGGAGTGTGGCGTGCATTATCTGCAAGGCCCGCGCCATGATCACCTCGTCCGGCTCATCTGCCCTTGCCACCATGTATCCGCCCTGCTTGCGGATGGAGGGAAGCACCTCCGAAGTGATCCATTTGCGAAAGGCTTTGGCACCAGGCTTCCTGCTTTCAAGGATGGTGTCATAAAGTCCGTCCTCGTTAACGAAGGTTGCCTGTTGGGTTCTTCCCAGGTTATCGACGATGGGGTACTTTGAAAGTACATCATCCTCCAATCGCTGTACTACCTTCTGAGTACGTAAATCCAACACCTCGCACACATCTTTCAGGCAAAACAGCGGGTCGCCCTTCTCGTCCCTCATGGTTCGGATGTTGCCGAACTCGGGGTTTTGAAAAATGGTAATGTTTGTCATACCTTATTTATAATTTATATTGTGAGCATCAAAATGAAAACCCACGGACTTCGTTCTGAAATCCGTGGGCAAAGGTATAGCAATATGGATGGTTCTAAAATCGTAGAATAATTTACTTTATAGTCGTGTATTATTATTATTTTATGATTTGAGTATCAATTAAATAGAAGTGCACTCATAGAAATAATATGTATTTTATAAATATTTATAAAAAGTTCTACGAGTGATATTATATCGTTTTTGTGATAAATGAACTAATTTTGTCCTGCAACTCCCGTGTCAGTACCGAATCGCTTCCTTTTTGGGGTATATAATTACTAATGTAGGATGATTTATTTTGTGTAAAAAGACAAGAGTTAAGTTGCTGTATAGGTACCTTTAAATCCAGTTGAGCATTGAATAATCCAAGCACATTGCATACAAGTTTCTGGTTGCCTCCCCATTTGTTTTGGCGTGGATTAACCACTTTCATTAGTTCAAACAATTCATGGTCAAAGCATATAGACTGCCACATAGAACACCACCTTACCCAAGAATCCTCTTTCATCAGTTTCGTTAACGGATTTGTCCATTGTATAACTTGCTGATACATGCCCTCCATTTGGGTGAGTATGGCAGAGGGCAAGTCATCTATGGTGGTTTCGTGCGTCAAAGGGTCGTTAGGCGTGAGGACAACTTTGTTGCCATAGTTGTCTGTCTTTTTGCTTTTCATTTTCTCCAAAAGTCCGATAAAGAGAGGGTCGTTGCAGAAATATCGGTATATTGCCACACATATAGAGTCATTAGGGTGTGATTCCTCTTCTCGTCCTTCTTCCGTTGCATTGGCCAGTCTTGTAAGGACTATACACATGGTTGCTACTACCATATTTCTTTCATAGGCGGACAGCATTTCATCGATAAGGTACTCCGCCATTTCATGACGTTCTTCCTGAATCTGGCGCAAGGCATCAATTACCCTCTGCGAAGAGTACCAGATGGATACAGGGTCGCACTGTATATGCGTTCTGTTCAATGACAATATGGAGAACCAGTGTGTGAATAAAGAATCCTTCCGATATATCTGGTGATATGAAGACCTTTCTTCTGTGCTGAGTTGCTTAATCATTATATGCCTATGGTGGTATTTTGTTTGACTTTATCCAATGCATCAGAGGCAAGCAGATTGTTTCCGCTTGCATCTTCTGCTATCTGTGTAAACACGGCGGTGGGTATTGTTGTTGTCTTCTGCGACTGCTTTCCGATATAGATTCTTTTGCTTTTATTTTCCACAGGTACAAGAATTATTGATTCTCCGCCAAGGTCATCGGTCATGTAACTAACCTGTGCCTGCTGCAGATTGTCTTTCTCGGAAAGATTCAAGCATCCGCCCGGTTTTGCCTTCATTTCTATGGTCATGTCCGAATCATAACTTTGTCTGGCCATTGTGGCTACCTTGTCTATCTTCTTGGTAAGACGGTCAAGGTTCAGGTGCGGCAACTTGAATATCAGTTTATAGAACCCTTTGGGGTACTCCTTCTTGTCGTTCACACATCGCCAAAAGTCGGCAGAGTCCTGTAGATTATACAATTCTATATGAAGTCCATAGGGATTCAACAACCTGTTCAGCGTCACTTGGAAAATATTTGCCAAAAATCTTACCTCCCTGAATATATTTCTGTTCTGCTCTATGGCTATACGCTGAATGCCCTCTCTATTATCTATGACAAAAAGGCAGTTGGCATAGTCGTATTCCTTCTTCTCCTCAAACTTAATATTGGTAATATTCAGTGTTTTTCTGTTCGCTATTTTTAGTATGCTGATATTGTCCGTCGGTGGCATCAGGTGTATATGTGCATACTCCCTTGACTGGGATGCATTACTGAATACAATTTGGTTCGTCTTTTGGTAGTCTTCAGCAAGCAGATTGTCCAGTATTTCCTGACGACGGGGGAAGTTCTCATCTGCCAGTTCACTCAAAGTCTTATTACCAAAAAGATCGGGTTCTTCTTCCGATCCCAATTTTCCAAACTGATAGTTGTATAAGTGGAATGTTGCCATAGTAAAGTAGTGATGTTAAAACCTTACAAAGGTATAAAAATTAACGCGCCCGACCAAACATCCGCTAAATTTTATAGAAAAATGCCCCACCCTCGAGGGCAGGACATTGTTGTGTTTTCAAAACGGCAGGTCTCCGTACAGGCTTGCTCCATCCTCGCATAACAGTTGGGCAGATGTAAGGTTCAGTTTGGAGAGGTCCTTGATTTTTGAATATCCAAACCATGTGAACCCATTATGAACCCATTAGCAAACACATCAAAATACTGATACTTAGCAATGTCCGTCTTTACTGGATTCGCTTTGCTTGAAATTCTGACCCCATTATGAGCCATTAGGTCCTCTTCAATGTGTAATGGACGCTTTTGCCAGATGTACCATTCTTTTCAAGCAAGGATTCTAACGATTGGAGGATACGCGTTGATGTCGACTTGCTGGTATTCATGATACGTTGTACATCGGAGTTAGTAATACTGCCGTTTTTAATGATAAAGTCAACTATGGGGAAATGCTTCTGGTCAATCTTCAACCTCTTCAGCTGAGAGTGCAAGTCGGTATAATATGTAATCATCAACCCACTGAGGATTTCCACAATGGGCGGCAGTAAATTATATGACGTTACAGCATCCAATATCCGTCTGTAACCGCGTCCCCAACTCTCTATATCACCACAACGAAAAAGCGTGTTTGCCACCGAGGGATTGAAGGGTTTGGAGGGGTGCTTTTCAAATAATAGCTCCGTTGTCCAATTCTCGGGCAGACGACCTGCATTCCAAAATACTATGTGGTCTGGATACACACTTATCTGAATGGGAGTTGCATCGGCATAATCCTTGTGGGCGATAGCATTCATAAGAGACTCTCGCACGGCCTCTATAGGGAATTGTGGTGTTTCACGACGAGATATTCCTTCGTATGAAATGCTATAAATAAGGTACTTGCTCTTGATAAGGTCCATTGCCTTCTCTATTTGCTCCATCAACGAACCATGCACTTCGTCTTGAAAAGCAAGGTCTTCATTGTCCGACTTGAAGAAGCCAATCTTGATATATGCACCTCGTATGTATTTTTCGGGAGATGGGTGAAAAAGCAAGATGGCTGCCCTGCTCAGTTGTCCTGTCTCTTCATCTATGAGTCGTAGGTCTTCGAGAAGATGTATTGTGGAATCATTTAGCACCTCAGCGTCTACTCTATTACTCTTGGCTGCTTCTTTACGAAAACGATTTAATGCACTTTCTGAAAGGTCGTCAACAGTTACACCAGATATGGGTAGTTCATCCCAATTTCTCCCTGTTCGTTGCAAGATAAAACGATTCAATGCTGCTCCTTTCAATTCTTGCTTGGTACTCCCGGAGCGATAATGGTACTGCCCCTTATAGTTAATTGGGTTGGAGTATTGAGGAATATCTATTTCAATGTATTCAATACCATTTTCTTCCAAAATGTTAACGTCCACCATTATACCCAATACATCACGCACTTTATTGGGGATATCTTCAGAGAGTTTCTTTACATTGTCAACTTGGATGACATTGCCCTTGTCATCCTTGCCGATATATAGTTTGCCACCCATTGCATTGGCAAATCCACATATCCATTTCAAATATTCGTCACGCCAACTCTCCTTGAATTCTATGTTCTGAGATTCTTTATTCATAATATCAAATACTGGGGGGGGTGATTAAACAGGAGTTAAACTTCCTTGTAAGCGGTTGAATATACCCTATTCTTTGAAGGATTGCCACTTTTTATATTCGTCAATTTGCCTTTTATTCAACAAACTCTCAAGAAAGTCTATTTTCTTGCTATTTTGTTCTATCGAGGCTCTTAAGTCATCCGTAACCAGCTGCTTGCCAATTGCCTCATTTACATCAAAGCCACATTCCAATACCCAAGGACATTGTTTTATTAAATTCTCTCTTGCCTCTATTTCATTTGTACCACAACCCCTACCTAATACTTGGCAATTCTCCACCTCTTTATCTTCTCTGGGTGGATATGTCAATCCCTCTGCTGTATAAAAAATATATTCATTCATAAACCTACCTTCTTATAAATTCCACGTGATGAAAAATCTATGAATCCTTTATCTCTTAAGAATTGCAGTTGCTGCCGAATTTTTGCCTCAATATTATTGTTGTTAGGATGTTTGAGTCTTAGTTCCTCCACGAAAGAATACATATGTTTCAACGTAAAGGTGCTATCCAGTCGTTCTACGCAATTCAGCACATCAAACAACCAACCTCTGCTCTCTATGCTATTTGTCTGCAAAGAATATATTTTGTTATACTCCCGACAAACAATTTCCGAATCAATAACAACCCTGTTTTTTATGATTGGAATCTTAGCAAAATCAGGGATTTGATTTAACAGGATATTGCAACCCTCCCATCCTGCTCTTCTTGCACTTGAATCCAGCGGTTTACGCTTCTCTATGACTTCGGGTACAAAAAAGCATTTTGGCACGATAATTAGATTGTTGACCTCATAATTATCGTAATGCATAAAAAAGAAACTTGGATTGTCAAGTGATGTTATGCGTTCAATCATAGTATTGTAAACGCCATCATTCACTTTTGTGGAATACTTGTCCGAAAACTCCTTCTTGCTTTTTAGTTCATATTGGGATTTACAATGCTTGCATACATAATCCTTTACTGGAGCATTAGGTTCGGCCCTATTGATGGAAACCTCCCCACATATGGGGCAGTACATATAGCGTGCAAGCCAGTCTTCTGTTAAAACTCTGGCTATTTGCGTAGCACTCTTGTATCTCTCCGCCAATGAAGTATTGAAGCGTAAATCCATATTACCAGTTTAGATATTGGGATGCGTCTGCAACATATAGAAGAGCATTGCACCTCCACCCACGAAAGGCTCTATGTAGGTAACGTTCTCCCTTGTGTCAAAGTCAGCGGGAAGCAGCGCTTCCAGTTGGTCGATGAGTTGGCCCTTTCCGCCCACCCACTTGACAAAAGGTTTTGCCTTAGCCATAGTTTCTGGTTTATCTACATGCAAAGATACAAAATCGTCTCCTCCCACGCAAGCATTCCGCTGTATTTATTTTCCATCCCTCATCGTTCAACATTAAACGATAAACGTTCAAACCCCCCCCCATCGTCCACCTTTCCCCGTCAAAAGTCAACGAAACATGGGCAGGAAGTCAACCCTTTCAGTATGGAAAAGTCTTGTAACCGGGGATGTTTCCCTTAGGCGGTTTATCAGTGTAACAAACTAAGTCCCTTATTATCAACTGTCTATTGACATGGCGTTACAGCGTTACAGCGTTACAGCAAGAAAATGTACTATTATCTACAGAAAAGTGAAAAGGTATAAAAATAGATTTTATTATATATATATTATAATATATATATAATAAACTTTCACTTTAGGGTTCTGGCATAGCGATGATTTTAACTGTAACGCTGTAACGCTGTAACGCTGTAACGCTGTAACGCGTAACGCATAGCAGTGTAAAGATTATTCAACCTTGCTAAACAATTGGCGTTTTTACGATAGCCGCACTGTTTGCTGAAGAAATGTGCAAAAGACAACAAGAATACATTAAGTTGATATTCAGGGTGTTATTTTGATATACTACTCCCTTGCCACTTACGTTTTTTCGTTCTCTTTTCCGTTCTCACATCGCCCGTGAGATGCTGACATATTGTCATGCGCCTGTTCATTCATGTTCACGGCTGATTCCATGCGAGGACCGAGCCTTGACGATACGAGGATTTCCCGCCCTGCACCGCGCACAGAGGGATGTAAAAGTTTTTTAGAGAACAGAGTACAGATGACAGAGTACAGATGACACTGGATTGGACAGATTTACACAGAGAACAGACTACACCACTCTATCTTGTTAAGGCCCGGAGGTAATTCGTGGGCAAGGAGTATTCTTCATTTTATTTCACTCCAAATCACCATAAGTCACTCCAAATCGCCATAAGTCACCATAAGTCACTTTCCGCCATTTTTGTGCCGTATCTTTGCAAACGGAAACGGAAGTTTCCTAGTTTCAAGTTTCAAGTATTCCCTATAATGCGCGCATCTTAAACCTGAACTTTAAACCTTAAACCTTAAACTAATCACTATGGGAACATTCAACAACAACAGCACTTGGGGCAAGATCCTCAACATCGTAATCACCATCCTCACGGCCATTGCCACCACCTTCGGCACGGCAAGTTGCATGTAACAAACGGAAAAGTGAAAACGGAAAACGGAAAACTATGCGGACGCTGCACGCAGCGTCCCTACCTCCCACCTCTCACCTCTCACCTCTCACCTTCTCACCTTTAATATATTAATCTTTAATCCATTAACCCTTTAACAAAATCCTCATTCCCCTAGTACTATATACTCCCTCCCATACAGGGGAGGGCTGGGGAGGGGTCCACTTATCACTATGTCAATCCCTTATTCTCTTACCCTCCGCATGGCAAAGCCCGGAAAGCCCGAAGAGGGCAACAAGACCTTTCCACAGGCACAGTATCGTGAAGTAATGAATCTCAGTGACATGGCAAAGCACATGGCATCGCACTCCAGCAAGTACGACAAGGGCGATGTGATGGCGGTGGCCACTCAGCTCACCTCCTGCATACGCGAGCAGCTTCTGCTTGGCAACAAAGTGGTGCTTGGCGACCTCGGGGCATTCTGCGTAAGCCTGATCTCTGAATCGGCAGACAATGCCGAGTCCTTCTCTACCGCCCTCATCAAGAAGGTGAAGGTGCGCTGGGAGCCTTCCACCGAGTTCCAGGACCTTCTGAACGAAGCCACCTTCGAGTACGTGGGCACGCGCAAGGCTCAGGCCGAGGCTCGTGAGGCCGAGAAGAAACTCTTGAACCAGATGGCCACCGTGCAGCCCGATGAGGACGAAACCGAGGGCGGTGGCGACGACGAGGGCGGAACCGACTTGGGAGAGTAAAGCCCCTCACCACCCCTAAAGGGGGTGGTGAGAAGAAGAAGAGACGATAATGGGTCTTTGCCCTATTGCGTGTGAGGGTGTGTCAGGTACACTCAGATACTCAGATGTATGTGCAGGTACGCATAGGACCAAGCCAAGGAAACCGGCTTCCCCTACAAACAAATCACGGGAAAGGATCTGCTTTCGTGCATGAATCCTTTCCCGTGAAATATGGATTGGGGCATAGGCCCAGTGAAGTTAGCCTACTTTTTTCTTTGTCCTTGTCTCTGTCCGCGTTCGCGGTTGTAGTTCTGCAGCATCTTGCGGTGCATGCGGTCTTCGATGGTGAGGATCTTGAAGAACTTTTCGGCAGAGATGGCCTTGCATATCTTCTTGTAGTAGACGGAGTCGAGGCCTGCCACTTCTGCATTGAGGCGGGCGATTTTCAGGAGGCGTTCTTCATGCGCCTTCTCGTTGCCTTGGGCAGGAACATCCTTCTTGAGGCGGTGGATGCTCATGTGTATCTTGCGTTGCTTGTCCTTGTATTCATTGTAGATGGGGAAGAAGGCCTTTGCCTCCTCCTCTGTGAGGTTGGCTTCCTTGGTAATGTAGTTTTCTACACGCTGGCGGAATTCCTGCTTGTTGAATCCCCTGACACCGCCGGATAAAGTGATGTCTCCCTTGTTTTGTGCAAATGTTACAGAGGATATTAGTGCAAATAGCACTAATAGGAGTCTTGCTTTTTTCATATTAGTGTCTTTTGTTTTATTCTGCTTCGGTGAGGTAGTATTCAATGTCGCTGTTGTCCAGCATGGCATAGTCAAGAAGTTCGTCGCCATATTCTATTTCCGATGCCGATGCGATGGATGCGGTTTCCTGGTAGGGGGTGAGCGGATGGCTCTGTTCGTACATCATGAGGCCTGCCAGGGAGAAGAAGCCTGTGAGTACGGCGGCTGCGGTCAGGCGTATGAAGAAGCGGCTTTTGCGACGGCGCTTCGGTTGCCCGGCCTGTCCTTCCTCCCTGATGCGCTCCATTACCCTTTGGGGCAGGGTGTCGAAGTATCCCTCCGGTACGCGGAAGGGGTTCTTGCCGTTGGCGGATGATGTCATCTCGCGCAAGGTCTTGTCGTCTATGTGGTTCGTAGTTTTCATTTTATGGGTGATGGTGTTAGTGTTATTCCAGATGTTCGAAGAATGCCGTTATCTTTTGTACGGCGTGGTGGTATGAGGCTTTCAGCGCTCCGATGCTTGTTCCCAGTGCTTCGCTGATGTCCTCGTATTTCATTTCCTGAAAGTACTTCATGTTGAAGACCTGGCGTTGCTTGGGCGGCAGGCTTTGTACGGCTTGCTGGAGTTGTATCTCTGTTTCGTCTCCGTCGAAGTAGGGGTCGCTCTCCAGTTGTTGTCCAATGCGTTCTGTGTCGGTGTCTTCCGTGTTGGAGAGGCTTATTGTGGTGCGCCTCTGCCTTTGCAGGAAATTGATGGTTTCGTTGTTCGCTATGCGGTAGAGCCATGTGGAGAGGCGTGCGTCTCCGCGGAAGTTGTCCAGACCCTGCCATGCTTTCAGGAACACGTTCTGCAGGATGTCGTCCGTGTCGTCGTGGTCGAGCACCATTCTTCTTATTTGCCAATACAACTGCTCCTGAAACTCCTTTACCAGGGTTTCAAAGGCCTGCTCGCGTGTGGCCGGCGTTTGTAGTCTTTGGATCAGTTGTTGTTCGTTGTGCATTTTACTTGTTGGACATCTGCTTTGCAGAATGGTTTAACCCAAATCGTTCATTAGACTGTTATGCGCTAATGAAACCGTCTTTTTGTCATCTGTTTCGTCACTTCTCGGTTACAATGGAACCCCATTGCGCCCTCAAAGTGGCAAAACATCTGTTCAAAAATAAAGGTTATTATCATCATAACGCTAATGACCGATTTGGGTTTAAACGGGAAAGTTTCTATCTAAAAAACAAAGAACCGCTACCCATGCGTATGGGAGCGGTTTTATGTTTGTGCTTGTCTGTTTACAATATCGTGACCTTGCGTACCACCTTGTCAACCTTCATGATGTAGCATCCGCGCGTCAGGTTCAGCGTGATCTGCTTGTCGTTGCTGTCTATGCGTATGCGTGCCACGCGGACTCCGGTGAGGTTGTATATCTCCAGCGTCTTGCCTTCGGCGTTGGTGATGTGCGCCTTGCCTTCCTGGATGGTCAGGGTTACGGCCTCCATCTCCGCCTCTATCGGCTCGTCCATCTGCACGTGTGCAATGGAGGGGGCAACTCCGAGGAGAAGCATAGAGAGTGCTATAATCCAAAGTCTTTTCATCCTTGTGTTTTAGGTTTTCGCTAACGCAAAAGTAGTCTTTTTATTTTATATACACAAGGATTTTTCTCAAATAATGTCGATTTTAAGCCCTTCCTGTGCTAAAATAACGTTTGTAAACACGCTTTTTGCTTCTTTTAGCATACTTTGCTCGTCCTTTATGCGTGCCGAGTAGTGCCCGATGACGAGTTTTCCCGCGTTGGCCTCCTTGGCCACGTTGGCGGCCTCGAGGGCCGTGGTGTGCATGGTCTTCTGTGCTTGCACGAGCATGTCGTGCGGGAAGGTGGCTTCGTGGTAGAGAAGGTTCACACCCTGCACCATTTTGGCCACCTTGGGGCAGTATCTTGTATCCGAACAGTAGGCGTATGAGCGTGCCGGGGTGGCCGGGGTGGTCAGTTTCTCGTGGGGTATGACGGTGCCGTCTTCTGTCTGCCAGGATGCTCCGGCCTTGATGTTGTTGATCTGGCTTACGGGTATGTTGAAGGCCTCTATCATCTCGCGCCGGATGTGTGGCAGGGCCTGTTTCTCGCGGAAGAGGAAGCCTGCGCATGGCACGCGGTGGTTCAGCGGTATGCTCCACACTTCTGTGCTCCGGTCCTCGTATATAAGATAATGTTCGCGCGTGCGTACGGGATGAAAGAGCACTTCGTAATCCATGCCCTCGCAGTAGGTCTTTAGTACCACGTTCAGGAAGTCCTCCACCTCCTCCGGTGCGTGTATGTGCAGTTGGGCGGTTCTGCCCAGCAGGGCCATGGTGCTTATCAGGCCCGGCAATCCGAAGACGTGGTCGCCATGGTTGTGGCTGATGAAGATGTGTCCTATCTTCAGCATGCCGAGGCCAAGCCTCTGCATGGTTGTCTGCACGCCTTCGCCGCAATCTATCATGTAGTACTTGCCCCGCAATTCCAGGATTTGCGAGGAGGGCTGGTGGCGTAGGGTTGGCTTTGCTGAGCCGCAACCCAGGATGTGGAGGGAGAGGGGTTCCATGGGGGAGAAAAACGGAAAACGGAAAACGGAAATCGGAAAGCTGTGAGAGAGCATGGTAGGGACGCTGCGTGCAGCGTCCGATAACTGGAGCAAGCGGACGCTGCACGCAGCGTCCCTACTTCTCTTTGGAGAAGGCGATAGTCAAGACTGCGAATGGAGAGAGAACTTACACTCCAAGAACAGAGTTGCTGAGTTTGTTGCAAAACAGAGGGACAGCCTCAACGGATGTGTGCTGTCCCTCCATTAGTTTATAGAAAAGGCGTTTCTGATTATTCGCCCTTCTGCATCTTGGCCTTCAGTTCTGCCAGAGCGTCCAAGTCACCGAGAGTGGTGCTTGCAGCCTGGTTCTGGATAGCGGGAGTTTCCTCCTTGCGAGCAGCGTTAGCGGCCTTGCGAGCTGCGTTGGCTGCCTTCTTCTCGGCACGGGCCTCTGCACGCTGAACATCTTCGAAGATGCGGCTGTGGCTGAGGATGATGCGCTTGCTGTCCTTGTTGAACTCGATTACCTTGAACTGGAGCTTCTCGTTCAACTGAGCCTGAGAACCGTCCTCCTTAACGAGGTGCTTGGGAGTAGCGAAGCCTTCTACGCCATACTCCAGCTGGATAACGGCACCCTTGTCCAGAAGTTCGATGATGGTACCCTCGTGGATAGAATCCTGAGTGAATACGGTCTCGAATACGTCCCAGGGGTTCTCCTCCAACTGCTTGTGGCCGAGAGAGAGACGACGGTTAACCTTGTCAATCTCCAGTACGCAAACGTCGATGATCTCGCCTACCTTGGTGAACTCGTTGGGGTGCTTAACCTTCTTGGTCCAGCTCAGGTCGCTGATGTGGATGAGGCCGTCAACACCTTCCTCAATCTCAACGAATACGCCGAAGTTGGTGAAGTTGCGAACCTTGGCGGTGTGCTTGCTGCCGATGGGGTACTTGGTTTCGATGGTCTCCCAGGGATCGTCCTTCAGCTGCTTGATGCCCAGAGACATCTTGCGCTCGTCGCGGTCCAGAGTCAGGATAACTGCCTCTACCTCGTCGCCAACCTTCATGAAGTCCTGAGCGCTGCGCAGGTGCTGGCTCCAAGACATCTCGCTAACGTGGATAAGACCCTCTACACCGGGAGCAATCTCAACGAATGCACCGTAGTCGGCCATAACCACAACCTTACCCTTAACGCGGTCGCCTACCTTCAGCTCGCTGTCCAGAGCATCCCAGGGATGAGGAGTGAGCTGCTTCAGACCGAGAGCGATACGCTTCTTCTCGTTGTCGAAGTCCAGGATAACAACGTTGATCTTCTGGTCGAGTTCAACAACCTCGCGGGGATTGCTTACGCGGCCCCAGCTCAGGTCGGTGATGTGGATCAGACCGTCAACACCGCCCAGGTCAACGAATACACCGTAAGAAGTGATGTTCTTGACGGTACCCTCGAGTACCTGACCCTTCTCCAGCTTGCCGATGATCTCCTGCTTCTGCTGCTCCAGCTCGGCCTCGATGAGAGCCTTGTGGCTTACAACAACATTGCGGTACTCCTGGTTGATCTTTACGACCTTGAACTCCATGGTCTTGCCCACGAAGATATCGTAGTCGCGGATGGGCTTAACGTCAATCTGAGAACCGGGCAGGAAGGCCTCGATGCCGAATACGTCGACAATCATACCACCCTTAGTGCGGCACTTAACGTAACCCTTGATAATCTCATCGTTGTTCAGAGCCTCGTTCACACGGTCCCAAGACTTGGCTGCGCGAGCCTTCTTGTGAGACAGAATGAGCTGACCCTTCTTGTCCTCCTGATTCTCGATGTATACCTCAACGGTGTCACCTACCTTCAGTTCGGGGTTGTAGCGGAATTCGCTGGTGGGGATGATGCCATCGCTCTTGAAACCGATGTTTACAACCACCTCGCGCTTGTTCATTGCAATTACGGTGCCATCCACAACGTCGTGGTCACCTACCTTGTTCATGCTGCCAGCGTAAGCCTGCTCCTGAGCCTCAAGGCTTACCTCTGTGCTGCTGCCGTTCTCGAATGCTTCCCAATCGAAGCCTTCAACGGGAGCTACATTTTTGTAATCTGCCATACAGATTTACATTGAAATTAAAAGTTAAACAATATTGATTTATGATCTCTTGTGCCTTCCCATATAGGGAAAAGCGGTGCAAAGGTACGCTTTTTATTTGAGATAGCGATGCTTTTTGACCGTTATTTTGTTCCTGTCAAGCGAATTACGGGCAAAATGTCGTTTTTTCTTTGCTTCTGCCGGCGGTATGGCATACAGAAAACGAGGACTGCCTGCGGACAATCCTCGTTCTATGTGTGTGCGGTCGCAGGTGGATTATGGCTTCAGTTTATAGCATTCCTCCCTGAGCCATTGTGCCCATTGGGTGTCGGTTTTGGATTGGTTGAAGTGCTGGTAGGGGATGGGCTTGCCTATGTATATCTTGAAATGCTTGCCACGGGCGGTCTTCATCATCTGACGGGGCAGGAGGATGAGGCCTATGTTGAACTTCATACCCAGTTTGCGGCGTATCCATTCAAGGGCATAGAAGGGTGTGGAGTTGCGGCCGTCGAAGTACATGGGCACTATGTCGCGCTTTGCTTCCACGCTCTGCTTTATGACGCTCTTCTTCCATTCTATGTCCTGGATTTTGCCGTCGATGTAGCGCGAGCAGAAACCGGCAGGGAAACTTATCAGTTGGGTGTCGGGGTCGTTGTAGGCGCGTTGTACCCCCTCCATGTCGGCACGTTTCTGGCGTCCCATCGTATTGACGGGCAGGAAGACGCTTCTGAGGGGTTCGATGTACATGAGCAGGTCGTTGACGATGACCTTTATCTTGGGAAAGAAGTCGCCGAATACGGCTATGTAGGATATACCGTCGAAGGCTCCCAGCGGATGGTTGCTGACGAGCATGTAATGCCCTTGCTTGTCAAGGTTTTCCATGCCTTGCACGGTATATGTCACCTTCATGTCCTCGGACATGGCTTTGGCAAAGGCCGCCCCATCGTTATGTCCCAGACGGGTGAGTATGTCGTTCATCTCCTTTTGGCAGATGAGGCGCTCCATCATGCGTATGACGAAGGTGGGAAGTTTCTTCCTTAGTTTGGGAGCCTTGTTGGTGATGACGGATTCGAGGTTGATGAGTTGCATTGTTTTGTAGATAGGGTGGAGAAGGAAGGCCTGAGGGGTCTAGGAAGACCTAGGATGATCTAGGAAAACCTAGGATATCCTAGTAAGTCCTAGTAAGTCCTATGAAATCCTATAGCGTCCTATAATCCTATAATGATTAGAAAAGCGATAATTCCGAGTTCTCCGCTCTCGCTCATAGGCTTAGGCAGGCTTCGAGTCTTCCAGATTCTCCGATGAATCTTAGGTTGAGAGTACGGCCAGGGCGTTGATGAGTTCCTTTTTCAGGGGTTTGTCGCTCTTTACGGCATTGGTGAAGGGCACGTAGACAATCTCGTCGTTGCGTATGCCTATCATCACGTTGCGCTGGCCTTCCATCAGTGCCTGTATGGCTCCCACGCCAAGGCGGCTGGCCAGGATGCGGTCCTGTGCGCTGGGACGGCCTCCGCGTTGCAGGTGGCCAAGGATGGAAACCCGCACGTCGTACTCGGGATACTCCTTCTTCACCCTGTCGGCATAGTACATGGCACCGCACTTGGGACTTTCGCTTACCAGCACGATGCACGACTTCTTGCTCTTGCGGATGCCGTGTCCGATGAAAAGTTCCAACTGGTCGGCTCCGGTGCTGTCCTCTGGAATGATGGCCGCCTCGGCACCAGCCGCTATAGCGCTGTTCTGCGCCAGGAAACCGGCATCGCGTCCCATCACCTCAACGAAGAAGATGCGTTCGTGGCTGTTGGCCGTGTCGCGGATCTTGTCCACGCACTCCATGATGGTGTTCAGTGTGGTGTCGTAACCTATGGTCAGGTCCGTGCCGTTCAGGTCGTTGTCTATCGTGCCGGGCAGACCTATGCAGGGCACGTCAAACTCTTCGGCAAAGATGCGGGCGCCGGTAAGGCTTCCGTTGCCGCCAATTACCACCAGGGCGTCTATGTTGTTGGCCACCATGTTGTTGTAGGCCTTCTGTCTGCCCTCTGCCGTCTGGAACTCCTTGCTTCTGGCCGTTTTCAGTATGGTGCCTCCGCGCTGGATGATGTTGCTCACGTTCTCTGTGGTAAACTCCTTTATCTCGTTGTTCACCAGTCCTTCGTAGCCACGGTAGATGGCTTTCACCTTCATGTCGTTTGCTATGGCGGCACGTGTCACCGCACGTATTGCTGCATTCATGCCTGGAGAGTCGCCTCCGGAGGTAAGAATGCCTATGGTCTTTATTCTTGGCATAGTATGTGTATTAATTATTAATGTGTGTCTTTCGGTAGTTTTACGCACACAAAGATACTAAAAAAAAGTTTATGTGCAGATGCAAGTGTGTTTATAAAATTTAAATATGCACAAAACTCTGACAATTTCACGCCATGCCTTAAACCCTGCCTTCAAGGCGGTGTCATAAAAATGTCTGGACAAAGAAAGAACAAACAAATATCACAAACATACTAAAAACAGGATAATCATGAAGAAGTATCTCATTCTTTTGTTTGCCGCATTGGCACTCAACGTAAGTGCCCAGGACACCCAGGGCAGTAATTCGGAAAAGCGCGAGGGCGCAAAGCGCGGAATGATGCACCGTGGCAAGAAGGACTTTACCGCCAACCTCAGCGAGGAGGCGAAGAAGACTTACGAGGCCCTTGCCAAGGAGTACAGTCAGGAGAAGAAGGCCATACGCGAGAAGTACCGTATCCAGAAACCCGAGAAGGGGCAGAAACCCACCGAGGCACAGATGGACGAGATTATGGAGAAGCGCTACGCATGCCGCAAGGCCCTCCTGAATCTGGAGGAAAAGTACTACGGCAAGTTCCGCAAGTTCCTGACTCCCTGGCAGGCCACACAGGCCGTCAAGGCCGGCGACTTCAACGGCCGGCATAACAACCGCAAGGCTTTCCGTGGCGGAAATCACGGCAAGAAGCACCAGTTTGGCAAGAAGCACCATGACGCGAAGTGCTACGCGAAGTGCGATGCCTGCACCAAGAAAGACTGCTCCAAGAACAAATGCCACACGAACGACTGCCACAAGATGCATGAATGTAGTGCCAAGCAGTAGGCATACCGCTGAGGACATACAATTTTTTCGGTTTATAGAAATCCCCGAGCCTTTCCATCCATGGAGGCTCGGGGATATTTTGTCGCGCTATTTACAACGTGGTGTAAATGTATTTACATCGTTAAGTAAAACCATTTACATCATTAGGTAAAACTATTTACATCGGGATGTAAACACATTTACATTTCAATGGAAAGGATATGTAAAAACAATGGCTCAACGGATGCCTGGCGGGCGGGAATGGCAATGCACAACAAAAGAGTCCCCCGCAAACCATTCGGCTTAACCGGGGACTCGGAGGGAGGGAGGGTGACTAGTGGGATTCGAACCCACGACATTCAGAACCACAATCTGACGCTCTAACCGACTGAACTATAGTCACCATCTTGGTTAGTATTGCCTTCCGAAGCGGTTATTGCTTCCTGAAAGCGAGTGCAAAGATATGGCATTTTGATGATACTGCCAAATATTCGGGCACTTTTTTTCAATCGCAAGGCAAAATAAGGGTCACTTAAGGGGTTGTTTGGCTATGCTATGCACGCTGTTTGTATGCCTGCAGGGTGTTGAGCATGAGCATGCAGATGGTCATGGGACCTACTCCGCCCGGCACGGGAGTGATGGCAGAGCACAGGGGGGATACCGCCTGGAAGTCCACGTCGCCCTGAAGGCGGAATCCGCTGGGGCGTGACGCATCGGGCACACGGGTGGTGCCAACGTCGATAACCACGGCACCGGGCTTTACCATGTCTGCCGTAACGAAGGCAGGACTGCCGATGGCGGCAATGAGGATGTCGGCCTGACGGCATTCCTCTGCCAGGTTGGCGGAATGGGAATGAAGGACGGTGACGGTGGAGTCGCCCCACTGCTTCTGCATCATGAGCGACGCCATGGGCTTGCCCACGATGTTGGAACGGCCCAGGATGGCAACCTTCTTGCCACGTGTCTCCACATTGTAGCGGCGCAACAGGGTGAGGATGCCCAGAGGTGTGGCCGATATAAAGGCAGGCAGACCTATGGACATGCGTCCCACGTTGACGGGATGGAAACCGTCCACGTCCTTTTCGGGCAGGATTGCCTCCGTCACCTTCTGCTCGTCAATGTGCTTGGGCAGGGGCAACTGGACAATGAAGCCGTCCACCTCGGGATTGTTGTTGAGATCGTCCACAACCTGAAGCAGTTCTGTCTCGGTGATGTCGTCCTCGTAGCGGAGCAAGGTGCTCTGGAAACCACATGCCTCGCAGGCAAGAACCTTGTTGCGGACGTATGTCTCGCTACCAC
Organism: Bacteroidaceae bacterium; assembly: GCA_045606445.1. Classification (GTDB taxonomy): domain Bacteria; phylum Bacteroidota; class Bacteroidia; order Bacteroidales; family Bacteroidaceae; genus Physcousia. The sequence continues at coordinate 19,385 of JAZURY010000018.1, forward strand.
CGTCATGACCCACAAGCACGGCGGCAAGATGGGGTGCACGGCCTCCGGAGGCGATTATGCTTTCAACCTCTGCCTTTATTTCTGCCTTTATCTGGGCAGCGGTTGCTTTTCCGTCTATTATCTGCATAGTATAATTTTTTATCGGAAAACGGAAAACGGAAAACGGAAAACTACGGACGCTGCCGCAGCGTCCCTACCGCTAACCGCTCAACGCTCCACGTTAATTACTAATTACTGTTAAGGACAGTTTTCCGTTTTCCGTTTTCACTTTTCCGTTTAATTTACATTCTTCCCTTCATCATGCTGGCCATCTGGGCCATCTTGGACTTGTCGGTCATCATCTTCATCATCTTGCGAGTCTGGTCGAACTGCTTGATGAGACGGTTAACCTGCTGGAGTTCCACACCTGCGCCCTTGGCTATGCGGTGACGGCGAGAGGTGTTGAGGCACTCGGGATGCTCGCGCTCGTAGGGAGTCATGCTCTGGATGATGGCTTCGATACCCTTGAAGGCATTGTCGTCGATGTCCACGTCCTTCAGCGCCTTGCCCACGCCGGGAATCATGCTGGCCAAGTCCTTGAGGTTACCCATCTTCTTGATCTGCTGAATCTGGTTGTAGAAGTCGGAGAAGTCGAACTTGTTCTTGCGAATCTTGGCCTCCAGTTTCTTGGCCTCAGCCTCGTCGAACTGCTCCTGGGCGCGCTCCACGAGAGAAACGATGTCGCCCATGCCCAGAATACGGTCGGCCATACGTGCAGGGTGGAAGGGGTCTATGGCCTCCATCTTCTCGCCCGTACCCACAAACTTGATGGGCTTGTTCACCACGGTGCGGATGGACAGGGCTGCACCGCCACGGGTGTCACCGTCCAACTTGGTGAGGATAACACCGGTATAGTCGAGGCGCTCGTTGAACTCCTTGGCGGTGTTCACGGCATCCTGACCGGTCATGGCATCCACCACGAAGAGGATTTCGTGAGGATTGATGGCATTCTTGATGTCGGAAATCTGCTGCATCAGTTCCTCGTCGATGGCAAGACGGCCGGCGGTATCCACGATGACAACATCGTGAGCCTTGGACCTTGCCTCGCGGATGGCATTCAGGGCTACCTGAACGGGGTCAGTGGCACCCTCCTCGATGTACACGGGTACGCCAACCTGCTCGCCGAGCACGCGCAACTGCTCCATGGCGGCGGGACGGAAGGTGTCGCACGCGGCCAAAAGGGGACTCTTGTGCTTCTTCTCCTTGAGCATCTTGGCCAGTTTGCCGCTCATAGTGGTCTTACCGGAACCGTTCAAACCGGCCATCAGAATGATGCTGGGCTCACCGATACGGCCGGGCAGGTTGAGTTCGGCGGTTTCGCCACCCATCAGTTCTGCCAGTTCATCGTGCACGATCTTCACCATCAACTGCTGGGGCTTCACGGCGGTGAGCACGTTCTGCCCCAGAGCCTTCTGCTTCACGGTGTCGGTGAAGGTCTTGGCCACCTTGTAGTTCACGTCGGCATCCAACAGGGCGCGACGCACGTCCTTGAGGGTCTCGGCAACATTGATTTCGGTAATCTTGCCCTCACCCTTCAGTATTTTCCACGAGCGTTCGAGACGCTCCGAAAGATTTTCAAACATAGTCTTATATCTGTTTTCGTTTATTCCTTATATATATGCAGCACGCTCCGAGGGTCAAATCCCCAGAAGTTTCTCTACCAGAGGTATGATCACCTTGCCAAGCACCACGCCGTTCAGGTAATGCTCGCCCTCAAACAGGGCCATCTGCTCAGAACCGTAGTGCTTGCGGAAGTCGGGCTGGCAGTTCACGTTCTTGTCCTTGGTGCCGAAGAGACCCCAAACGAGTTTTTTCTCCTCGGGGGTGATGCCCTGGAAACTCAGTTTCTCCACCTCCTTGAACTCGGCTATCATCTGCTTGTCCACCTTGAAGTCGCGTGCGCCGTCCTCGCGCTTGTTGCGGAACTCCTGGCGACCCATGCCACGGAAGGTGAGCAGGCGTGCCATGTGGAAGGAGGGATTCACCAGAATACGCCTGATACCGCGCAACTGCTCGGCATACATGGCTCCCATGGAGGTGGCGACGATAAGGTCGGGCTGGTGCTCGGCTACGTACCTACGGAGATACTCCACGGCACGAAGCGGTTCTACAGGGACATCGGGACTGAGCACCTGCACTCCCTTGGGATGGAGGTGATTGCGCAACTGGGTGGCACTACCCGTGCTACCTGCCGAAGCAAAACCGTGTATGTATAATACCTTCATCAGTATCCTGTAGAAATAAAAAGAACTCCCCAGCAAAGACAAGCTTTAACCAGGGAGTTCCACCACCACTTCTGTTGCGGGGGTCCGACTCGAACGGGCGACCTCCAGGTTATGAGCCTGGCGAGCTACCAACTGCTCCACCCCGCGATATTGCGTATCAAACTTGAACGCGACATAGGCGTCGTTTCTTGTTTGCGAGTGCAAAGGTATGCCTTTTTCCCGACACTGCCAAACGTTTTAGTAAAAAAATGCAAAATAATTGTTTATGTGGCGGAAAAAACGTACCTTTGCACAGAAATACACCTTATATACATATATAGTATGGCGGTAGAGAAAACAAGGAACAAACTGATAGAGGTTGCACGCACGCTGTTTGCCAAACAAGGCATAGAGGAAACCACGATGAACGACATCGCACTGGCTTCAGGCAAGGGCAGGCGCACGCTTTACACATACTTCAAGAGCAAGGACGACATCTATGATGCCGTGGTTCAGGACGAACTGGAACTGATGGCACAGAAGATGGCCGAGGTGGCCCAGCAGGAGATGGACCCCGAGGACAAACTCGTGGCCCTCATCTATGCACACCTGCAGGCCATAAAGGACGTGGTGCAGCGCAACGGCAACATACGTGCCGAGTTCTTCCGCGACATCTGGCGCGTGAGCCTCATCCGCCAGCGTTTCGACCGCAACGAGAAGATACTCCTGACCACCATACTGTCCGAGGGCGTGGAGAAAGGACAGTTCGAAATAGACGACCTGTCGCTCATGGTGGACATAATCCGATACTCGGTAAGAGGTCTGGAGGTCCCTTTCATCTACGGACGCATAGCCGATGGCATGCCCAAGGGATTGATACGAGGTGTAGTACACAAAATCATCCACCGTTCGCTAAGCAAGCAATACAACAAATAAATACCATTAAGGATTATGAAACTATTGGAAGGAAAAACCGCCCTCGTAACAGGTGCGGCACGTGGTATCGGCAAGGCAATCGCCTTGAAGTTCGCCTCTGAGGGTGCAAACATCGCATTCACCGACCTGGTGCTGAACGACGAGATGGCCGCAGGCCTGGAGGCCACACGCCAGGAGATAGAGGCCATCGGCGTGAAGTGCCTGGCATACGCCGGCAATGCCGCCGACTTCGCACAGACAGAGGAGACGGTAAAGAAGATAAAGGAAGACTTCGGCACTATAGACATTCTGGTAAACAACGCAGGTATCACCAAGGACGGCCTGATGCTCCGCATGACAGAAGCCCAGTGGGATGCCGTCATCAACGTGAACCTGAAGTCGGCCTTCAACTTCATCCATGCCTGCGTGCCCGTGATGATGCGCCAGCGTGGCGGTTCCATCATCAACATGGCCAGCGTGGTGGGCGTGCATGGCAATGCCGGACAGGCCAACTATGCAGCCTCCAAGGCCGGCATGATAGCCCTGGCAAAGAGCGTGGCTCAGGAAATGGGACCCAAGGGCATACGTGCCAACGCCATAGCCCCCGGCTTCATTGAAACTGCCATGACCGCAGCACTGCCCGACGAGGTACGTGAGGAGTGGAAGAAGAAGATACCCCTGCGCCGCGGCGGACAGACCGAGGACATCGCCAACACGGCCCTGTATCTGGCCAGCGACCTGTCAAGTTACGTTACCGGCCAGGTTATCCAAGTGGACGGCGGCATGAACATGTAATCCAAGCAGATGACCGTTCTATACGAAGACAACCATCTGATAGTCGTAAACAAACAGGCAGGGGAGATAGTCCAGGGAGACAAGACCGGAGACGCTCCCCTCTCTGATATTGTAAAGGACTGGCTGAAGGAGAAGCACAACAAACCCGGCAACGTATATCTGGGAGTGGTGCATCGCCTGGACAGGCCTGTGTCGGGCGTGGTGCTTTTTGCCAAGACAAGCAAGGCCCTGCCACGCCTGAACAAGATGTTTGCCGAACACGACAAGGTAAGCAAAACATACTGGGCGATAGTGCAGAACCGTCCGCAAATGCCCAAAGGCACGCTGACGCACTGGCTCACCCGTCAGGAGAAGAACAACACGGCACGCGCCTACGACCGTGAAGTGCCGGGGGCGAAGAAGGCCGTCCTGGATTACGAACTCATTGCCTCTGGCGACAGGTACCACCTCCTGGAAATACATCTGCACACCGGACGGCACCACCAGATACGGTGCCAACTGGCCAAGATGGGATGCCCCATAAAGGGCGACCTGAAATACGGCGCACCGAGAAGCAATCCCGACGGAAGCATCTCCCTGCATGCCCGTAATCTCACGTTGGAACATCCCGTGAGCCACGAGACGATTTCCGTCACGGCACCCGTACCGGACGACAGACTTTGGCTGGCCCTGAGCAACGAGGCAACGGAATAAGACACACTACACACTCTAACGTCCCCCATCCTTTTGAACATCATCCGACGCATACTGAAATGGACAGGCATCACCCTTGGTGCCCTGCTCCTCATACCCGTCCTGCTGGTAATGCTTCTGTACATTCCGCCCATACAGAACTGGGCAGTACAGAAGGCCATTGGCATAGCCTCCGAGGCAACGGGCATGGACATCACCCTGAAGAGGGTGGGCATCAGTTTCCCCCTCGACATAGAACTGGAGGACCTTACCGCCGTGCAGGAGGGTGACACCCTGTTGCACACGGGGTCTGTGGTGGTGGACATGGACTTCGGCAAGATATTCCAGGGGCAACTGGGTGTGGACGGCATAGACATCAGGGAAGGAATTTTCAACTCGGCAGACCTGATTCCGCAGATGCACATAGGCGGACATCTGGGACTTCTGCACCTCGACCGCGAGGACACCGACCTGAAAAACGGCCTTGCACGGCTGAGCGGTGCGTCCATAGAGGATTGCCGCCTGGACATCAGCATGCGCGACACCACAATAGTAGACACCACCGAAAGCGCTCCCCTACCCTGGACGATTCTGGTGGGACGCATAGACATCAGCAACACAAGCATAGGTTTCCGCACGGCAGGGGACACGATGGCCGTCAGCACGGAAATCAGGAAGGCATATCTCGCCGGTGGTGATATCCGTCTGGAGGATGGCATATATGCCGTCAGTTCGTTGGGGATAGACATAGACACCCTGCATCTGTGCATGAAGGACACGGCAGGGGCAAGCACATGTATCCCCCTGTCCGCCGCCTCGCTCAGTGCAGAGGGACTCTGGGTGGATACCTTGGCGCTATCCCTGCAGAAATTCCACATCAGCACAGGTTCTCCCGACGAGAGAAAGAGCCTCATCGACGGCAACCTGCACATGGACTTCAACGCCTTCACGCCAAAGGGCGGAGGTCAGTTGTCCGCAAACATCAAGGCTTCACTTGACCATTCCGACCTGCTCGGCATAGCCAAGGACTTCATACCCGAGGACCTGGCAAAGGCATACCCTGCCCTACCCCTGAACGCCCATTTTACCGCCAACGGCAACATCGATTCCATAACCATAGACACCCTGCACCTGTTCATGCCTACGGCAATAGACATACAGGCAGAGGGATACGTTGCCGATGCCATGTCCGACAAGGGAATGAGGGCACACCTCCTTTGGGACGCAAGCACCATGAACCTTGACTTCGTGCGCCGCTATCTGGGTCTCTCCGGGGTGAACTTCCCACGCATGAACCTGTCGGCAGACACCAGGATACAAGGCAATACATACAAGGCCGACGCCCTTCTCAGGCAAGGCAAGGGCAGCGTACGTGCCAAGGTCTCACTGGACCTGGACAACATGGCATACATGGCCAAGTTGCATGCCAACGACATGGACATCCGCAACTTCCTGCCCCAGGACAGCATCGGTATGCTTACCCTCTCGGCCGAACTTCACGGACATGGCACCGACCCTCTCTCAAAGGCTACGGGCATGGAAGCGGAGGTGGACCTGAAACATCTTGAATACAAGGAATGGGATGTGGACAATGCCAGACTTACCGCCCTTCTGAAACGTGGCAAGGCTACCGTAGAACTGCATTGCGACAACGACATTCTCATGGCAAACGCCTGTGCCAATGCCTACATAGACCAGGAGGACTCCAAGGCCGACTTTGCCTTGTCCATGAACAAGATTAACTTCCAGGCACTGGGCATAACGAAGGATTCTCTTGTAGCGTCAATGACACTGAGTTTGGACGGCGCCACTGACATGAAACAGACGCACCGTCTGAACGGCAGCATGCATAGCATGGAACTGTCCACGCCAGACACCACCTACTATCCCCTTGACCTGAACCTGGAGGTGAAGATGAACGAGGAAAGCATCCTGGCTCGCACCAATGCCGGCAACCTGTGGCTCCAGTTCCATTCCGACGAGGGCATGGACTCCCTGTTGAAGAAGACCGATGCCTTCATGCAGGAACTGACCCGTCAGAGGGAAGAGCGCGTGCTGGACATGGACGAACTGAACAGGCGCCTGCCCAGAGTGGACATGCACCTGTTGTGCGGCAACAACAACCCCTTGGCCAACATCATGCGTTCCATGCTCGGAGCAACGATGAACGAGATGGCCTTCGACCTGACAACGAATCCCGAAGAGGGTCTGAACGGTAAGGGACACATGGACAAACTGAGAACCGCGGCAGTTGTAATCGACTCCATTTCATGGAACATAAAGAACCTTGCCGAAGGTGTGAAGATGATGGCAAGGGTGAAGAACGGTCCCAGGAACAAGGTGGTCAACTTCGATGCCTCGCTGAATGCGCTCGTAACGCCCAAGGGACTGGAGAGCAGTTTCCTGTTCATTGACGGAAAAGGCAACAAGGGCGTGGACTTCGGACTTAACGTGGGCATAGCGGATAGTGCACTGAAGGTGCAACTTACTCCGCTCGACCCCATCTTTGCATACCGCCGCTTCAAGGTGAATGCCGACAACTTCGTGTCCATTGACAAGTCAAACCACATAAAGGCAGACATGAACCTGCTTGCCGACGACGGAACCGCCCTGAACCTGTATAGCACGCCGAGCGAAACGGCACAACAGGACATCACATTGTCCATCGCCAACTTCAACCTTGGCGAACTTTCACGTGTCCTGCCCTTCATGCCCATAGTGACGGGTATGCTGAACGGCGACATACATGCCGTGAAGGAGGAAGAACAGGCCACGGTATCGGTGGACATGGACGTGAAGAAGATGGGCTTCGAGGGAAGTCCGCTTGGCAACATAGGCATGGAGATGATTTACTTCCCCAATGCCGACGGTTCGCACCTGGTGGACGGAATACTGTCTCAGAACAACCGCGAAATAGCCTTGCTGAGCGGCAAGTACTGGACTCAGGACGAAGAAGGGCAGATAGAGGCCGAGGCAAACCTGCTACGCCTGCCCCTGAACATTGCCAACGGCTTCATCACCGACAACATGGCACGTCTGGAGGGCTATATCAGCGGCACGCTGGATGTGCAGGGCCCTGTCTCTGCACCCCTCATGTCGGGTTCCATCGCCACGGACAGCATGCACATCTGTTCCGACCCCTATAGCATAGACCTCCGTCTGCCGGACGACGAGATAGTGATAGAGAAGAACTTCCTGGACCTCGACAAGATACAGGCGTATGCCAACGGCGACAACCCTCTCACTCTGGACGGTACCATCGACTTCACTGACCTGAGCAAGGCAAAACTGGACCTGAACGTGGTGGCACGCGACTTCAACCTTATCAACGCGCCCAAGCGCAAGGGAGCCGAGGCCTACGGCAAAGTGTACGTGGACCTCTTCGGACGTATGCGCGGAACCTTGGACAACCTGGACATCCGCGGCCGCCTGAACATCAACGGCAAGACGAACGTAACATACGTGATGAAGGACTCTCCCCTCGTGGTGGACGACCAGTTGAACAGCCTGGTAACATTCACCGACTTCTCCGACACCACAGAGACCAAGCCCATAGCCCTGCCCGAACAGAACGTGAAGATGGACTTCCAGGTAAACATCGACGAGGCCACGACAATACATTGTCTGATGAGCGAGGACGGGCAGGACAACATAGAACTGGAGGGCGGAGGCGAACTGCGCATGACCTACGACATGCTCTCGGGCCTGAAACTCTTCGGACGCTATACCGTGCTGTCCGGAAGCATGGACTACAGTCTGGTGGTGGTGTCACTGAAGAACTTCAGGATTGACAGCGGAAGTTATGTGGAATTCATGGGCGACATGATGAACCCCAAACTGAACATCAGCGCAAGCGAGCGCAAGAAGGCTTCCGTATCCAACAACAACGTGACACGAACCGTAAACTTCGACGTGGGCTTGAAGATAACCCAGACCCTCTCCGACCTCGGCCTTGAGTTCACCCTGCAAGCCCCGGAGGACCTGACGGTGCAGAACGAACTCGCCTCCATGTCCATAGAGGACCGCGGACGTGCCGCCGTGGCAATGCTGACCACAGGCATGTACCTGTCGCCCAACAGCGGAAGCGGAGAGGGATTCGATGCTACCAGTGCCCTCAGTTCGTTCCTGAACAGCCAGATTTCCAACATAGCAGGCAAGGCTCTGTCCACCATCGACATAGGTTTCGGCATAGACAACACCACCAGCGCCACGGGTGCGGCACAGACGGACTACAACTTCTCCTTTGCCAAACGTTTCTGGGGCAACCGCATCAGCGTAATAATCGGTGGCAAGGTAAGTTCGGGCAACGATGCACAGAACACGGGCATGAGCATCATCAACAACGTATCCGTGGAATACCGTCTGGACAACTCGGGCACACGCTACGTGAAAGCCTTCTACAACAAGGACACGGAATCCATCCTCGACTCCGAGGTGATGGAAATGGGTGCCAGCCTTGTGCTACGCCGAAAGACCGAGAACCTGGGCGAACTGTTCATCTTCCGCGACACAAAGAAGAAGAGGAGCCAGCAACGTCCCGCACAATCCAGCACCACAAAGCAGACACAAAAATGAAGCGTCACCACATGACCACATATAATATATATAATAAGGTATACAGGTTGCCTCTCCTCTTGCTCCTGGTGCTGATGCTGACGGGATGTTACCAGACCAAAAACATCCCAGAGGATGAATACCTCTATGCCGGCATCAAGGACTTTTCCTATGGACACCGCTGGGGGGAGAAACGCAAGAAGAGCAAGGACTCCACAGGAGTGATAACAGCCGTGGCCGATGCATATACAGCCGTGGAGGACGTGCTTCGCGGCAATACCACCGTAGTGGAGGAACTGAAGCAGAGGGAACTCACACAGGAAGAGAAGGACAGGCTGCGCCGACAGGAAATCATAGACAACGAGGCATACAGCACGGCACGTGCCGAAGTGGCCGGCGCACTTGCCTATGCGCCGAATGGTTCTTTTATGGGTTCGAGCCGTTGGACACATCCATTTACCATTGGGTTGTGGGTATGGAACCGCTACGGCCAGAGCGAAAGCGCTTTCGGCAAATGGATGATGAACACCCTTGGAGCCACACCCAAGTACATCAGCACCGTAAGTCCCGGCATCCGCACCCAAGTGGCACGAAACACCTTGCGCAACCATGGTTACTTCCGTGGCGATGTGCAATACCGCATCGAGGATGTAAAGAACCCACGAAAGAAGAAAATCTCCTACCAGATTCTGCCCGGAGAACTGTTCCATCTGGACAGCATCGAATACCGCGGCTTCCCCCTGAGCATAGACACGCTCATCCGGCAGAGCATGGACGAATCCCTGCTGAATAGGAACGATCCCTTCAACGTCCCCACACTTTCCAACGAACGCGACCGCATAGCCTCCCTTTTGCGCAACCGCGGACACTATTTCTTCCGTAGCGAACACATTGCATACAGGGCAGACACGCTGATGCGCCCCGAACACGTACAACTGCAGGTCCTCCCCTCGCCCACCATGACCCAGGCGGCCAAACAACCCTTCCATATAGGCAAGACACGCATCACCATACTGAAGTACAACACACGCGAACTGACCGATTCCTTCTCCCTGCGCAATCTGAGCATGCAATGGAGCGGTGGCAAGAAGCGCAAACCTTCCCTGCGTATGTCTGCCTTCTACAGATACCTGTACCTGAAGAAAGGAGACCTCTACAGTCAGGACCTGAACAACCTGATGATAAGCAAACTCTCCGGCATGGGCATCTTCTCCTCCGTGCAGGTGAACTATGTGCCACGCGACACCGCCCTGCTGAAAGGCAAGTACAACAACCTGCAGTTCAATGATACCCTGGATCTGGAAATCCAATGTATGCTGGACAAACCATACGACAGCGAGTTCGAAGCCAAGATTACCAACAAGACAAATGGTCTGCTCGGCCCCGGACTGTCCTATTCCATAAACAAGCGCAACGCTTTCCGTGGTGCAGAGACGCTAACCCTGGGCGTGAACGGTTCATACGAATGGCAGACCGGCGCCAATATGCAGGGCGACAAGACAGGCATCAACTCGTGGGAACTGGGCGGCAACCTGAACCTCACCTACCCACGCTTCATATTCTTCGGCAACCTGTGGCGCAAACTGGACAGAAGGATACAGGCATCCACCCTGTTCAAGATGGACATCAAGTGGATGAACCGTGCCGGATACTATGGCAGCGCCAGTGCCGGAGCACGTATAAAGTGGACATTCCAGAAGGGCGAAAACATCATTCACGAGTTCACGCCAGTACGTTTGGAATACAACCACCTGCTCAGCACCACGCAACGCTTCGACAGCCTGATGACAGAGAACCCCGCCCTCTACGAGAGTCTGCGCGACAAACTGGTTCCCAGCATGGAGTATGCCTTCACATGGACCAGTCCCAAGGTACAGAAGCACCAGGGACGCGTGTCCCTCTTCACAAAGCAGGCCATCCAGTTCCAGAAGTACACGGCAGAGTATTCGCACATGCTCCGCGTCTCTCCACGCAGCCAACTGGTGGTTCGCGGCTACCTTGGATTCATCTGGAACTATGGCGACAAGACCGCCCCCTATGCCGACCTCTTCTCTGCCGGCGGCGCCAACAGTATCCGCGCCTTCGGCGTGCGTGGCATAGGTCCCGGCAGCTACAACCCTGCGGAAAGCAGTTATTCGTATCTTGACCAGGTGGGCAACATACGTTTCGAGTGCAACGTAGAGTACCGCTTCCCCATTGTGGCAAACCTCTTCGGAGCCGTCTTCCTGGATGCCGGCAATGTCTGGCTCACCAAGGATGACCCGGCACGCCCGGGCGGACGTTTCCTGTGGAAGAACTTCGGGAAGGAACTGGCGTTGGGTACTGGTGCCGGCCTGCGCTATGATCTGGAATTCCTTGTCATCCGCTTTGATGTCGGCGTTGGTCTTCATGCACCCTACGATACTGGCAAGCCAGGTTACTACAACATGCCTTCCTTCGGCAAGTCCCTCGGTTATCATTTTGCCGTCGGCTACCCGTTCTAAGGCAGGCCTGCCTGCCCTTACACATTGCTTTTTAGCATAATTTGCCCGTCTCTGCATGATAGATGGGCATTTTTTCGTATTCCAAAGAACCGTCGTATGCTTTTTCTTTGTATATTTGTAGCGAAAGAATACTTTATGTTAACCTATTTAAACACATTTACACAATGAAACCTACACTATTCCTTCTGGCTGCCGGTATGGGTAGCCGCTATGGTGGTCTGAAGCAGTTGGACACTCTCGGCCCTCAGGGTCAGAGCATTATGGACTACAGCATCTATGATGCCATCCAGGCCGGTTTCGGCAAGATCGTATGGGTTATCCGCCGCGACTTCGAACAGCAGTTCCGCGAGCAGATTCTGGCAAAGTACGAAGGTCACGTTCCCTGCGAACTCTGCTTCCAGGCTCTGGACGCACTGCCCGAAGGCTTCACCGTTCCCGAAGGCCGCGAAAAGCCCTGGGGTACCAACCACGCCGTAATGATGGGCAAGGACGTTATCAACGAGCCTTTCGCCGTACTGAACTGCGATGACTTCTATGACCGCGACGCCTTCCAGGTAATGGCAAAGTTCCTGACCTCTCTGCCCGAGGGCAGCAAGGGCAAGTATGCTATGGTAGGTTTCCGTGTGGACAACACTCTGTCCGAGAGCGGTACCGTTAGCCGCGGCATCTGCGAGATGGATCCCGAGACACACCTGCTGACCGGCGTCGTAGAGCGCACCAAGATTGAGCGCCACAACGGCGTTGTCGAGTATCTGGACGAGGACGGCAAGTGGGTTGCCATCCCCGACACCGCTCCCACCAGCATGAACTTCTGGGGCTTCACTCCCGACTACTTCCAGTACAGCGAGGACTTCTTCAAGGTATTCCTGTCTGACCCCAAGAACCAGACCAACCTGAAGAGCGAGTTCTTCATCCCCTTGATGGTGGACACCCTCATCAAGGAAGGCAAGGCTACTTGCGAAGTTCTCGATACCACCTCCAAGTGGTTCGGCGTTACCTATCCCGAGGATCGTCCCGAGACCGTTGCCAAACTCGCTGCCCTGCACGAAGCCGGCCAGTATCCCGACCAGATGTTCTAACAAAATGGACCTTGACCGCATAATTGCGCAAGTCCGTTTATAGATAACCATACCAATGGTGTGCAACGCCGGCGTAACATCAGTACGCTACGTTGCACACTTTTTTTTACAACGGGAACAACAACCACCCATCTGCCACCAGACCCGTCCATGCCATACAGCAGACTATTCATACTAACCACGCTCCTTGCCTGCTTGACAATCCGTGTCCCAGCACAAGAAAAAAAGAATTTTTGGCAACGGGGATTGCTGTATACCATAGACAGTCTGCTGACAAAAAGATACTTCAACGCAAAGACCGACACCCTTTATGTCGTGCGGCCGAAGACAAAATGGACCATAAAGGGACGCGTGAACTTCTCCGGGCAGAACATGTATCTGCGAGGTACCTCCAATGGGACAGAGTACGAGGCATTGCTGCATACCGACTTCAAAACCACACTGAACGTATCTGCGGGTTATTTAGGACTTTCCCTTGGTCTTTCTGTGAACCCCGCTTCCTGGGCAGGAAAGTACCACGACTATGAATTCAACCTCAACTCCTACAGCAACAGATGGGGTGTTGACCTCGTATATCACAACCAGCAGAGCGCCGGGGGATGGTTAAAGTTCAAGGGGGATGACGCAAGCATGGACATAGAGGATGGATCACTGCTTAGCAAGACCCTGAACGTAAATGCCTATCTGGTATTCAACCACAGGCGGTTCTCATTCCCTGCCGCCTTCTCACAGTCCTACATACAAAGGCGTAGTGCCGGTTCATGGCTTCTGGGCTTTTCCCTGATGGGGCAATGGGTGGAACCTAAAGCACCCATGGCAATGCCCGCAAATAAATATAACAGCATCAACATTGCATTGGGTGCCGGATACGGTTACAATTTTGCCCTGCGCAGAAACTGGATGCTTCATATCTCCGGCATCCCCACTGTGGCAATATGGAGCAACACAGAAACGTGGAACGGTTATGAATGGCGCAAGGCAACAAGCCATTTTCCCGACATCATAGTTGCCGGACGCGCAGCCCTGGTAAAGAACTACAGACAAAACTTCATGGGCATCTCACTCGTTGCCAACGTGAGCATAATAGGCGAAGCAAGTCGTTTGCAGACAAATACCGCCAAATGGAGGTTCCGTACTTTCTATGGATGGAGGTTTTGAAACCGACAGACAAAAAGACAGTATCACTTTGAAGTGAACCCCAAAAGTTTTTTGTCTAACTTTTGGGGTTCACTTCAAGGAAGTCGGCCTTTATTTCTTGGGTATAATAGAAATCTCGTTTTAGTATAGTTCCGGAGTCTGTCAATCCTTACCTGAGGCATGTCTCCCGAGTTATACTCCATCTTCGGATACGGGATCCGGATTGTACTCCTCCTCCAGGTCGTCGTTCTTGACTATCATGTAACTGCCGTCAGGCCCGATGTTCAGTTTGAAGGGGCGCGACATGTCGCTGTCCGGATAACTGACTGCCAGTGAGAAGGTCACCATGCCTTCGTGCACTTGCAGGAAACGGCAACCGTCCAGAATACTATGTTTGGCAAACTCAGCATCCAACAGGTGCAGGAAATCCTTCTTTTTGAATGTACGCTTAAACAAGACAGCGCCATTCTTCTTGACAGAAATCTCCAGCAGGTTGTCGGCAAAGCGGTATCCCATATCATCGGTAACGATACCCAGCGAGTCACATGCCTCGCGGTTTATCATCAGGGCATACACATTGCTGCCAGATGTTACCGTATCCTCCACGTGCAAGGTGGGGAGGCGGTGCAGGATGTTCTCCGCTTCTGCCTTTGCATTCCCGACTTCAGGAGCACTGTCCGCGCTCTGCGACTTTTGGTTACAGGCACCCAGCACAAAGGAGAGCAAAAGTAGGGGGATGAGTTGCTTTTTCATAGTGCGGCGATTCCTTCTTTATTGAATCCGAAAGCTGAGGGGCAGATTACTCGGCACCCTGTGCTGGTACAGTCTCCTCCTCAGTAGCAGGAGCCTTGTCGATCAACTCCAGGAACTGGTCAAGTTTGGGAGTGATGATAATCTGTGTGCGACGGTTCTTGGCACGGCCTTCGGGAGTATCGTTTTCGGCAACGGTATTATACTCACCACGACCTGCGGCAGAGAGACGGCTGGGGTTAACGCCATACTTGTTCTGCAATTCCTGTACCACGCTACTTGCACGAAGGGCAGAGAGGTCCCAGTTGTTGCGGATATTGGTACGGCTGATGGGCACATTGTCGGTGTTACCCTCTACCAGCACCTCGTAATCATCATAGTCGGTGATAATCTTTGCAATCTTGCTTAGAGTCTCGCCAGCCTTGGCACTGATTTCGTAAGAACCGCTCTTATAAAGCATATTGTCGTTCAGAGAGATGTACACAACACCCTTCAGCACCTGAATGTCCACGTCCTTCAACTCCTCGCGTGAAAGGCTGCGGGTCAGGTTGTTGGTCAGTGCCACGTTCAGCGAGTCGCTCTTGCTCTTAGCCTCAACCAGCTGCTGGATGTATTTGTTACTTGCATTGATTTCGTCCACCAACTTGCTGATGTTTGCACCACCCTGATAGATACTCTGGTCAAGGGTCTTCTGCATAATTTGCATTGCCTCGTTCTTCTCCTTCAACTGGGCATTCTTGTCTTCAATCTGCGCCTGGAGGTTCTCGTTCTTTGTCTTGTACTCTGTCAACTGAAGTTGTGCCTCATAGTACTTCTGACCAAGAGACTTGCCCTTATCCTGACATTCCTGCAACTGCTGCTGGGCAGCAACAAGTTCCTTTTTACTTACACAACTGCCCAACACCATAGTGGCGGCAGCGGCCAATACCATGTACTTCATTGTCTTCATCTTCTTACTTTTTACTTAGTTAAGCGGTGCAAAGGTACGATTAAGTGTGCTATTTACCAAATTTATTTGAGTAAATCCGAACGGCAGAACCTTCGACTTCGATGTCAAAGGTACGAAAAAGAAACGAGGTGCATACTAATATAATAGGAGAAAATGCCATTTCTTCCATTCTATTAACAAAGAAAGGGCTGATATTAACACTCTGGCGCCCGCGCTTAACATTTGGCACTTTTCTATCAATACAGTGTTATAGATAGTTATCGTGCGTATATTTCCGCACGTTTCTTGTGCATTATTGAATTATTTTCGTAACTTTGCCGTCAAATTGACACACAAGACATGAGCAACCTACTTATACCGAAAGACTATAAAGCGGCACTCGACCTGAAGCAGACAGAGTTGGCCATCAAGCAGATTAAGGATTTCTTCCTGCGCAGTTTCTCCACTGAGTTGCGCCTGCGCCGAGTTACCGCACCTTTGTTCGTGCTTCGCGGCCTTGGCCTGAACGACGACCTGAACGGCATAGAGCGCCCCGTTTCCTTCCCTATAAAGGACATGGGAGAGGCTATGGCAGAGGTGGTGCACTCCCTGGCCAAGTGGAAGCGCGTCACCCTGGCGGAATACCAGGTGGAACCGGGCTATGGCATCATCACCGACATGAATGCCATACGTGCCGACGAGGAACTGGACAACCTCCATTCCCTCTATGTTGACCAATGGGACTGGGAGCGCACCATGACGGCCGAACAGCGCAACATCGATTTCCTGAAGGACATCGTGCGCCGTATCTACAACACCATCCTGCGTGCCGAGTTCTACATCTGCGAGACTTATCCCCAGTTGCATCCCTACCTGCCCGAGAAGATACACTTCATACATAGCGAGGAACTCATACAAATGTACCCCGACAAGACCGCCAAGGAGCGCGAGGACCTGATTTGCCGGAAGTACGGGGCCGTGTTCATCATCGGCATCGGAGGCAAACTTTCCAACGGCGAACCGCATGACAACCGTGCCCCCGACTATGACGACTGGAGCACGCCCAATGCCGACGGTTTCCTGGGACTGAACGGCGACCTGCTCATCTGGTATCCCATTCTGGAAAGGAGCATAGAGTTGTCCTCCATGGGTATCCGCGTGGACAAGGATGCGCTCATGCACCAGTTGGAACTCCAGGGCAAGACGGACCGCAAGGAACTCTACTTCCACCGCCGTCTGCTGGAGGGCACCCTGCCTCTGAGCATAGGCGGAGGTATCGGCCAAAGCCGTCTGTGCATGATCCTTCTGCACAAGGCCCATGTGGGCGAGACACAATCCAGCATCTGGCCCGAGGACATGCGCCGCGAATGTAAGGAAGCAGGCATGAACCTGATATAATCCCACCTACCATACACACCGAGGGCATGCCTGATGAAACCATCCTGTGCATGCCCTCGGTACATTAACTCAACTGCCACATCATGAAAACCTTACTCACCGCACTTCGCCGGATTCTTTTCCTGACACTTCTTTTCACCGCAACGCACGTTTCCGCACAGGTCATTTCCGTGCGCGACAGCCTCATGGAGACAGAGGGCGACACCATGCCCGAACCCTTCAGAATACTGCCCGAACTCTTTGTCACGCCCGACGGGAGCAACCCTGTCGACTACATTCTGGACAATGTGGCACGCAAGGCACAGGAGAACCGCAAGGAGCTGGACTACACGGCCACAACCACGTTCCACGTCTATGCCAGCAACATGGACCTCTTGCCCCAGTTCCTGAGCAAGACACAGAACTGGGCCGTGAAGACCGGCATGGGACTGATGGGCATGAGGGCGATGTACAACTATGTCACCTCGCACGAGGAAACGGGCTTGGGCATCAGCATTACACAGAAAGTCAAGGGAAACGACACTGACTATAGCGATGAGCGCATCCTGTTCTCCCCCTCCGACATGCCGGAAAAAGTGGGGCAACAGATAATGAAGATGGCCCGCTTCCCCATGTTTGATGCCGTATATGGGGACAAGAACCTGCTGGACAGGAAGAAACGCCACAAGGTGTATGAAATAGAGTACATAGGCACAGCCGAGGAGGAGGACGGCGGTCTATACTATATATTGAAAGTATGGAGAAACAAGGGCAAGGCCTACCAGCGCATTACCTCCCTGCACATAGCCGACGGCTCGTGGGGAGTGCTCAGGCAGGAGAACCGTTCCTCGCTGATGTCCAGTTACATCCAGTGCGAGAATGTCTCCGGCATACTCCTGCCCGTAAAATGCGTGCAGACACCCAACACCATGTCTATGGAAGAACTGGCCACCAAAGCAAAAAGGAGTATAACGAATGGCAGGCTGGACAAGGGGAAAGTCTCCAAGAGAAGCAAGAAACTGCTTGAGCGTATCGAGAAGGTGGCAAACGGCACCCGCAAGGATGCACCTATGATGAAATACTCCTTCGAGGTGCGCTACCATTGACCGGCACACGTGCCACACCGACACCAGTCCGACACTATCCCGAGGACAAGGGCGCGTCCTCACGAGGGCAAGGGCGCGTCCTCACGAGAGCAAGGGTGCGTCCTCACGAGAGCAAGGGTGCGTCCTCACGAGGGTGTTTTAGATTGTCCAAACCGCCCCCCATTTCAGAACAGTCATAAAGATATCCCCTCATCCTGTATCCCTAATGCATACAAGATGAGGGGCTCGCTTTCATGCGCCTCAACCTCTGGGAGAAACGCAGATATTTCCATGCACTTACTTATACAGACCGATACCGATCTTCAGGCCTGCATTGGTACCGTTCTTGAAGTCGTTCATGGCAAAGTCGGCATATACTGCCGCTTCTATGCTGACAGTACTGTTCAGATAGAATGTATAGCCCACCTGAGGAGACAACTGGATGTAATTACAATTCGCGCCAGCATGCTCGAACTGCAAACCGCATCCCAGGTTCAGGCCGTTCTCGCGCAAGGAATAACGGAAAGAGGGTTTTATCTGCAGACTGTTTGC
The DNA here is from genome assembly GCA_045606445.1 of Bacteroidaceae bacterium. Taxonomy (GTDB): domain Bacteria; phylum Bacteroidota; class Bacteroidia; order Bacteroidales; family Bacteroidaceae; genus Physcousia. Next base: position 37,955 of record JAZURY010000018.1, read on the forward strand.
GCCACCGTTGTGCATATAACCCACGGTACCTCCAATCATCCAACTGTCTGCTATAAAGTAACCGTACTCACCACCTATGCCGAGCATAAAATTCCCTTTACAGAATCCTATACCCAAACCGGAAAGCGAAGCACCGGCATAGTGGGTTCCTTTTTCAAACTGGGCACTGGCACCAAGCGTCATTACTGCCATAAACAGGAGCACAAGAATCTTCTTCATAATGGTTCTTCTTTAGTTGATGTTTGTATATTGGTTGTTTATTTCGTGCAAAAGACGTGTTTAATCATTTCCACTCACAAAAATACAACTTTTTTTCATACCTTTGCGCACATGAGATATATTTTCACATTATTTATGATTATATGGTGCATGGCAACGGTTGCCATGCCCAAACACGAGGTGCGCGCCGTGTGGCTGACCACGATAATGGGACTGGACTGGCCAAAGACGAGAGCCGTTTCCGAGGAGAGCCGCAAGGCGCAACAGCAAGAACTATGCAACATATTGGACCGCTTGCAGAAGGACGGCATAAACACCATATACCTGCAAACACGCACACGCGGAGCCGTCATCTATCCCTCTGCCATAGAACCCTGGGACGGCGCGCTGACCGGCAAGTATGACAAGCACCCCGGCTACGACCCCCTGGCCTTTGCCATAGAGGAGTGCCACAAGCGCGGCATGGAGTGCCATGCGTGGCTGGTAACTATTCCGGCCTTCAAGATTCCTGATGCCAAGGCCTTGGGCAAGAAGTCGCTATACTACACTCACCCCAAACTGCTCTACAAGAAAAACGGTTCCTACTACATGGACCCATCCATGCAGGGCACTGCCGACTATCTGGAGCGCCTCTGCCGCGAGATAGTCAGCCGATATGATATCGACGGCATCCACTTCGACTATATCCGCTATCCCGAGAAGACAGAGAAGACCAAGCAGGATTGGCGACGCGACAATATCACACGCATCGTGCGCCAACTCTACAACGCCATCAAGGAGGAGAAACCATGGGTTCGCGTTTCCTCCAGTCCCGTTGGCAAATACCGCGATGTCTCACGCTATTCCGCCAAGGGATGGAATGCCTACAATGCCGTATTTCAGGATGCCGTCCTTTGGATGAAAGAGGGCATCATGGACATGATTTCGCCCATGATGTACTTCAAGGGCGACAACTTCTTCCCCTTCGCCGCCGACTGGCAGGAGCAGAGCCACGGCAAGGTGATTGCACCGGGTTTGGGCATCTACTTCCTCGACCCGAGGGAGAAGGACTGGCACCTGCACGAGGTAACTCGCGAACTCCAGTTCATCCGCCAGATGAACATGGGCGGAGCGGCATACTTCCGCGCACAGTTCCTGCTGGACAACGTGAAAGGCCTGGAGACGTGGGTACGCAACCACTACTACACCTCCCCTGCCCTCTTGCCTCCCCTGAAGAACGCCAGGGAGTACAAGACATCGGCAAAACGCACACCCCGCTATGTGCTCTATGCTTCGGACACCTATCCCGTGGATACTAACAACCCCGAGAATATCGTCCGCATATACTGGGGCAAGGTGGAATACAACGGTCTCATGGCACGCCTCTTCGGCAAGCACCTGGCGGTAACCCAGTTGGACGACTACGGCAACGAGTCGGAAGCGGTGGAGATTGAAATATAAAACGGAAATTGACGAAAGTAGGGACGCTGCGTGCAGCGTCCGAAAAAATCACACAATCCATACGCGGACGCAGCGTCCCCACAAACGAGTAAGAGCCATTCTAAACCTCTAAACTCAAACTCTATGCATACCTCACATCACATCATAATTCTTATCATAGCACTGCTCGTGGGCGGTGCTTTTTTCAATGCCTCGCATGCGCAGGACCTTGTGCCCCGCTCCACTCCCGAGGCACAGGGGATATCCTCTGCCCGCATACAGGAGTTCATGGACACGTTGATGCGAGACCCGCGCACAGAGATACACTCGTGCATCGTCATGAGGCATGGTCATGTGGTGGCAGAGATGTACCCCCAGCCATGGCGCAAGGATTACCGCCACACCATGTATTCCGTCTCCAAGACCTTCACGGCCGTTGCCGTGGGCATGTGCATGCAGGACAGTCTTATCGCCCTCAGTGATACCATCGGCAAGTACATCAGCATGCCTGCCTCTGCCACCAGAAACGTGCGTGCCATCACCGTGCGCGACCTGCTCACCATGCAAAGCGGCATCCCCGTGGATACCAAGATGAGGATACACGAAACTGAGTGGCTCCGCGCATACCTTTCCAAGAGAAACACGTCCGTACCGGGGACCCGTTGGACATACGACAGCATCATGTCCTACATTCTTTCCGCCATAGTGCAGAAGGCGACCGGACAGACGCTGATGGACTTCCTTCAAGACAGATTGTTCCTTCCCCTCGGCATTACCGATGCCCTGTGGGAAGAAAGTCCCGAAGGCATCACCTGCGGAGGATGGGGACTTTACATCCGTCCCGAGGCGATGGCAGCCTTCGGTCAGTTCCTGCTCGACAAAGGTAAGTGGCATGGCAAGCAGTTACTATCCACTTCATGGGTAGAGGAGATGATGAAACCGCAAAGCGTGAACGGCCGATACAGTTATCACATCTGGCAAACCAAATACCCTGGTTGGGCAGAAGCGAACGGTGCTAACGGGCAGTTCATCTTCCTGATTCCCGAAGCAGACATGGTGGTCAGCATAACCCAATGCACCGGCAAGACTGCCCCCATACAAGACTGGATAAAGACCATGCTCGTGGACAGCTGCCAGCCCGAAGCATTGCCTCACCCCATCCGCCCCACCGCCCCAAAACTCCCTAAGGACTCTAAGGACTCTAAGGACCCTAAAGACCCTAAAGACCCTAAAGACCTTCAAGACCTTAAAGCCCTTAAAGCCCTTAAGGACTACACCCTGCCACTCGCTCAGGGCCAGGCATATTGCTCCGACTCCATTCCCTTGCAAAATACAGAAGTGAATATCGCAAATCCTCTCGTACTTGAGGACAATCCCTTGCGATGGAAACGCCTCGGCATTACTCAAAGCAACGACACCATGCTACTGGACATACTCGACACCGATGGACGCAAGTACACCATCACCCTCGGCTATGGCAAGTGGATAGAATCCGAATTCAATGCCCTTCCCTACTACAACCCACCCTTCCAAGGCAATTTCAGCAACCTTCCCGCCACCTGGCACGTGGCAGGTTCGTACGGCTGGCAAGGCAAGGATACCCTGAACATAGAACTCCACTGGATCGACTGGCTCACCAGCGCCTCCTTGGAAATACTATTCCCCAAGCAAGGCAAGCCCCTCATCTCCATCACTCCCCACAACACGGGAAAGAAAGTGCAGGTTATAGCCAAATAACCTCGCCATATTTTCCATTTCGTGCACTGAAGGGGTGCGTAATCCAGAAAACAATATCACCTTTGTACGGCAAAACCAATCTGTTGTGGACATAAAACAGGTACGTCATGGCCAAAAGAACGAGCCTTAGAACTGGATGGACATACAATCAACAGCGTCCAAACCATAAACTGGTTGTTACGATAACAGTTCACACGGCCGGATGAAAATAACAAAGGCGCCAACAGTATTGAACTGAGGCGCCTTTGTATTTCAGGACTTAGTTGGGAATTACTTTACAACCACTTTTTTGCCATTAACGACATACAGGCCAGCAGGAAGGATGCTGTTAAGGCGGTTGACATTCACATTACGCTTCAGCAATGTTCCGTTTAGTGAATACACATCACCCCTGACATCACCCTGGGCATCACCCTCGGTTTCTGCTTCTATCTCGTTTATGCCGGTAAGCACATCCTCTATGAAGAAGAACTCCTTCCATTGGTCGGCAGCCTGATATGCACTCAGACTATTCTGGGGAACCCTCAACACGCACTCCAACTTGTTGATGTCGTCCAATGCCATGCTGCCGCAGGTGGGAGGAACTTGGGCATAACTGATCAGCATGGTCAGATTGGTACAACCCTCGAAGGCATACCCCCCTATGCTCTCCACACTATTGCCGATAGTAACCGAGGTCAAACCAGAGCAACCAGCGAAAGCATAAGACCCTATGCTCGTCACACTATTGGGGATAGTAACCGAGGTCAAACCAGAGCAAAGTGCAAAAGTCCTATCCCCTATGCTCGTCACACTATTGGGGATAGTAACCGAGGTCAAACCAGAGCATTCATAGAAAGCATAATCCCTAATGCTCGTCACACTATATTCCTTTCCTAAGTATGTAACAGCAGAAGGAATAACAACATTGCCAGAATATTCATTGCTATAGGCGTTGTAGGGGTTACCCCGATAAGTAACACTGACCGTTGTACCGGAGGTTACATAGTAATAAATTCCGTCCACCTCAAAGTCGTGGGCGTTTGCTGTGATGCTGAACAATAGCACTGCTATCGTGAACAGCCATGTTTTGATTGTTTCCATAAAAATAATAATTTAAAGGTTTAATAATACATATCCATACCATTCGCCTACCACTCTCCCTGCTTCAGCATTAAAGTTAATACCTGGCTTATGGACATTAAAAAGACGTGGGAGAAACTTCTGCCGCTTATCCCACCGACTAGGCCTTCGCATTGCCTTCCTAACGAGATAAGCAACTCAGCCAGCCCACGCCAAAGGGTATTATATATGATGTATGAACATTGTTTCCCTATGGCATAGGGTACAATATGTGCATACGGGTATAATACACCCAGCATGGACGCCTCGTTGCGGTATCTTCTGTTAGGATCAAGTTGCGAAGTTGAGTCGGTCGAAGATAACGTCCGAAAACGTCCTTTCCTGCTCCGAGCAAGGCAGATGGGAGAGACGAATCTCCACGTAGCGATGCAAACGGAAGCAATTCCAATAAGATTTGACCCGCCCTTCCCCATTGGGACTGGCTAAGTCTGTACAAAGATACGGAAAATATTGATATGTTGACAGATTTTAACAAAAAAGTGATTATATGCTCTATTTGAGACCAGTTAAACACCAAGTTCCTTGTAATCATCCTTCATATTGCACCCATTCTGTTACCGATAATGGCAAAACATTATCACTAATGGCGGTAAACTTTATCATCAGTGACGGTGAAACTTATCATCGGTGGCGGTAAAACTTATCATCAGTGACGATATATCTTAGCGTCACTGAGAACGCGATGAAACACTCTATAAGGCAAAGCGAAAAGAAGCAGAGCACAATGACATGGCAAGAGAAATGGGGCAAAACATCTGTTCAAAAACAAACGCTATTATCATCATAACGTTAATGACCGATTTGGGTTTAAAGAACCGGTCTTAATGGTTCTTGTCTAAGATACCTAACTTCTGGATATTTGAAGTCCGGTGCGGGATATGCCCATTTGAACGAAGCGGGCACGGTCGTTTGGACGCTCCTTGGTAAGGATTTCGCGGATGCGCAGAGCAGCGGCAGGGTCCTTTGCTACCATGTAGAGGAAACCGCCTCCACCTGCTCCTGGCAACTTCAATCCAAGGCAAAGGTCCTGAACCTTACCGATGATGGCCTGCACCTCAGGAGGATTGGTACCGCTGTCCAGCAGTTGGTTCTGATACCACGTCTTGCCTACAAGTGTGCCGAGTTGCGTGTAATTGCCTCGCATAATGGCCTGGGCAACATCCTGGGCGTGTTCTTTCATCTCGCCAAGCAGTTGCAGGCGTTCCGTATCGTAGAGGAACATGCCACGTACTATCTCTGCAAGAATCTTCTTGGCTGTACGTGTTATGCCTGTGTAGTACAGCAGATGGCATGCCTGATACTGGGAGTCGGTGAAGAGGTTGTCGCTGAGCCAACTGATTTCGGGTGTCTGCTCGAAACCGTCCTGAGTGGTAAGCAACTTCACGCCATGGAGCACACCTCCGTACTGGTCCTGCCAACCGCCTCCTGTGGTTAGGAGTTGCTCCAGCACAAGCGTGCGGTTGCATATCTCGTTCTTGCTCCATGCCAATCCGCAGAAGTCGCTCACTGCCCCCAATACCGTTGCGGCCAGGATGGAACTTGTGCCCAAACCGCTGCCGGCAGGTATTGCACTGAGCAGAGTCACCTCTATGCCACAACCGAAGTCCTTCAACTGCTCCTGAAGGGACTTGTACTTCTTCTGGCAGAACTGGGGCAGGAAACCTGCCAGTGCCAGGGCTGCCTTGGGAATGGAGAAGGGAGAGCCTACCTTGGCAAAATCCGCCAGTTCCTCCCATGTGGTGATAATTTCTATAGCGCCCAAGTCGATGCTTCGGAGCACGACATGGTAGTCTGCCGAGGGCTTTACATATGCCTGCAGGGGAGGCTGGCCGTTCAACTCGATAGCCAGGTTCACAACGCTGCCGCCTGAAGTGAGGCAGTACGGAGGCGTGTCTGTCCATCCGCCGGCCAAGTCTATCCTGACGGGACTTCTTCCCCATACAATCTGGTCGCTGTACACGTCCAACTGGGGCATCTGCTTGCGTGCAAGCACGTCTTCCGTCAGCCCTTCGCCAAGCAAGGAGAATGCCTTCGCTCCTGCCTCGGAACCGTCTTGTCCGTTCAGTTCCAACAGACGGGAACGGAACATGTGGTCGTTGATGCGCTTCAGCAGAGGCTCGCTCTCGGGCAGAGACTCTGGAACGGGAACCTGGAGATTATGGAACTCATGCGCCAGGTCATCAAGGTTGGTCTGATAGAAGATACTGCATCTGTGGTTGTTGGCCAGGGCGGTAAGGTTGGCCTTGCGGAATTCCAGACGCTGCTTCTGAAGGCGGCGCAGGTTGGCCCTGTCGCTGATTTCATTGGCAGAGAGGCGTTCGCATGCTCTCCACACATCCGTCATGTCGGTTGGAGACTCGGCTATCATCCACTGGAGCAGGCGGCCCATCTCCTCTATGGTGTTGCACACGGGGAAGATACGGCTGTTCTGCAGGTCAGTGTTGCCCTCCACCTCATCGGCAGAAATGCCACGCTTTGAGAGCCATTCTCCCACGGGCTGTCCGAGGTATTCGGTAGAAGCGTCGCGCAGGTCGCCACGCATGGCATCGCTGAAACCGTAGGGGCGCAGAACCCACTGGTTTTCGCCCAATGGCACGACATCCACGCAGACACCCGGAGCGAGGTTGACAGTCCAGTCATTCTGAGGAACGCCGGTTATGATGTTCTCGTGTGTCAGGCTCCATGTGGATGGAACTCTGGAGTTCTCTATCCATGTATTCTGGTTGGTTGGGGTAAACTTAATGTCATGATGACAGTTCTGTGTGAAGATGCTCGGGTGCGCCTTCACGCCCAAATGCATGATGGCGCGCTGGTCGTACACGAGGTTCTGTATGGCCATGGTGGAACTAATCATCTCGCGCGACGTACCGTAGTGATAGAACTCGCCGTCCTGCAAAGGCAATACCGCCACCTTCAACTGACTGATTTCGGCATCCGTGGTGGTCGGATTCTCACCAAGCGCCTGGCCGAAGTCGCTATACAGGTCGTAGTTCAGTATTTCACCGTCCGTACCGGTACTCTTGCGCATGAGCAGGTTTACTGCCTTATCGGAAAGCAGCCAGATGCCTATGTCCATAAGGAACAGGTGGGTGTGCATCAGTTCTCCCAACTTCTCCACCGAGGGTTTCTGAAGAACGAAGTCAAGCACCTCGGGTGTATCTCTCTTGGAAAGGAACACACCGTGGTTCTTGGCCAGGGAGGGGTCCACCCAAAGGCCGTAGCCCACTACGTCGGCATCGGGAATCTGTTGCAACTTGCCTGCACGGATATAGACATCGCCTGATGCTATCAAGGTGCGGAGTCCGGCAGGTGCCGCATTCATGATGCGCTGGTACAATGGCAACTGTAACTGCAACAGGTTCTGACCTATGCGCTGGCCACGAGCCCAACGGAAGACGGGTATGGGGGTAAGCACCTTGCCACTTGGAGCATAACCCGGCAAGCGCCGGCTTTGGCCTCCGGCATGCAACAGGATGCGCTTCTCGCGTGAAAGCCACTCTTCGAAAGTCTTTTCGGGAGCCTCGTCCTGATGGCAGGCTTCCATCAGCCAGTTTGTTCCGCCTCCGCTGCCGAGACGTGCACCTACAGGGTCAGAGGTGCAGAAATATTCTTCACGGCAGACACCGGCCACGTCATGGAAGCACTCTACCAGATTTGGGGGAAGGGACAATAGTTTCTTCATAATAGTATCTAAGGTAACTAATGATTGTATTTTACCGGACACGGCACAAAAGTACCACGCCTATCTTTCTGCTCTCATGGGATTGCTCAGGAAGTCCTGATAACTGAGGCGGATGCCATCCTCCAACTCCGTGCGGTATGTCCATCCGAGTGCCTTGGCCTTGCTTACGTCAAGGAGTTTGCGCGGTGTGCCGTTCGGTTTGGAGGTGTCCCAAAGGATGCGGCCTTCGTAGCCGACCACCTTGGCAACGAGTTCTGTCAGCGCCTTGATGCTCAGTTCCTTGCCTGTGCCTGCATTGACGGTTTCGTTTCCGCTATAGTTGTTCATCAGGAAGACACAGAGGTTGGCCAGGTCGTCCACGTACAGGAACTCGCGCAGAGGCGAACCGTCGCCCCAGCACGTCACCTCGTCAAGTCCCTGTTCCTTTGCCTCGTGGAAACGGCGGATAAGGGCTGGCAGCACGTGGGAGTGTGTGGGATGGTAGTTGTCGTTGGGACCATAGAGGTTGGTAGGCATGAGGGAGATGTAGTCGGTACCGTACTGGCGGTTCAGGTACTCGCAATACTTCAATCCGCTGATCTTTGCCAGGGCATAGGCTTCGTTTGTCTGTTCCAGTTCACTGGTCAGCAGGCATGATTCTGGCATGGGTTGCGGAGCCATACGGGGATAGATGCAGGAAGAACCGAGGAATTCCAGTTTTTTGCACCCGTTCTGCCATGCGGCATGTATGACGTTCATCTCCAGCATCATGTTCTCGTACATGAAGTCGGCCAGGGCTGTCTGGTTGGCAATGATGCCTCCCACCTTGGCGGCTGCCAGAAAGACATACTCGGGCTTCTCCTGCTCGAAGAAGCGGTTAACGGCTTCCTGGTTTATCAGGTCCAGTTCTGCATGGGTGCGGGTGATGATGTTGTTGTAGCCTTGTCTCTGCAACTCGCGCACGATGGCACTACCCACCATGCCGCGGTGTCCGGCAACGTATATCTTGGCGTTTTTTTCCATCTTATATATATATAATAATGTATAGGTCGATTCTGCTATAGAACCGACCTATAAGTATTTTACTTCACCAAACCCTTCTCTAAATACTCGGCCAGATTGGTACGCATCACGCTGGCAACGTGTTCGGCCGCTACCTTCTGCATGTCGTGCTTGACCATGATGGAGACAAGTTGCTCGAATGTTGTCTTGGCAGGGTTCCAACCCAGTTTTGTCTTTGCCTTGGTGGGATCGCCCCAGAGGTTGACCACATCGGTAGGACGGTAGAAGTCGGGGCTTACCTCCACAAGTGTCTTGCCCACGAGTTCGGCAGGACCGCCCACACAGATGCCCTTCTCTTCCATATCTTCTCCTTCGAACTTCAGTTCAATGCCGGCAGCCTTGAAGGCGGCATAGGTGAACTCGCGCACAGAATGCTGCACACCGGTGGCGATGACGAAGTCCTCGGGTTCGGGCTGCTGAAGGATGAGCCACATGCACTCCACATAGTCCTTGGCATAACCCCAGTCGCGAAGAGAGGAGAGGTTGCCCAGGAGGAGTTTTTCCTGCTTGCCCTGTGCTATACGTGCGGCGGCCAGAGTAATCTTGCGTGTCACAAAGGTCTCGCCACGGCGCTCGCTCTCGTGGTTGAACAGGATGCCCGAGCAGCAATACATGTTGTATGCCTCGCGGTACTCCTTGACAATCCAGAAACCATAGAGTTTTGCCACGGCATAGGGGCTGTAGGGATGGAAGGGCGTGTTCTCGTTCTGCGGAACCTCCTCCACCTTACCGTATAGTTCGGAAGTGGATGCCTGATAGATGCGGCATTCGTTCTCCAAGTGGTTGGCGCGCACTGCCTCCAGAACACGGAGTACGCCAACGGCATCCACGTCGGCCGTAAACTCGGGAGCGTCGAAACTTACCTGCACATGGCTCTGTGCTGCCAGGTTATATATCTCGGTGGGACGTACGTCTGCTATCACCTTTACAAGTGACATGGAGTCGCCCATATCGCCATAGTGGAGGTGGAACTGGGGATGGCCCTCCAAGTGAGCGATGCGCTCGCGGTAATCCACACTGCTGCGGCGGATAATGCCATGAACCTCATAACCTTTCTCTATAAGGAACTCGCTCAGATAACTGCCGTCCTGTCCTGTCACGCCCGTTATAAGGGCAACATTTCTCTTTTCCATAAAATATTTTGTCTATCCGTTAGTTATTCAGAAAACTGCTTTATCCTCTGCTCTTCAGAGAGTTTGCATATCAGCAGGGTATTGTCCTTCTCTGCCACGATGTAGCCGTCCAGGCCCTGCACCACAACACGGCGCTCTTCGCTGCAATGTATCACGCAATCGCGTGTCTCGTAGGTCTGCACGTTGTCGCCAATCACGGCATTTCCGTTGTTGTCGCGGCTTACGTTCTCGCGCAACGAGCCCCATGTGCCCAGGTCGCTCCAACCGAAACTGGCAGGGAAGCAGTATATCTCCTCAGACTTCTCGAGGATGGCATAGTCAACGGAGATACTCTCGCACTTGGGGAAGTTCTCGTTGATGGCATCCTGCTCCTTGTCCGTGCCGTAGAGGGGCAAGAGGTTTTCGAACACCTCGTTAATCTCAGGCGCATACACTCTGAGGGCATTCACTATGGTGCTGACGTTCCAGATGAAGATGCCGGCATTCCATAGCATATTGGGCTTGCGGATGTACTTCTCGGCCGTGGCAAGGTCGGGCTTCTCGCGGAAGGCGTCCACACGATATATCTCCTTGTTGCGGGCAGAAGGGCAACTCATGTCCGTCTGTATGTAGCCGTAGCCTGTCTCCGGGCGTGTGGGCTTCATGCCCAGGGTGACGATGGCATCCGAGGTGGAGGCAAAGTCCATGGCGCTCTTCACCACACGCTGGAACTCGGGAGTGTCCAGGACGAGGTGGTCAGAAGGGCTTACCACGATGGTCGCCTTCGGGTCAATGCTCTTTATCCTCCATGCGGCATAGGCTATGCAGGGAGCGGTGTTGCGGCGGCAAGGCTCCAGAAGGATGTTGCCCTGAGGCACCTCGGGAAGTTGCTCGGCAACGATGTCCTTGTATGCCTGGCTGGTAACCACCCACACGTTCTCCGGAGGCAGGATTCCCTTGAAGCGGTCAACTGTCATCTGAATGAATGTGCGTCCGGTCCCCAATACGTCCACAAACTGCTTGGGGCGTTCGGGGGTGCTCATGGGCCAGAAGCGGCTTCCTATGCCACCTGCCATGATGACAAGGTGCGAATGGCTGATTGTATTTGCGCTGTTCATTATCTGTGTTCTTTGGGGTTAAACGTTTTCCCTACAACTTTATCTTCTTTACGATGCCGTCCCAGGCCTTCACCTTGATGGACACGGTAATGTCGTGGGCAAGGTTGTTCTTCACCTTCTCCGATTCGGGAGTGAGCGAGCGGATGGCATCGGCTGGAATACGGATGTCTGTGGTGACGTTCTCGTCGGAGAAGTTGGCCACCACCAGGTAGGTCTTGTTCTTGTCGCTACGCAGGAAGGCATACTGTCTGTCCAGATGCCCGTTCACGTACATCAGGTCCCAGAAGAGTCCTTCGCTGAAGGCAGGCTCCTCCTCGGCCAGACGCAGGGTCTGTGTATAGAAGTCCTTCAGTTTCTTCTCTTCGTCCGTGAGCAGGGCACCGTCGAACTTTCCTCCGTTTCGCCAACGGCGTATGGTGTCCACCGTCCAGTAGTCGAAGATGGTTGTACGTCCGTCCTCGCCAGAGAAGCCCTCGCTGTCCATACCCTTCTCGCCCAGTTCCTGGCCGAAGTATATCATCATGGGGTTGGTGTTCATCAGTGTGCTCACCAGCATCATGGGACGGCCCTTCTTGGCATCGCCTGCGCAGAAGTCGCTGGCTATGCGCTGCTCGTCGTGGTTCTCCAGGAAGTTGAGCATGTGATCCTGTATGTCCTCCACGCTCTGCCAGCATGATGTCAGTTCCTTGGCCGAGCACCATCCTGCGGATACGGCCTTGAGTTTGTCGTAAAGTCCCACCTTGTCATAAAGGTAGTCGAAGTGTCCGCGGAAGATGTAGTCGCGGTACAACTGAGGGTTGTACACCTCTGCTATGAAGATGATGTCGGGGTATTGCTCCTTTACCTGAGGTATCACCCATTCCCAGAACTCCACTGGCACCATCTCGGCCATGTCGCAACGGAATCCGTCCACGCCCTTCTCTGCCCAATAGAGCAGTATCTGAAGCATCTTGGCATAGGTGTTGGGACCATAGTTCAGTTTCACCGTCTCGTACCAGTCGTTCCTGCCCGGCCATGCAGAGAACACATCGTTGCCGGTAGCCTTGGCGGGGTTCTCCTCGTAGAGGTTGGCCTTGGCACGCTCCTCTTCGCTCAGGATATTGTCCAGATGGAGAGGTTCGCCCATGTAGTAGAAGTTGTTCTCGGGAGAGTAGTTGAGCGAAGTATCGTCGCCCTCGCCCAGGTCCTTGCAACCCTCGGGACAGGCATCCGAGTGGTACTCGCGTGCCACATGGTTGGGCACGAAGTCCTGAATGACCCTCATCCCGGCCTTGTGGGTGCGCTCTATGAGTGCTTCCCATTCCTTGATGCGCTCGGGCACCTTGGTTGCCAGGTCGGGATCCACGTCGTAGTAGTCCTTTATGGCATAGGGACTGCCGGCACGGCCCTTCACCACCTCGGGGTGGTCCTTGCGTATGCCGTAACGGCTATAGTCGGTTTGCGTGGCATGCTCTATGATGCCTGTGTACCAGATGTGGGTCACGCCCATGGCCTTGATGTCGGCCAAGGCCTTGGCTGTAAAGGCCGACATTGTGCCGCATCCGTTCTGACTCTTGCTGCCATGTGGAACGGGATGCTCCACATTGGCGCCGAACAAGCGGGTAAATACTTGGTATATGTTCATGACAAAACGTTTCCGGCATTATGCATGCAGGACGGTAGCGTCCTTGGCAATCTTTGTTATCATACCGGTCAAGGCCTGGCCGGGACCGCACTCCACGAACTCGGTGGCACCTGCCTCTACCATGGCCAGCACCTCCTGTGTCCAACGCACGCTGGCGGTCAGTTGGGCAATCAGGTTCTGCTTGATTTCCTCGGGATTGGTGTGTGCCTTGCCGTCAACGTTCTGATAGATGGGGCATGTGGGCGTGTGGAACTCTGTGGATGCTATGGCTGCCTCCAACTCGTCCTTGGCAGGCTGCATCAGGGGGCTATGGAAGGCACCGCCTACGGGCAGCACCAGGGCACGGCGTGCACCGGCCTCGAGGAGTTTCTCGCATGCCACTTCAACGGCTTCCTTGTTACCGCTGATTACCAACTGGCCGGGGCAGTTGTAGTTTGCGGCTACCACCACACCCTTGCCGGCCTGGGCAGTAACGTCGGCACAAATCTGCTCGATCTGTTCGTCGGACAGGCGCAATACTGCCGCCATACCGCCGGGAGCGGCCTCGCATGCCTTCTGCATGGCCAGGGCACGGGCATACACCAGTTTCAGTCCGTCCTCAAAATCCAAGGCACCGGCTGCCACCAGCGCACTGAACTCGCCCAGGGAATGACCGCCCACCATGTCAGGCTGGAAGGCATCTCCCATACACTTTGCCATTACCACACTGTGCAGGAACACGGCAGGCTGGGTAACCTTTGTCTGCTTCAATGCCTCGGCATCGCCCTCGAACATGATGTCGGTCAGACGGAAACCAAGTATCTCGTTGGCCTTCTCCATCATCTCCTTTGCCACTTCATTGCTCTCGTACAGGTCCTTGCCCATACCGGTGAACTGTGCTCCCTGACCGGGAAATACAAATGCTTTCATAATCGTATGTTTTTAATTAAATTTAATGTCTTATGAATACGGCCTTCAGGACGGCCACACCTTATTATATAATAAACACGTACAAAGGTACATAAAAAACACCATTGACGCAAAAATAAACAGTAATTATTCTTCCTTTGTCGTAATTTTGGTTAACTTTGCCAAATAAAACATAAATTAGTAGCCACTTAACCCATATACCACTACGACTATGGATTACGAACAGATTGTCAGCGATCTGGCTCAACAGGTGTTTGATGCCATTGCCCCGCGCGTAACTCCGGAAGACATGGAGCGCGTACGCCAGGCCTACCTTCTGGCCAAGGAAGCACATGCGCCTCAAAAGCGCAAGTCGGGCGAACCGTACATACTGCACCCCATTTCCGTGGCACTCATTGCCGCCAAGGAACTGCAACTGGATGCCAACACCGTCATCACCGCCTTCCTGCACGATGTGGTGGAGGACACGCCATATACCGTGGAGGACATAAGGGAGCGCTTCGGCAACGATGTGGCCGGGCTCGTCAACGTGGTTACGAAGCAGAAGAAGGAAACCTACCAGACCACTAAGCAAGTGGATAACTATCAGCAGATTTTGGCGTCGCTTCACTACGACATCAGAGCCGTGATGGTAAAAATAAGCGACCGCCTGCACAACATGCGCACCCTGCAATCCATGCGCCCCGACAAGCAGATGAAGATAGCAGGAGAGACGGATTGCTTCTATGCTCCGCTGGCAAACCGTCTGGGACTCTTCGAGGTGAAGTCCGACCTGGAAAACCTGTCCTTCAAATACCGTTGCGAACTGGAATACGGTGACATAGAGCGCTGGCTCCAGCAGGATGAGGCCGACAACCGCGAACGCCTGCAACGCTTCTGCAAGGATGTGAAAGGAACGCTGAAGGACCATGGCATCCAGTGCAACGTGGAGGCTTTCTGGCGACGCCCCTACTCCATCTGGCGACGCATGAAGCAGCAGGATGTGGACTTCTGGCATCTGCCCAACCGCTACTATGTGCGCATAACCTTCTGGGAGGACACCATGGACGACCCTCTGACCGAGAAGGAAACCTGCCTGAAGATATACAACCTGCTCACGCGCGATTTCCGCGAACGTCCGGGCAGTTTCATCAACCAGATAGAGCAGCCGAAGGAGAACTCCTACCAGTGCCTGCGCCTCATGCTCCTGTCCGACGAGGGTGTGTGGGAGGACGTTCAGATATGTTCCGAATCGATGGTAAAGGCCAGCCAGGTGGGCTGCATCAACGAAATAGGCAGCAACATCGGCAACTGGGTGAAGCGTTTCCGCAAGGTCCTGGAGGATATCGTCACACAAGGCAACGAGGCATACTTCCTCGAGCACATTTCTTCCAGCCTCTATTATGACGACATAACGGTATTCTCACCCGGCGGAGAGAGTTTCATCCTGCCCAAGGACAGCACCGTCATCGACTATGCCTTCAAGCAGGGCGACGAGGTTGGCGCACATGCACACTATGCCTATGTGAACGGAATCCTGTGTAGCGTGAAGACCGTCCTGCACGGAGGAGATTGTGTGAAACTGATCACCTCGCCCGACGCCAAGCCACGTAAGGACTGGATAGACCATTGCCAGACGTATCTGGCCAAACGTTATCTGAGACTCTTCCTCATAGAGCGCCGCCTTATCCGTGGCGGAGTGTGCCGCTGCCCGATATGCAAACCTCTGCCCGGTGGCGAGGTCATAGGCATCCGCATGCAGGGAATACATCCGCACACCTCCGAGTACGAAAACATAACCCTGCACCGCCGTTCATGCCCCGAGGCCATACGCATGGCCAGCAAGTTCGGCGACAACGTGGTGAACGTGGATTATGCCGACAATGCCGATGCGCCGCCCATAGAGGTACACTCCCCCACCTCCATCACCATAAACCGCATAGGTTTCACCTATCCCATCACGCTGGCCATAACCGGTGTGGACAGGCACCGCCTGCTCATGGACCTCACGTCGGAAATCGCCGACAGGCTCCACCTCAACATGGATTCCCTCTGCATCAGCACAAAGGACTGCATAGTGGATTGCAAGGTGACGATAATGGTGCATGGTGTAGAGGAAATGGTAAGCGCCATTGCCCACATAAGCCAAATCCCGGGCATCGAGTCAGTACGGCAAATAAAGTACGAGAAATAGATTTGATCTACTTATGCTTGCGCACAATCTCACGAGCAACTTTTTTTAAAGCATCGAAACCAACATATCGGGAATTGCCTTTGGAGTAAAAATAGGTCCTTAGAACCTATACATCCAATACCGAATCTCTCACCGATATATCACCCACCCTTACATATTGAGCCGTACGGTCATTCTTAAGATAGTCAAATTTTACACGCATATCCCAAAACAACCCGTCCCGTCCCTTTTCCTTTTGCAATCTAACATACTCGGCATAACCGAAATAAACGGATATCGGCACAAGGACGAGGAACAGAACGGCAACAATTGCAAGAATGGGAAACTTCTTGCCAGCCGCTTTTTTTATTATTGCTCTCGCCCATTATATTTTTCTTACCGGCATCCTGTTGACCTGTAGAAGAAGGAAGGGTACCGCTCACATCATCAAGTTCTACATGAACACATTTGTTTTTACCTCTTCGCATATATTATAACAATTTACTATTGTGAGTTATACCCTAACGTTAATCCGACATCGCCCCCCGCTTAAACCCAACACCGGTATCGAACAATTGAAGACACATGTATCATTGTCTATCAGCCAAAGCGGCCCTCAAATCTTCATTGCTCAGTTCTATAACAACCTCATTTCCTTTTGAGTCATGTAAATGATAAACAATCTTTGCATTATCATCTACCAATGGCTCCAGCAAATCTAGGTTTCTCAATGATTCCTTAAACTCGTTCTTCATAGATGACGCAAAACCTTCCTTGGTAATAATCTCATCAGGAAGCAACGCGACATACTTAAACACGCCCAATTCATAAGTGACACTTTCAATCACCAAACTACCGTCTGGCTTTCTTACGGGACACTTGGCATTTAGGATCTTAGCCGTTATTTCAATGGTCGGTCTTGAAGGAGTCTTTCCCTGGAACACGTATAGTTCCCGGGGAGCAAACACGATATCGCGAACCTTGCCGCTTTGGGATTGATAATGATACACCAAATCAGAGTTGGTTTTAACCAGCATACCTGCAAACGTAGAGAAAGACGGATTATTTGTCAAATCCGCAATGAGGGTATTCCTTAATTCCATGCTATCCACAATGAGATACGGAGAATTATCAGAAACAAGATATGAATACTTATACGCTTTATTCTCAAACGTTACACCTGCTAATGTCAATTTGCCTTCCAGCAATACTATAGGACACTGGGAATTTGCAATCTTAGCATCATTCTTGAGTTTTTCCATAATTTGTGCTTCATCGGCATCGGTTATGGGGGTGTCTAACATATTCCGTATATCTTCGGCCGAGAATTCCACGTCAAAAGACCTACCATCCCCCACAAAGAAGTGGCATAAGAATGTAGATTCTGTTTCAAGCAACAACTTTCCCTTCCTCTTAAATTCAGGCGTTCCTTTAAATGCAATTAGCAACAGTTCCTTTGTCTCGGGACCGAGGCCGGCAAACACCTGTTCTGTCACCATATAGGTATACTTATACTTCTTGTCCTCATATACAACATTTGTCATAACCATTCCATTCTTCATATCCACAGGACAAGATGACGCCTCCGTTTTTGCAAGATTTTGGAGAAGCGTTATTTTATCCTGAAGTTCGTTCACCTCACCAGAAGGAGCAAAAATGCCCTTTAAATCTTCCAACGAGAAGAGTATCTCCACTTTCTTGTTGTCCTTTGTGTAATAACAATAAGCAAGTTTTGTTTCCGTTGAATATAACAATTCTGCCGTTCTCTTAAACGATTCATTACTCTTAAGGTTAGGGTAAACGGATTCCTTTAATGAAGCATTCCCACTGATTGTTGCATAAGATGCCGCCGACACGAGATAATTATATTTCACCACCCCATTGGCATAACTCATGCTATCCAACATAACGCCATTACCGATATCAATAGGACATGTTGAATTTACAGATTGGACCATCTGCAAAATAGCCTTTATACCCAAGTCCTCATCTTCGGCAGGCGCAACTCTGCCATCTACTGACACACCGGTCTTAACAGGAATTTCTGCACACACACCATTAGCCACAAATGCCAGAAGCATAAATACCGTAGCCACTGCTTTAAATACCGCTTTCATATTCTTTATTATAAACATTGACGAGTAAGCACATCCAACGTGGATGTATCACAAAGATAAGGATATATTATACAAGTACAAAACAATTAGAAAAGAAAAGCGGGATTTTAGAGGATTTTAGAGGAAATAACCATATCTTTGCATGGGAAACATACCAACATTTTAGCACACGCACTGGCCGATGATAGATTTTAAAGACATGCCCAAGCAGTTTACATTCTGCTCGCGTAAAGATTGCCCAAGACGCACGAACTGTCTGCACTGGATAGCATACATGGAACACCCGGTTATAAAACAGGCCTATTTCTATGACCATAGGTGGATAGACAACAACGGTGGTACAGAGCAGTGTCCATGCTATACCGACAGTACACCGGTTGTATATGCTTGCGGATTCATAAACGTGATGAAATCCTTGCCGAGAGCAAAGGCCGAGGAACTGCGTAGCAGCCTGGTATCGCTGTTCGGTCTGTACAACTACTACCGCTACAGACGCGGAGAATTCTTGATGACTCCGGAGATTCAAGAAACGATAACACGGATTGCCTCAGAACTGGGAATAGAAACTCCACTCGTCTTCGACGGTAAAGAAGAAAGAACGTACTGGGGCGAGCAGAAGGTTAAGACAGGAGGTTAGTGCAGTGTTGTAGCGACAACACTGCGGTGTTGACGTGACAACACTGGAGTGTTGATGCAGCAACACTTTCCCGTTCAAGTTCTGCCTGCACCTCGGCAACACATCAAAAATAGAGCAACATCACAAAAAACTCAGGAAAAAGTCCGTTATTCCAAAATAAATGCTTACCTTTGCATTTGGAAACACACGGGAATAGCTCAGTTGGTAGAGCACTGGTCTCCAAAACCAGGTGTCGGGAGTTCGAGCCTCTCTTCCCGTGCAATGATAGTGGAAATCGTAATTTATGCCCCCTATCAATTATATATTAAGATGTAGGTGCATCCCTGATGCACTTTTTTATTGTCCTTACCCCGATATTTGTCAAAAAATACACAAGGTTTGTCAAAATCATGTGCGTGTTGTAATTGATTGTGCGAACAAATCATTACCTTTGTAAGGCAATACAGGCCTGTCCTTTTCCTGTAAATGCCATAAGACAAGCAGAACATACAACTCATATAAATAATCCGTACGATATGAAACATGGATTCATAAGAGTGGGAGCCGGCGTTCCCGAAGTGAGGGTTGCCGATGCCCAATTCAATGTAGAAGAGATAGAGAAACTCGTCCTTAAGGCTCAGGCACAGGGTGTAGAACTGCTGCTGACTCCGGAACTCGGCATCACTGGATACACCTGCCAGAACCTGTTTATGCAACAGACACTGTTGGACGAGGCAGAAGTTGCCCTGATGAAACTCATGGACTTCACACGTTCCATGGATATGATAGTGGTGGTGGGAATGCCCGTATCATGCAGCCGTGGCCTGTTGAACTGTGCCGTTGTGCTTCAGAAAGGCAAGATTCTTGGCATTGTGGCCAAGTCGTATCCGGCCAACAACAACGAATCCAACGAAAAGCGTTGGTTCAACTCCATACAGGATACCGAGAGCACAAAGGTATGGCTTTGCGGCGATCTGGTAGAAATAAGACAGGACCGGATATTCAACACACCCACCTGTTCGTTCGCTATAGAGATAGGGCACGACCTGTTTGCCACCACACCGCCGTCAAGCCGTCTTGCACTGCTTGGTGCCGAAATCATACTCAACATTTCGGCAGAATGCAGTCTTGTGGGCAAGGGCGACTATATGAAGACGTTGATGTGTGCCCAAAGTGCACGTTGCATGTGCGGATATGTATACGCCGGCGCCGGATTTGGAGAAAGCAGCACCGACCTGGTCTTTGGAGGAGAAGCATACATCTTTGAAAACGGCAGCATGCTTGCCGAGAAACGTCCGTTCTTCACAGACGCCCAGTTGATACTTAGCGAGATTGACGTAGAGTACATCAGAAACGAACGTCGTTCGAACAAAATCTTCGCCGATTCATCCAAGCACCTTGAATGCTGTTCATGTGCCTATACAGATACGGATATGATGGTCAGTCACGAACTGGAACTGAGCAGAAAGTTTGCCTCTCATCCGTTTGTTCCCGAAGACAAGGCAGAGTTGGACAGACGTGCAGAGGAAATATTCGGTATCCAAACCATTGGTTTATGCAAGAGACTTAAACATACTGGTTGCAAGACTGTTGTGCTTGGTATAAGCGGAGGTTTGGATAGCACCCTTGCACTGCTTGTGGCGGTAAATGCCTATGACAGGTTAGGGATGAGCAGAAAGGAAATAGTTGGCGTGACTATGCCTGGTTTCGGCACCACAAACCGCACCTATACCAACGCCATGTCCCTGATGGAGGGATTAGGCATAACCGTGCGCGAGGTTAGCATAAAGGATGCCTGCATCCAGCATTTCAAGGACATCGGTCATGACGTGGATGTACACGATGTGACATACGAAAACTCGCAGGCCAGGGAACGCACGCAGATTCTGATGGATATTGCCAACAAGATGAATGGTATGGTTGTGGGAACCGGCGACCTGTCCGAACTTGCTTTGGGATGGGCCACCTACAACGGCGACCACATGTCCATGTACAGTGTGAACGGTTCTGTTCCCAAAACCCTGATAAGGCACATCATTGCATGGTATGCGGACACACAGAAACAGAACGAGACGCAGGCAATACTGAAGGACATCATCGACACGCCCATATCTCCAGAGCTTCTGCCTGCACACGACAATGGTGAAATCAAGCAGAAGACAGAGGACTTGGTAGGTCCCTATGAACTTCACGATTTCTTCCTTTATTATGTTTTAAGGCGCGGTTACCGTCCTGCCAGAATATACCTTCTGGCACGCAATGCCTTCAGTGAGACACTGTACGATGACGAAACTATTAAAAAGTGGTTGTCAGTGTTTTTCCGTCGTTTCTTCAACCAACAGTTCAAACGTTCGTGTCTGCCCGACGGTCCCAAGGTAGGAACCTGCGGCCTGTCGCCAAGAGGAGGCTGGACGATGCCAAGCGACGCTTCGTCCGCCAGTTGGCTTAAGGAATGCGAAAACCTCTGACAAATCAAGACCAATCAGGACAAATAAGCAGATTTGCACATAGCAGTACATGCCGAATCCCAGGGTTCGGCATGTGTTTTTCTGGTATCCGATGAGGCATTCAAACAATCAACAGATGTTAATGTTTTGCGTCATACCGATAGTTTTAGAAGCATTCAAAGTGTGTTTCCGAGTTTTTTTCGTATCTTTGCGCGTGAAAATATTAATGTTTGTACATAAATTCTTATATGAAGTATATGAAAAAGTTTCTTTTGCTACTCTGTATAAGCATGGGTGGTTGTCTGTTTGCAGATGCCCAATCGCAGAAATCAGTACGAAGCGAGATACGCCCGTCCGGAGACACCAAGGCGGAAAACTATGCAGAAATCAAGTTTGATACACTGAGATGCGACTTGGGCGTGTTCCCCGAGTCGGACCCTGTCCGCAAGTATAGTTTCTCCTTCACCAACACCGGTACAGCCCCACTGATAATCAACCAGGCGTTCGCATCATGCGGATGCACCGTGCCGTCCTTTACCAAGGAACCTGTAAAACCAGCTGAAAAAGGAAGCGTTGACATAACATACAATGGCAAGGGACTGGTGCCCGGCCGCTTCTCCAAGACCATAACGGTACGTTCCAATGCAAAAAACAGAATTGTGCGATTGGTCATAGAAGGAGAAATGACAGAATAGGCAACCGAAAAACTTTTGACGGCAGCGGTTTCCCGAGGCCGGAAACGGGCATACTACGATGGCAGAAAAGATAATCTTAGGCATAGACCCCGGTACCAATGTCATGGGTTACGGAGTAATCCGTGTCAGTGGCAAGAAGGCCGAGATGGTTTCCTTGGGAATAATAGACCTGAGGAAGTATGCCGACCATTATTTGAAACTCGGCCATATATTCGAACGTATTACCGGCATCATCGACTCGTATTTGCCCGATGAAATGGCTATCGAGGCCCCGTTCTTCGGCAAGAACGTACAATCCATGCTGAAACTGGGCAGAGCGCAGGGAGTGGCCATGGCGGCGGCAATCCAACGGCAGGTTCCCATTACCGAATATGCTCCCATGAAGATAAAGATGGCCATTACCGGTGTCGGCACGGCCTCAAAGGAGCAGGTGGCCGACATGCTCAGAAGGATGATGCACTTGGACAAGGACGAACTGGGCAGGTTTCTGGATGCCACAGATGCCTTGGCAGCGGCATACTGCCACTTCCTGCAGATGGGCAGACCCGAGTCCGACAGGAAATATTCCTCCTGGAAAGACTTCGTGAACAAAAACAGGGACAGACAGTCCTTCAGGACAAAAGAACAGGAAATAACAGGATGAAACCGGTTATCAAGATAACAGACGGCATAACACGCCACCCGGACTGGCGCATGGCGGAACCCGTGAACATGGAGATCCTGCCAGGCGAGCAGATTGCAATCTGCGGAGACAACTCGGCAGGAAAGAGCCGTTTGGTGGAAATCATTACAGGGCATTATCCGCTGCTTCGCAACGAGGTGCAGTATGGTTTCGACAATACAGGAGCCGAGTCCGGAACACCGACACAGAAACGCCTTGTCAGCGAGCAACTGCGCTTCATTTCGTTCCGTGATTCCTATGGCGACCAGGACGGCACATACTATTACCAGCAGCGCTGGAACCAGCACGATATAGACGACAACACCCCTACGGCAGGCAGTCTTCTCGATAAGGTGCCGGAGTTCCGCCCAGGTCTTAGGGAGGAACTCTACGACATGTTCGAACTGCACCACGTGCTGGATAAATATATCATATCGCTTTCCAGCGGAGAACTGCGCAAATTCCAACTTACACGCACCCTGCTTTCCGCACCAAAGGTGCTGGTGCTGGACAATCCGTTCATAGGATTGGATGCAGATACGCGCGACCTGCTGAAAGGACTTCTGGACAGGCTTTCGCAGACAACGGACCTGACCGTAATATTGATTCTTTCCAAATACGATGACATCCCGGAGTTCATAACGCACGTGTTGCCGGTAAAGGACATGCGCCTTATGCCCAAGCAGACCAGAGCGGAGTTTCTGCAAACCCTTGGGACATGTACCGGTGCCCTACCCCACGACATGGCCGGGTGGATAATGGCGCTGCCTCACAAGGACCTGGCCGCCATACCCTTTTATCCGCAGGACGGAGGAGAGATACTGAAACTCCACAATGTCAGCATACGCTATGGCAACCGGACCATACTGAGAGACACCGATTGGACCGTACGTGAAGGAGAACGATGGGCTCTGCAGGGCAAGAACGGAGCCGGCAAGAGCACGCTGCTTTCACTCGTCTGTGCCGACAATCCTCAAGGTTATTCCTGCGACATCCATCTGTTCGGTCACAAGCGTGGCACAGGCGAAAGCATCTGGCAGATAAAGCGCCACATCGGGTATGTGTCTCCCGAAATGCACCGTGCCTATCTGCGAGACTTGCCTGCCATAGACATCGTGGCAAGCGGTCTGTCCGACAGCGTGGGCCTGTATTGCCGCCCGCGACCGGAGCAGAGGGAGATATGCCGCCAGTGGATGCAGGTGTTCGGCATTGCAGACATCCAGGACAGGACCTTCCTGAAACTCTCCAGCGGAGAGCAGCGCCTGTGCTTGCTGGCACGTGCCTTTGTCAAAGACCCGGAACTGCTCATTCTCGACGAACCTCTCCACGGCCTCGACCTGAAGAACAGGCAGCGCGTCAGGGAAATCATAAAACTTTTCTGCCAGCGACCCCACAAGACCTTGATAATGGTGACACACTACAAGGAAGAACTACCCGATTGTATAACACATAGCAAAGAACTGAAAAAGACGATATGAAAAGGATTATCATTATAGCCATAATGGTCACATTGACAAGTGCAGTCAAGGCACAGGAAGTATACGACTATCTTCTGGACAAGGCGGAACTTGTCGTAAACAATCCGGAAAGCAGTGAATTCGACCTCAAGGTGGCACAGTTCAAGTGTACCGCCATGAGATACTTCCGCAAACATATAATACTGAAGCAAGGAAGTGTCAGCAGTACATGGTTGGACGAGCAGGCCGTGGCGTTGAATGAATTTGTCACCAACTATCTGATAGAACTGTCGCAAAACAGCATTGCCGGGGCAGAGACGCGAAAGAAGATAGTCATGCGCTACTGCAACGCATGCATGGGCAATCCTCAGTTCAAGGACGTTGACAGGGAAGAGTCGGAACTGTTCATGTACGACAAGAACGGCTTTACTCCCTTCTGCCTGAATACAGACTGGGTGAAAGCATTGGCCGAGACTAAAGAAAAGTAGAAGCATCCATGCCGGTTTGGACCAAATAATAAGGAACAAGGAAATAAAATGAACGTAGCCATCGTAAAATACAACGCAGGAAACATCTATTCTGTTGTGCATGCATTACGGCGCTTGGGGGTGTCACCCACGCTGACAGACGATGCAGAGTTGCTGTTGAAGGCCGACCGTGTCCTGTTTCCCGGACAGGGTGAAGCAAGTACGGCTATGTCGTATTTGAAAGAACACAGGTTAGACGAAGTCATTTGCAGTCTGCACCAACCGGTATTGGGCATCTGCATAGGCCAGCAATTGATGTGCAGGCACAGCGAGGAGGGCGACACCGATTGTCTGGGGATATTCCCGTTGGACGTAAGGCGTTTCGTCCCCCGTGTACATGCCGACAAAGTGCCGCAGATGGGATGGAACAGCATATACGGACTCTCTTCACCGCTCTTCAAGGACATTGACGACGGAAAATTCATATACAACATACACAGTTACTACGTCCCGTACAGCCAGGACTATACCATAGCCACATGTGATTACATAACACCGTATTCTGCCGCACTGCACAAGGGCAACTTCTATGCCACCCAATTTCATCCGGAGAAAAGTGGCAGCGTGGGCGAAAGGATACTGAAGAACTTCCTTGAATTATGATTGAACTGATACCGGCCATAGATATCATAGACGGAAAATGCGTTCGTCTCACGAAAGGGGATTACGACCGGAAGACCGTCTATTGCGAAGACCCCGTGAAACAGGCAATGGAATTCCAACGTCTGGGATTCCGCAGACTTCATGTCGTGGATTTGGATGGTGCAAAGAACAAGCACATCGTAAACGTGGATGTACTGAGGTCCATAACGCAATCTACGGAACTGACCGTTGACTTCGGTGGGGGAATAAAGACCGACGAAGACATACAGACGGCGTTCCGTGCAGGAGCGCATATGGTCACGGTGGGCAGTGTTGCTGTAACCGATCCGGAAATGTTCATGGGATGGTTGGAGAAATACGGCGCCGACAAGATTATTTTGGGTGCGGACGTCCGTAACGGCAACATAAGCATCAACGGATGGAAAGAAGACTCCTCGGAAGGACTTCTACAGTTTCTGGACAAATACATAAGGGCAGGAGTCCGGAATGTCCTGTGCACAGAAATCAGCAAGGACGGGACAATGGAAGGGCCTGCCATAGAACTTTACCGCCAAGTGATGAGCGAATACCCGAACATACACCTGATAGCCTCCGGTGGTGTTTCGTGCAATGCCGACATTATCCGATTGCAGGAGTGCGGCATACCGGCTGTAGTCTTTGGCAAGGCTTATTATGAAGGTAAAATAGACATAGACGCATTATGTTAGCGAAAAGAATAATACCCTGTCTGGATGTCAAGGACGGAATGACGGTGAAGGGCACCAACTTCGTCAACCTCCGTACTGCCGGAAATCCCGTGGAACTGGGAAAGGCCTACAGTGACGGTGGCGCGGATGAACTATGCTTTCTTGACATCACGGCATCAGTGGAAGGGCGCAAGACGTTTACAGAAATGGTCAGCCGTGTCGCTGCAGAGATAAACATTCCGTTTACCGTAGGCGGCGGAATTCAGGAAATCAGGGATGTTGAGCGTCTTCTGAACGCAGGAGCGGATAAGGTGAGCATCAATTCTGCGGCTATATACACCCCAGGGCTGATTGACGACATTGCCGTACATTTCGGTTCTCAGGTAATAGTGTGTGCCATAGATGCACGCCAGGACCCGGACGGATGGCATTGTTATACCAAAGGCGGAAGACAAAGGCAGGAACTGGGACTCTTTGACTGGGCACACGAAGTTCAGGAAAGAGGAGCCGGAGAAATTCTTTTTACATCAATGGACCACGACGGCGTCAAGGAGGGATTTGCCAACGAGGTACTTGCACGTTTGGCAGACAACCTCTCTATTCCCGTCATTGCAAGTGGAGGCGCCGGCAAAAAGGAGCATTTCCGCGATGCCTTCAATGTCGGTCATGCAGATGCGGCATTGGCGGCAAGCGTATTTCATTTCGGAGAAATCCCCATACCCGAATTAAAGGCATATCTTGACAAGCAGAACATACCGGTAAGATTATAATCATAGAACAATAAACCAACATGGAAATAGATTTTGATAAAATGCAGGGTCTTGTACCTGCCATCATCCAGGATGCCGACACCCGCCAGGTGCTCATGCTCGGATACATGAACCGGCAAGCCTACGACCTCACAGTAATGACCGGCAAGGTCACATTCTGGAGCCGCACGCGAAAGACCACATGGACAAAAGGCGAGACGAGCGGCAACTACCTGCACGTAGTGGACATCAAGAACGACTGCGACAACGACACTTTGCTGATCCGCGTCAATCCCGTAGGTCCAGTATGCCATACCGGCACAGACACGTGCTGGGGAGAGAAAAACGAACCGGCACATTGCGCGGCCAATGAAAAGGGAGACAATCCCCTGCTCTTCCTGAGCGAACTGCAGGATTTCATAGAGGAAAGGCATAGGCAGATGCCAGAGGGTTCATATACCACCTCGCTCTTCCGAGACGGCCTTAACCGTATGGCACAGAAAGTGGGCGAAGAAGCCCTGGAACTGGTCATAGAGGCAGTGAACGGAACTGACGAGCGCATGATATACGAAGGGTCCGACATGCTGTATCACCTGCTTGTACTCATGACAAGCAAGGGACTTCGCATAGAACGATTGGCAGAGGAACTGATGGAACGGCACAATCCGAATTGGAAGAAACACTGACATACCTATGACCATAAACTATACCAACGTACATCTGAGACACGAGAAAAGGACTATCTTGTCGGGAGTGAACCTGCAGGCACAACCTGGCGACATGATTTACATGACCGGTCTGGTGGGGAGCGGCAAAAGCACCCTGCTGTCAAGCATGTACGGGGATACTCCGGTATATAACGGACGCGCAATGGTACTGAATCACGACATGCGCAAGATAGGACGAAGCAAACTGCAATATCTGCGTCGCCAGATAGGTATCGTACACCAGGAACTCCGTCTGCTCCCCGACCGCACCATACACGACAATCTGGATTTCGTGCTTCGTGCTACAGACTGGAACAGGAAGAAACTGCGCAATGAACGCATAGAAGAGGTACTGGACTGGGTGAAACTCCCGGATACTGCCAAATGCTATCCACATGAACTATCCGGCGGGCAAAAGCAGTGCATCTGCATAGCACGGGCCATTCTGAACCATCCCGAACTGATTCTTGCCGACGAACCTACAGGACAGTTAGATGGAGAAAACGGCGAACGTGTCATGACACTGCTGGACGATGTCCGCAGGCAGACGGGATGCACTGTGATAATCTCTACACATAACCTGCAATGGCCAGAGAATTTCCCCGGTACGGTCTACGTGTGCGAGAATGAGACACTGACAAGAAAATAGATAATAACAAACATACACAACGCAAATGAAAGTACTGAAATTCGGTGGCACCAGCGTGGGCTCACCAGAACGCATGAAAAGTGTCTGCAACCTTTTCACCGCAGACAAGGAACAGAAGGTCGTTGTACTCTCTGCCATGAGCGGAACCACCAACTCCCTGGTGGAAATCTCCGATTATCTCTACAAGAAGAACCCGGAGGGAGCAAGCACCATCATCAACCAACTTGAACGCAAATACATGGGGCACGTGGAAGAACTCTACCAGACCGAGGAGTGGAGGGAGAAGACACGTGCCTTCCTGAAAGAGCAGTTCCGCTATCTGCGCAGTTTCACCAAGACACACTTCACCTCCTTCGAGGAGAAAGTCATCTTGGCTGAAGGGGAAATCATCTCCACAAACATGGTGACAAACTACCTGCTGGAATGTGGTTTCAAGGCCATACTGCTTCCTGCTCTTGAAATGATACGTACGGACAAGAATGCCGAACCCGACTTCCACTACATAACAGAGAAGTGCGTACACTACATGAACGAAAATCCCGGCTATCAGATCTACATCACACAAGGGTTCATCTGCCGTAATGCCTATGGCGAGGTTGACAACCTGTTGCGTGGCGGTTCTGACTACACGGCATGTCTGATAGGTGCCGCCCTGCAGGTCGAGGAGATACAGATATGGACCGACATCGACGGTATGCACAACAACGACCCGCGCTTCGTGGAAGGCACACACCCTGTGCGCCAACTGCATTTTGCCGAGGCAGCGGAACTGGCCTACTTCGGTGCCAAGATCCTGCATCCGACCTGCATACAGCCTGCCAAGTTTTCCGGTGTTCCCGTACGGCTGCTCAACACAATGGATCCCGATGCGCCAGGCACCATCATCAACAATGACTTCTACGAGGGCAAGATAAAGGCAGTGGCCGCACGCGACGGCAATACATGCATCCGCATCAATTCCTCACGCATGCTCCTTGCCTATGGTTTCCTGCGCAAGGTATTCGAAATCTTCGAGACCTACCGCACAAGCATAGACATGATATGTACCAGTGAAGTGGGTGTAAGCCTTACCATCGACAATACGGCACATCTGGCCGACATAGTATCCGAACTGAAGAAGTACGGAACTGTATCATGCGAGGAGAATATGTGCATCATCTGCGTTGTCGGCGACCTCCGTCCCGAGAATTGCGGTTTCGAGAGCATTGCCTGCGATGCCTTGCGCGACATCCCCGTACGCATGATTTCCTACGGCGGCAGCAACCACAACATATCGTTCCTTGTCAAGGCCGAGGACAAGCAGCGCACGCTGCAGGCTCTGCAGAAGACTTTGTTTTAACAACATATTGCCGTAGGCCGGACATCATGGGTCCCAGCCTACGGCAACTGCTTTACTATAACGAACATCACATGTTTCCTATAGAAGAATTCAAGAAACTCCGTACCCCGTTCTACTATTACGACACCGACCTGCTCAGGCAGACGCTCAAGGACATACGCGCGAATACCTCTCCAGACATGCATGTGCACTATGCAGTGAAGGCATGCGCAAATCCCAAGGTACTGGGCATAATAGCACAGGAGGGGTTCGGCGCAGACTGCGTCAGCGGAGGAGAGATACAGGCTGCCCTCAATGCCGGTTTCCCTGCCGGCAAGATCGTGTATGCCGGAGTGGGCAAAAGCGATTGGGAGATAGAATTAGGTCTTGATGCCGGCATCTTTGCATTCAACGTAGAGAGTATACCGGAACTGGAAATCATAAACCAGTTGGCCGTGCTAAAAGGTAAGAGGGCACGCATTGCCTTGCGCATCAACCCCAATGTCGGAGCACATACTCATGCCAACATCACAACCGGTCTTGCGGAAAACAAATTCGGCATAGACATGCAGGATATGGAACGTGTCATCGCCGTAGCCAACGCCATGGATGGTGTTGAGTTCATTGGTTTGCACTTCCACATTGGCAGTCAGATTCTGGAGATGGACGACTTTGCCGCACTCTCCTGCCGTATCAACGAAATACAGGACCGCCTGGAGGCGGCAGGTATCCCCACCGTAAGCGACATCAACGTGGGTGGCGGACTTGGCATAGACTACCGCCAGCCCGACCATAATCCCATCCCGGATTTCCGTTCTTATTTCGGGACATACCGCAAGAACCTGCGTCTGCGTCCCGGCCAGCAACTGCATTTTGAACTGGGTCGTGCCATCGTGGGACAGTGCGGCACGCTTGTCGCGCGCGTACTATATATAAAGAGTAATCCCATAAAGAACTTCTGCATAGTGGATGCCGGCATGACAGACCTTATCCGTCCTGCCCTTTACGATGCATATCATCACATTGAGAACCTGACGGCTGAATCTCCCTCCGATTATGTAACCTATGATGTAGTAGGCCCCATATGCGAGAGCAGCGATGTCTTCATCAAGAACTATGGCATGCCTCGCACCGGCCGCGGCGACCTCGTGGCCTTCCGCTCTGCCGGAGCATACGGCGAGATAATGGCCTCGGGTTATAACTGCCGTACTTTGCCCGAGGGATATATCACAGAAGACCTGAAATGACAAGCCTGCTCATCATAGCGCACGAGGAACAGGAGAAACTTTCGCTCCATCTTCCTGCCCTGCTATCCCAAGAGGGGACGGAGTATGAAGTGGTGGTGGTGGATATGAACAGCGAGGACGATACCTTGGAACTGCTTAAGTCCTTGAAAAAGCAATATCCCCATCTCCAATACCTTTCCCTGCCGCTCAGTGCACGCGACATAAGCCGCGGACTCCTTGCCCTGCATCTGGGCATGAGGGCGGCAATCTACGGGCACGTCCTGGTCCTCAGCGCAAATATGGAAATCCCAGGCCCGCACTGGTTGGCAGACATAGAGGGCAGATGGCGGCCGGATTGCGACATCATGCTTGTCCCTGCCAAGAGGGCAAGGAGCAAGCGTTTTGGAGACTATTTCACCGCAGGACACGAAGCGTGGCATAACAAGCTGCTTCTGAGGCAGGCTGTCGGTTTCGGACTGTTCCGGGCGGGAAACGCCATCGTGGGTCTTAGCAAGGAAATGTTCCTTACATATAAGTTCCCGGCCAGACACCTTGCACTGAAGACGGGCACGCTGGACATCTTCATATCACGTTCCGCCAACAGATACAACACCATCTTCCTGGTGGACAAGGAACTGTATCCCACGGAAGACGCCGTGGACAATTCGAACTTCTGGCGGCAGAAGCGCCTGTTCGATGTAGAGACGCGCCATCACCTCGTTGGCCGGGCAAGAAGGCATCTCTCCTACCTGATGCATTGCATTGCAACAATCCACAGGGGGGCCATCCCATATTTCATCATGGACCTTTGGGACTGCATGCGGTGGCGCCTGACACGTAAGAAAACATTCATCAAGAAACACTATTAGAAACAGAAACACTAATCACACATTCATCATGCGAACGATAAAAGACTATATTCTTCTTGCCTTCAAAGGCGCAGGAATGGGTGCAGCCGATGTCATCCCCGGTGTAAGCGGAGGTACCATTGCATTCATGACAGGCATATTCGAGGAACTCGTGTCATCCATCAACTCCTTTGATGTCACCGCCATACGCCTGCTTTTTTCTGGCAAGTTAAAGGAATTGTGGAGGCACGTCAACGGTTCTTTCCTGCTGGCCGTAGGTTGCGGCATCCTGTTCAGTGTCATCACACTGGCCAAACTAATGCTTTATCTTCTCACACACCACCCTATCGAGACATGGGCGTTCTTCTTCGGTCTGATCGTTGCATCGTCCATCTTAATACTGCGTGGCATCAAGGGCTGGAATATAGTGTCAGTATTGCTTACTGTCTTCGGAGTAGCCCTTGGCGTGACGGTATGCACCCTCTCTCCGACAGAAACTCCAGATGACCTCTGGTTCATCTTCCTTAGCGGAGCCATAGCCGTCTGTGCCATGATACTGCCCGGCATATCAGGCAGTTTCATCCTGCTCATCCTGGGAAAATACGAGTACATAATGGAGACCATAACCAGGCTCACCGCAGGCGATTTGGCAACGGTACTTCCTGTAATTGGTGTATTCGCCGCAGGCGCGGCCAGCGGCATTATAGCCTTCTCCAAGTTCCTGCACTGGCTCCTTGGCAAGTTCCACAAACAGACCCTCCTTGTCATGGCCGGTTTCATCATCGGTTCTCTTGTGAAGGTATGGCCCTGGAGCAACATGGAAGCCATCAAGGCCTCCCAGTTCCCCATTGTCCCAGAAAAGGCACTGTCACTCATTCCTGCCGAACAGGTGGACATGCACTATGCCGGTGCCATAATTTTTGCCCTCATAGGTTTCCTCGTTGTTACAGGCATAGAGAATTTGGGAAAAGTGGCAGGAAAGAAAGGTTAGCCGTATCTGCGTAATTCTGCCCTCCCGAGGACAACCCTTTGCCCTCCCGAGGACAGCCCTTTGCCCTCCCGAGGGCAGTCCTTTGTCTTCCCGAGGGCAGTTTTCCTTCATTTGGGCGGACAAGACGCGGCTCCGTTTGCGGACAGACACCGCGCACGGTAAATAAAAGATAGAGGTTATGCCGTCAAAGGCATAACCTCTATCTTATGTCATGAAAGACGGTGGCGAAAACCGGTGCCGTCTCTTCTTTTCTCTATGCTACTGATCTGTATGTGACTCAAAACGGCAAGTCTTCGTTGCCCGAAGACACAAACGGTGCCGCCTCTGGAGTGGCAGAGGGGGGTGTCGCTGCAGCCGGTGCGCCAAAGGGGGTTACATCAGGGGCGCCAACAGGGATTTGTGCCATGGGATCGGCGATATTTCGGTCAACGTTCCATGCACGTATGCTGTTGTACCAGCGTCCCTGGTATTCGTGTGCATCTATGTCGAAACTTACACGGAGCATCTCTCCCACCTGGATGTTGAACTGTTGCAGTTTGTCTGAACCGAAAACCTCGAACATCATTTTGCGGGGGAAACGGTCTGTAGTGGTTTCCAGCACATAAGAACCCAGTCGCCATTCACTGCCGGTACGGGCAGACGTGCCGCTACGCTCAGGCAATACCTGAATAATTTTTCCTATCAATTCCATATATAATACTTTTAATTCACCACAAAGTTAAGACAAAATACCTACATGCACAAAAAATAGATTGCTTTTTTTGGCATTATAAATAAAAACGAGTAAATTTGCATGGAAATACGCTAACAATAAACCTATAACATTTGATATGATTTTCAAGGTCTCAAGTTCGGCTCTGAACAGCCGTTTAACATGCGCCAGCAAGGTTCTGGCGAGCAAGAACTCAATGCCTATCCTGGACTGTTTCCTGATGGAAGTTGCAGACAACGGCCAAATGACAATAACGGCAAGCGATTCGGAAAAATGCTACATTGCAAACCTCAATGTCCTGGAACAGGACAGTACCGGTCGTTTCTGCGTTCCTGCAAAGACGCTGATGGACAGTCTTCGCGAAATACCAGAGCAGCCCATCACCATTGAAGTGAACATGAACACTTACGAACTCCGCGGCAAGCACGGCAGCGGCCAGTTTGCGATAATGGCGCAGAATGCCGACCCCTACCCTGCTCCACGCCCTGTTACCGATGGCAATACCCTGAACATCTCAGCAGAGACCCTGCTCTCCGGCATCAACCGCTCTCTTTTTGCCACCGCCAACGACGAAGTGCGACTGGTAATGAACGGCATCTTCTTTGACATCAAGGAGGACCACCTCATTTTCGCAGGTACAGACGGACGCAAACTGGTCAAGAACATCATACGCAGCACCACCCCGGGATTCAATGGCAGTTTCATCCTGCCCAAGAAGGTGGCAACAATTCTGAAGAGCGTTGTCGGCAAGGATGAGAACGACATACGCATCGTGTACACCAACGACCGCGCCACTATCCACACGGAGGACATGACCATGCATTTCCGTCTGATAGAAGGCAACTATCCCAATTACAACGCGGTAATCCCCACAAGCAACCCGTATCGTGCCGTCATTGACCGTCAGGCATTTGCAAGTTCACTGAAGCGTGTCAGCGTATGCTGCAACCAGAGCAGCGGACTGGTCAAGTTGGAACTGAGCAACAACAACATACACCTTACAGGTCAGGACAACGAATACTCTACCAGTGCAGAGGAGTTCCTCGTATGCGAATACGACAACACGCCCATTAGCATCGGATTCTCATGCCAGTTCCTGATAGAAATCTGCAACATCATAGACAGCGAAAACATAATATTGGAATTGGCCGACCCCAGCCGCCCCGGATTGGTACGCCCGGCACAAGAGAAGGATAACGAGGAACTTATCATGCTGCTCATGCCAATGCGCGTAGACGATTAGTGTGCCATGAAGTTGAATCTTACCAAGCCGATTGTCTTCCTCGATTTGGAAACAACCGGCATCGACATTGCCACAGACCGCATAGTCGAAATATGCCTTATACGCGTTGAACCTAACGGCAACAGGCAGTCCATGACCCTCCGCCTGAATCCCGAAAGACACATCCCCGAGGAGGCAAGTTCCGTACACGGCATTTACGATGCCGACGTGAAGGACTGCCCCACCTTCCGCGAAAAGGCCGAGGAACTGAAAAGAATCTTTGAAGGGTGCGACCTGGCAGGTTTCAACAGCAACAGGTTCGACATCCCCCTCCTGGCAGAAGAGTTCATACGCTCGGGGGTAAACATAGACCTCAACACTCCCCGGCGCGTGGATGTCCAGAACATATATCACAAGTTGGAACGAAGGACACTGGTTGCGGCATACAAGTTCTATTGCAACAAGGACCTGGAAAACGCCCACTCTGCACTGGCAGACACCGAGGCTACGCTGGAGGTCCTTGAGGCACAACTGGACCACTATCCCGACGACTTGCAGAATGACATCGGTTTTCTGGCGGACTATAGCAGCAGAGACAATTTCGTGGACTTCGCAGGAAGGTTCGCCTACAACGAGAAGGGAGAAGAGACCGTGAACTTCGGCAAGCACAAGGGAAGACTGGTAAAGGATGTACTAAGGGTTGAACCAAGTTACTATAACTGGATGATGCAAAGCGACTTCACCATGAACACCAAGCAAGTCCTTACACGTCTTAAATACAAATATTCGCTATAGGTCCTCTACATAAACACTTGGAACACGAA
Source organism: Bacteroidaceae bacterium (assembly GCA_045606445.1). Classification (GTDB taxonomy): domain Bacteria; phylum Bacteroidota; class Bacteroidia; order Bacteroidales; family Bacteroidaceae; genus Physcousia. The sequence continues at coordinate 73,145 of JAZURY010000018.1, forward strand.
CAATGTTGAAAGGTAAAAAGATAGTTCTGGGCATTACCGGAAGTATTGCCGCTTATAAGGCATGCACACTCATTCGCCTGCTCATAAAGCAAGGGGCGGAAGTGCAGGTTGTGATAACGCCGGCCGGCAAGGAATTCATCACCCCCATCACACTGAGTGCCCTGACACACAAACCTGTTGTATCGGAGTTCTTCAACCAGCGCGACGGGTCCTGGCACAGTCATGTCGACCTTGGACTATGGGCAGACGCAATGCTCATAGCACCATGCACTGCCAGCACATTGGGCAAGATGGCACATGGCATAGCAGACAACATGCTCATCACCACATACCTTAGCATGAAGGCGCCTGTCCTCGTGGCACCGGCAATGGACCTTGACATGTATGCCCATGCCTCCACCCAAGACAACCTCGCCCTGTTACGGCAGCGTGGGGTCACCGTCATAGAACCGGGCAGCGGTTTCCTCGCCTCAAAATTGGAGGGCAAGGGCAGGATGCAGGAACCTGAAACCATAATAGACGAACTTACAGAGTTCTTTGCCCGCAGGGAGGGACGTTTGCGCGGCCGGCGCATACTCATTACCGCCGGTCCCACATACGAAAGACTGGATCCGGTCCGCTTCATCGGCAACTACTCCAGCGGCAAGATGGGCATAGCCCTTGCACGCGAATGCGTGTCTCAGGGAGCCGAGGTGGAACTGGTATTGGGACCCTGTTCCATGCCACTTCCCAACTCCTCACTGCTTCACACTACACACGTAGAGAGTGCCGGGGAAATGTACAATGCCGCCACCTCGCTCTTTCCGCAGTGCACCGCCGGTATCATGTGTGCCGCTGTGGCCGACTTCACACCTGCCACCTGTGCCGACAGAAAGATAAAGCGGGAGAATGACCCCCTGACCCTTACCCTGACCCCGACCAGGGATATTGCCGCGGCAATAGGAAAACTGAAGAAAGAGAACCAAAGACTATGCGGTTTTGCATTGGAGACCCACGACGCCCTGACCCATGCCCGCGAGAAACTCCTTCGCAAAAATCTGGACATGATAGTCATGAACAGCCTGCAAGATCCTGGAGCAGGTTTCCGGGTGGATACGAACAAGGTGACGATAATAACGGCAGACAATACCGAGGCGCTGCCCCTGCAGGACAAGACTTCCGTTGCAAAAGAAATAATAAACAGGTTTATTCCATGAGATACTTTTTTGCCATATTTGCCATAATCCTGCTTCCATGTCGCATGATGCCGCAGGAACTGAATGCCAAGGTGGCGATAAACACCTCTCAGATTGGCAATACCAACACGGATGCATGCAAGACCTTTCAGGAGAAGGTGCAGGAATTCCTCAACACCAAACAATGGACGACAATCAAATACAACGAGGTCGAACGCATAGACTGCACGTTCAACATCACTGTAAACAAATACTCTGCCCAGGACGGTGCTTTCGAGTGTACACTGTTGCTGAACAGCAGTCGTCCGGTATGGGGGAGCTCGTACACCTCGACACTGTACAGCACGCGCGACCAGCACTTTGACTTCAAGTTTGACCCGGCCGACCAGTTGGAATACAATCCGGACAATCTGGACAACCAGTTGATGGCACTGCTTGCCTACTATGCCCACCTCATCATAGGAATGGATCTCGATACCTTTGCTCCATTGGGAGGCACTCCCATTCTGCAGACGGCAGAGGACATCGTGAACAAGGCCCAGAACCTCGGGTACAGCGGATGGAGTGCCTTCAACGAAAGCAACAACCGTTTTGCGCTGCTCAATGACTATATGGACGGCAGCATGGAACCGATGAGACAGATGAACTATGTGTATCACCGGCAGGGATTGGACCAACTATGCGACAGTACGGAAAAGGCATACACTTCGCTTGTGCAGAGTATGGAACTGCTGGACCAGGCAAGACAGGGACGTACTATGAGCAATGTGCCCCAACTGTTCACCGAATACAAGAAAGAGGAACTGGTCAACATCTTCAGCAAGCACGCCAACCAACAGGAACGCCAACGTGTGTTTGAAATACTGTTCGCCATAAACCCTAGCCAAAATCCCACTTGGGAAAAGATAAAGAAATAGGCAATGCTGACTCATCTACATATTGAAAACTATACACTGATAGAAAACCTGGACCTTGACTTGAACAAGGGCTTTTCCGTCATATCCGGCGAAACCGGAGCCGGCAAGAGCATACTGCTGGGCGCAATCGGACTGCTTACAGGCGACAGAGCCGACCTCTCTGTCATTCAGACCGGAAAGCAACGATGCATATTGGAGGCAACCTTCAATATAGAAGAGTACGATATGGAGGACCTCTTTAATCAGGAGGACCTGGAATACGACGCGAACGAGTGCATCATACGTCGCGAACTTAGTGCCAACGGAAAAAGCAGGGCCTTTGTCAATGACTCTCCCACTACGGTCTCCGCACTGAAGAAACTTGGCAACCGTCTCATTGACATACATTCCCAGCACCAGAACCTGTTGCTGGGGCAGGAGGATTTCCAACTTTCCGTGCTGGACACCATGGCTGCCAAACCCGATTTATTGCTGTCGTACACCGAGGCATACGCCAAATGGAAGCAGGCGCATAAGGACCTTGAGTCGGCACGTGCAAGTTTCGAAGAAGACAGGAAGGATGAGGACTATCTGCGGTTCCTTGTCACCGAACTTGCCAACTTCCGCCCTCAGCCAGGCGAAGACGAGTATCTGCAACAGCAATGCGACATGCTCGAGCATGCACAAGACATAAAGACCAGTCTGATGCAGGGTTACGGACTTCTGTCCGAAGGAGATGCCCCGGTCACTGACACGCTGCGTCAGGTACGCAACCAGATTTCATCCATACAATCCTATTTCCCGCAAGCCGAGGAACTGGCGGAACGTCTGGAAAGTTGTCGCATCGAACTCCAGGACATAGCGGATTCCCTGGAGAGCGAGGGCGAAGGCATTGACTATGACCCGTCACGCCTTGAAGAACTGCAATCCCGCCTCAACACCCTGTTCTCTCTGGAACAGAAACACTACGTCGGTTCCAGCGACGACCTGGCAACCGTATTGCATCAACTGCAGGAACGGCTCGATGTCATGGACAACGGCGACGAACACATCAGGCAACTGCAAGAGCAGGAGCACAAAGCACATAAGGCAGTGGAGGACATTGCCGCAAGACTTACGGATGTCCGCACAAAGGCAGCGAAAAAGGTGGAGAAGGAAATCGTTGCCGGCCTGAAGACACTCGGCATGCCCAATGTACGCTTTCAGGTCGGCATTGCACCGGCAGAAGAACCTGCCCCAAAGGGTAAGGACAAGGTTACCTTCCTGTTCTCCGCCAACCTTGGCTCTGACATGCAAAACATATCACAAGTGGCCAGCGGCGGTGAAACGGCACGCGTCATGCTCTCCCTGAAGGCAATCCTTTCCGGGGCAATGGCATTGCCGACCATCATATTCGACGAGATAGATACCGGTGTGTCAGGACACATTGCAGAGGCTATGGCTAAAATCATGCGCAAGATGGGAAGCCAGGGACGGCAGGTCATCAGCATCACCCACCTGCCACAGATTGCAGCCATGGGCAGCCACCACTATAAGGTATGGAAGGAGGATACGGACAAGATAACCAGGAGTCACATAACATACCTTGACCAGGAACAGCGTGTCAACGAAATCGCAAACATGCTGTCAGGCAGCAATGTATCGCCGGAAGCAATAAACAACGCCCGTGCCCTGCTGGGGTTATAGCAATGACCGTCAAGGAACTTTCACCGGACAAGTTATATCTTGTCGCACTTAGCGGCGGCGCAGATTCTGTGGCACTTGCTCTCATGATGAAGGAGCAGGGGCTCGACATGCACGCCTTGCACTGCAATTTTCATCTTCGTGGCGACGAATCCGACCGCGATGAAAGATTCGTATGCCACTTTTGCAAAGAGCATGACATTCCGCTTTCCGTAAGGCATTTCGACACCCTATCTTCTGCCAAGGACCATAAGGTCAGCATAGAGATGGAGGCACGGGAACTGCGCTATTCCTGGTTTGCCGAACGGGCACGTGCCATGAATGCAGAGGCAATCTGTGTAGCACACCACAAGGATGACCAGGCGGAGACCGTATTGCTGAACCTGATACGCGGTACAGGATTGCAGGGACTTTCGGCCATGGCACCGGAACGCCATATCAACGGTCTGCGTGTGATACGGCCCTTGCTGGATATGGCCAAGGACGACATTCTCACGTACCTGGCCCACCGCCGACAGGACTACGTTACGGACAGCACTAACCTGGAACGCAATGCCCTGCGCAACCGTATCCGTCTTGACCTGCTGCCCCTGATGCGCGAACTTAACCCCAACGTTGTTGACTGCCTTGTACGCACGGCCGACAATGTACGCATGGAACTTGACTCTGCCTCGGACGAAGGGGCTTACCACAAGTGGCTTGCTCCGTACGGTTTTAACAGACAGCAGATACTGGACATTTATTCCCACAGGCCACAAGACAGCAACGATGCTCACGGACATACAGGACGCCGGTGGTACAGTGCTACGCATGTGCTGCTTATGGACAGGGGGCGGTGGGTGCTTGATGAAATAGGGAAACACACAGCATCACCCATGCCCGAACTGCACGTTACCGAACTTCCCCCGGACGCAAAACCGGGAATACGGGATTTCCAGGACAGAGGACGGGCATACATAGATGCAGACTGCATTGAGGGACCACTCGCTTTACGCCACATCAGGAAAGGAGACCGCTTCCGCCCCTTCGGAATGAAGCGGGGTTCAAAACTTGTCAGCGATTACCTGACCGACAGGAAGGTCGACCTTCTGAGCAAGCGTCATCAACTCGTTGCAGTCGACACGGCCAACGGAAATATCGTGTGGCTAGTTGGCAGGGAAATAGACCACCGCTACTGTATTACACCTAAAACCAGCAGAATTATTAGGCTACATACCTAATATATATATATTATGCAAGAGACCAAGAAAGACAATGTCGTATTGTCGGCATCGTATGCCGACACCAAACCGCACTATGCGCTGCTCGACGGACTCCGTGGTACGGCGGCTCTGATGGTAGTATGGTATCATGTATTCGAGGGATTTGCCTTTGCTCAGGGCACGGGCATAGAGACATTCAACCACGGACATATCGGCGTGGACTTCTTCTTCATGCTTTCGGGTTTCGTCATCAGTTATGCCTATGACGACAGATGGCAGACCCCTGGCCAGAAGCGCCTCACACTGGCGGATTTCTTCAAACGGCGCCTCATCCGCCTTCACCCCATGATCATAATTGGCGCTATAATAGGCCTCATCACCTTCATGATACAGGGCGGTGTGAAGTGGGACGGCACGGAGACTCCCGTCCAGTGGGTCATGGTGGCTCTGCTGATGGGCATGCTTCTCCTTCCTGCCTATCCCGGTGCTGGATATGATGTGCGCGGCAACGGGGAGATGTATTCGCTGAACGGTCCCAGTTGGTCGCTCTTCTTCGAGTACCTTGGCAACATCATGTACGCCCTCTTCATACGCCGTCTGTCCAACAAGGCCCTTGCCTGCCTGGTGGCCGTCACAGGTGTTCTGTGGGCCTGGTTTGCCATTGGCAACGTGTCGGGCTACGACATGCTTGGTGTGGGTTGGACGCTGGACGGGACCAACTTCTTCGGAGGCCTGCTCCGCATGACCTTCCCCTTCACCCTGGGTATGCTGATGGCACGCAACTTCAAGCCTGTGCGTGTGCCGGGCATCTTCTGGCTCTCCATTGCCGTGATGTTCGGCCTGTTCTCCGTTCCCTATATCCCGGCCGACCTCTGTCCGTGCCTGCAGGGCATAAGCCTGAACAGTGCCTACGAACTGGCATGCATCGTACTGGTATTCCCCGTCATCGTATGGCTGGCGGCATCGGGCAGCATGACCACCAACCTGTCGTCCAAGGTGTGCAAGTTCCTGGGCGACATATCCTATCCCCTCTATATTGTCCACTATCCCGTGATGTACCTTTTCTATTCATGGCTCATCAAGAACAAGATGTACACCCTTGGCGAGACATGCCAGGTGGTAGTCCTCGTCTTTGCCGTAAACATCACATTGGCCTATGCCTGCCTGAAACTCTACGACGAGCCCGTGCGCCGTTGGCTGGCCAAAAGATTTACGAGATAATGACAATACGGAAATCCACTATACACGATCTGCCTTCCATCCTGCAACTCATAGAGGATGGAAGGCAGAAAATGATTTCAGAGGGCAATACCACCCAGTGGACAAACGGCCATCCCTCGGTCAAGCAGATTGAGACGGACATTGCCCACGGTGTCAGTTACATGATTATCGAAAATGGTTGTCCCATTGCCACCTTTGCCCTTATAGAAGGTCCCGACCCCACATATGCCGAAATCTACGAAGGCCAGTGGCTCAATTCCCTACCCTACTACGTCATCCATCGTGTTGCCTCCGCGCCGGGTGTACATGGCATCATGCGACGTGTCCTTGACTATGCTTTCTCGCTAACGGACACCATCCGCATAGACACCCACCAGGACAACCGCACCATGCGTACCCTCCTTGGCAGGTACGGTTTCACCTATTGTGGCATCATCCTGCTGGAGAACGGAGACCCGCGGCTGGCGTATCAGAGGACAAATACAGACCCAGCGGACCCTCCCCCCTGCCCCTCCCATGGGAGGGGAGTAGAGTGAACTGAAAATCCATCAGTTGATTGTAACTACTCCTGTCCTCGCGTCGCAATGGGGATTGCTCCCCTCACGAGGCACAGAAGCACATTCGGTGCTTCTTCTAAAGGCCTCGCTCGCCCCTAGCGGGAGGGCTGGGGAGGGGTCTATCCCATTTGCAAAAGCAAGCCCTTGCACCCCTCCAGGCAATCGCGCCATGTGGCGTCGAAGTTGCCTGTGTACCATGGGTCGGCCACGTCACCGGGGCGCGAGGTGTAATCCAGGAGCAGGCTTATCTTCCCCTCGGGGTCGCCGCCGAAGAAGCGGTGCATGTTCCTCAGGTTGCTGGAGTCCATGCCTATGATAAGGTCGTAATAGTCATAGTCCGCTTTGGTTATCTGGCGTGCCGTCTTACCCTTGCAATCTATGCCGTGCTCCGCCAACTTGCGGCGTGCCGGCGGATAGACGGGGTTGCCCAACTCCTCCGTACTGGTGGCGGCCGAGGCTATCTCAAACTCCTCTGCCATGCCTGCCTCTTCCACCAGGCGCTTCATCACGAACTCTGCCATCGGGCTGCGGCAGATGTTGCCCAGGCATACGAAAAGTATTTTCTTCATCTGTCCTTACACATTATATATTATATATACGCAAGGGCAAAGATAGCATTTCCCAAACTTTTATCCGCAACCAAAGCGAGCAGAAAGGGCAACATTGCACCCTTTCTGCCTATATTTTCCGTCAGCGTGCCTTTATTCGGCAAATATTTCGTAACTTTACGCATGTAAACCATAATACGCAGCACACATGATAACAGGCGAGATAAAGAACCGCATAGACTCCATCTGGGATACGTTCTGGACGGGAGGCATAACCAATTCCATCACCATACTGGAGCAGATGACCTACCTCTTCTTCATGAAGATGCTGGACGATGCCCAGCGCACCAAGGAGGCCAATGCCAACGCCTGGGGCGTGGAGGTGAAGGCCCCCACCTTCCGCCAGGGCACATGGCACAACCCCGAAACGGACCGCGACGTGCCCTACGACTCCCTGCGCTGGAGCGTGTTCCGCAACATGGAGGCCGAGGCCATGTACCGCACCATCAGCAAGGACGTGTTCATCTTCATAAAGACCCTGGGCGAGGGACGCGAAAGTGCCTATAGCCGTTTCATGGCAAACGCCACCTTCCTCATACAGAGTCCGCGTACCCTCACCAAGATAGTGGAGGGCATCAACGCCCTGGACATGAACAACCGCGACACCATGGGCGACGTCTACGAATACGTCCTTGGCAAGATGGCCGCCTCGGGCAACAACGGCCAGTTCCGCACACCGCGCCACATCATCCGCATGATGGTGGAACTCATGCGCCCCACCATCAAGGACACCATCTGCGACCCCGCCATGGGTTCGGCCGGTTTCATAGTAGAGACCGCCAAGTACATCCAGCAGCGCTACAAGGGCGACCTGCTCAAGCGCGAGAACTCGGAGCACTACAAGAGTGGCATGCTCCACGGTTTCGACACCGACGCCACCATGCTCCGCATAGGTGCCATGAACCTCATGCTCCATGGTGTGGACAATCCCGACATAGCCTATCGCGACAGCCTCTCCACGGACAACACCGACGAGAACCGCTACACCCTCTGCCTTGCCAACCCTCCCTTCACGGGCAGCCTGGACAACGAGGCGGTGAGCAAGTCCCTGCTTGCCATCACCAAGACCAAGAAGACGGAACTGCTCTTCCTGGCACTCTTCGTGCGCATGTTGCAGACGGGCGGACGTTGTGCCAGCATCGTGCCCGACGGCGTGCTCTTCGGCAACAGCACCGGCCACAAGTCCATACGCAAGGAACTCATAGACAACCACCGCCTGGAGGCCGTCATCTCCATGCCCTCGGGCGTGTTCCTGCCCTACTCCGGCGTGAGCACCGCCATCCTCATCTTCACCAAGACCAATGCCGGAGGCACCGACCGTGTCTGGTTCTACGACATGAAGGCCGACGGCTACTCCCTTGACCAGAAGCGCAACGAGGTAAGCGAGAACGACATCCCCGACCTCATAGCCCGTTTCCACAACCTTGAGGGCGAAACCGGGCGCACACGCAAGGAGCAGTCCTTCCTTGTCCCCGTAGAGGAGATACGCGAAAAGGGCTACGACCTCTCCATCAACAAGTACAAGGAAGTGGAGCGCGAACAGGTCGTCTACGATGCCCCCGAGGTGATAATGACTCGCATCAGCGCACTGGAAAGTGAGATACAGAAGGCATTGGCGGAACTGAGTATGTTAGTGAGTAGTGAGTAGTGAGTAGTGAGAAGTGAGTAATGAGTAAAGAGTAAAGAGTAAAGATGGAATACATACCGCCTTTCACACTGACCTCCAAGGCAGTAAACCTCATAGCAGAGATTTCTGCCAAGATAGAGCGCTATGCCATACACATGGAGCAACCGGATGCTTTGAAGTTGAGGAAAGCAAACCGTATAAAAACCATACACTCGTCCCTGGCCATTGAAGGAAACACCTTGTCTCAAGACGAAGTGGCAGACATTATGGACGGAAAGAATGTGGTTGCACCTATCAAGCAGATTCAGGAGGTTAGAAACGCCATTCGCACCTACGAGTTATATCCCAGCCTGAACCCCTTTGATATCAAAGACCTGCTAAAGGCCCATGGGGTGATGATGGAATCGCTGATAGACAGGCCTGGCAGGTTCAGGCACTCTGGAGTGGGAGTTTTCGGAGAGAAAGGACTCGTACACATGGCCCCGCCGGCCGAGCGGGTTCCTTATCTGATGGAAGATTTGTTCGAGTGGCTCAGCAAGTCCGAAGACCACCTCTTGGTGCGCTCATGCGTATTCCACTACGAATTCGAATTCATCCACCCATTCATCGATGGTAACGGTCGCATGGGACGCCTATGGCAATCCCTGATATTGGGGAGTCTGCACCCCCTGTTCGAGCACTTGCCCATCGAAAATATGGTGTACACCAACCAACAGGCATATTACGATGCTATAACCCAAAGTACCGCACAAGCCCAATCTGGTCCGTTCATAGAATTTATGCTTGGCGAAATACTCAACACGCTTTCCAAGTATCAGGACACCAATGCAGAAACATTGTCCGAGGCCATACCAGAGGGGGCATCCTTGGACAGAGAGTTCGCAATAAAATTCGGTGAAGAGTTCGGTATAAAGTTCGGTATAAACGAAAAGCGACTTCTGTTGCTACTCCACACCAACCCCTCGCTCACTGCCCAGGAAATATCCGCAAGGATGGATTTGACGCTTCGTGGAGTGGAGAAGCAGATAAAGCGCCTAAAGGATGCAGGCGTAATATCCCGTCAAGGGAGCCGAAAGACAGGCTTTTGGAGTATAAACAAGTAGCGACAAGGCAAAAGGAACATCTTCCAAAACTTGAAGTAGAGAGTAATTATGGAAATGAATAACGAGATACTTATCTATCAGACCGAGGATGGGCAGACGCAAGTCGATGTCCGCATGGAGAACGATACTGTATGGCTCACACAGGCACAGATGGCATGCCTTTTTGATAAAGACCAATCAGTGATTGCACGCCATATTGCTAATGTTTTTAAAGAAGGAGAATTAGAGAAGGATAGTAATATGCAAATTTTGCATAATACTCTTTCCAAGTATAAGCCAACGGCAATCTACAACCTCGATGTCATCATCTCCGTAGGCTATCGGGTAAAGAGCCAGCGCGGCGTCAAGTTCCGCCAATGGGCCAACCGCATCCTCAAGGAGTACCTCACCAAAGGCTATGCCGTGAACGACCGCTTGCGTCGCGACCAGTTGGGCGAGTTACGCCAGTTGGTGCAGGTGGTGGGGCGCACCCTGCAGAACCAGGATATCACCCAGACGGCCGACGGACAGGTTCTCTTCGATGTGGTGGTCGACTACACCTATGCCCTTGACACGCTGGACAACTACGACTACGAGTGTCTCGCCATTGAGCGCATCACCACTTCCGCATCGCCCTTCCATGCCACCTACGACAATGCCATGGACGAGATACGCCGCCTGCACGCCAAGTTTGGCGGCAGCCGATGGTTTGGCAACGAGAAGGACGACTCCTTCAAGAGCAGTATCGGTCAGATATACCAGACCTTCGGAGGCGAGGAACTGTATCCCTCGGTGGAGGAGAAGGCCGCCATGCTTCTCTACCTCGTCACCAAGAACCACTCGTTCAGCGATGGGAACAAGCGCATTGCCGCCACCCTGTTTCTATGGTTCCTCAACAATAACGGCATTCTCTACCGCCCCGACGGCACCAAGCGTATTGCCGACAACACCCTCGTGGCTCTCACACTGATGATTGCAGAGAGCCGCACCGAGGAAAAGGATGTGATGGTGAAGGTGGTGGTGAACTTGATTAACCAACGTAATTCTTGATTAGTGAGTAATTGGTTAAGAACAATACCGATTTATGCATCGTGAGGCGAAGGGATTGACAATACGAGGCAATGGATTTTACACAACGATGTAAACAGTTTTACATTACCGATGTAAATAGTTTTACACAACGATGTAAATGGTTTTACACAGCGATGTAAATAGTTTACAATACGAGGAAATAAATCAAGGGAAAAAGGACACATTTATTAAGTCTGCTTGAATAATGAAAGAGGACAATATGAAGCAAGGTTGGGAGATAAAGAAACTTGGGGAGGTGTGCGAGGTAATAGGTGGTAGCACTCCCAAAACCAATGAACCTACATATTGGGATGGAGGTTTCTTTTGGGTAACCCCGGCTGAACTTGATGGCACAAAATTGATTTCATCCACTAAGCGTACCATTACCGAAGCCGGCATAAAAAGTGCGCATCTGCAATTACTGCCGGCTGGTACGGTATTACTCTCATCACGTGCTCCTATTGGTAAGGTTGCAATCACTACTGTACCTATGTATTGTAACCAATGATTTAAGAATATAATTTGTTCCGACAAACTATACAATTGCTATGTATATTGGTTCCTCTATGCCAATACGGAATACCTTAATGCCTTAGGAACAGGAGCAACATTCAAAGAAATATCAAAGAAAGTTGTCGAACAAATCCCCATCCCCGTCCCCCCTCTCCCCGTTCAAGAGCAGATTGTATCCGAGTTAGATTTGCTGAGTGGCATTATAGAAAAGAAGCACGAGCAACTGAAAGAACTCGATGCACTGGCACAATCTATATTCTATGATATGTTTGGAGACCCCATAACTAATGAAAAGGGATGGGAGGTGAAGAAGTTGGGAGAGGTGTGCAAGGTCAACCCATCAAAAAAGGATACCTCCATTGGCTTGTCAAATTCTGATATTGTATCATTCTTGCCTATGGAAGACTTACCGATTAAAGCTTGTTATCATTCACCAAAACAAACCCGCTTATTCTCTGAAGTCCAATCTTCATATACGTGCTTTGCAAATAATGATGTTTTAATGGCTAAAGTAACTCCATGCTTTGAAAATGGTAAAATTGGAATTGCAAGCAATCTCATGAATGGAATTGGGTATGGGTCAAGTGAATTTATTGTGATTAGAGCAAATAATATTGATGTTATCAAAGAGTATCCGTACTTTGTCATTCAAAACACATCATTCATAGAAAATGCGTGTGCACAATTAACAGGAACTAGTGGTTTAAGACGTGTTCCAAGACAATACGTAGAAAATTGCAACATATCTATCCCTCCCCTCCCCATCCAACACCAATTTGCCACCAAGATAGAGTCAATAGAGAAGCAGAAGGAACTGATAAAGCAATCTATAAGCGAAACCGAAACCCTGTTCAACGAAAGAATGCAACATTACTTTAGTTAATGAGTAGTGAGCAATGAGTAATGAGAAGTGAGTAATTGACCATGCGAAACTTTGACTACATACGTACCCTTGGTTTGCACGACCTGCACCGCCTTTGCTCGGCATGCGAGGAGAACCAAGTCAGCAATCCCGACATCAGTGCCATAAGCGCACGAAGGGCGTTGGAATACCTGGTGAGGGCCCTGTACAGGATGAAGAACATAGAGGTGGGCGAACGCACCTCGCTCTTCGAACTGGTGGACGGCATGCCCTTCAAGGAGTTCATCGGCGACGACCGCACCATGATGGCGGTGCACTATGTGCGCAAGGTGGGCAATGTTGCCGCACATGCCGGAAACACCGGCAAGCGAGAATCGTTCTTCTGCCTGCTGAACCTCTACAACGTGGTGGGCGCCATACTCCAGAAACTTCGTGTGGTCAACGAGGTTCGCCCGTTCGACAAGACACTGGTGCCAAATTCCATAGAACGCACGTTCGTGACACCATCCCCCACCGTACCTCCCTCCACGGATGCACTGGTGCAATCCTCGGACATGAGTGCCGTGGAAGACACCACACCCGTGGCACAGGTGGCATGCGACATATCCGAGGCGGAAACACGCAGGATGTACATAGACCTGATGCTTCGCGAGGCAGGGTGGCAGGTATTGTCCACGGAAGGTGCCGTGGAACCGCTGAAGGCGTGCATAGAGGTGGAACTCAGGGGCATGCCCAACGCACACGACACGGGCCGTGCCGACTATGTGCTCTTCGGAGGCGACGGCAAGCCTCTGGCCGTGGTGGAGGCCAAGCGTACGTCCGTCTCTCCCACCAAGGGCAAGCACCAGGCGGAACTGTATGCCGATTGCCTGGAACGCCAGTACGGCACAAGGCCGGTGATATACTACACCAATGGGTTCGAGACATACATAATAGACGGCCTTGGCTATCCTCCACGCCGCCTGTATGCCTTCCACACGGCCGCCGACCTGGAATGGATCATCCAGCAACGCAAGCGCAAGGACATAACGGACTTCAGCGTGAAGCCCCACATCACCGACCGCGACTATCAGAAGATGGCCATAAAGGCGGTGTGCGAGCACCTGAACGGCATGCACCGCAGGGCACTGCTGGTGATGGCAACGGGTACGGGCAAGACACGCGTGTCCATATCGCTGGTGGACGTGCTCATGCGCAACGGCTGGGTGAAGAACGTCCTGTTCCTGGCCGACCGCACAAGCCTGGTGAACCAGGCGCACAAGAACTTCGTGAAACTCCTGCCCCACACCACCACCTGCGTGCTGAGCGACAATGCCTCGGGCACGGAGCGCGACATGCAGGCAAGGATAATGTTCTCCACCTACCAGACGATGATAAACTGCATAGACACGGACGAAAAGACCTTCTCCGTGGGACGCTTCGACCTGATAATAGTGGACGAGGCGCACCGCTCCATCTTCGGAAAGTTCGGGGCCATATTCCACTACTTCGATGCCATGCTCGTGGGCCTTACCGCCACACCGCGCCACCAGGTGGACAAGAGCACCTACGATGTCTTCGAGATGGAACACGGCGTGCCCAACTATGCCTACGAACTGGAGGATGCCGTGAATGATGGATACCTGGTGAACTGGAAAGGGCTGAAACGCGGTTCGCTGATACTGAAGGAGGGAATAAAGTACAACAGCCTTTCAGCCAAGGAAAGGGAGCAACTGGAGGAAGTATGGCAATGCGAACAGGCCGTAAAGTCCCTGGAGGAGCCTGCCCTGGGCATGGTGGCGGAAGATGAGGCCGGATACGGCCGGCCGCAATATGTGCGCGACATAGCCAGCGGAGAGATATTCAACTACATATACAACAGGGACACCGTGGATGCCGTGCTCCAGGACCTGATGGAGAACGGCATAAAGGTTCAGTATGGCGAGCGCATAGGCAAGACGATAATCTTTGCCTACAACCACAGGCATGCGGAAATGATAGTGGAGCGCTTCTGCAAACTTTACCCCGAATACGGCCCCGACTTCTGCGTGCTGATAGACAACTACGTGACCTATGCCCAGGACCTGATAAACCGCTTCGAGGTGAGGGACGCCGACCCGCAGATAGCCGTGTCGGTGGACATGCTGGACACGGGCATTGACGTGCCGGACATAGTGAACCTGGTCTTCTTCAAGACGGTGAAGAGCCGCATAAAGTACGAGCAGATGAAGGGACGCGGCACACGCCTGTCGCCCGACCTCTTCGGCGAAGGCAAGGACAAGGAGGGTTTCTACATCTTCGACTGGTGCCGGAACCTGGAGTTCTTCGAGGACAAGGACAACGGGGATTGTGCCGCCACGACGGTGTCGCTGACGGAACGCCTCTTCGGCCTGCGTGCGGAGATAGCCTTCCATCTGCAACACCAACAGTATCAGGAGGATGAGTTTGCCCGTGGCCTGCACGACGGGCTGAAGGCCATGCTGAAGGAACAGGTAGCCGCCTTGTCGGACTCGCACATATCGGTGCGTGCACGATGGGAAACGGTGAGCCGCTTCAAGACGGACGAGGCATGGATGTCTCTCTCACAGGTGGATGTGCAGACACTGAAGACGGACATCGCACCCCTGTTGCCCAAGAACACGGCCGAGGTGACGGCAAAGATGTTTGATGCCATAATGCTCAGCATACAACTGGGCCTCGTGAACGAGGAATACAACGCAAGCAACAAGATAGAGAAGGTGCGCACGCTGGCAGGCACGCTGGTGGAGAGCAAGGCCACCCTGCCCCAGGTGCAGGCAAAGATGCAGACGCTGAAGGAGGTGCTGTCGGCCACGGCATGGGAGAATGCCTCCCTGCGCTGGCTGGAGAAGGTGCGCAAGGACCTGCGCGACCTGATGCAGTTCCTGCGCGAAGGCAAGGGCCGCTGGTTTGTGGTGGACATAAAGGACGTGATTACCGACGAGGGCGAGACAACGGGCGTGGCTCCGCGCATCACCTACAAGCAGCGCATACTGGACTTCCTGGCACAAAACAGGGACCTGCCCGTGCTAAGGAAAATACAGAACCTGCAACAACTCTCCACCCAGGACATAGACGAACTGGAGCGCATCCTGTGGGTGGAACTGGGCAACAGGGAGGACTATGACAAACACACCCTGGGCAAACCCTACGGCGACAACGTGGCGGCCTTCATACGCACCATGGTGGGCGTGGACATGAAAGAGGCGCTGAAGTGCTTCAGCCAGTACCTGTCGGACAACACGCTGAACAGCGAGCAGGAGGATTTCCTGAAGAGCATCATCACCTATGTGTGTGCCAACGGAGACATAACCAAGGACATAGTGGTGAACAGCGCTCCCTTCGACGAGCGCCTGATCGTGTTCCAACCCTACATGATTCCGCTGGGCAAGTACATAGACAACATACACACGGTAATCAGTCCGCAGGAGTATGCATAGGCGCAAAGGGCCTAGAGTTCCTCAAGCAGGAGCATGGACATGAAGCCCAGCAGGAGGGCATACGTTGCCTGCTTCTGATAGCCATGGGCATGGGTTTCGGGTATCATTTCGTCGGAGGTGACGTAGAGCATGGCACCGCCGGCAAAGCCGAGCATAACGGGAAGCAGGGTGGCCGACATGGCACCGAGACCGTAGCCGACGAGGACTCCCACCACCTCCAGCATACCTATGGCAAGGGATATCATGAAGGTGCGTGCATGCGACACTCCTGCCAACAACAGGGGGGCAATGATTACCATGCCCTCGGGAATGTTGTGGAAGGCAATGCCAAGGGTAACAGCCCACGAGGTTACCTCGTCGCCGTTCATGCTCACACCAGCGGCAATGCCCTCGGGGAACTTGTGTATGGCTATGGCCATGACGAAGAGCATGATGCGGTTCAGCGAGGCATTGTTGCGGTGCTCCTCCGTGTCCAGTCCCGTGATGGTGTGCATGTGGGGCGTCACAAGGTCTATGACGTTCAGGAAGAAGGCACCTGCCATCACTCCCGCCACTATAAGCCACCAGGGCATACCCTCTCCCACCCCCTCGAAGGCAGGCACTATAAGTCCTATGGTGGATGCCGCCAGCATAATGCCGGCACAATAGCCCAGTACGGTATCGTTCCACTTGTGTGGCAGTTCCTTTATGAAGAAGCCGAGAACGGAACCTAACATGGTGGCTCCGCATAGTCCGGCTGCGCTGATCAGTACTTGTTGCATAGTGTGCGTGTTATTTATTATTTTACCGCAAAGATACAACAAAATATCGAAAACACGGACATGTAACTTCTCCTCAGACGTACATGTGGCAATATACAGGTAGCCTCTTACCGTATTTTCATGGCCTTTTATATAAAAAAAGGAGTAAGAGTTTGCCCGTAGTCGGATAATTTACTATCTTTGTATGCAGGAAACATAGTATACTATCACAACATTAAATCTATAATTTATCATGGATCAGGAATTGATTTTGCGTTGTCAGGCCGAAGCACAGAAGTGGCTCGACAGTGACAAGTATGATGCCGAAACAAAGGCAGAGGTGAAGGCTCTTTTGGACAATGAGGACAAGACTCCTCTGATTGACGCCTTCTATCAGAGTCTGGAATTCGGTACCGGTGGTCTGCGCGGCATCATGGGCGTGGGTACCAACCGCATGAACAAGTACATCGTGGGCATGGCCACACAGGGTTTTGCCAACTACATCAACAAGGCATTCCCCGAGGGCGGACAGAGCGTGGTCGTAGGTCATGACTGCCGCAACAACGGACGCATGTTTGCCGAGAGCGTTGCCGCCATCTTCAGCGCCAACGGCATCAAGGCATACCTGTTCGAAAGCCTCCGTCCCACACCCGAAATCAGTTTTGCCATCCGCCAGTTGGGTGCCGTTGCCGGCGTGAACGTAACCGCATCGCACAACCCCAAGGAGTACAACGGCTACAAGGCATACTGGGCAGACGGTGCACAGGTACTGGCTCCACACGACAAGGGTATCATCGACGAGGTGAACAAGGTACAGATAGACGACGTGAAGTTCGAACCCAACTGGGACCTTATCCAGGTTATCGGCGGCGAGATGGACTATGACTACATGACCGCCGTCAAGGAGGCTATGGTTGACCAGGATGTCATCCTGCGCCAGAAGGACCTGAACATAGTTTATAGCGCCATGCACGGTACAGGCCGTGTCATCGTTCCCTTGTGCTTGCGTTCATGGGGTTTCCAGAATATCAACGTTGTTCCCGAGCAGATGATTGTGGACGGCAACTTCCCCACCGTAGTAAGTCCCAACCCCGAGAATGCCGAGGCAATGACACTGGGCATGAACCTGGGCACCAAGTTGAATGCCGACCTCGTTGTGGCAACCGACCCCGATGCCGACCGTCTGGCCATCGTTTGCCGCAACCCCGAAGGTGAATGGCAGATTATCAACGGCAACCAGACAGCCATGATGTTCGTCTACTACATCATCAAGAACAAAATTGCCCTTGGCCAACTCAAGCCCAGCGACTTCCTCGTGAAGACCATCGTTACCACCGAGGTAATTGCCGAGATGGCAAAGAAGAATAACGTGGAACTGCGCGACTGCTACACCGGTTTCAAGTGGATTGCACGCGAGATAGCCATTTCCGAAGGCAAGCAGAAGTACATCGGTGGCGGTGAGGAAAGTTTCGGCTTCCTGCCCTACGACAAGGTACGCGACAAGGACGCTCCTGCCAGCATCTGCCTTATCTGCGAGATTGCAGCATGGGCCAAGGATCAGGGCAAGACCCTGTACGACCTGCTGATGGATATCTACAAGGAGTACGGCTTCAGTTTCGAGTACACCATAAACGTTACCAAACCCGGTAAGTCCGGTGCCGACGAAATCAAGCAGATGATGGTTGATTTCCGTGGCGAGAAGGCTCCCAAGGAGATTGCCGGCAGTCCTGTTGTCCTCACCAAGGACTACCAGACTTTGGTTGCCAAGGACGCTCAGGGCAACGAGAGCAAACTGGACTTCCCCGCAACAAGCAACGTACTGCAGTACTTCTGCGAGGACGGTACCAAGGTGAGCGTACGTCCCTCCGGCACAGAACCCAAGATCAAGTTCTACTGCGAAATCAAGGACACAATGACCTGCGCATGCCAGTACAACGAACTGGTGGAGAAGGCTATGGCCAAGGTGGAGGAAATAAAGAAGTCCCTCGGACTCTGACCATATCCTTGCCTATAACGGTAAGGCGAACATAGTACAAGGCGAGCGCCAAGCGAGAATCTTCTGCTTGGCGCTCTCATTATGCTTTATATCAAAAAAAGAGAGTTCATTGCTGAACTCTCTAAATGTCATTTTTGAGCCTCTTGTCGGATTCGAACCAACGACCCCGAGATTACAAATCACGTGCTCTGGCCAACTGAGCTAAAGAGGCGGGTGGGTAAGCGATCTATATCGCGCCGCTACAACCAAGTACCCTTGCTGCGGTCAAGCCCTGGGGGAGTTCCGAGGGAGCATGCCGTACAGGACTTACCCGTGTTTGCGAGTGCAAAGGTATGACTTTATTTTGAATGTGCAAAGTTTTTGGGCGGTTTTTTTCAAAAAAAGACGCGAATTCGTGGTATACATTATATATTATTATTGCTTTTTTGTAACTTTGTCGCTTGTGAATATAATCGATACGAGAGATATGGAAAAGCAGAAAGATATTTCGGTGATAGTGCCCTTGTGGAACGAGGACGAGAGTCTGCGCCCCTTGCACGAGTGGATACAGAGGGTGATGAAGGAGAATGGCTTTGACTATGAGATAATTTTTGTGAACGATGGCAGTACTGATGCTTCGTGGAAAGTAATTGAAGAGTTGCACGAGGAGAACCCGGACACGGTGCATGGCATCTGCTTCCGTCGCAACTACGGCAAGAGCCCTGCCCTGTTCTGTGGTTTCGAGGCGGCAAAGGGCAAAGTGGTGATAACCATGGATGCCGACCTGCAGGATTCTCCCGATGAGATACCTGAACTCTACCGCATGATTGTGGAGGACGGGTACGACCTTGTTTCAGGTTTCAAGATGAACCGAAGGAAGGGCGACCCTTTGTCCAAGACCATTCCCACGAAGTTGTTCAACGCTACGGCCCGTGCGGTGAGCGGAATACACAACCTGCATGATTTCAACTGCGGTTTGAAGGCCTACCGCCAGGAGGTGGTGAAGAACATAGAGGTATATGGTGAGATGCACCGCTATATCCCCTATCTGGCGAAGAATGCCGGTTTTGCCAACATCGGCGAGAAGCCTGTGCACCACCAGGCACGCCAGTTCGGCAAGTCTAAGTTTATGGGTTGGAACCGCTTTGTGAACGGTTATCTGGACCTGCTGAGCCTTTGGTTCCTGAACAGTTTCGGCCTGAAACCCATGCACATCTTCGGTTTCATAGGTTCGCTGATGTTTTTCCTTGGTTTCATTGCTGTGCTGATAGTGGGCGGTACGAAATTGTACTGCCTGAGCATGAACATACCCCATGCCCGCATCACGGACATGCCATACTTCTATATTGCGCTGACAACGATGGTGCTTGGTACCCAGTTGTTCGTGGCCGGTTTCCTGGGCGAACTGATAAGCCGCAACTCCAGCGAGCGCAACAAGTACCAAATACGCACCACAATATGATGAACAAGAGTATCCTGACTCTCCTGGCATCTGTGTTGGTGCTCCTCTCCTCTTGTGACCTGCTGAACTGCACCCAGGCGGACGTAAGTCTGCTGAGAATAGAGATATACGATGCAGCAGGCAACAAGGTAATGCTGCCCGACACCCTCACCGTCAGTGCGAGCGGAACGGAAGCCATACTGGTGAACCGCGATGTGAACACGCAGGAGATACTCCTGCCCATGAGTTACCATGCTCCGGTGGACACTTTCATACTGAGGTACTACAGCGATTACTATTCGCTTGAGGACACGTTGTTCGTGGCGAAGACCAACGATGTGTTTTTCGAGTCGCCCGACTGCCCTACCGTGATGATGCATACCATACAGAGTGCCTCCTGCACGGACGAGTTCCTCGGTTCGGTGGAGGTGGTCAACGGGAAAATAAACTTTGAAGATGTCACTCACCTGAAACTCTTCGTCCAGGGAGAACAATCCGCAAGCAGAATGCCTCATGAAGAGTAATATCATTATTATATCCCTTGTCCTTGCCCTCCTGCCGCTGATGTACGCACATGGGCAGACTGAGCATGGTTCGGAGAAGGTACTGACGGACACCATAGTCACACCCACGGACACCACCGTTACACTCACAGACACCACTGCCGTGGCCCCAAGCAAGCCTACAGGCCGCCCCGGTGCCAAGAAATGGGAAGGACCGGCGGAGGAGAAGATATACTTCATCTCCGGCTTCAGCGTCAGCGCCGACATGGTAGGCCTGGTAATGAAGGCTGCAGGCAGTACCTTCTCCCAACTGGAGATTGCCGGCCGTCTGAACATCCGCGAGAAGATATTCCCCATCTTCGAACTGGGTTTGGCTGAGGGCAACCGTGTGGGCAATTCCAAGGACAACGTGTTCCACACATCGGCACCCTATTTCCGTGTGGGTTTCGACATAAACGCCAACAAGAAGCGCAAGTCCAACCGCCTGATGGTAGGTTTCCGTTTCGGCTATACTTCCTTCGATTACGACTTCTCCGGTCCCTCCATAAAAGACCCTGTGTGGGGAGAGACCATACCCGTGGACATGAAGGACATACCGGCCAGTGCCATGTGGGGCGAGGCATGCCTGGGCTTTGAGGCAAAGATATGGAGTTTCCTGCGCCTGGGATGGAATGCCAGGTACAAGTTCCGCTTCTCGCAGAAGCACTACGAATTCGGCCAGCCTTGGTACATCCCCGGTTTTGGTCCCAACGGCGCCAACTGCTGGGGTGGCACGGTGAACGTGATATTCGACTTCGGACGCACGATGAAGAAAGGAAAGTGAGGAGGATTAAAACGGAAAACGGAAATCTGCGAGTAAGCGAGAGCAATCAAACTTGTTTGAATTGCCGAGCGGGAGCAGATTCAAGACCGCAAAGCGGGATTAAAACGGAAAGGTGAAAACGGAAAGGTGAAAACGGAAAACAATTTATATTCTCGGACTACTTGGACTTCTCCGATAACTCATAAACAAACTACACAGAAGCAATCACAACATGAAACTGAAGAAGACACAAATAGCATTTCTCATATTCCTGATAGTAGGTACGGTATATGTGGCCATGCATCAGGAGTACACACCAAGCGCCACAACGAGGAAGTTCTCCGAACGTATCTTCGGCACGGTGATGAACGTCACCTACACCAGCAGCGAGGACCTGCACGACACCATCATGACATGCCTCAAAGGGGTGGATGCCTCCCTGTCCATGTTCAACCCCAAGAGCACCATATCACGCATCAACTGTGGAGAGACTGACACTCTGGACACACATCTGGCAGAGATTCTGCCCATGGCACAAAGCATTTCCGATGCCACCGGGGGAGCCTTCGACATCACCGTGGCTCCGCTGGTCAACGCCTGGGGGTTCGGTTTCAAAAGCGGACAGTTGCCCACAGACGCACAGGTGGACAGTCTCCGTGCCCTGGTGGACTACAAAAGCATCTGCATAGAAGAAGGTCTTATCCGCAAACAGAATCCCGGCAGCGTCATTGACCTGAGTGCCATAGCCAAGGGCTACGGCAGCGACCAGGTGGCCAACCTGCTCATGGAACGTGGCGTGAAGGACTTCATGGTGGAGATAGGCGGAGAAATTGTTACCCGTGGCAACAACCCCAAGGGCAAGGCCTGGCACATAGGCATAAACCGCCCCGTGGAGGACAGCACCGGCATGAACAACGAAATTCAGGAAGTGATAGAGGTGCATAACCGTGCCATGGCCACAAGCGGAAACTATCGCAACTACTATACCACCGAGGATGGCATGAAGGTTTCTCACACCATAGACCCCTCCACGGGCCGCCCCGTCCGGCACAGCCTTCTGTCCAGCACCGTATTGGCACCCACATGTGCCATGGCCGATGCCTTTGCCACCAGTTTCATGGTAATGGGCATAGAGAAAGCCATGGATATAGTCAATGCGGATCCCGAACTGCAGGTGTATTTCATCTACACGGACAGTACCGGCAACTACCGGACATGGCAGAACATTGAGACGGAAGAATAAGTACAACCATATTCATAACATTTAGCCATACGGACATGACATCCTCCGACTTCTACCTGCGGGCCACTGCCCTACCCCTCCTGCAGGGTATCAGTGCCGAAAGCATCCTGCAGATGCAGGAACGCAAGGCCATTCGTATCGTCAGCATGGAACCCGAGGAGGGTGAGATAATCCAGGAGGGCCAGCATTGCCGCACTCTGACCATGCTGATGGAAGGCACTCTGGCATGCACCACCCAGGGCGATGGCTGGACACTGGTGGAGGAGATACATGCTCCGGCCATCATTGAGGAAGAGGCCCTGTGGAGCCTGTCGCAGAAATACAACCACACATACCGCCCGCTGACAGAAGGCTGCTTGCTGGTAATCGACCGCCACCACATGATGCAGACGATGCTTCACAACGAGGTCTTCCGCATCAACATGCTCACACGCATGTCCACACGTCTTGAAAGGACATACCAAAACGGACAGTTGCATCCCACAACAAGCATCCCGCAGAAGATTGAACGTTTCCTCCTGTCCATTGCCTCCACGCAGACATGGCCCAAGCGCCTGCACATAAAGATGACCACACTGGCGGAAATCGTCGGCGAGACACGCCTGCAGGTGTCAAGGGCATTGAGGCAGATGGAAAACGAGGGGCACATCTCCCTGACGCGCGAAAAAATAACGTTTTTAGAACGATGATTGATGAACGTCGAACGTTGAACGTTTAGAGTACTGATATCAGATAAAAGACAACATACGACAGATGGAAAATCCATTCTTTAACAAACGATACGACACACCACACGAGGTGCCTCCCTTCGACAAGATACAGTTCGAGCACTACGAACCTGCCATGATGGAAGGCATGCGACTGGAAACGGAGGCCATAGAGGTCCTGTGCAACAATCCCGAGGAACCTACCTTCGAGAACACCATCATGCCCAAGACGGGCGAGATGCTGGAGAATGTTACCAGCGTGTTCTTCAACCTGCTCTCGGCTTGCAACAGCCCCGAGATGGAGGAACTCTCGCAAAAGATGGCTCCTTTGCTCAGCGAGCACTCCAACCGCATCACCATGAACGAGCGTCTCTTCCAGCGCATAAAACACGTGTGGGAGAAGCGCCAAGAACTGGACACCGAACAACAGATACTGATGGAGAAAATCTACGACGGTTTCCTGCGCACGGGTGCCAACCTGCCCAAGGAGAAGAAGGAGGAACTGGCAGAGTTGCGCAAAAAACTATCCCAACTATCCCTGCAATTCTCCCAAAACGAACTTCACGACACCAACGCATGGACCATGCACCTTACCGCCGAGGAGGATTTGGAAGGCTTGCCCGAAAGTGCCGTTGCCGCTGCTCGCCAGGAGGCGGAGACACGTGGTTTGGAGGGTTGGGTAATCACCCTGCAGGCTCCCTCCTACGGTCCTTTCATGCAATATAGCCAACGACGCGACCTGAGGGAAAAGGTGTACCGTGCCATGAACTCCATCTGCACGCACGAGAACGAGAACAACAACTTCGAGAACGTGCGCCAACTGGTGAACCTGCGCCAGCAACTGGCACAAATCATGGGTCACAAGACCTATGCCGACTTCGTCCTGGAACGCCGCATGGCAAAGGATGTGGAGCACGTCACCGACCTCATGGACAAACTGCTGGACGCATACCGTCCCGTGGCGGAAAAGGAGGTGGCAGAGATAGAGCAACTGGCACGTGATAAGGAGGGAGAAGATTTTGTACTCCAACCCTGGGACTTCTCGCACTATGGCTATCTGCTGAAGATGCAGCGCTACAACATAGATAGCGAAATGCTCCGTCCCTACCTCCAGTTGGAGAAGGTGCAGGAGGGTGTCTTCGGCTTGGCGACACGTCTCTACGGCATCACCTTCGAGCGTGCCACGGACATCCCCGTGTATCACCCCGATGTGGTGGCATACCGTGTGAAGGATGCCGACGGTTCGTTCCTGGCCGTGCTTCTGGCCGACTTCCATCCCCGTGCCAACAAGCAGTCGGGGGCATGGATGACCACATACCGCGAACAGTGGGTGGAGGACAAGACCGGCGAGAACGTGCGTCCCATTGTGTCCATAGTGATGAACTTTACCAAACCCACCAAGGAACGCCCTGCCCTGCTCACTCTGGGCGAGGTGGAGACCTTCCTGCACGAATTCGGTCATGCCCTGCATGCCATCTTCTCGCAGGTCAGGTACGAGGCCTTGTCGTGCACCAACGTATATTGGGACTTTGTGGAACTGCCCTCCCAGTTCATGGAGAACTATGCCACCGAGGCCGAGTTCCTGAACACCTTTGCACGCCACTACCAGACAGGCGAACCCATGCCCGAGGAACTTATCCGTCGCATACGCGAGAGCCGCAATTTCCAGTGCGGATATGCTTGTTGCCGACAGGTTAGTTTCTGTCTGCTGGACATGGCATACTACACCCTCAGCACTCCCCTCACCCAGGACATCCGCACCTTCGAGAGCCAGGCATGGGAAAGGGCCATGGTGCTGAAGACCCTGGACGACAGTTGCATGAGCGTGCGTTTCGGCCACATCATGTCGGGCGGATACTCTGCCGGCTACTACAGTTACAAGTGGGCAGAGGTGCTGGATGCCGATGCCTTCAGCGTGTTCCAGCAGGAGGGCATCTTCAACCCCGACACGGCCGCGCGCTTCCGCAAGGAGATTCTATCCCGTGGCTGCTCGGAGCATCCCATGACCCTCTACAAGAACTTCCGTGGCGAGGAACCAGGCATAGAGGCCCTGCTCCTGAGAAACGGAATAGGTAAATGAAAACGGAAAGGTCAAAACGGAAAACGGAAAACTCGTCGTTAACCGCTAACCACTAATCCGCTCATCCGCTAACATATAACCCCCAAATATGACACAGACAAAGAACACAATCCTTGACCGCCGCTACCTGCGCATGGCCACCATCTGGAGTGAAAACAGTTACTGCCAGCGCCGGCAGGTGGGCGCACTCATAGTGAAGGACAAGATGATAATATCCGACGGCTACAACGGTACGCCAAGCGGTTTCCCCAACGTGTGCGAGGACGATAACAACGTCACCCACCCCTATGTGCTTCATGCCGAAGCCAACGCCATCACCAAGATTGCACGCTCGGGCAACAATTCGGACGGTGCCACATTGTATGTCACCGACTCGCCCTGCATAGAGTGTGCCAAACTCATCATACAGGCAGGCATCAAGCGTGTTGTCTACGGCAGGGAGTACCGCCTGACGGACGGTGCCGACCTCCTGCGCCGTGCCGGCATCACCGTGGAATTCCTTCCCGAGGAATAAGGCCATAGGCACACACAGGCACTATACAACAAGAGTACAACACTTACGACCCCATTACTCATTATATATGAAGAAGAACTCTCGCACGCCATTGCTCCTGGCCATAAGCATGGTCATAGGCATAGCCTTGGGCACCTTCACTGCCACACGCTTTGGCGGAGGCAAAATGAATATCATAAACACAGGCAGCAACAAGATAAACTACCTGCTCCAACTGATTGACTACAACTATGTGGACACCGTAGACGTAGACTCGCTGGTGGAAGCAGCCCTGCCAAAAATCATATCCGAACTCGACCCCCATTCCGTCTACATCCCCGTAAAGGACGTGGAGGCTTCCAACGAGGACCTGAAGGGTTCGTTCTCCGGCATAGGCATCAGTTTCCGCATGGAGCACGACTCTGTCACCGTGATGAGCATTATACACGGCGGTCCTGCCGAGAAGGTTGGCCTGCTGGCGGGCGACCGCATAATCAGTGCCAACGGCAAGAACCTGTGCAAGATGCAGTCCACCGAGGTGATGAAGCACCTGAAGGGCGAAAAGGGAACCGAGGTGAAACTGGAAGTGATACGCCGCAGGAACCCCGAACCCCTGACCTTCACCGTGGTGCGCGGCGACATCCCCGTGGAGAGCGTGGATGCCAGTTTCCTTGTGGACGGCGAGATTGGCTACGTGCGTATAAAGAACTTCGGCGAGAACACTTTCCCCGAGATGCTTTCCACCCTGGCACACCTGCACTTCAACGGCATGAAGTCGCTCATCATTGACCTGCGCGGCAACCGTGGCGGATACATGCATCCATCCATACAGATGGCCAACGAGTTCCTGGATAAGGACCAACTTATCGTCTACACAGAGGGCAGCAAGGTGGAGCGCGAGGACTACAGGGCCAACGGTCTCGGTTCGTTCAAGCATCTGCCCCTGGTGGTGCTGGTGGACGAGATGAGCGCCTCCTCCAGCGAAATCTTTGCCGGTGCCATACAGGATAACGACCGCGGCACCATCATCGGCCGCCGCTCCTTCGGCAAGGGACTGGTTCAGCAACCCATGAAGTTCAACGACGGAAGCGAGGTGCGGCTGACCATAGCACGCTACCATACCCCCTCTGGCCGCTGCATACAGAAGGCCTACGAGAAGGGACATGGCGAAGACTATGAAAACGAACTCCTCATGCGCTACGAGAGAGGCGAGTTCTATGTGGAGGACTCCATCCGTCAGGACGGTCCCAAGTACCTTACCACCATAGGGCGCACCGTTTACGGAGGCGGTGGCATACGTCCGGACATCTTCATTCCGGACGACAGCACCGGAGTAACCTCCTACTACAAGGAGGCGGCCTTCAGCGGTCTCATTACACAGTTCTGCTTCGAAGTGGTGGACCAGAACCGCGAAACGCTCAACGAACTGGAAACCATGGAGGACAAGGTGAAGTGGATGGACAAGCAGCACATGCTGGAGAGTTTCGCACGCTACGGACAGAAGCATGGATTGCCGCGCCGCAACCTCATGCTCCAGAAAAGCCGCAGACTCTTCATCCGCTCCATCTACTCGGGCATCATCTACAACAGCAGCGACATGAACGACTACCTGCGCTACCTCAACCAGGACGACCCCACCGTGCAGCGTGCCCTGGAGGTAGTACGCGAGGGAAAGACCGTTCCTGCCAAACCCATAGAAACTGAAACAGAAGCTAAGGACAGCACATGCGTACAGTAATTCAACGTGTCACATCGGCCTCAGTAAGCATCGAAGGAGAGGTGGTGGGCCATATTGGCAAGGGCATGATGCTCCTGCTGGGCATCTGCCCCGAGGACACCACGGCAGATGCCGACTGGCTGGTGGGCAAGATAAGCAAATTGCGCATCTTCGACGATGCCAACGGAGTGATGAACCTCAGCCTTATGGACATAGGTGGCGAAGCACTGGTAGTCAGCCAGTTCACACTGATGGCATCCTACCGCAAGGGCAACCGCCCGTCCTACATACGTGCCGCATCGCCCGACGTGGCCATACCGCTCTACGAATACTTTGTCCGCCAACTGGGCCTCGCCCTCGGACGCGCCATCCCCACCGGACGCTTCGGTGCCGACATGCAGGTGAGCCTGACCAACGACGGACCTGTAACCATAACCATGGACTCAAAGAACCCCGAATGAAGAAAAGGATTGTCATAATGGGAGCCACCTCCGGCATAGGTCTGGAAGTGGCTCGCCTGTTCCACAGAGAGGGACACCCCGTGGCCATAGCGGGCCGCCGCATAGAAAATCTGCAACGTATCTCCGCAGAACTTGGAAACTGCCCGTATGCTCAGATTGACGTTACCAACCCCAATGCACCCGCCCTCCTGCAGGGACTCGTCGGGCAACTTGGCGGAATGGACATCTATCTGCACGTCAGCGGTATAGGCAAGCAGAACCGCCAGTTGGACACCACCATAGAACTCTCCACCGTGGAAACAAACGCCATGGGCTTCACACGCATGATAAACCATGCATGGCACTACTTCCGCACACAGGGAGGCGGACACATTGCCGCCGTCACCTCCATTGCCGGAACCAAGGGAATGGGGGCCGCACCCTCGTACTCCGCCACCAAGCGCTATTGCAACACCTACCTGCAGGCCCTGGCACAACTGGCAGGCATGCAGGGACTTAAAATACGCTTCACCGACATACGTCCGGGATTTGTGGATACCGACCTCCTGTCGGGCACCTTCCATTATCCCATGATGATGAAGCCCGTGCCTGTGGCCCGCCACATCTATAGGGGTATCATGGCACAAATGCGGGTTGTCACCATCGACTGGCGCTATCGTCTGCTGGTTTTCTTCTGGCGTTTGATTCCCTCATGCATCTGGGAAAGACTGAAGATCGGATAGCCCCCCTACACCTTATTATATATATATAGGCACATTGTTATTCATCAACCCTATAAAACCCTACGACCATGAAAAAGACCTTATTGTTTCTCATTTCCATGTGGGCAATGGTTGCCCAGGCACAAGTATGGGGCGACATCCAGGTTATGTACGATTACGGGCATAACTTTGGCACTCTGACCACGGAAATAGGCCATTCGGGCAAGAGTGGCAACGGTTATGGCTTCGTGGACTTCGATTTCGGAACCAAGGAGAGCAACGGCATGTACTGGGAGTACGGCTACAACCTCCACCTGGGCAAGAACTTCTTCGGCCGTGCCGAGTACGATGGTGGTGTGCTCTTCGATTCCGGCATCACCTATGCCCACGGCGTACTGCTGGGCACGTCATACCAGAAGAAGATCAAGAAGACCTTTCTGGAATTACAGCTCATGTACCGTATGGACATTGACTACATAATGGGCAGTACCGGCCACGGTCTTCAGGCTACCGGCGTATGGAATACCACCTTCTTCAAGGACAAGGTGTACTTCGGCGGTTATGTTGACCTCAACTACAAGGGCACTCCCGACAAGTTCGAGTTCAGCACGGAACTGCAACTGCTTTATTGTTTCGACCGCTTTGCCGCCGGTACGGAGGTGGAAATAGAGAACTACTTTGGAGACGTGAAGGTATCCCCCAAGATGATGCTGAAGGTGAACCTGTGATAAGGGTTTGGTATATAGAGCCATCTGCACACACTCAGGGCTTAGAGCATGGAGGAGTTCCTCTGCCTGCTCTAAGCCCTGAGTGTTATTGTACCGGACGGTCAGGGGTTACCAACCCTGTTCCCACAGGTTGGGACGGGAGGGAGTGTTGTCGTCCTCGCGACCCAACTGAGCGCCTTCCTCGCTGGTATCCACCTGTGTGTCGTCGTCGTGCAGTCCTATACTTGCCGCCAGCATGCTGATGGCACCTACTTTTATTACCTCCACGGAGGGAGCGATATATGTCTTTTTCATTGTTGTCATTTGCCTTTTATTGTCTTGATCCGAGTTTCTGTCCTTTCCACCCCGTCCCGTGCCTCACGGCAAAGGAGCAGGGGGTGGACATGGTGTCCTAAGACACCATTCAATAAACTATAAATCAAAACAACTTTTATAAAAAACTTTTACTATATCTCTTTCTCTCATTAACGCACAACCATTTTTCCGTTCACGATGAAGACACCCTTCTGTGCGTTCTGTACACGGCGACCGGCGAGGTCATACACCTCATAGTTTTCCGCGTTCACATTTCCGTTTTCCGTTTCAGTGATGCCGGTTTCCATGTCGTCACCGAAGTCGAAGACAAGGAAGCGGGATTCACTTGCTACGGCAGTGGCATGCAGGTAAGCCTTGAAACCGTTGTTCAGCCATGCCGTGCTGCTCTGCTGGTTCTTTGTTGCCTTATAGAAACCTACTGGCTGAACAACATCATCAATAGTAGGCATTGACAAAACATAAGCGTCATCTGTTATGTACTCAGAAGCAACGGTTCCACTCAACATGTTGGTTACACTTTCTGCTGTTCCACCAATCGTCAAATTGTATGTGTTAGGTGTACCCTCCAAAATCACACCTGTGTTTGCAGGAATAACATCATTTATCTCTTCCATCTTAGCATAACTTCCTTTTGTCTCAGAAACATAGTATGCTTTCAAACCGTCTGGCAAAGTAACAGCAATTGGAGAATAGAAGGTAGCATAACCTGCAGATGTGATTGTTACGGGGAGGGATGTTACTTCTTCTATAGTCCAGTTGTGGGCGTCACCACAAGTGTTATACGTACATCTGTTTACGAATCCATTGTCTTTATGTAGCCAACGGTCACCTGATTGGATATTATATTTTGCAGTTGCACCATTTACTGCAGCAACAAAAACAATATTCGAAATATCATTTGACCCTATCGCCTCAAAAGTCCAATCAGAACTGTTCAATCCAATATATTTACCTGTTGAGTAAGCCAAAAGATGATCGTCACTATAGTAGTAGATTGCTTTTACATCTTTTGTGCCGCTCAATGCAATTCTATTACCACTAGTTACTCCACTTGTGATATAATTATTACCATTGTTAAAAGTATAGAACTTGCCTGCCTCGGGCATGTTGAGTGTGAATGAGGCAAGAAGAGTATTTACTTCGACAGTCTTAGCCTCAACTTCTGCGGGAGCAGGATTGTTCTTTTCTGTGATGCCGTCACGGTAGTCCTTATATTCCTGTATCTTTGTCTCAAATGTACCATCACCATCATATGTATATTTACCAACACCAACACCAACATTTGAAACAACCCATCCCTCAACAGTACTGATAGCTTCACTAAGTGCCGCAACTGCCTCAGTGTTATCTGCTTCGTATGCGTCTACCGCATTTTTAATTGTAGCAAGTATATCGTCGTCCAACTCGCCAACATCTGTAATAATGTGACAGTTTCCATTATCTAATGTTTTGTTCCAACCTTCGTTCCATGTGATTAGACCGGAACCATATTGACTTGAATGGTTTACAACGCAATTTGCATTATCAGTAGTCTTGAACATCAAGGGATATCCTCCCTTTAGTGTAGCCTTAAAGGTAACAATTGCTGGAGTATTTGACATTGGAACACTTGCGTTTCCAGTTGTGCTCTGCTCGCCAAGGAACATGCCTTTCCCTACATTATAAATATAGTAATTCTCTTTATCAGACTTATACACAGCCCATTGAAAATATGGGTCATTGGCGCTACCTGTTGCATTATTGCTGGTAAGTGCTGTAGAAATGGCATTGTTGTCACTTTCTCTTGCTCCCATCCAACCGAGTGAAGTCTCGAAAGTGTATATCCTACCATTCTCAAACCTATCGGGATTTATCACAACCTCCTGAGGATAGCACATTTCTGCTATTTCAATATCACTAAACACTCTATTATATATCTCTACCTTGCTTATGGTGCCACTGAACTTACCCCACTCTGTACTAGAATTGTATACCACTCCTCCAAGATATAATTTTGCATTCGCATCAGTAAATGTACTCAATGCTTTTGTGGAAGATTGATTCTTGACCCAAGTACCATCAACATAATACTTGATGATATTATTAGTACCATCGTATGTGAATATTATCTTCTTCGCGTTAGTAGTAAGAGAACCATTGTCACTTGAATACCAACCGCCAGTACGAGGACCTACAATATAACGCAAAGAATTACCACCAAGACCCAAACCCCAAATAGAGTTGTTTGCTGTATTGCTTGAGGTGTAATCTGCAACTGCAGCAAACAAGAGTTGGGCATCACTTGAATTTGTGATTGTTACATCTGCCACAAATGTCATTCCTGTCAATCCAAGAATAGTGGTCGCATCTGAAGTAATGTCTTTGGGAGCAGTGACATTCTCATAGGTCAACACAGGGGTTTCTTGTGCCCATGCCCCTACTACACCGAGCATCGTGGCACACAATAGTAAAAGTTTTCTCATAATAAATGTTTTTATAGTTTAATAATGGATTGGTTATTCGGGTTCATATACATGTGATAAAGTATAAATACATAAGGTCCGTGTCAGCACCATAATGAGGACTGACACGGACCTTATATTTCTTGCTTCTGCCATCGGCAGAAGATGAATTTAAGCCATAAAATGGGGGGGGGGGTAAATGACTGATTATCAGTACGTAACTCCCCAGCCTGCGTGATAGGGTCGCAAGGCATGGGCATAGTGGTGGTTGTTACGTTATGCTGAGTCATGGTGTGTAGATGATAGTTTTAGCGGTGCAAAGTTATGACATTTTTGTAAAAACTCCAAATAATGAATAGAGAAAATTCCTCGTAAGAACCCGCCCTTGTCCTCGGGAGGGCGCGCCCCTGTCCTCGGGAGAACCCGCCTCTGTCCTCGGGAGGGCGCGTCCCTGTCCTCGGGAGGTGCAAACTTAAAGTCCCCTAAGAATGTACTTAGGGGCTTGAAAAAGAGGATTATACTCTTGCTTGCTTGTAAGTTTTGTTTAATGCAACGGTTACGTTCTCAGAAAACTCGGACTTCCCCGCTCATCCTCTCACCGTTCTCTAAAACGGCGGTTCGTCCATCCCTGCCGGTGGAGGGGGCACGTTGTCGCCAAAGGGGTTCTGTGCCATCATGCTGGCCTGTTCCTCGGGTGTGAGGCCCTTGGACACTATCAAGCCGCCCTGCTCGCCGGGAACGGGCACATAACGGTTCTCGTCGGGGTCGGAGAAGCGCGCGAACTCGCCACGGAATTCCAGCAGCACATCGCCCACGGCACCGTTACGGTGCTTGGCTATGATTATCTCCGCCTTGCCGTGCAGGTCCCTACCCTTCTCGTCCTGGTAAATCTTGTAATACTCGGGGCGGTGGATGAAGCACACCATGTCGGCATCCTGCTCTATGGCACCGGATTCGCGCAGGTCGGACAACTGGGGACGCTTGCCGTCGGGGCCTTCACGGGATTCCACGCCACGGTTCAACTGCGACAGGGCTATGATGGGGATGTTCAGTTCCTTGGCCAACTGCTTCAGGCTTCGGCTTATGGTGGAGACTTCTTCCTGACGGCTGCCGTAACTCATGCCCGAGGCGTTCATCAACTGGAGGTAGTCAATCATTATTATCTTCACACCGTGCTCACGCACCAGACGGCGTGCCTTGGTGCGGAGTTCAAAGACGCTGAGCGAGGGAGTGTCGTCCACATAGATGGGAGCATCGTACAACTGGGTGATGCGCGTGTCCAACTGGCTCCATTCGTAGGGGGCAAGTTGGCCGCTCTTTATCTTCTCGCCAGTGATTTCGCACACGTTCACGATGAGACGGTTCACCAACTGCACGTTGGCCATCTCAAGGGAGAACATGGCGCAAGGTATCTTCATGTCCACGGCCATCTTCCTGATCATGGAGATGACGAAGGCCGTCTTACCCATGGCAGGACGTGCGGCTATGATGATAAGGTCGGAGTTCTGCCAGCCGGAGGTCATCTTGTCCAGACGCTCGAAACCGGAAGAAAGTCCGGACAGGCCGTCGGTGCGTGCCGCCGCCCTCTGCAACATGTCATAGGCCTCCTTTATGACGGGATTTATCTGGGTGTAGTCCTTCTTCATGTTGCTCTGCGAGAGTTCGAAGAGTTTTCCTTCGGCCTCCTGCATGAGGTCGTCCACATCCGTACCGGGATCAAAGGCATGCTGCTGTATGCGGCTGGCATAGGTGATGAGTTGGCGCGCCAGGAACTTCTGCTGGATTATCCTGGCATGGTACTCTATGTGTGCGCTGCTTATCACGGCATCGGAAAGGGCAGCCACATACTGCATGCCACCCACGTCCTCCAGGTTGCCCTTCTGGTCCAGTTGCTCCACCACGGTTATCACGTCCACGGGCTTCTGCTGTGCCGCCAGGTCGCGTATGGCCTCGTAAACCAACTGGTTCTTGTGGTCATAGAAACTCTCGGGGCGCAGTATCTCGGCCACCTGTCCGAAGGCATCCTGCTCGTTCATCAGTGCACCCAGCACCGCCGTTTCCATTTCCAGATTCTGAGGCTGGCGGTGTCCGAGAGCATCCATGCTTGGCACCTCCACCACCTTTGGGTTTATCTTGCGTCTTGATTCTGCCATTTGAGAAATCTTCGTTTATCGTTTTCAGGACAGCAAAGGTAATGAATTTATATGAGTTGGGCGAAAAATCATAGTACAATTCTTGAATACCTTCAAAAAAAGGAGTAACTTTGCCTTCATGGTAAAGACAAACTCCCTGCGTGCCTGGTGGCTTGCCGCCAGGCCCAAGACCCTCACCGGTGCGGCCGCTCCCGTCATCCTGGCCGTATCTGCCGCCTATGGCATCTATGGACAGATTGAATGGACTCCGGCACTCCTGTGCATGGCCTTTGCCCTGCTAATGCAAACGGACGCCAATCTGGTGAACGACTATTTCGACTGCATCCGTGGCGTGGACACGGAAGAGCGCCTTGGCCCCGAGAGGGCCTGCTCGCAGGGATGGATAACCCTGCCTGCCATGCGCACGGGCATTGCCGCAA
The DNA here is from genome assembly GCA_045606445.1 of Bacteroidaceae bacterium. GTDB lineage: Bacteria > Bacteroidota > Bacteroidia > Bacteroidales > Bacteroidaceae > Physcousia. Next base: position 107,998 of record JAZURY010000018.1, read on the forward strand.
CTACCCTGCTGGCATGCCTTGCGGGACTCCCCCTCGTGTGGTGGGGAGGTTGGGAGTGCATACTGGTGGGTATGGCTTGTGTGGTGTTCTGCTTCCTTTACACCACCCTGTTCTCCCACATAGCCATGGGCGACGTACTCGTCCTGCTCTTCTTCGGCATCATACCTGTAGGTTACACCTTCTTCTTCCAAAGTCCCCTGTCTTCCATCACAGAGGTTCCCCTGCCCGTATGGCTCCTGGCCCTTGCCCAAGGCCTGGTAACGGACTGCCTGCTGCTGGTCAACAACTTTCGCGACCGCCACACGGACGCTGCCGTTGGCAAGACCACGCTGGTCACCATCATCGGCGAGCGCCCCACCCTGGCCCTGTATGGCGCCATAGGCATCGTCTCCGTACTACTGGTCGTATGTGCATTGTCCATGCTCAACGCAAACCCGTTTGGGGGTCAGGTTTCAAGTTTCAGGTTTAATGTTTCAGATAGTTTTCCGTTTTCCATTTTCCGTTTTCCGTTCGCATTCACCTTTCCGTTCTTATTCCTCCATCTCAGGAACCTCCACCTTATCCACACCATCCGTCACGGCAAGGCCCTGAACCGCGTACTTGGCATGACGGCCATGTCCATCTTCCTGTTTGCCGTCCTCACATCAGTGGCCATGGTTTTATAGGATTTCCCACCAAGTCCCGTGACTGGGCTGTCTGAGACTGTTGCCCACTGTAATGGACCCTGGGCACTCTTTTACTGACTATTTCTTTATCTCACACAGAATCCGCGGAAAATCACGGAATAACCATTCCGCAAGCCGCAGGTTCACGCTGGCGCCGGATTCCACAGATTGACACTCGTTTCTGTGATGAAATCAGGAGAAATACAGAAAACGGACAATGGGATGTGCCGGTAAAGGCGCATCCCATTGTCGGATATTGTTTGCTATAAGAAGCAGGTTCCCGTCTCGGCTTTATTCTTCAAAACCGTTGGGATTGTTCTTCTGCCAGTTCCAACTGTCGCGGCACATTTCTTCAATGCCGAACTGAGCCTTCCAGCCGAGTTCTGCCTCGGCCTTGGCAGGGTTGCAATAGCATGTGGCGATATCGCCCGGACGACGTGGCTTGATAGAATAAGGAACAGGTACACCGTTGGCCTTCTCGAAAGCCTTTACAACGTCCAGCACAGAATAACCGTGACCGGTACCTACATTGTAGATGGCGATACCCTTCTTGGCAACGATTGCCTTCAGTGCGGCAACGTGTGCACGTGCCAGGTCGACAACGTGGATGTAGTCGCGCACGCCTGTACCGTCGTGTGTGTCGTAGTCGTCACCGAACACACCCAGTTCGGCACGCTTGCCTACAGCGGTCTGTGTGATGTACGGCATCAGGTTGTTGGGTATACCGTTGGGGTTCTCTCCGATGGTACCGCTCTTGTGTGCACCGATGGGGTTGAAGTAGCGGAGCAGAACGATGTTCCATTCGTTGTCTGCCTTCTGTACGTCCATCAGAACCTCCTCGAGCATGGACTTTGTCTGTCCGTAGGGGTTGGTGCAATGTCCCTTGGGGCATTCCTCGGTAATGGGAATGATGGCGGGGTCGCCATATACGGTTGCGCTGGAAGAGAAAATCATGTTCTTGCAACCGTTCTTGCGCATTACGTCGACGAGAACGAATGTTCCGTTCATGTTGTTCTCGTAGTATTCCAGGGGCTTTGCGCAACTCTCGCCTACGGCCTTGAGACCGGCAAAGTGGATACATGCGTCAAACTTGTGCTCGTCGAACACCTTCTGCAGACCTTCGCGGTCGCGGATGTCCACCTTGTAGAAGGGAACTTCCTTGCCGATAATCTTTGCTACACGCTTCAGGGAGATGGGAGAAGAGTTGTCCAGGTTGTCTACAACGACAGCCTCGTGACCTGCTTCCGTCAATTCAATCAGGGTGTGGCTTCCGATGAAGCCGGCACCGCCAGTTAACAGGATTTTCATTCTTGTATGGTTTTAAGTGTTAAGATATGTTGTTTCCACCGACACAAAGTTAGTCATTCTTTTTAAGAATTCAAACTCTTTGACTGCTTTTTGTATTCTTTGATTACAATAAAGGTGTGTGTTTGGTCGTATGTCTGTGTTTTGCCGCGTTTACGGGGCATGTGGAGCGGCTATGTTTTGCCGCAAATGTCTAAACATCATATATGCCATTCATCACACAATATATTATTACGTCAGCAAGGGAGCGTGCTCCCAGTTTCTCCATAATGTTCTTTCTGTGTGTGATTACCGTGGTCAGTCCTATATTCAGCCTGTCTGCTATTTCCTTGTTTATGCTCCCTTGGCACAGCAGCAATGCCACTTCCACCTCTCTGGGTGACAGCAACGATTCTTTGGATTGTGCTGCATGGGGGATAGCGTTGAGGGTGGTGTCGGTGTCTGTGACTTTTATTTCGCGGTGGCCGTGGCGTTGCAGGGACAACAGGTCGCGTATCAATGCCGCTTCACTCTGGCAGACGTTTAGTGTGGCCACGCCGTTTATGGTCATTTCTCCGTTCACCATCACTATGCTGCGTCCTATTTTGCCGCGGAAATATGCAGTGTGCTCGAAATATATGCGGGAAGACACGAAGTAATGCACGAAGTCTGTCTGCTCCTTTGACTGCAGCTCTTCAAAGGACTCGCATGTCACGATTTCCGCCAAGGGTATCAGTTCCTCCAATATCCTTTCCAGTCCCATACAGGCCAGTATATTGGAATCTACTATGGCAATCTTGAATTGTAAAGCAGGGGAATGTGGATGCATCTGTGGTTGTTGCCTTTAGTTTCTGAACTTGCGTTCCATGCGTTCGCGAAGGTTCTTGCGTTCTGACAGACTGAATTCCGGGGCGTCGAGACGGTATCTGAACCGCTGCCACCATTCCTTGGAACCGAGGTGGGTCTTCGGGGATAAGTTGCGTAACCATTTGGCCTTGCGGCTGTCAGAGTTCTTCTCATGGACAAGGAAGTGGTACGTGCCCCACACCAGAACGGCAGATACCGTTATTACCGTATACAGTTGGCAGTGCAGCGGCGCGCCCAGACGTGCGGACAGATACCAGGCCGCAATAACAAACAAGTCAATCAGGATCTCTGAAAGTGTGGTAATGCTATGGCTTATACCCATTGCCACAAATGCATGGTGAAGGTGGGTCTTGTCGGGGCTGAAGGGACTTTTGCCGCGCATCAGGCGCATCGTCATCACTCGCAATGTGTCAGCAACGGGTACGGAGAGAATGGAAAGGACGATGGCTATGATGCTGTATTCCTTTTCATAGGCTGCAAAATAAGTGTCGCTGCGCATCGTGCTGATTACGAACCATGTCATGAGAATACCCATCACCATGGTTCCTGCATCGCCGATGAACATGCGGCTTGTGTATCCGAAGACATTATGGATGAAGAACGGGAAGAGTGACGCTACCATAGTAAAGGCCAAAATGGCGTTTGTGATATCTCCGACGGAGAGAAATGCAAATCCGAAAATCAGGCAGCATATCATGCAGAGGCCGGAAGAAAGGCCGTTGACCCCGTCAATCATATTCACTGCATTGATTATCCCCACACCGGACAGTACTGTAAGCGGAACAGCGAAATACCATGAGAATTCATCTATCCCCCACAACCCATGAAAGGAATCTATGCATCCGCCTGTGCCGAAAATGATGCCAAGGACAACAAGTATCTCTACAATAAAGCGAGACCTTGGCGTGAGTCCCAGAATGTCGTCCATGGTTCCCGTGTAGAGCATGACCACCATGGCCAGAGTAAGCGGCAAGAGATTGGTGGAGACAGATGTCTTGCCGTACTCGGTAATCTCCTGACTGAATGTATGGCAACAGGCTGCACATGCAAGAAGTCCGAATGTGAGACCAAAGAATATGGCAATGCCTCCAACAACAGGAATTGGAGTCCTCTGTAGTTTGCGTGCATCGGGATTGTCAACCAGTTTCTTCTCCTTGGCTATCTTCAGTACTTTGAAATACACCCATTGGACCGACAGAAAAGAAACAATGACCGATATGATAACAGCAATCAGAATATGAACATTCATGTCATTCTTTTTTTAGCATTTCCTTTCGCAGGATTTAATGTACAAGGACAAAGTTACACATTATTTAACAAAAACAGAAGAGAATGCATGAAAAACTGACGCCTCCACCCAAACTTTAATGCAATAACTGCCCGTACTGTATTGGAGGCATGCCGTTATGATGTTGCTATGCTGTGAAATGTGTGATGTCTGCAACCTACCTGCCAGGATGCCTCTTTGCCAACTGGTAGGAATTGTACACGTTGTGCCAGATGCTGTAGAAACCTCCGGCAATACTGCTCAGCGGGTCCATGAAGGAGTATCCGCACCAGATGGAGAAGATGGTGTTCTTCTGGCCGAGACCCTGTGTGGCACTGATAACCTCGTCTTCGGCATGACGGCCAAGATGCTTTCCCATCCATCTGCCTGAGGAGAACTGTATCAGGCATGCCAGCAGGCTTCCTGCCGCTATGGCCACCTGAGGCAACAGGCCATGACCGGCATTGAGGCTATGGTGCATGTTCTTCACGCTTACGGCAATGGCCATGGACAGGGCTATCATCCACAGGTAGAAGGCGGCATTGGGTATGCCGGTCAGCACCCTCGCAAGTCCCGGTGTCAGACGGCGCATTATTATGGCACAGACAAAGGGGAGGAACAGCAGAGGGAAAATCTTCATCACTATCTGCGAGAATGTTGCCCAGAAGGTGATGTCGCTGTTCTGGTATATCAGCGGTATCATGGCAGGGATGAGCAGGGATGCCATCAGGTTGGCCAGGATGATGTACATGGTCAGCGACCCCTGGTTGCCACCCAGTTTGCCTGTAATCACCGCCGCCGCCGTGGCCGTGGGGCATATCATGCACAGAAGGAATCCCTCCATGCCAAGCCTCCATGTGTACGACATGGGGATATACATCAGCGCCAAGGCTCCCAGCACCCAGAAACTGCCCTGCAATGCCAGGCCTCCCATCTGCCATCGGCGAAGGTGCAGGTCGGAGGGCTTCACTTTCAGGAACGTAAGCAAAAGCATGAGGAAAAGCAGGGTCGGTTGTGCCACCTGCACCACATTGTTGGCCAATGCACGTGTCCCCTCCAGGGCATCAATGTTGATATAGAGGAAATACGCACTTGCACCGGTAAGCATGCTTACCACCAGTCCCCATCGCTTCAGAAAAAGGAATACTTCGTTCATCCCTGCATTTCCTTTATCTCATCAAGTATCCTGCGGTTGAAATGGCGGCGTTCGCTATCGTAGAACCAACCGAATTTGCAGAAATAGCGCATCATGCTTATGGTGTGGGCAATGAAGAGGCGCAGGCTTCGGTGTGAGCCGCGGCTGAACTTGTGGTATATGGAAACCTGCGGGAAGAAGAGCGTACGGTAGTTGCGGTGTATGCGTCGGGTAAGGTCGAAATCCTCGGCATACATGAAATAGCGCTCGTCGAAAAGCCCCGTTTCCTTCAGTGTGCTCATGCGCAGGAACATGAAGCAACCGGAAAGGCATGGCACGTCCATCGTGTGCTTGTAGCCGGAGTGTGCCAGTTCGTAGCGCTTGTTGCGCTTGTTGAACATCCATCCAGGCAATGCCATTCTGCAGAACATGTCCATTGGAGTGGGCAGCAGTTTTGCCAAAGGCTGGATGGTACCGTCAAGGAACAGCACTTTGGGCATGATATGTCCGACATCGGGGTGCTCCTCCATGTATTTCCATATTGTGGGGATTACGTCGGAAGAGAACCATACGTCGGGGTTCACCACCAGATGGTAAAGGCTTCCTTCTTCCATGGCCAGACGTATGGCACGGTTGTTGCCACGTCCATACCCTACATTGTCCTCAAAAAGATACTCTATCTGGAAACCACGTTGTATGTGAGCGCGTATCTCCTTGTCCCTTTGCATGTATTGCTGAAGTTCTTCGCGCAGTGAGGAAACCTCGTCGCTATGGTCTATTATCCAAACCTTGCGTATGGGAGACGCAACGATAGAGCGCATGATGGCCTCTATGTCCAGAAGGTGGTCGTTGTATGTGACTATGCTTGCCGTTATCATGATATCAGGCGTTTGGCCTTGTGTGGTCAAATCTCGTGAATATTCTTAAATATGAATAACGCCCGCCCTTTCACAAGGGTGGGCGCCATTGATTTGGATTTGTTCTTGTTAATCCTTTACTTTACCTTTGCTACGATAGCCTTGAAAGCCTCGGGGTTGTTTACGGCCAGGTCGGCGAGAACCTTACGGTTGATCTCGATACCAGCCTTGTGCAACAGACCCATCAGCTGGCTGTAGCTGAGACCCTCCAGACGTGCGGCAGCGTTGATACGCTGGATCCACAGAGCGCGGAAAGTGCGCTTCTTGTTGCGACGGTCGCGGAAAGCATAGGTAAGACCCTTCTCCCAAGTGTTCTTGGCAACGGTCCAAACATTCTTGCGGGCGCCAAAGTAACCTCTGGTCAGACCCAATATCTTCTTTCTCTTAGCACGTGATGCTACATGATTGACTGATCTTGGCATTTTCTTTTGTCTTTTTAGGGGTTAATGTTTAGCGCATGCACAACAGGTCGCGAACCTGCTTCATGTCTGATGTTACTACGAGACCGCTGTGTACCAAGTTGCGCTTCTGCTTCTTGGTCTTCTTGGTCAGGATGTGGCTGTGGTAAGCGTGATGACGCTTTACCTTGCCGGTTCCGGTGAGTACGAAACGCTTCTTTGCACCGGAATTGGTCTTTACTTTTGGCATTTTGTTAAATAATTAAGTTGTTATTAATAATCGTGGCCGCGCATCCAAAAAACACGGCGCACAGACTTTTCTTTTCCTGACGCCCCTATACCTTATTTATATATATAGGGAAGCGCCCTTGCCGTTTAATCGTCGAAGTCCTCGCCTTCCACCTTGGGACCGGTGTATTCCTTGCGTGCCTTCTGTTGTGGCTGCTTCTTTACCGGTGCCTCTACGATTTTTTCGTTCTCCAGTTCCTCGGCGGTCTTCATGGGCTTGGCAATGACCTTCTTGGGGGCGATGAACATTGTCATGCGCTTTCCTTCCAATGTGGGCATTGACTCCACCTTGCCGTATTCTTCCAGATCCTGAGCGAAACGCAGGAGGAGAACTTCGCCCTGTTCCTTGAACAGGATTGAACGGCCTTTGAAGAATACATAAGCCTTCACCTTGTCGCCGTCGGAGAGGAATCCCTTGGCATGCTTCAACTTGAAGTCATAGTCGTGGTCGTCTGTCTGAGGTCCGAAACGTATTTCCTTTACCTCTATCTTGACCTGCTTTGCCTTCACCTCCTTGGCGTGCTTCTTCTGCAGGTAGATGAACTTGGAGAACTCAATGAGTCGGCATACGGGAGGTTCTGCATTGGGGCTTATCTCCACGAGGTCAACACCCATCTCCTCTGCCATCTGTCGTGCACGGCCTATGGACAGTACCTGGCTTTCGATGTTGTCACCAACTATGCGCACTTCGGGAACTCTGATTTGCCCGTTCACGCGGTAGGTTACCTTAAGCTTGTTGTCTTTCTTCATTAACTATGTGTTTCGGGGTGCAAAGTTAGTAATTTTCTGTCATATTACGTACTTCTTCGTTGATTTTCTTTGCAAAATCCTCGAATTTCATACATCCTTGCTCGCCGCCACCCTGTCTGCGGAAACTTACAGTGCCTTCGGCCTGCTCCTTCTCTCCCACGACGAGCAGGTATGGAGTGTGCTTCAACTCGTTGTCGCGAATCTTGCGGCCGATCTTTTCTGAACGGTCGTCGATGTAGCAGCGGACGTCCTGAGTGTCAAAGTAGTCGCGCAACTTTTCTGCATACTCCTGATACTTCTCGCTGACGGGCAGGATGGCCACCTGGTCGGGTACGAGCCAGAGGGGGAATCGGCCTGCTGTGTGCTCTATGAGCACGGCAGTAAAGCGCTCCATGGAACCGAAGGGAGCGCGGTGAATCATCACGGGACGGTGCTTCTTGCCGTCCTCGCCGGTGTACTCAAGGTTGAAGCGCTCTGGCAGGTTGTAGTCCACCTGGATGGTACCCAACTGCCAGCGGCGTCCCAGGGCGTCCTTCACCATGAAGTCCAGTTTGGGACCGTAGAAGGCGGCTTCGCCCAACTCGGTGGTTGTCTTCATGCCCTTCTCGGCACAAGCCTCGATGATGGCGCTCTCGGCGGCATTCCACACCTCGTCCGTACCTATGTACTTCTCGGTGTTGGAGGGGTCACGCAATGAAATCTGAGCCTCGAAGTTGTCGAAATCCAGAGCCTTGAAGATAATCTGGATGATTTCCATCACACGGATGAACTCCTGCTTCACCTGGTCGGGACGGCAGAAGATGTGCGCGTCGTCCTGAGTGAATGAACGCACACGTGTGAGGCCGTGCAACTCGCCGCTCTGCTCGTAACGGTAAACTGTACCGAACTCTGCGCAGCGGAAAGGCAGTTCCTTATAGGAACGTGGCTTGCATGCGAATATCTGGCAATGGTGGGGGCAGTTCATGGGCTTCAGCAGGTATTCCTCGCCCTCCTCGGGTGTCTGTATGGGCTGGAAACTGTCCTTGCCATAGTGGTCCCAGTGGCCGGAGGTTACGTACAGGCCCTTGCCGCCGATGTGGGGGCACATAACCTGCTCGTAGCCGTAGCGGCGCTGTATCTTTTTCAGGAAGTCCTCCAGGCGCAGGCGCAGGGCGGTACCCTTGGGCAGCCAGATGGGCAGACCCTTGCCCACGAGGTCGGAGAACATGAACAGTTCCATCTCCTTGCCTATGCGGCGGTGGTCACGCTTCTTGGCCTCTTCCAGCAGTTGCAGGTGCTCGGTGAGCATCTTCTGCTTGGGGAATGAAATGGCGTATATACGTGTCATCTGGGGGCGCTTCTCGTCGCCACGCCAGTATGCAGAACTGGTGCTCAGCACCTTGAATGCCTTGATGGGAGCGGTGGAGAGCAGATGGGGTCCACGGCACAGGTCGGTAAAGGCACCCTGTGTGTAGGTGGTGATGTGTCCGTCCTCCAGGTCTTCTATAAGTTCGTTCTTGTAGGTCTGTCCGCGGTCGCCGAAGAACTTCAGGGCATCAGCCTTGCTTATGTCCTGGCGGAGCAGTTGCTCCTTGCGCTGGGCCAGTTCCATGAACTTCTTCTCTATGTCGGCAAACACGGCCTCGCGGATAACCACGCCCTCGGCAGGCATGATGTCGTAGTAGAATCCGTTCTCTATGGCAGGACCTATGCCGAACTGTGTGCCGGGGTACAATTCCTGCAGGGCCTCGGCCATCAGGTGGGCACTGGTGTGCCAGAAGGCATGCTTGCCCTCCTTGTCATCCCACTTGTAGAGTTGGATGCTTGCGTCCTCGTTTATGGGACGGTTCAGTTCAACGGTTTCTCCGTTCACACCGCATGCAAGCACATCCTGAGCCAGGCGGCTGCTTATGCTCTCTGCGATTTGCAAACCGGTGACTCCTGCCTCGTACTGACGCACCGAGCCATCGGGGAAAGTAATATTTATCATTTCTAAGTGTTATGTTTTAAAATATTCGGCTACAAAGATACAATTTTTTTCTTATAACTCGTCTTGCGCGTAAAGATATGTTAATCAAAATCTAATTTATGATAAAAAAGCGCCCGCACGTCCTGCCTCCCGTGTGCCTTTGTTGCCAAATTCGGGAATAAAGTGTAACTTTGCATGGCAACAGACAATGAAAGTCTGTTCATGGATTACTATAATTAAACTCAAATCGGACATTAGCGTTATGATGATAATAGCCTTTATTTTTGAACAGATGTTTTGCTGCTTTGAGGGCGCAATGGGGTTCCATTGTAACCGAGAAGCAACAGGACAGATGCCAAAAAGATGGTTTCATTAGCGCGTAACAGTCTAATGGCCGATTTGGGTTAAACAGAAAAAGAACAATGGACAAACTAATAATATGTACACGCAGAGACGCCTCCGTACCCCAACAGGAAGGTGTCGAGCTCATTGCCGTCAGCGAGAAGGAAATAGGCAAGTGCCGTGGGTGTCTGGCATGCCGCAGGGTGAAGAAGTGCATCACCTATTTGGACGATGCGCAGAAGTGTATCCCCATCATAACGGAGGCTTCTCATCTGGACATCTACCTTCAGCCCGAGGGCAACATCCAGCGCCTCATGGACCGTGTCCTCTATGCCCTCGACGGCACGGGAAAGACCTTCACCTTCCACATCGGGGACGACAAGGAGGTGGAGTACCTCCGCCGCATGCTCCTGTGGTGCAAGTACACTGAGGTTCAGTAGTTTTTCAGCACCTCGTAATGGATGCGCGCACGGCGTGGCTTGAACAGTTTTCTGTCGTTGAATATCGCATCCGTTGCCCAGTATGCCAACTCTGCAGACACTATGCCTATGGCTGCTCCCACGAGCACGTCGCTGGCATAGTGTTTGTTGTTCAGTATCCTCAGCACACCCGTAGCCGTGGCAACGGAATATCCCGCTATGGGTATCCACACGCTCTTGTGCCCGTATTCGTGCGCCAACAGGGTGGCACCCATGAAGGCTGTGGCGGTATGGCCCGAGGGGAAACCGCCACCTTCGCCATTGGGTCGTGTGCGGTCAACGCCGAATTTCAAACCGTACACCATAGTGGCCATCATAGCCGTAGCCATGGCATCGGTCGTTACCACCTGCCACCTGTTCTTGCTCCGTCCCTTCACACCGCTCAGGCTCATGACCAGTTGTGTGGCAAGGGGCGCAAACCTCAGATAGTCGTCCACACTGGTATTGAAGTTGGGCATACCTCCGCTTACTCTTCTGCTTATGGCATGGTCGGCAGGCATCATGGCAAAGCCAACGGCCGCCACTGGTACGGCCAGGCTGAAGGAATGGTGCAGGCGGTTCATGTTGAACTGCCTGTTGCTTATCTTCATGTCCACGGGTGCAACCACTTGGGAGCGGTTGCCCCACATTATGCTTACGGAATCCGTTTGTGCTTTGGCGTTGCCCATGCATAACAGGCAACAAAGTGTAATTATCAGTGCTTTCATGCTTGCAAAGTTAAGGTATTTGCAGTAAAAACGGGTGTTTTGCAAGTTTTTTTAAAGAAAATTACCTAAACATTTGCACGTTTCCCCAAAAAGCCATACCTTTGCATCGCTTTTGAAAAGAAAGCCGCCCACAACGGACGTCTGGAGAGATGGTAGAGTGGTCGATTACAGCAGTCTTGAAAACTGCCGCACTGAGAGGTGCCGGGGGTTCGAATCCCTCTCTCTCCGCTCAATCAAATTGAAACCCGCTGAAAATCAGCGGGTTTTGTTTTTCTCTCCTTTAGAGGTTCCGTTTGAGGTTCCGTTTTTCTTTTATGAAAGTTTAACGCGAAATCTTGGCGGCAGACACATCGATTTACCCGTGCACGATTGAGTTGTAGAACTTCTCATCCTTTTCATAGCAAACTCATTAATCGTAATAGCGCATATTGTTTCTTTGAAAAGAAACCCGCCATTGACTCTCATTTTGTCAATGGCGGGTATTTGGAGTTGTTCTAATCTTAAGTAGAATTTAAGTAAATGTAGGACAAATTGTTATCCCACACATGAAGATTCTTAATTTTTACGTTTTTTGTGGATTCTTGTTGTCAATAAAGATTTTTCGTCCGTTAACGATATAGACACCCTTCTTAAGATTCTCCACATCGTATATACGATTACCGCGAATGTCGTAGACTACCAACTCACCTTCTTCAGCCTTCAGGTCGTCAATGCCTGCTGCTGGCCCTATTGTGATGTTGAAGGTTGTTTTACCAGGTTTGACGTCATTTCCGTCAGTCTTTGTCAGAATGATATTTTCTATGCTTCCTGTCAAAGTTGTACCGTCAGTCAAAGAGCCATCTGTTAAAATAAAGAAATCCGCGATAGGACCTTCTTGACCGCTGAAGACACTGTTTGACAAAACCAATGTGTCAATTTGCTTGATTCAGAATCAACAAACTGTTATCTCTAATCCGTTGTAGTTGGTGTCTATGTATAAACTATAATTGTCACCAATTACTGTACGCCTATCCATGATTTCACCTTCAGGTAGTTTGAATCCGTTTTTCAGCAAGTAGGAATACAGAATGTCGGCTGTTTCAGAAGCGTCTTCGTCAATAGGGATTTCGATCTTAATTGTTGACAAATAAATGTCTTCTTTCCAGAACCAACCATCGCTGACGTCTTCGTTGTAATCAAACCAACCGTCGTTCTTTGTTACCTGATGGAACTTTTCTTCGCTGAGGCCATATTCGCCAAAAGTGGTGAAGTTATAATCGATTTTGACATCATAGCCTTCTATCTTTTTGACTACAGTGAATTTTTCAGTCCATCTGTATTCATCAGAAGGCGACAAGCCCAGCTTTTTCGCTACTTGACTGATAGTTTTTTCATTGTCATGCTCAGGTCCAATTGCATTGATGACCTTTGCAAATCCCTCAACGTTGATGTATTTGATTACAGTGTTGCAAGCGTAGTTAGAATAGTCATAAAACTCTTGTTTTCCAATGCGCTCTCCTTTTCGGTCTAAGATAATATAGGCGCCTCCGTCCTTTGCCAACAAATTATCTCCTATGCGTGTTATTCGATCATAATCAAAGTCAATAACAGTCTCATCGTTTTGATCTACGACTCCTACTTCGTCTTTCTTTGATGCAGAAAACAAATCGTTGTATACAGGGCGTATAAATTCATACTTAGTTCGGATAAGCTCTTCGCCATTCAAGTCTATTAAACCGAAATCTCCTTCAGAGTCAATGGTGATGCATTTTCCATATATAGGTGGGAATATGGCTCTATATTTTTTTGACTCCATTATTGCCTCTGCATTCTTATCGAGGATAATCAGTTTCTCATTTCTTACAATACTAACATGTCCTTCTCTTGAACCAATCAATCCGTCGGCTGTGAATGAACCAGTCTGATTTCCTTTGACATCGTAAATTTCATATCGGTCAGAATCTTCCTTGGTGCGTACCACTACTATGTCACCTCCTTCTAAATCTGCATGTTCGCATAAGCCATCCTTGATTATTTTGCCGTTTTTGTCAGCCCATCCGTAAGTACCGTCTGACTTTTTGAAAGTGAATCCAGATGTATTACTGCGTTTTACTTCTATAATGTCTTTGCTGAGAGTGGTTACGATCTTGCCATCCTCGTCAATGATGTTTATCGGCTCTCCCGCATTGGCAACCAAGGCTCTGTCTGAATAGAATAGTGTAGCATAATCCCATTTGTCGGAAATTGGTTTCTTAGGTGAGTTAACATTGAACAGCTGATACTTGTCGCCCGACTTCACCCAGAAAATGTCGCCAAAGATTTGCGATACTTTGTCGTCTGAACCATACTCTTCCTTGGCGATGATTTCTCCGTCTCCGTCGATGATGCTCCAGGCATCTCCCTTGTCCACTTGAACTGCCATGTATTTAATGTCTGCGTAAGGATCGCTTGCCGAATCAGAGGAGCATCCTGTAAGCGTTGTGAGCGTCAATATTGCTGAAACTGTAAATAAGTGACTTGCTTTCATGATCGTTGTTTTTGTTTGTGGTTATTTATTTGAAAGATGTAACGGTTGCCCATGGGGTGGAAATTTCTTTAATAGTGAAAGACGTGATGTTGCGAGGAACATATCCGAACACGAGGTTATAGTCATGGGATGTTCCTTTCGCTAACTTTATACCTGGACGGAGATTTGTGTATATTATAGGATAGGCAACGCCGTTAACTATTAGTTGAGTGAGATCGCTTACACGCAGAGTTCTTGGTGCTATAGTGTTGTTGGTAAACCTGACATTAACAATAGTACTCTCTCCCTCAAAACGGACCGACGTAATTACGCGATTTCTGTCCGCATATCTGGCGGTAATCCTTCTGTATTCAACTGTGCCATATTCCTCGGGATGAGCTGCCATATATGCCTTCCACTGTTCTGGGTATGCGGTCTTCAGCTCTTTAAAATGCGCGTTTCTACGTGCCATCACCCACGCCTTTTCTTCATCTTTTTCCACTCCCCAACCGTGCAGATAGCATTCGGCAAGCCGTGCGCCTATAAGTTCTTTTTGCAAATTAGGATATGAGGACACGGCGTCGCTGTATGCGGAAAACATCTTGTCAAGCTGGTTCTTGCTTTTGTAGTAGTCAGCCAGCAGTTTTATGGCGTCGGCATTACCTTGGTTGGCTGATAGAGTGGCATACTTTACACCTTGCTCGTCATTCTTGTTTATGCCTTTTCCTTCAAAAAACAGGGTAGCAGCAAGATATTGAGCCTTGGCATTGCCACCATCCGCCATAGGACGAAGTTCTTTAGCTGCTTCCAAATACTTTCCCTGTTCGATAAGATATTTGGCGTAATCCACTGATTGGGCGTTCAACTGCATGGCGGTCATTAGCAACATGGTCACCATTGAAATCAGAATCTTTCTCATATTCTATATATTTAGCATTATAATTCACAAAGATAAGGAAAATATGACAAATTACCTCTTCTCGATTGTTAATTTATCTTAAATACACAAAGTGCTACGATATACACTAAAACAGAGGTCAGAGCAGCTGTGAAAAACGCATAAACTTAAATCGATATATTATGACAAACAAATCATCGATTCTTGTTTTGGTTATGAGTCTGCTGGCAACCGTTGTGTCAGCCCAGCGTCCTTACGAATTCAAGTGCAGGGACTACATCGCAACTCCTGACCGCAGTCAGGACAAGTTCTCCTATGACGAGGCTAACAACACTTTTACCATCAACGATACGGGGACGAACAACATCGCTTTCCAGATGGACAAAAAGGCGGACTACGCCTACTGTATCACCAATGAGCAGACATGGTTTGCCGTGAAGGGTACGAACCTCAACACGTCGACAGCCAACAGCGACATTTGGTGGTTCAACGGATTTAACGACGGTGGCAGCACCGAGGCTAATCATGCCGTTACGGCTGCTGACGGCGAGCAGGTTGTGGTGTGGAATATCAAGGGCAGTTCCAAGCTCAATGCCAATATGAACTACGACAATGAGCAAATCTATATATCTTCGCAGGGCAACCAGTTCAGCCACTGCATGGGACTCACTTCGACAAAAGGCACGTCGACTATAAGTATGATAGGCTATTTCGCCCCTTACGAACTGGCTGCCACATACCCGGAACTAATGGTGCGGATTGGCTACTCTGCCGACGGCAAGTCGTTGACCGCAGAACTTAAAGACAAGATAAGCGCCCTCATCGCTATAGAGGATTTGAAAGAAATGTATAAAATTGACATCATAAATGATGCAATGTATGATTTGCCAAGTAGAGAACAGCACACATCAATGCCAAAGTATTCAAACAATTCTACGGAAAGGACATCAGGCAATTACAAAAAGAAAGAGCAGGTGCGCCAGTTAGAATTGATGAAGAATACAACCTTGTTTCATGGTGATTGTGGCGGTGGAGAATTTTTGAATAAGACATGGGAGTTTTGCTTGTCAGATTCTCGCAATAATATATTTGAAGATATTGTAGAGGATTGTATTGATTATTTCAAAAACGAACAAATAGTATTTTGGGGCAGTAACGGTATTCCCAATCATATATTGTCATCACAAGTAGCATGTTTGAATCATCTGTTTGCCATTAGAAACGATCGGGATTTGGTTCTTAAATTAGCCCAAATGCTCGTAGGCCATGAAGTAGAAGATGTAGAGCCTGTCGAGTGTGACAAATCTCGTCCTTATATTGCATTTGAAGTGACAAGCAGCAAGGATTATCTGAATGAAAAGTATGTAAAGCGTGGAGCTAATTGCACTTCCGTTGATGCTGTAATAATCGCCAGAATGAAGGGCGGTCACAAAATGCTGATACCGATAGAATGGAAATATACTGAAGGCAATGAATATAATATAGACAAATCAGGCACAGAGGGAAGTGGCAAGGAGCGACTACGCAGATATACAGATTTAATCAATGCCTCGAATCAGTTGCAGGCAATATCTGGTGGCTATCTAAACATCGTGTATTTCGTAGAACCCTTCTATCAGTTGATGCGGCAGACACTTTGGGCAGAACAAATTATAGCTCATAAATCTGTTGAACCAATCAAAGCAGATGATTTTGTTCACGTTCATGTAATGCCAAAGGAAAATGCGACATTGCTCCATCGTAGATACAGATATTCGGAAATGGGATTAGAAGAAACGTGGCGTAATTTGATTTTGGATCAGAGCAAATACAAATGGATAGAGCCAAAGAATATTGTTAAACTGATAGATGAATCTGGACGATATGCAAAATTGGTTCAGTATCTAAATTTGAGATACGGATATTAAAAAAGGTACGATATGGGAAATATTAAGATACGACAAGGTGTATTCGACACCAAGCTAGAACTGGAACATGCTGGTATTGCGGCAGGATTTCCTTCTCCTGCTGACGATTACAGGCATGAGACCCTTGACTTTAACCGGGACTACATCAGACACCCCGAAGCATCGTTCTATGGTGATGTCGAGGGTGACAGTATGAAGGATGCTGGACTGTTTGATGGCGATAGGGTCATCATTGACAGGGCAGTTGAACCGCATGATGGCTCGATCGTGGTAGCATGGTGGGATGGCGGTTTTACTATGAAGTTCCTGGATCTGACACACAAAAAAGACGGATATATTGAACTGCGTCCAGCCAATGACGATTACCCTGTATTCCGTATCGATGACCCAAATGAATTTCAGGTGTGGGGTGTGGTAATTCACTTAATCCGCACTTTTGAAAATATTTAGTTTATGTACGGTATCATTGATTGTGATAATTGCTACGTTTCCTGTGAGCGTGTCTTTCGACCAGACCTGGAAGGCAAGCCAGTTGTAGTATTGAGCAATAACGACGGATGCGTGGTTGCTCGCAGTAATGAAGCCAAGAAGATGGGGATAAAGGCTGGAACGCCATACTTCCAGTTAGCCCAACAGTTCCCAAACCAGAAGATTGCCGTATTCTCTTCCAATTACGAATTATACGGAGAATTGACAGGGCGCATAGTTAGCCTTATTAGCCAAGAAGTTCCTGCTTACTTCCGCTATAGTATAGATGAATGCTTTGTTTATTTAGATGGGATGGAGCATTTAGACCTAAAGAAATGGGGCGAGGATTTACACAAGAAGATAAAGCAGTATGTTGGAATGCCTGTCAGTATTGGTTTGGCTCCGAACAAGACTTTAGCGAAAATAGCATCACATTTTGCTAAGAAATACCAAGGCTACCGTCACTGCTGTATGATTGATAGTGACGAGAAGCGCATTAAGGCTCTAAAACTGTACCCCATCGATGAAGTATGGGGCATCGGGAGAAGATATGCAGCCAAACTTGAAGCCTTGGGAGTAAAGACGGCTTATGACTTTGCAGCGCACAATGGCGACTGGGTTAAACTGACATTCAACAATATTGTCATTCAAAGGACGTGGCGAGAGTTAAATGGTGAGGACTGCGTGCCAAATGAAGAAATGGCTAAAAAGAAAAGCAT
Organism: Bacteroidaceae bacterium; assembly: GCA_045606445.1. Classification (GTDB taxonomy): domain Bacteria; phylum Bacteroidota; class Bacteroidia; order Bacteroidales; family Bacteroidaceae; genus Physcousia. Next base: position 125,522 of record JAZURY010000018.1, read on the forward strand.
CTGTACCAGTAGAAGCTTTAACGGTATGATTAGTGACTATGATACGTTACGTACACAGGTTTCCAATTATGCTGCAAGGTGTGCTGAGAAGCTGAGGCAGCAGAAAACAGTAGCTTCCATCGTAGGTGTGTTCGTCAATACCAATGCCTTCAGAGAGGATCTTGCACAGTATTGGAACTTCCAGGAGCAAAGGTTTATAACACCAACAAGTTCTTCCATTACTATCATTGAAACAGCCAATGAGGTGCTAAAGAAAATCTACAGGCAGGGGTATCAATACAAAAAAGCTGGTGTGATAGTTATGGGCATTGGTGCTGACTCTCCAATACAGCAGGACTTGTTCGACATCAATGCTGAACAAATCCAAAAGATGAAGCGACTCGATGAAGTGATAGACCGCATAAACAGAATGCAGGGAAGTGAGACTATAGTGCTTGGTTCTCAACAGTATACAAAGAAAGACGGGAAGGGTAAAGCAGATGTTTTCGCCAATGCCATTAAACATGACCATCGTAGTCCTAATCCTACAACAAGATGGAGTGATGTCATTAAATTAAAGTAAATATAGGCAAAAAGGACAAATATATAGCGTGAATTAAGGATTATTGAGTAATTTTGTGTCAAATAAGAACTGTTGCTTAAATGCTAAAGATGAGAAAAAGAGATTTGTCAAATAGTGGTTTTATAAAGAGAATGGCTTTTCTCCTTATTTCGTTATTCTTGATAAATATTCCCTCATCATACCTTTGCTTTCAAGCTGGCAGCGCACAGGAAATGAGAATATCAGGATTAAGCGACGAATTCTATTATGACAGCAATGAAGGTGATGCCTCAGATGCCTGGTAAGAGTGCGCAAAACATTACCAGAGCAATAAAAGTTAAGCAGTCCTAAAGTGGCTGTAGGAGGGTGGGCACTTCTCAAAGTAATCTCAGCTCACCCTCCGTTTATTATGCGCTGACGGAAAGCAGTATAGAGAGAGGATGGCTGCATCTATCACGCCACTTTTTTTAATACGTGAAGCAGTTGCCGTACTACATCCAAACAAATCACAAAGACCCTGAAGCCCGTAAACATAATGTTTCTTTACCTTAACACCTTCATTGGGTTCTGGCGCGAACAGTGCATCTGCAAAACACTCTTTCAATCTCTCGAAGAATTCGTCTTGACTCATGTTAATTAAAAATTGTTGTTCCATATTATTGTGAGTTTTGTTTCGTTTAACGAGTGCAAAGGAACGGCAAAATCATAGACTGTACAAGGCTCAATAAACTCAGTAAAAGCAAACTGTAACTCAATAAAAATTATTCCCTTCTCAATAAAAACTAAGTAAAATCTCTATAAAAAAGCACCATACCGATTAGGGGTACAGTGCTTTATTATGCTTGTGTGTTGGAGGGGAGGCTATGTCTTGATGTGATAACGCGCAATATCATCGCAGCCCAACCTCACCTCTTCAATGATTTCACGGCATCGCTGTTCGTTCATCTTAATCTTAGTACCGACTGCTATGAAATCTTTCAGGGTAGGGTGCCCTGTACCGTTGACAGATGTAGCGTGTTCGCCGTTATATCCCTCAGTACAAAGGGTAAGGTCATAGGCAGGGGCAAGATGCCACTTCCATAAGCCGTTTATGTCTTTCAGAACGATGAAACTGAAATTCTTGCAATGGTCATCCTTGTTGTCGGTCAGGTAGTTGAACACCATGCGACGGTACATTTCCTCAACGTCACGGGAATTCTGGGTCAAGTAACCTGTAAGCGCAAGCAGGTTGCTATAGTCGAGCACTGGATTAGAGAGCGATATGCAGAGTAGTCCTCCAGCCGTCGCGGTATGGATCCTGTTGCCCTCTGCATCAATGTCGAATCGGCGAGAGGCGAAATAGCGTCCGTTTATCAGCTTAAAGTCTGGCACGCTGATACCGCATTTCCTGGCTACCTCATTGTAGTGATACTCCTGCTGTCCCATATCCTGCGGGTCGTAGGTATGACGAAACTTAACAAGCCAATGACCTTCATCGTCAGAAAATACGGCTTTTGGACGAGCACCGCCGCTGTTGCCGCTATTATAGAGTAGAAGTCCGGCATCATCGTCCTGCTTTTCCTTCAATACTTCCAGAGCTTTCTCTTGCAACAAATCAAAGTCTGTTACATCCGTTCCCTGTTTGAAAGAGGTTTCTGGTTCAAAGGTCAATGCTCCCATGCCACCACTGCCTACAATGCTCAGACGGTCAAGCGCAGACAACTTGAAGTCGTCTATACCTTCCTTCTGTAGCAGCTTGTGAAGAAGATAGCGTCCATATCCATCGGGCAGACAATCCTCAAATATTCCGAAGTTCCCGTAGAAAGGGGAGGGCTTTGCCAAAAACAATCCTTGGCGCAGTGGTAATTCCAACGGAGAGATACTAAAACCGTCTGCCAACCAAGAAGGAGCATACTCGAAGGCACACAACTTATTGTCGGGTGTCAGTGAAATAGTGCCAACCAAGCGATTGTGATACTTCACGTTGAGCAATTCAATCTTCATCATACCTTATAAGCCTTTTTCTTGTTTTGGTTCTTGCGGATTTGTATCAGTTCCTCCATCGTTGCATATTTCGGTTCGCCGAACAAACTTTTTATCTCTGAGGTGTACCCCAAAGTCATAGCAATACCTATGAGGTTTTTAAGAGAGATTAGCCCTTTTTGCTCAAACCTCACGATGTTGCTTACCGCCACTCCTGACTGTTCGGCCACCTGCTCGCGTGTAAGATTCTTCTCTATGCGGCGTTTGCGGAAGTCAGCAGCAATTTCTCTGGCTACATCATCAGGGTTATTGAGAGTATAGCCTTCAAGAACAGATAATATATTATTTGTTTCTGCCATATTACGAAAGATAAGGATAATATCTTATTAGTAGCAAAGTTACATAATTATATTCATACAGCCAAGGAAAAACAAAAATAAAGTGCCTCAATCGTAATATTTTGTGCGGATTTATCCCGCAGTGGCAAGTTTTTGCTGTATATCCGAAAGCAACGACTTCAAGAAGTCCTCATCTACATCATCCAAGAGGTTGATGATTTTACTCCTGTATTGGTTCTTATTCCACTTTTCCATTTCCAGGGCAGCTGTTTCGGTTGCTGTCTCTATATAGGGCTTCATGGTGTTGTATGATTTATGCCCAGTACACTTCATCACTGTCTCAGGCGGTATTCCCATAGCGAGAGAGCATGATACGAATGTTCTCCTAGCATCGTGGTTGGAAATGATGTCGCAGAATTTGTTTGATTCTTCTCTGCGTTCCGTTCCGATGTAATAAACTTCTGTTATGATACGGTCTAAGCCAGCCGCCTTTGCTGCATCTTTGACGGCATCGTTGAGTTTCTGAGGGGGCTTTGTATGTCGAATACAAGTCCTTCTTCTGTAGCTTCTCCTTTGTATTTCTCTATGATTCTCTTTGCTTCTTCTGTCAAGGGTATAGTCAAGTGCTCACCAGTCTTCTTAGCAAACATGTCAATGCGGTTTTCGCTAATATGAACCACCTTCAAACGTTTCAGGTCAGAGACACGCAACGAGGTAAAGGCCATGAAACACCAAAAGTCACGGGCGCGATCCAGTCTGCCACTTTGGTCATTTTCAAATTGGAAGTGCGCAAAATGAAGCAACTCATCATAATGCAGGAATGTGACAGTCTTAGGTAGGACTTTGAGGTTGGTTTCAAAATTCAGGACTGTTGCAGGCACTTCGTAGCCCTCATTAGTGTTAAGCCATTTCAAGAAGCCTTTCAGCATCGTCACCTGCTTATTAATGGTGCGGTTGCGGTATTCGTTCCGAACATACCAGTCACGCAGTTTATACATGTGTTCAATCGTAATCTTGTCGGGACGAATGCGAGGATTAGCCTTTGTGATGTGCTGAAACGCTTGGGTGTATTTCTCCTTCGCCTGGTCATCCCAGTTCTTTTCTCGACCACATTCTTTTAAGAACAAGTCTATCATTTCCTTGAAAGACTTTTTCTTTTGCACTACCGCTGGTTGTGTCGCTTGTGCATCCACTCTTCCAAGCGCATAGTTGACCATCGTTTTCAGTTCGTCAATAGTGGGAACAGTGTTTTTGAGTGCGCATTTGTCGAACACGCTCTCAATCTCTTGGCGATACTCTGCAATTGCTTCGTTGATTTCCAGATATGTGAACTTCATGTCGCGCACATAATGGGTGGTACCCTTTTTAGCTCTAAGGAGATCCGTGTCCCATTTGTCTGGCTCTGCCCAAACATTGGTGAAGAATGAGACCTCAGACTTACTTTGGTTCCATCTTACCTTGATGCCGACTTGACCAGTGCTACCCTTAATGTAGGGTCTCATTGAAAATTTTATCTGAATCATTTGCGTACCTCGATATTTTTGATTACCTTTGTTGGTGAAAACAGCAGGTTCCAGAGAGGTTCCAACTGAATACGGAGACGAAGGTACACTAAAAAAACGAGACCACCAAGAGGTTCCGCCGAAGGGATTAAAGATGATGAAAAATGATAAAAATTGATTTGCAAAGAAGTTGCAACTCCTTGATAATAAGCACAATTATCATCAATCCTGATTATCGGTTCTTATCTTGAACGTCCCTCTCTCTCCGCTCACAAAAAATGGAACCAGCAAACAAAACAGCCGGTTCCATTTTTTTCTTTTCTTCCCTAAATAGTTTCCCTCTGTACTTACTGGTCATTAGAAGTCTCTGCGTCAGTATAGGAATGGACTACCTGTTGTACACCTTATATATATATATTATAGAGTCCTGTTCCCTGTATTCAGCGTCATTTCTTCACCTTGTTGACGAACTTTCGTTCCATCTTCATGCGCAGGTTCTCGCGCTCATGCTCGTCAAACTCCGGAGCGTCAA
>JAZURY010000019.1:0-2425 GCA_045606445.1 Bacteroidaceae bacterium
TCCTTGCCCAGTTCGTGGGTGATGCCCACCATCTCCTTGGCCAGAGCCGCAACCTCCCGGCGCTGGAAGGCCTGGAAGTCCTTGAATTCCTTGGAAGGAACACGGGACTGGTTGTTGTAATAGCCCTGTTCCACAATGAACTCAGGACGGAACTTATAGCCAACTTCCTTCTCAAACTGTTCCAGAATGTAAGGGGACACGGAAGCGGAGTAGCCGTACCAGTCCACATAACGTTCCCGCTTCAGTTCATCGAACATCAGGGTGAACTGGTGGAAGAAAGTGGTGTAGCGGATCACGTTGACGTAGGGGTGGTCTGCGATAAACTTGCGCAGCCGCTCCATGGTGAACTTGTGAGTCTTGGGCTGACGGACATCAAAGGTGATCTGGTGCTCGAAATTCTGCCAGTTGTTGGTAACGGCATTATACATGTGGACAGGATCCCAGATCAGGTAGGCCAGGAAGGCCACGGTGTACTCATGGAATGCTTCGGGATTTGCAAGAACGACGCAGCCGGTTTCGGCATTGTAATCCCAGTCGTTCACGTCCACCACTTCGCCGGTGGTGCGGTCAACCACTTCCCACCAGCGCTTGATGTCGTCCCGGGTGTTGACTTCCATCAGTTCCGGGCTGATGCCCTTCATCAACGGGATCTCCAGCGCACCCTCCGTAGCCGTATGGAAGCCGGTCATAATATAGCACTGCTGCACTTCCTCAGGATTGGCCTTTGCCCAGGCGTTATCCTTACGGGTGGTGTAGTAAGTAGAATAAATCTTGGCATTCTGGTTCTGCAATTCCGCAGGAAAATCGGTGCCGTCGCAGTCCCGGATGGCATCTGCACCCCAGCGCTTCATGATTTCCAGTGTCTCGGGTACCACATCCAGATCCGTGGGGATGGTTACGCGACCAGTCATCTTTTTTTCGTTCATTTTGGTAAACTCCTTACAGAAGTGAAATAGTGTTATAATTTCAGAAACTGTCTTCCGTTCCTAATTCTATCCTCTATTCAGCCAAAAATCAATACAAATCTCAAAAACAATCCTGACAAACAGGGAGGGAATACTCCCTCCCCATTTCATCATTTTTTATAAGCAGCGTTGTACACAAACAGAGCCACCAGCAGGAATATGATACCCACCAGCATCAGGCACAGGCCTTCCAGCTTACCGGTCATCTTCCAGCCTGCGATGGTCAGCACCATGCCGACTACAAAAAACAGCAGGATCAATACGCCCCGCAGCGTTGCATGCTCTTTCCAAAAATTCATTTATGTCACCTTAGCCTTTCAGACCGCCGACAGTCATGCCCTTGGTCAGGTTCTTCTGGACGCAGATGTAGAGGATCAGAACCGGCAGCATGACCAGCACCAGTCCTGCATACATGGGGCCGTATTCTGCGGCAGACTGTTGTGCCTGCATCAGATTCAGAAGACCCGCAGGCAGCGTCCACTGATCTTTGTCCGTAACCAGCGTCTTGATGATGATGTACTCATTCCAGAAGGACAGGAAATTAAAGAGAATCACCGTGATGATGGAGGGCTTCGCCATAGGGAAGATGACCTCCAGCATGGTACGGACATAACCGGCACCGTCGATGTAAGCAGCCTCTTCAAAATCGTGAGGCAGGGTTGCAAAGTAGCTGGACAGCAGGTAGATGGTAAAGGGCAGTGCCGTGGCCGCATAAACAACCGCTACCACAACATGGTTGTTCAGCAGGAAGCCATTGCCAAGAATCCCCTTCAGCCACTTGTCACCGTCAGACAGCATCAGATAGATGGGGACAACGATGTAGTTGACGTTGATGAACAGGCCCGCCATGAAGCAGGTATTCAGGAACTTGCCGCCCACAAACTGAAATCTTGCCAGGCAGTAGGAAGCAGGCAGTGCCACAACCAGCAGAATACCCAGAGCCATAACCGTGATTACAACAGAATGCAGCATGTAACCGCCCATATTTGCCTTTGTCCAGGCATCGGCAAAATTCTGCCAGTGGATATGGGTGGGCAGTGCCCAGGGACTGCCGTAGTGCTCGGAGGTCTCCTTCACAGAAGCCACCATGACCCACAGCACAGGAATCAGGATCAATACAGCCAGGATTCCCAGAACCAGATAGATAAAGATTTTATACAGGCGCTCGCCGCTGTTTTCGTTATTCAGTCTCATAGCCGCACCTCCTTAGTATTCCAGAACTTCCCGCTCGGTGACCTTGTTCACCAGGGCGGACAGGCCGAAGGAGATCAGGAAGATCACAACGCCGATGGCCATGGCATAGCCGTAGCCGCCGCCCAGGTTCTTCTGGTTGTACATATACAGCAGGGCCTCATTGGAAGCGTTGTTGGGACCACCGCCGGTCATGGCACAGACAAACAGGAAGGCCATGTTGATGGTGGAGATGATGAAGAAGGACAGAGTGGTGCGGATGTTGGTCC
>JAZURY010000020.1:0-61935 GCA_045606445.1 Bacteroidaceae bacterium
CTTCAAGCATTTCTATCTTGATTATGTCTGCAAACACCTGCGCCATCTTTTTCCAAAAGTGGTTTCGTATAATCGTTTCATTGAACTTGAAAGAGAAGTAGCAATTCCCTTAGCCTTATTCATCAAGAAAGTGCTTTTGGGCAAGTGTACCGGAATCAGTTTTGTTGACAGTACTCCGATTCGATTTGATATTACCTATGCTCGCTTTGACAAGGTCAAGTACAGGAACTTCCGTAGGTATGAATCGGTAGAAAAGGCAATATTGAAGAGCGTTTTGGGCGAGGTGCTTCGGGATTTGAGAAAGCAGAATAAATGCTATGTCAAGTATGAAGTGAAACAGAGGTGTTTCCATATAACGACAAGGATGTGATTCCGCCACATTTATTTCGGAGTTTTTGAGCTTTTAAGGTTAGATTGTGTACGTTCCTATTCGTTTATGTCTGCGACACATCTGCCTTTAAAAATGATGTTAGGTAGAGTTTAGTCAGAACTGCACTATGCAAATGTGATAGGAGCGATATGCATAAGCAAAAAGAGTTCCGTCTATTTAATATACTCAATATTGTGTCGCATTGTACCAAACATTGAGGAGCATTGTACTAAACGTTGGGTACAATTGTACTCAATATTGAGGATAAATTTGTAAACACGTATTTCATCGGTTTGTTTCCTTGTCTTAAACCCATATCGGTCATTAGCGTTATGATGATAATAGTCTAATGGCTGATCTGTGTTAAGGCTTTTGGTACAATGTGAGTGTTTTCTATAAGTTTGGAGTCACTAAAAGAGGCCAATATGCTCAGATCTCGCAGATACCGCAACCGTAGGTCAGGAAATTTTCTCAAAGAGTTAGACCTGTCAGAAGGAAGAGCTACTGGTATCCCTACTATACAAAAGAAACTCAGAGAAAACGGTTCGCCTAAGGCAACAATAGAAACTGACGATTCACGTTCATATTTTCTCATTGATATTCCTGCAAGGAAGGATTTTGTCCAAGATGCGGATAAGATAAGAGAGTCTGATATAGAGCGGATTAAGCTCAATGTGTCCAAGATGTGTCCAAGATATGTCCATGAACGAATTAGGCTTATTGGCAATTTGTCTACTGAGAGCTCAAGAAGAAATTTCTGCTCAGGACATGCTGAATGGTATAGACCGGGTTTCTTTTAAGCAGAAGAGACGAAAGTACCTTGATAAGTTACTTGAAATGGGCGCAATTTCAATGACAATACCCGACAAACCAACCAGCAAAAAACAGAGGTACATACTTTCTGAGATTGGATACGACATAATTCATATGCTGTAAGAAGCCATTATGGCAGAATTATAAAATATTTCCAGACCTCTGCCTTTTCGTTCAGCATTACTTAAATATATCCAACCTACCTCGCTACAGAGATAGGTTGGATTTATTAGCATTTGGTGTGGGGGTAGTAGTGATGTTTAAATCACTCCGCGTACCTTGTCGTCAAAGGCGGAGAGGGCGGCTTTGGCGCCTTCGCCCATGGAGATGATAATCTGCTTGTAGGGGACGGAGGAGACATCGCCGGCGGCATAGACGCCTGGGATGCTTGTGCGGCAATGGGTGTCGATGATAATCTCGCCGATGCGGGATTTCTCCAATTCATCGAAAGGCTGGCTGTTGGCGCTGAGGCCTATCTGTACGAATACTCCGTCCAGGGGCAGGTTGTGCTCGGCATCGGTTGTGCGATTCTTCAGGCGGAGGGCAGTAACTTTTTCGCCATTGCCAATGACTTGCAGGGTTTGGGTTGAGGTGAGAATCTCCACATTGGGCAGACTCCTGGCCTTGTCCTGCAGTACCTGGTCGGCCTTCAGTGTGTCCATGAACTCGAGGACGGTAACCTTCTTGCAGATTCCTGCCAGGTCTATTGCTGCCTCGACACCTGAATTGCCACCACCCACTACGGCAACCTCGCGTCCGGCATAGAACGGACCATCGCAATGAGGACAGAATGCAACACCGCGACCTATGTATTCCGCTTCGCCATCCACATTTAGACGGCGCCAACCGGCACCTGTGGCTATGATTACGGCAGGAGCAGAGAATACCTCGCCGCCCTTTACCGTGATTTCCTTGTCCTTGCCAAGCAGGGAGGTGCTCTCGATGCGACGGTTCTCGAACAACTCTATGGTGGGGTAGTGGGCAAGATGGGTGCGCAGGTTGTCGGCCAGTTCGCTACCAGTGGTATATGGTATGGATATCAGGTTCTCTATTCCCACGGTGTCCTTCACCTGTCCGCCAATACGCTCTGCTACCATGGCCACCTTCAACCCCTTGCGTGCAGAGTATATGGCCGCCGATGCACCGGCAGGGCCTCCGCCAAGTACAATCACATCGAAATGTCGGTGAATAGGAGCATTTTCGTTATCCCCATCTTGTGCCGAGGGCGGGAATGCCTCCTCCAGTTTCTCCAGCAGTTCTCCCAGGGAACCGCGTCCCACGTGTATCATCTTGCCTTCGCAGAAGACGGCAGGCACGGCCTGCACGCCAAGTTTGTCCACTTCGCTCTGGAAGAGTGCGCCGTCCACCATTTCGTGACGGATGTTGGGGTTGAGCAGGGCAAAGATGTTCAGCGTCTGCACTACATCGGGGCAGTTGGTACAAGTAAGCGAAACGAAGGTCTGCAGATGTATGTCGTCCTTCAGGGCACGGATGCGCCTTGCCACTCCCTCGTCGGGCAGGTTCTTGCCCTTGCCATCGGCATTCAGTATGGCCAGGAGCAGGGAGGTAAACTCGTGCCCGTTGGGTATGCCACGGAAGGAAATTCCGGTTTCTTCGCCATTTTTCAGCAGGGCAAAGCCAAAGGTGTCGTCATCGGTTTCGTGAACCTCCACCTTGAGGTGGGAGGATGTGCCCTGAAAGTCGTTCAGGAACTCTAACAACTGCTTGCTCTCCTCTCTTCGGGGAGAATGGCTGATGCGAAGGGTATAGTGTGCTTCCAGAGTGCGGAAGACGTCGGTAACTTGTTGGAGAATGGAGGTATCTAACATATTGAATCTGCTTTTAAAGGTGGGTGTTTATGACGGGAGCGGACATCTGCCCGCTCCCAATTGTTGATATAAGACTTATAGTTTGCCTACAAGGTCGATGCTGGGTTTCAGAGTGTCTGCACCCTGCTTCCACTTGGCGGGGCAAACCTCGCCGGGGTGGTTGGCAACGAAGAGGGCTGCCTCAACCTTGCGTACAAGTTCCTCGGCATTGCGGCCGATGCTGTTGTCCTGAATCTCGGCAATCTTTATCTTACCCTCGGGATTTACCAGGAAGGTGCCACGGTATGCCATGCCATCCTCCTCTATCATCACGCCGAAGCCGCGAGAGAGAACGCCGGTGGGGTCGGCCAGCATGGGGTAGTTGATCTTGCGGATGCTCTCGGAAGCATCGTGCCATGCCTTGTGAACGAAATGAGAGTCGGTGCTAACGGAATATACCTCTACGCCCAGGCTCTTGAGTTTGTCGTACTGCTCTGCCAGGTCAACAAGTTCGGTAGGGCACACGAAAGTGAAGTCGGCAGGATAGAAAAAGAACACTGCCCATTTGCCCTTTACATCGTTGCTTGATACTGTGGTGAAGCTGCCGTTGTGGAAAGCCTGTACGTTGAACTCGGGGAGAAGAGAATTAATAATAGGTGTCATAATCGTTTTCTTATTTTTAGTTGTTAATTGCTATTTGTTTTGTTTTCTCGATGCAAAAGTATAGCAATATTTCCGACTAAGGAAAGAAAAACGATTGAACGATTTTATGGGGTGATAGATGACATCTATAATATGATGTAAACTGTTGGTTTTAAGCTTAGTGCTTGGGGGTGTGGAGTACAGGTTTGTTCAACTTTAATCGTTAAACGCGCACCGCTCACCGTTAATCTACACCAGTGTTTGTCCAGCATTGAGTTTTAGCATGCTCTTGGGTATGCATGCCTGTATCTCGCTAACGAGCACATTCAGTAGCGTCTGGCGTATGAAATTGCGGTTGGTGAGCAATACCAGCTCTCGGGTAGGCACAGGAATGGCAAACGGGCGAACCAGTTCCTTTTGCGAATCGCTTAGTTGCAGGGAGGCAAGTTCGGGTATGAACGTGATGCCCATGCCGCTCTCTACCATGCGCATGAATGTTTCCATGCTGCCTAATCCATACGCCAACTGGCTGGTTTGAGATGCCTTCATCTGACAGAAGCGCACCATCTGGTCGCGGAAGCAATGTCCCTCATCCAGCAACCACAGTTGTCCGCTGTTTGCCACATCGGCGGTGCGGATGGATTCCCTGGCAAACAAGGGGTCTTCTCGTGAAACATAACCCACGTACCTTTCATAGAAGAGCGAGGTTTGGGCAAAGTCCTCCAAACCGTCAATGGCGGCAAGTATGCCGGCATCTATGTCGCCCTGTAGCAGGGCACTCTTTATCTCGTGCGTCTTCATTTCCTTCACCCTGATGTCCAGTGCAGGGTATTTTTTCATCAGTTGAGGAAAGAAGCGCGGAAGCAGATAAGGGGCGATGGTAGGCAGGATGCCCAGACGGAATGTGCCTTGCATGGACTTCTGCTCCTCCAGGATGATGTCCTTGATGCTTTCTGCCTGCTCCAGTACCTCCCTTGCACGGAGTATAACCTTCTCCCCAACGGGTGTTGGACGAATGGGCTGACGGTTGCGGTCGAACAGTTTTGCCCCCACCTCCTCTTCCAGTTTTCCTATCATGGCACTGAGCGTGGGTTGGGTCACATTGCAAGCATCGGCAGCCCGTCCGAAGTGGCCGTATCTGGCAACAGCCAGGATATATTCAAATTGTTGCAGGGTCATAGTTGTGTGATTTCTATACCAAAGGTAAGGAATCAATAAGAAAGTAGCAAGGGAAAAGGGAAAAAATCTACCTAAATATGTGTCTTGTACGGATTAAAAATACTATATTTGTCATGGAAGGCGTACTGGTTCACGCCCTTCTAAGCACCATGAGTGTATTTGCCCATAAGAAGTTCGATGAGTTGCAGTACAGCAAGGAAGAATGTGTGTTCAACCTGAATGCACCCAGCAGTGCCATTTCAGTGCGAGTGAGGATATACCAGAGTGCCGATGCCGTGAAACCCGTGCATGTGCTGAAGATGAGACGCAATGGCCTGGACCGTTGGCGTGCAAGTCTGAAGGGCGATTGGGCAGGATATTTCTATACCTTCGACATAGGTCGCGGCGAGTGCCCCGGTACCTTTGCCAAGGCAGTGGGCGTGAACGGAAAACGCGCTGCCATTGTCAGGATGGAAGATACCGACCCAGAGGGTTGGGACAAGGATGTGCGCCCAAGTCTGGAGAATGCCTCGGACATGGTTGTGTACGAGATGCACCATCGCGATTTCAGCATACATCCCTCCAGCAAGAGCCGTTATCCCGGCAAGTTCCTTGCCCTGACGGAACCGCACAATATATGGTACCTGAAGACATTGGGCGTTAATGCCGTGCAGATTCTGCCCAGTTACGACTACTTTACCGTGGACGAGTCCCAGCCTGAGAAACCTCAGTACAACTGGGGTTACGATCCCTTGAACTACAATGTGCCCGAGGGAAGTTACAGTACCGATGCAAGGACTCCGGAGGTGAGGATACGCGAATTCAAGCAGATGGTGCAGGCATTGCACGATGCCGGCATCCGTGTTATCCTGGATGTGGTGTATAACCATTGCATGAACATAGACGGCAGCAACTTCCAACTGACCTACCCCGACTACTACTATCGCAAGACTGCTCCCGGACAGGGTGCCAGTGGCGACATAGGCACTACGGGCGGAGACTATGCCAACGCTTCGGGCTGTGGCAACGAGACGGCCAGCGAGCGTCCGCTGATGCGCCGCTTCATGCTTGAGAGCGTCCGCTATTGGGTGGAGGAGTACCACATAGACGGTTTCCGCTTCGACCTGATGGGCATCCACGACATAGAGACCATGAATCTCATACGCAAGGAACTGGACAAGATAGACCCTTCCATCACCATCTATGGTGAAGGTTGGGCTGCCGGTTCTCCTGCCATCAACTATAACCTGTGTGCCATGAAGGCGCACACCTACCGTATGCCCGGCATAGGTGCTTTTGCCGATGAGATGCGCGATGCACTGCGCGGTCCATACTCGGACGACACGCAGTCTGCCTATCTTGCCGGCAAGGCAGGGCACGAGGAGAGCGTGAAGTTCGGCATTGTTGGCGGCATTGCCCACAATGGCGTGGAAATGTCCAAGGTGAACTACAGCAAGGCAGCCTGGGCAGCACAGCCTTCACAGCACGTAAGTTATGTGAGTTGTCACGACGATATGAGTCTGGTGGACCGTCTGCGTACCAGCATCCCCGGCATTTCCGACAAGGAGGTGGTACGCCTGAGCCAGTTGGCACAGACCTTTGTGCTGATCTCGCAGGGTGTTCCCTTCCTGTGGGCAGGCGAGGAGGCTTTCCGCGACAAGAAGGGTGTGCACAACAGTTACAACCAGCCCGACTCCATCAACCAGATAGACTGGTCACGCCTGATGGAACACCCCGAACTGTTCATGTACTACCGTGGGCTGATAGACATTCGCAAGCAGCACAAGGCTTTCCGTATGGGCGATGCCGGCCTGGTGCGCCAGAACCTCCGTTTCCTGGAAGCCCCGTCCTGTGTGATAGCCTTCACACTGAACGGTGCCGCCGTAGGTGACACATGGAAAGAGATTGTCTGCGTGATGAACAGCAACAAGACTCCCCAGCAGGTCAACGTTCCCGAGGGACTTTACACCGTGGTGTGCCACGACGGCATGGTATGTGCCGACGGCCTGGGCAAGATGCACGGAGGCAAGGTTACCGTTGCTCCGCAATCTGCCCTGATAATATACAAGACCGAATAAAACCTAAGGCTATGTTCAAGACGGGAAGACTGTATGCACTGTTGGCGCTGTGCTGCATACCTTTTATTTGCAGTGCCGAGGACCGTGTGGTAGGTGGTGACATATCGCTGATACCTGCATACGAGCAGGCCGGAGACCAGTGGCTGGATGCCGATGGCAATGTTATCCCCGACCTGATAATGTTCCTGCACGATGAGGCAGGTTGGACCGCTGCACGTGTAAGGCTGATGGTTGACCCGACACAGGACAGCGACCCTGGTACGTGCCAGGACTTGGAGTATGTGAAGCAACTGGGCCGACGCATAAAGGAGGCCGGAATGCTGTTCCTGCTGGACATGTTCTACAGCGACACATGGACAGACCCTGCCCAGCAATGGATACCGCAGTCCTGGAACATGGACAAGAATACCGCCACCAATGCCTTGGCAGACAAGGTGCGTGCCTATACAACAGAGAGCATAGATGCCCTGGTTGCGGCCGGAGCCACGCCCGACTATGTGCAGATAGGCAACGAGGTCAGTTACGGTATGTTGTGGGACAACCTCTCCGCCAAGGACAAGAGCAGGCACGTCATCTATCTGGATCCGCAATGGTTCTCATACGAGAAGCAGGAGGCGCAGATTGTGCGTCTGGCATCCTTGCTCGGTGCTGCGGCAGAGGGTGTCCGTGCCTCTGATGCCAAAGAAGCACGTATTATCCTGCATATAGAACGAAGTGGCGAACCCGAGTGGGCAAGGAATTTCTATGAGTGGGTTGCCAAGGCCAGTTTCACTGATTACGACATCATTGGATTGAGTTATTACCCCTTCTGGCATGGCAACCTCAATACTTTGTCCTCAACGGTAAAGACACTGAGACAAGCCCTGCCTGGAAAGGACATCCACCTTGTGGAAACTGCCTACAATTACCAGTGGGGACCGTTGGATGCCGTGTGCAAGGACTGGGAGTTTACCAAGGAGGGCCAGGCCATGTTCCTGCATGATCTGGTGAAAACTTTGAATGCCCTTGACGTAAAGGCTCTGTACTATTGGTTTCCTGAAGAGTGCGGCAACGGCAAGAATGCCGTGGTGCAGAACGGTTGGCTCAACCGCGGACTGTGGACCAACGGCAACAGTCCCCATGCCCTTAATTCCAGGGAAGCCCTTGATGCCTTCAAGGCTTTTGCCCCTACTACCGGTGTGAAGGACATTAAGCCGTCGGGTGCATGCAGTGCCGATAAGATTTACGACATGGGTGGGCGGCGCCTGTATGCCGTACCCGAACACGGCGCCTATATCCGTGGCAATGAGAAGTTCCTGTGTAAAGAAAAGTAACAATATCCTGAACCGTTATGTTGATGAAGTTCCGTTCTCTGATTATGTGGCTATGCCTTTGCCTGTTTGCCCAGGCCCAGGCCCATGCCCAGCGCACAGTTCTGGACATCCGCGATTGGCAGTTCTCGCGCGACAGGCAGACATGGCATTCCGTACGTATTCCGCATGACTGGGCCATAGGAGGTCCGTTCGACAGGAAGTGGGACCTTCAGTTTGTGGCCATAGAGCAGAACGGCGAGAAGGTTGCCACGGAGAAAAGCGGACGTTCTGGCGGTCTGCCATGGATAGGCAAAGGTTTCTACCGTACCGAACCTGTAGTTCCGGAGGGTTATGGGCATGCCATGCTCAATTTTGACGGGGCTATGGCAGAACCTGTTGTCTACATAAACGGACAGGAGGCAGGACGCTGGGTGTATGGCTATAATGCTTTCCAGATAGATGCAACGCCATACCTCAAGGCTGGTCAGCGCAATACGATAGAGGTGGCTCTGAACAACGTGGAGGAGAGCAGCCGATGGTATCCGGGCGGTGGCCTTTACCGTCCGGTGTGGCTTACGCTTTCTTCCGAAGCGCATAGTGATGTGGAGCATCGGCAACGAGATTCCGGAGCAATGGAGCGTGCAGGGACGTCAGTTGAGCCGTTGGCTTCAGGACATCTGCCACCGTTTGGATCCCACACGTCCGGTTACGCAGGGTATGGACAAGGCCGAGGCTTCCTTGCAGAGCGGTTTTGCACAGGTGATGGACGTGGCTGGTTTCAACTATCGTGTGCATAAGTTTTACCAGAGCATATCCCAGTTGCCCCAGAAGGTACTGCTTGGCAGCGAGAGTGCCAGTACCGTTTCTTCCCGTGGAGTGTACGACATATCCTGCTCCTCTCCTCGTGAGGCAAAGGCGGTGACATCAGGCGGTTTCCCCTTGGAAGGCCAGTGTTCTTCCTACGATACGGACTTCTGCTATTGGAGCAACCTGCCTGAGGCAGACTTCATAATGATGGACGACCGCCCGTGGACCATGGGACAGTTCGTGTGGACGGGCTTTGACTACCTTGGCGAACCTACCCCCTACGACGAGTATTGGCCCAGCCGTAGCAGTTATTTCGGCATCTGCGACCTGGCAGGCCTACCCAAGGACAGGTATTATCTCTACCGCTCGCAGTGGAACCGAAAGGACCATACCTTGCACATCCTTCCTCACTGGAACTGGAAGCGAGGCGATGAAGTCCCCGTGATGGTCTACACGGACTTTCCCGAGGCAGAACTGTTCTTGAACGGCCGTAGCCTTGGACGACAGAAGAAACAGCCCTATACCATCCCCTCCGGTACTGCCGAGCAGACAAAAAAACTTGTAGAGACAAAAGGCCTGCTCCGCCGTTACCGTCTGATATGGGATGCCGTGAAGTATGAACCTGGCGAACTGCGTGTGGTGGCCTACGATGCAGAGGGTCGTCCGGCCATGGAGAAGACAATGCACACGGCAGATGCCCCGACAACGCTGAAACTGGAGGCCGACCGTAGTGTTATAAAGGCAGGAGGAGACGACCTTGCCTTCATCACCGTAAGCATGCGGGATTCAAAGGGCACTCTATGCCCAGATGCGTCGGACAAGGTTTCCTTTGATGTCAGCGGTGCAGGCACATTGCGCGGCCTGTGCAACGGCGACCCCACCTCGCTGGAATCCTTCCTCGGTTCGGAGATGCTGTTGTTCCACGGCCAACTGGTACTGGTGGTGCAGTCTTCTGCTCAGTCCGGGAAGATAAGGGTGACGGCCACCTCTGGCGCCATATCTTCCACCATGGAAATCTCAGTAGAATAAGTTTTTTTACCGGACACCAATATTTTTGAACAGTTGGTTTGTTGCTTTGAGAGTGCAATGGGTTACTTTGTAACCGAGAAGCGACAAGACAGATGAGAAATAGATGGTTGTATAACAGCCTAATGTCCGATTTGGGCTTAACGCAGTCATATAGTAATGGCAGTTCAAGCAGCGCATAATTACACAATCAAAGGTCTCTACCCGATTAAGGTAAAGGCCTTGGGTTTGCATTAAACGAACCCTAAACTACTCCATTTATATGTCAGAGTATGTCTTGGCAGGTCTTCTGAAAAAGGGTTATTGTCTCAACCACCTCCTCCGGTTCGTCAGTCAGCGATAGAAGCAGGTTCTTGTAAATGCCTTTGTCCATAAGATCCACAAGAAGAGGATAGAACGGCGTTGTCTTCGTCCAGAACTCCGTGTCCAGGAAAACCATGGGACTGGCAAAACCGAAAGTGAGGTAGTGGTTCTGTACCGCCTCCTGAAAGACCTCCTGTATGGTGCCGGCACGTCCAGGAGCATAAATGATACCGCCGTAGGCTATGGTAAGAAGTGTGTCTTCACGGACACTGTTCTCAAAAAGTTTGGCAATGTGCGTGGCAAAAGGTGAAGTCCATTCGTGACCATAAAGCCATGTTGGTATGCTAAGGTTCCTATAGGTTGTCTGTGGATAATCCTTGATGATGCCGAACGATACCTGCAGGTAACCAGCATCCTCCTGTATTGGTACGGCTTTCAGTCTGGAGAGCGCTTCAAGGAACTCATCTTCAGCACGTCCCGCCATCCATGCACCGAAACCTGTTGCCTCCATAGCACCGCTTCCGCCTCCGGAGACCATAAGTGTGTCTTGTTCGGTGAGGGTCTTGCTGATGCGTGCTATCTTTTCGTATGAAGCGTCATCACGTCTCATGGCATTGCCTCCCATCACTGCCACCACCTTGCACTTGTCGTACTCAGCAAGCAGACGCTTTGTGCTCTGCATGATACAGAAGTCATGCAGGTTGCGTGCCAATGATTCAAGAGGGTTGTCTGTCACCTTGCCTTGCGCCAGAAAGTGATTGTAGACCCTTTGGTCGTAGCATTGGGGGAAGGTTTCAGGACGTTCAGGAACAAGTCCAGCATACAGTCTGTCGGTAGTATATATATCCTGCGGATCCACAACGAAAGGCACGGCATTCAGATAGTCGGCTATACGTTGTGCGTGGTGGGAATGACGTTCAATCATGGTGATGTATTTATATAAGATGGAACTTTCTTACCATTTGAAGTTAATCAACGACCACCTTCCTGCTGCCTATGATGTTCAGTCCCTTTTGCGGAGCATACAGACGCTGGCCTGCCATATTATATATAAGGTGTGATGCGCTGTCCTCTGGCTGGCCACTGGAAATCACATCGCCAATACCCGTTTCGTCGTTGAAAGATAACACGAAAGCGTGTGCCTCTGCCTGACCTGCCAGTGTTGTCCATTCCACCCAGCACTTGTTGGCGTCCATGGTTCCGCTGTCCTGCATGCGGTAGAACCCCACACCGTAATCCCCATCAGCAAGGATGAATTTTTTGGGGTCATTGCCCTGGCCTTGGGGCAATTCCTGCTTCACGAAGTTACCGCGGAGCAATGAACCAGGCAGAGATTCTATTGCCCATTTGTCGGACATGGTGATTCTAAGGGTGTAGTCACCGGGCTCTGCCTTTACTATTACAGGAGTACCCGCCTTCAATGTATTGCCGGAAGCGGCAATGGACTGCATGGAGCAAGTGTACACACCTTCCGAGCCTTCGTTAACATTTGCCAATGCCATGTCGTAAGCAGTCATGCCTTCTGGCAACATCACATTGAAAGGAAGACAGAGAGTAGCAAGACCTGCTTCTGTAACGGTGAAGGGATAAGACACAACCTCGCTAAAGGAAAAGGTAGCAAGGTTCTCCTTGTCGGATTTGTCATTGCCGAAGACAAGTTTGTCATAGTCATTGACGTAGTTGATACCGCTACCGGTGCCACGCATCTTGAAAATGCCGGTATCCATTCCCGTCTCCTCGATAAGGTATACACCGGCCTCACCTGCATTGTCGGAGAACATTATGTGGTTCCAAGCGCCAAGCGTGGGTGACTTCAAGAATTTGCCCTGTGCGGAGATTGAATAACCAGCGCCCTTAGGTACAATGGTAAACATCTTGTCGGCAAGGGCATCGGCGGTATAGGTGCCTTCTGCAATCAACTTATAACCCACATTGTTGCTGTTGTCCTTGTCTTCATTGTATCCTACAAAGACTGAAGCATCTGAGTCCCCGTCCTTATATGTAATGTTATATACACCATAGTATGCAGGATTCACTATCACGGCAAAGGTAAGCACCGTACCGTCGGTCAAGGTGATGGTACCCGTATGAGCGCCATCGGCAGTCTCGTCCTTGATGGTGACGTTATTGAAGTCGGTACCATTCTCGATAAAGTCACCGGCTACAGTGGCACCTGTAAGTTCGCCAAAATACTCGCTAAGGTCAATTGCCACATTTTTGTTGGCGATGATGGTCACTTTTGCAGTGAGGTCATTGGTGAGATAGCGGTATGCATAGTAGGCACCGTTGTTCACGGGGATGATATACTTGTCGAGTATATCCTTAGCCTTCTCTATGGTATTGCCTTCAGGTTCACGCGTGTAACTGTCTGTATGACCGGCCTCACCCTTGGCAAGCGGTTCTTTGCTGACGGCAGTCTGACCGACAGAATGTTTCATACCATGTGCCCAGTTCCATTCGAAGAACTTATACTCTGCCGTTGTGCAGTTATTATCGAAGTAGTGCTTCCATCGGGGATAATACAGGTCTTTTAGGAGTCCCTGCCAAGAACGGTAGGAATAATCGTTCAGGTTAGTGCCGGGAGAAGACCATGTTGATACTATGGTACGGGCATTGTTGAACTCATACCAGTCAGGAGTAGCCGTAGTGGCGCCCTTGACTTCTCCTGCCGCATCGCGTGCCTCCTGTGTCCACTTGCCGAGACGGAAGTTGAGGTTAGTGCCCTTGAAGGCATCCATGTCCAAGATGAGCTGGAGGAAAGTATCGCGGCGGGACTCGTAGAGGGCTGTATTACCAGCATTCCTTGCCTCCTTGATACCAAGAAGCAGGTCATAGGCATAGTCGGCCATCACTGCACCGATGAATTCAACGAGGTCGTAGTTGTAGTTGCTCTCGTAGACAGAGCCATCTGCCAAACCGAGAGCCTCATGCTGGCTGAGCAGTTTGTCTGTCGCGTCAATGAGCATCTGACGGCGTGCCCTGGTGTAGATACCACCGGCATGGTTGATTGTCTTACCCCATGCACTGGCAGGGTTAGCGTCAAGGTTGGGACGTGCGGCCCAGACATCCTCCACTGGTCCTTGGATACCATCGGCACCATAGTTGAGCGGGCCTTGGCGGAGCAGGCTCCATGCCTCCTTCACCACGGCATTGTCCTGGCCATAGCGGGCAACGGCATAGTTGTCCACCCACGTTGCCACATCGGGTTTCACGCCATTCATCCAGGGGAGTTGGAAGATAAGGTCGTAAGTGACAGGAGTCTGCTCGATGGCCTCGGGAGCAGCGCCTATACCCTTGATGCTTGCATACTTTTCTTTGAACTTGAAGTAGTTGTCGGTCACGTTCTGCAAACGTCCCATCAGACCTGAGCGGCCGCCAAAGTTGGGGATGGCGCAGAATACTGCATCCTGAGGTGCATATCCGTTGTAATTGTCAAATGCGGGCGAACCGTCCGAGAATAGATCGAGAACAACAAGGCGTCCTGCAGGCACAGCAGTCAAAGAGTACTTCTGGGTTGGGCTCCACTGCCACTGTTGGATAACCCATTGCGAACCGGGCTTTGCCGCTTCCATGGCGGCATAAAGGGCTTCATAGTCCTCCATAGTGCCGGCACCGCCACCTTCGTGGAAGGGGTCCATAGAGTAGTACTGGCTTTCGCCCATTACCTCCTTCAAGCATGCATAGTAGTCGGCTGCAATATCTGCATAATCGGCATTGCTTACACTAAGCAGGAGCGGACGCACGAAGTCGCCTGCCCAGTTGCCGCCATTGCCACGGGTAGCATAGCCCGACTTCGATTTAAAGTTGGTGGGTACCATACCCGACCAACCGGGCAATACGGGTTGCATGCCGAGGGCACGCTGCGCCTCCACTATCTTACCTGCAAGTTCTGTCTGGCGCACATACCAGGCATCGTCCTGCACGCCACCGGCACCGGCCCAGGTGCCACCGCTCTTTGTTCCGGAGCCTGTGCCACCCCAACCCTCAAGGTTGTTCATTGCCCACCAGGCAATAAAGGCAGGACCTGCAACGAAGGCCTTGGCAGACGCGTCATCATAACCGTACTTACGCTTGCCACCTTCTTCCATAGTCAGGAACTTGCGCCACACTTCTTCAAGGCCGACCAGTTGGAGAGGCATATTGATACCATGCAGGGCCATCCAGTCAATCTCCTGCTGCCAGCGAGTCCAGGTCCATGAGGTCATGGAGTAACCAAAGGTACAGGTGTTCAGGTAGTAGCGGTACTTTGCATCGCTGACATGAGTCTCCTCTGCTGTGGGCAGGGGCAGGTTGCTGAGGTCTGCGTAAGGCGCATTTTCATTCTTCACAGCCACGGTCTTCTCGTTGAGCGAGTTCCATGCTATGTTGATGTGTGCGATATGGTTCAGGTACCAACCCAAACCTGTAGTGATAGCGCTGATGGTAGTACCCTTGACGAGAATCTTGCCATCCTCGCTGCCGAGAACAAATGCTTCTTGCTTGGAGTTCAAGGACGGGTCAAGCACGAACTTGAACCTATCGGCAACGCCTGCACCACCGATACGACCGACGAGAGCCACTACGGCGGCAGGGTTCTCTGTAACCTCTACCTTGGTATAAAGCAGAGTGATGGTGGCATTCTCCTCGTCCACAACGATGCTCCATGTGTAGCCGCTAATCTCTGAGGCCGAGAAGAGGTCTATATCAAATTCACCCTTAGTGAATGTGGTTTCGGCAGAAACGTTTTCACCGTTGTAGGTTATTGTGGGATTATGGCCTTCTGGTGCGTTAACGGCAAATGTATATATAACATCATTCTTTGCCTCATATAGCATCTCTATGCGGAACGCCTTTGCATTCATGGTGGTGTTCTCCGTAACAAAGGAGAAAGAGATTGCGCCGCCGAGGTCTATGTCTTCAGGAAGGGTTATCTCAAAGTAGTCGTCCTCTGTACCATCCGTCCATGTACCGGCACAATAAGTACCATTGTTGCCATCAAGCATATTGCCGAACTCCTTTCCTGCATTGTTGCCGGTAAAGAAACCTGCTTCCAATGCCACCTTGGCTCCATTTGCATCATATAGTTCAAATGAATCAAAACTCATACGCTTGGCACCGCCTTTATAGAAGGCACCGGACTCAGTCAGCGTAAATCGCAGTTTGTTGCAAGGTTCTGCAAACCATATCTTGTCGGAAACAAAGTAGCACTTGTCGTCTTTAACCGTTGCAGGTGTTGGACAATCAATGGCCTTATCAGACAACTTCAGGAGAGAGAACTTAAGACCTGTTCCCTTGTCGCAATAGAGAGGTTGTCCGGATGCAGGAGAATCCATACTGACATACTTACCTGCCTCACGTGCAATAGTTACATAACCTCCGTCCTCTGCAATAGTCCATTCATGGGTTCTTCCAATTACGGCATTCCAGGGGCGGTCTCCTACACCGACATACTCGCCGTTCACATTCTTCATTTTCCACTTGCCTTCGCTACCTGCCTCAAAATATATAATACAAGGCTTGGCATTAAGACTTATGTTGTCTGTTGTCGCATTGGCATTGGGTTCGTTTATGCCCTTGGTTTGAATGTCGAGAAACAATCCTGTGGTGCTTTCTCTAAGTGCATACATCTCATCCGTCTCCGGATTGAACTGTGCCCATACCGAGAGTGTGCCCATCAGGGTAAGCAGAAATGAAAGTAGAAAAGTCTTTTTCATGCTATTATGTATTTTAGTTATTATCTACATTATTCTATAAATATGATGCGCCAAAGTTAGCGTTTAATCCTATAAGTTCCAAGGAAAAGGACATAAAAGCGCAATGGGGGTGTCTTTTTGCTGCCCTTGTACATCAAATCGCCTATCGCTTGGTGTACTTGGCATACCTGAATGCCGGCATACCCAAGCCCATTATGGCAAATGCCTTGTGGTCCTTAGGGATACCCAGTACCTTTGCCGCCCGTTTGCATCCCATCATGAACATGGCCGTCTGCACGAAGCCCATGTAAATCTGGCTCACACCGAGGGACTCTGCCATAAGCGAGGCATTCTGGTACGCAAGATTACTGTCCTGCGAACCGAAGGAGTAGCCTTTGGGAGCGGAAAGTATGAGCAGGGCAGTACAGTTGCAGATGCAAGGGCGTTGCCCCTGCTTGAACTGCTCGTTCATGGCCAACAGGGCAGGAACCTCGTCGTAGAGTTTGCGCAGGAACGGGCGCATTACAAGTTTCACGGGAGGGAATAGCATGAAGCGTGCCAGGCGCATGAAGAAGTTTATCGTTGCCGCCTCCACTTTTAACAGGCCCTCGTCGTCGGTGATAAGGTGCAAGTGCACCTGACGGCTGTTCTGTGCCGTGGGGGCATATCGCGCGGCTTCCAAAATCATATCCAAAGACCTCTGGGGAATGGGAGTGGCGGTGATGGTACGGTTACTGCGGCGTGAGCGTATCAGTTCCATCAGACTCTCTGCACTGGGCAGGATGTCCCTCTTGATTTCATTTATTGACTCCGCAGGAAAGTCGGTGTGGGTATATGCCCCGGTGGGACAGACGTCCACACAATGTCCGCATCCTATGCACACTTCGGGATGGCGGAGCACGGGCTGTTCATCCTTTTCTATGACAGGTATGAACGCTGGGCAAACCCTTTGGCATTTGCCGCATCGGATGCAGGTGTCGTTGTTTATGCTTATCATGTGAGTGGACTATTTTATAGAATCTATAGCATCTATAGCATGGTTATTGGTTCTCAGAGGCCTGGTTTCTCCTCGGGATTGTTCTTGTAGTACTCGTCCCATTGCCTTTGTACTTCCTGCCAGTCCACGGCATCACCGCTTGCCACGGCCTCGGCCTGACGCAGTGCTTCGTCGCGCTGGCGCTTTTCGGCATGGCGTTGCTTCATGGCCTCGATGGTGGCGTCGTCCAGAATCTGTATGCGGCCACGGCGTACACATTCGTCGAGGTCTTCGGGTCCGAAGGCCTTGCCCTGTATGTTGAAGTCGGCAATGTTGAACTCGAATGTCGTGCGCAGTGTGTGGCGTACCATCTTCTGCTGGAAGCGCGTGCCGGCCATCTTTCGGCGCAACAACTTGCCTATTATTTCTATCTCGCGTTGTGAGAATTTGTTTCTGCCCATTGAATGAATGATAATGTATATTATGCGTAGGCAAAGATAGCAATAAAATATGAAATCCCGTGCTACACGCCCGGAATTATCGACCATAAAGTCCCTAAGGACCTAAGGACCTTAGAGACCTTAAGGACCTTAAAGACCTCGAAGGTACTCGCGCTCGATAATGCTCAAATAAATTTGGTATTATGCTCGCTTAATCGTACCTTTGCATCCGCTAAAGAAAAAGGACATATAATATATAAATTAAGGTATGCGTAAACTATTTGTTACACTTACGGCAGTGATGTGCTCGCTCATGGCGAGGGCCGACGAGGGCATGTGGATGCTCTCTCACATCAACCCCAAGACGGCAGAGACGATGAAGTCTCTCGGCCTTACCCTCACTCCCGAGGAACTGTACAATCCCAACGGCCGCAGCCTAAAGGATGCTGTTATCAATCTGGGCGACTTCTGCTCCGGCGTTGTGGTGTCTCCCGAAGGTCTGTTCTTCACCAACCACCATTGCGGTTATGGTGCCATCCAGGCCCTGTCCACTCCCGAGGACGACATACTGAAGAACGGTTTCGTTGCCAAAAAGCGCGAACAGGAGCGTCCTGCCCATGGCCTTTATGTGCGTTTCCTGCAAAAGGTGGAGGACTGCACCGAGCAGGTCAATGCCGAACTGGCACGCCTCTACAAGGAGAAGGCCCCAAAGATGGATTCTGCCCAGGTGGAGGCCTACTACACGGATAGCATCTGCATGGCTCTGGAGGACACGTTGAACAATCTGAACCCCGACATGGAGTGCCGTGTGGCATCGTACTATGGAGGCAATGCCTTCTATGCCAACTTCTACAAGGTTTACAACGACATCCGCCTGGTGTTCACCGCCACGGAGACCCTGGGCAAGTTCGGTGGCGACACCGACAACTGGATGTGGCCCCGCCAGACATGCGACTTCTCCATGTTCCGCATCTATGCCAAGCCCGACGGCACTCCTGCCGAGTACAGCGAGGACAACGTGCCACTGAAGACTCCGGGCTATGCACCCGTTTCCATCAAGGGCTATGCCCCCGGCGACTATTGCATGACCATCGGTTATCCCGGCAGCACCGACCGTTACCTCTCTTCATGGGGCATCGTGGAGCGCACCGAGGCCACCAACCAGGCCGTCATCGACGTGCGTACCGCCAAGCAGAACGTATGGAAGCACTGGATGGACGAGGACCGTGCCATTGCCATCAAGTACTCCAGCAAGTGGGCAAGCAGCAGCAACTACTGGAAGAACTCCATAGGCATGAACAAGGCAGTGAAGGACCTGGACATCGTGGGACAGAAGAAGAAGACAGAGCAGAACATACGCAACTGGTATGCCAAGGACGAGGCGCGCAAGGCACGCTACGGTTCCGTCCTGTCCGAACTGGAGAAGGCCTATACCCAGCGCAAGGAGAAGATGGCCCTGCTGACCTACTACACCGAGGTGTTCTTCCGTGGCATAGAACTGCGCAACGTTGCCAGCCGCCTGTCACGCATGCCCTTTGATGCCACCGCCGAGGATGCTGCCCTGTGCGTGGACAACCTGAAGGCTTTCTATAAGGACTACGAACCCAGCGTGGACGAGGAAACCATGGGCGTACTCCTCCAGGACTACCGCACATGGTCCAAGGGTGAGTTCCTGCCCGACTTCTACCAACTGATAGACAGCCTCTATGGCGGCGACACCAAGGCCTATGCCAAGGATGTCTTTGCCAAGACCTTCCTGCTGGACACCACCTGCGTGGCAAAGGTGATAGCCGACAGCACCCTGCGCGAGACGGACATCGCCATGCAGTATGCCGATGACATCATCGACACATACTACGGTCTTCTGGCTTCCATCAGAAACACCCTGCCTGTCATCGACCACAACGAGCGCCTGCTCACCCAGGCCCTCTTGGACATGGAGATGGACGAGGCACACTATTCCGACGCCAACATGACCATGCGCCTCTCCTACGGCTTCATACAGGACTACACCGCCAACGGCACGCACTACAACTACTTCACCAACAGCCAGAGCCTTCTGGACAAGGCTGCCAAGCAGGAGGAGATAGAGGACTATGAACTGGAGGCCGACATAGTGAAACTGCTCAAGAAGGGCAAGTTCGGCAAGTATGCCGACAAGAAGACCAAGCAGATGCACCTCTGCTTCCTGAGCAACAACGACATCACCGGCGGCAACAGCGGTTCGCCCATGTTCGACGGCAACGGCCATGTCATCGGCCTTGCTTTCGACGGCAACTGGGAGGCCATGGCTGGTGACATCAGTTTCGACCCCACACTGCAGCGCTGCATTGGTGTGGACATACGCTTCGTCCTGTGGGTAATCGACCGCTGGGGCGGAGGCAAGAACATCATCAAGGAACTGGGACTGTAAACCCAATGGGGTAAAGCAAGTCCCGGAAACATAGCAAAAGCGCCGTGTCCAAACCAAGACACGGCGCTTTTGCCATATTGCGACGTCTACAACTTTATCTCGTCCAGTTTCACCAGGCCGTTCACTATGGCGTATATGGTCAGGCCGGCAGGAGAGTGGATATTCAGTTTCTTGGATATGTTGCGCCGGTGGGTCATGACGGTATTCACGGAGATGAACATGTTCTCGGCAATCTCCTTGTTGGAAAGGCCCTTCACCACTTCCACTATAACTTCCTTCTCACGGTCGGAAAGGCTGTCGGCAGATTCGGCACGGGGAGTGGCAACCGCCTCTTCATCGGCCTGCTGAGTCCCCCGCAGGCGCACCTCGTCCTCCAGACGGTGCACGCACTCGGCAAAGAGGTGGTCCTCCAGACGGCAATGGCTGAGCATGTCCTCCTCCATCATGTAGATGTCCATCAGCACCTCGTTGAGCAACTGCACATTACTCTTGGCAGGATAGTACTTGATGAGGATGTTCTTCAGTTCCGACGAACTCTTCTCGATACTGCTGTGGTTGTCCTGATGGCGGTGGCTGAGGATATGGAACCCATGCTCCGAGTCGGGCAGGCGTCCTGCCAGCAACTGCTCCACATAGGGGTGCGCGTGGTGGTTCTCATAGTCCATGTGGCGCGACACCTCGGCGGCATACTCGTCATAGAACTTGAGTATCAGCACGGCAATCTGGTTGCTGGACACCCCTATGGCCTCAAGCAACTTGCGCTTTATGGCCGGCAGGCGGAAGTCCACGAAATAGGAGTGCGACTTCTTCAGGTACTCCATCAGGGCGTTTACGTCCACGTCATCCACCAGTTCGCTGACCTTCACGTGGTCGCCACCCCTGATGAAGTTCACGACTGCCAGGAACGTGGGCACATCCACACCACACTCCCTGCACACGGTCTGTATGCTGGCATCGCCAAAGCCGAATGTCAGTCCGAAACGGCTGATCACCTGCAGCATGCGGTAATCGTCGCTTATCAGTTCACTCATGGGGTCGGATGCTCTGTACTTGTCGGTCATAACTGTATTATATCAAAGGCACGGCTGGCCGGTAACTATGTTTGTGTATTTCTTGCGCAAAGTTATAAATAATTCCGCACCGCACATGCTTCGTTATTCATTTTTTTGTACCTTTGCGACATGAAATACCTACAAACAAGTATCAAGGAACTGGGCGTAGAGATTGAAATATCATCCTTTTCCACAGGCAGCGGCACCAAGGAATGGCATGCCATCCTGCATGTGGAACCACGCGGAGAGATGTTCCAGGAGCAGTACAGGCGCATACGCCAGGCCGAAACCATACTGGCGGAAATGCCCGAACTGGAAGGGGCGCAGAGCGTGTTCAAGCGCTACTTCCTTTCCGACAGCACCAACCAGCAACCTCTTATGCAGGAGAACGGTTCCCACTGTACCATAAGTTACATACAACAGCCTCCTTTGGACGGGAGCAAGGTGGCTCTGTGGATATACATGCAGCAGGGCATGGAGATGGAATACCTTGCCGACCAGGCCGGTTCCACGGTAGTGAGCCACAACGGCTACCGCCACATCTGGACCATGGGACTGATGGATAGCCAGGGCGACAGCCACCAGCAGACACAGACCCTGCTCGGGCAATACGAACAGGCGCTTGCATCGCACCAGGCCTCCATTGCCAACAACTGCATACGCACATGGTTCTTCGTGCGCGACGTGGACACACAATACCACGGACTTGTGGTGGCACGACGCAACTATTTCAACTACATAGGCCTGACGGCAGACACACACTATATCTCCTCCACAGGCATCGGCGGCAATCCCTCCGATCCTAAGGCGCTGGTACAATTAGGGGCGTATGCCGTGACCGGTTTCCAACCCAAGCAGCAGCGCTATCTCTATGCCCCCACCCACCTGAACCGTACCAGCGACTATGGCGTGACCTTTGAGCGCGGCACACTGATGCAGTACGGCGACCGCGACCATGCCTACATCTCCGGCACGGCAAGCATAGACAACCAGGGCGAGGTGGTGCACGTGGGAGACATACGCAAGCAGACCCTGCGCATGTGGGAGAACGTGGAGAAACTGCTGGAAGAGGCAGGCATGACCATGGAGCACTGCGCACAGATTATCGTCTACCTGCGCGACATAGCCGACTATGCGCTTGTACGCGACATGTTCAAGGAGCGTTTCCCAGGTATTCCCACGGTCATCACCCTGGCTCCCGTATGCCGCCCCACATGGCTTATAGAAATGGAGTGCATTGCCATCAAGGAGAGCAGCAATCCGCAGTACCCTGCATTGTAGTGGACTTCATTACACCGGACTGCCCAAAGACACCGCATCTTGCCACATAATTTACATCGCAGTGTAAATAGATTTACTTCGGCATGTAAATACTTTTACATCGCCATGTAAATAGTTTTACACCGTGATGTAAACACATTTACATCACGGTACATAGAATATGTAAATACAAGGCATTGGATATAAGACTCTTACCCTTGCAGTGCAATATAATATTCCCTGCACTACATAGACACGATTTTAACAGGAACCACCCCCTAACATACAAAGGAGATATGCCCACGACAGAGCATATCTCCTTTGTTTCAATTATCCCAGATTCTTACTTCCTGTTGCCGAAGAGGCGCAGGATGTAGAGGAAGAGGTTGATGAAGTCCAGGTACAGCGTCAGACTTCCCATAAGGGCCAGTTTGTTGGTTTCGTCGTTGATGCCTGCGTGCTGGACTTGCTGGAACATTACCTTTATCTTCTGGGTGTCGTAGGCGGTAAGGCCGACGAAGATGATGACACCGGCATAGTTCAGTATGGACGCCATCATGCTGTTCTGCCAAAAGATGTTTACCACGGTGGCAATGATAAGGCCGATGAGCGCCATCATCAGGGTACGTCCCATGACCGACAGGTCTTTCTTGGTGAAATAACCCACCAGAGACATGCCGCCGAAGGTGCCTGCCGTAACGAAGAATGCCTGGGCTATGCTCTCTGCCGTATAGACAAGCATTATGAAGGACATGTTAACGCCGTTCAGTATTGCATAGGCGGCAAACATCAGTCCTGCCGTGGCAAAGGACATCTTGTGGATACGGGCAGAGAGGAAGATAACCAGCACCACTTCGGCAATGAGCAATCCCCAATACATGCCACTGGTGGCAATGGTATATACCCAGTTCTCGTTGCGTCCCACTATCATGGCGGTAAGGGCGGTCATGGCCAAGCCACAAGCCATCCATGTATAAACATTGCGCATAAGCACGGCGAAGACACTGCTCTGAGCCAGTGTCTGGCCTTTGTCGTAATAATTGTTGTATTCCATATTGATTACTATTATTATATATAAGGTGTATTCAAACCTTATGCATTAATATTGATCGTTCATAGAAACAGTCCCTCCGCCCTTCGGGCAACATCCCTAAGGGGAGGGGGCTTTATGATTAACTTATTTCTCCTCGGGCAGGATAACCACGGTAACCTCGTTCTTGCTGTCCACCAGTGCCTTGGCAGCACGCATGATGTCCTTCTGGGTAACTTTCTCCAGGGTGGGGAGGTAGTCCTTCTGTGCGTCTATGCCGTAGCGATAGTAACTCTGCAGGTATGAGAGCCATGCGCCGTTCTTGTTCTGGCGCTCCTGATAGGTCTTGCGCATGTATTCCTTCACGCGCTGCATGTACTCGGCAGGGATACCATTGTCGGCAACCTTGCGGAGTTCCTCGCGCATAACGGTCAGACAGGTGTCGTACATCTCGGGCTTAACGTTGCCCTGAACGGAGAACATATAGTTCCACTTGCCGTCGTTGCCATCAAAATGTCTTCCGCTTGCACCCACGCCGTAGGAGGCGCCAAGGTCCTCGCGGATGGTCTTGGTGTAGTTCATCTGCATGACCTGTCCCAGGATGCTCATGACAATCTCGTCCTTCAGGTTCCTCTTCTTGGCAGGAGCATGCAATATCAGAGATGCCATTGCCTGGGGCTGCTCCATCTTTGCCTTGTAGATGTTCTGGATATTGCCCTTGCGGATAACAAGGTCGGTATAGACGGGCTTGTCGTTGCGCTTCACGGTGGGCAGAGTGGCCAGATACTGGCAGCAGTACTTGGACAGGGTATCCTCGTTGAAGGTTCCCACGAAGAAGAAGGTAAAATCGGATGCATCGGCAAAGCGGTCGGCCCAAATCTCCAGGGCACGGCCATAGTTGATTGCAGGCAGAAGTTCCTTCTTCATGACAATATTGCGCGGATGGCTGCCATAGAGGGTAGATGAAACGCTGTCGGCATACCATGAAAGAGGATTGCTCTCCTTGCCCTGAAGCATGGTGTAGTACTGCACCATCATATTCTGTGCGGCATCCATATCGGGCTGGAGAGGTTGGAAGTGCAGATATACCAGCTGCATCATGGTTTCCAAATCCTGACGTGAAGAACCGCCAGAGATGTATTCGTTCTGCGAACCCATGCTACCGCTTGCCTGAGCCTGCTTGCCGGCAAGCATCTTGCGGATGTCGGTCTGCTTGTAGCCGCCAAGTTTAGATACAGAGCACAACTCCTCGGCAGCCTCCAATGTGATGTAGTCCTCGGCACCATAACGGTTGGTACCGCCAGGGCTGTATGCCTGCATGAGAATCTCGTTGTCGTTGTGGGTGGTGGGAAGCATTATCACGCGGACACCGTTGGACAGGGTCAGTTCCTTGCTGCCATAGCGTCCGGCCTTGCTCTTCACGATAGTGCCGGGAGCGGGCAGGTCCTTGACCAAGGCACCGCTGGCGGTCTCGTCCACAAAGGCTATGGTCTTGGCATCCATACCTGCCTTCACGGCAATGAGGAGGCTGTCGGCCGTGGGCTGGGTGTAGCCTTCCTTCTCGGGGTTCATGACCAGGACAACGAGGTTCTTCTGGTCGCGGGTGAACATCTTGGCATACAGGGCGTTCACCTCGTCCAGGGTGACGGTGGGCAAAATCTGCTTGTAGGCATTCACCTCGTCCTCGATGGAAACAAGGGGTTCGTTCTCAAGGAAGTTGTCCAGGCAATCCTGTATGAAGGCAGAGTTCTCGCGCTTGTTGCGGTTCTGGTACTGGAGGTCTATGGAAGAGAGGAAGGAGGCACGGCGGCGGTCCAGTTCGCTCTGCAGGAAACCATGGTCCAGAATGGTGCACATCTCCTTCACGGCAGATGTGATGGCCGGGTATATCTGTCCCTCCTTGGGTACGATGTAGGACTCGGTGCACTTTGCCACCTTGGACAGGAGGAACATGCCCTCATCGAAGGAAGCCATCAGGTACGGAGTCTCGGGCTTTTGAAGGATGTCCTGCATGCGTGAGGCGAACATGCCAGTAACCATGGACTTGACGGCCTTGTGGCGCAGGTACTCTGCGGTGTTCTTCTGGTCCTCCGGCCACAGGGGCTGGTGCTTCTGCATCAGGGACACGATGGTCATGGACTGCTCGGGGTCGTGGTCGGTAACCACGATGGGCTGCTCGTTGTCGTCCACGCCGTAGTAGATGCGTTCGGCAGGATTCTCGGGCATGGCGATGGGAGAGAACATCTCCTTTATCTTTGCCTCGGTGCGGTCCACGTCGATGTCGCCCACCACGATGATGGCCTGCAGGTCGGGGCGGTACCACTTGTGGTAATAGTCGCGCAGAACCTGGTAGGGGAAGTTGTCCACCACGGACATCAGACCGATGGGCATGCGGTTGCCGGGACGGCTGTTGGACATCAGTGTGGGCAACTGGCGGTCCAGTATGCGCATCTGTGCAGAGTTGCGCTGGCGCCACTCCTCGTGGATGACGCCACGCTCCTTGTCAATCTCCTTCTCATCCAGGGTGAGGTCGCAACTCCAGTCGTGCAGGATCAGCAGGACACTGTCCACTGTGGAGGTGCGTGCCGTGGGTACATTATTTATATTATATACGGTCTCATCGATGGAAGTGTAGGCATTCAACTGCTGGCCGAACTTCACGCCGATGCCCTCCAGATAGCGCAGCAGGGCATCGCCGGGATAGTGCTTGGTACCGTTGAAGCACATGTGCTCCAGGAAGTGGGCCAGGCCGCGCTGCTCCTCTTCCTCCTGAACGGAGCCTACCTTCTGTGCAATGTAGAAATTGGCCTGCCCGGGAGTCTTCAAGTTCTGACGGACGTAATAGGTAAGGCCGTTGGGCAACTGGCCCTTGCGTGTCTCGGCATCCTGTGGCAGAGACTGTGCGCTGACACCTGCAACCATGCAAAGTGTCAGCAAAAGTGACAGAATTCTTTTCATATTTTGTTTGGTTTTTGTCATTTTGACGCCAAAGTTATAAATTAGTGTGTAGATTGCCAAATAAATGCCGTACCTTTGGAGAACTTAGTAAGATACTTTAACTTGAAGGGGCCTGTCCGAAGGTACTCACGCTCGGAAAAACCAAATAAGATTTGTTTTTTCTCTCGCTTAATCGTACCTTTGCACGCAATATGGCAAAAAAGAAGAAACGCAGACTTAAACGCTGGGTAAGGGTCGTGCTCTGGAGCATGGTCCTTGCCTTTGGCGCATGGATGATATGGTGGCCGGCCAATGCCTTGCACGAGTATTGGGCAGAGGCATCCCAAAAAGACACGCAAAGAAAGGCATACCAACCAGGCAACGTCCTCACTACCCACGAGGCGGACTCTGCCATGACGGAGAAACTGCTGCGCTTCATCGCCTCCCCCACCCGACTGGACACGGCAGACATTGCCGTAAGCGTGTGGGACCTGAGCAGCAACACCCCAGCCCTGCAATGGCACGACCAGGAACTGATGGTTCCGGCTTCAAGCCTGAAACTCCTCACCGCCATATCGGCATTGAAGCGCCTGGGGCCTGACCACAAATACACGGAAAAGGTGCTGATGACAGGAACTCTGACACATGGCACTCTGCATGGCGACATCATCTTCCAGGCCGACGACAATCCCATGGTGGAGACGCTGGACGAATACATCCATGCCATCAACCGTGCAGGCATACGCAAGATAGACGGACGCTTCATAATGAACCTGATGCGTGCCGACACACTGAGGGCACACCATACGGCCAGTTTATGGGACATACCCTACAACCGCACACCCATCCTGCTGAAGGGTGCTCCGCGCATAGCACAGGAAATAAGGCTATTGCTCAGACAGGCAGGGATAGACGCGCCACGCCCCATCGTGGAAGAGGGACTGAAAGTATATCCCACGGCACGTGTGCTGAAGAGCAAGACCACGGACATGACCGATGTCATCGCCCCCATGCTCATCTTCAGCAGCAACATCAAGGCCGATGCCCTACACTACCATGTCCACCACTACAAGGACAGATACATCCCTGGGACAGGCAGAAGAGGCGGGGTACTCGAGACCTTCCTGCGCGAGAACCTTGGCTATGACACCAGTCACTTCACTCTGAACGACGGTTCCGGCCTTTCACCCGAGAACATGGTCAGTGCCGATTTCCTCCTTGCCCTCCTGCGCTATGCCTGGACAGAACCTGAGATAAAGGACATACTGATAAACGAGGCTCTGGCCACACCCGGCCATCCCACACGGCGCGGTTCGCTGATATACCGCATGAACGGTCCCTTGTTCGAGAACCGCATATTCTGCAAAACGGGTACGCTGACCAGCATCGGTGCCTCCAGCCTCTGCGGCTATGCCCACGGACGCAACGGCCGCTGGTATGCCTTCGCCATAATAAACCGCAACTCTCCCGTCGGAGAGAGCCGCCTGTATCAGGACATGCTTTGCAAAGTGCTGGTGAAGTGAAAAGAAAGAACTACCCGTTCCCAATTTATCATGGAAGGGTAGCTCAAATAAGTATTCCCGTCTTTGTTATATCACGATAGAGAGGATTGTCCATGTCCTCAATCAATAGGACTGGCTCTATAAGGTTGCTTATCCTACGCCTTAGTTTCCACAACACATGAAACCGACATACAGATAACGTCCCGTAGCCAACAGGCTTCCGCAGTATCCAAGTCGTAATCCGACATTTCCACCCAATAGGTTACCTTTTCGGTCATTTATCTGCCGTATTTGCAGGCAAAGACAGTCAATTTTCTTGTAAACGAACCTCACAGGATAAGATAAATACCCTCAAAGACATTTTTATTTAAACAATAGGAGACACTTATCCCATCCCATCTATCCATAAACCTTTGGCAACAAAATCTGATGCTCGGAGAGCACTAATCCATGGTTACCGCCCTTACACCGTCCTCGGCCACAGAGATATTGACCTTTATGGTGTTTTCCGGCAAAAGTTCCTCTATCAGTTCGGGCCACTCCATAAGACAGAGGTTTCCGCTATAGACATAGTCTTCAAAACCAATATCCATCACCTCGGCAAGATTCTTGATACGATAAAAGTCGAAATGATACACCGGACCCATGTCCGACGCATACTCGTTTACTATGGCAAAGGTGGGACTTGTAACAGCATCGCTGACACCCAACTGTTTGCACACGGCCTTTATGAACGTAGTTTTACCTGCTCCCATGGAACCGTAAAAAGCAAACACCCTGCGTAAACCTATCTGTGCCACAAACTGCTGTGCGGCATCATCTATCCTGTCAAGAGAAGGAATGGGAATCTCAATCATTTGCCTTGTCTGATGAAATCAACGGAGAGATGACAGAGAGAATGATATACCAAAGGATGATGCCTGCAAAGCAACTCTCAGCCAACATGAAACATGGCAAACAACCAAGGAGGAATATATACTTCACATTGTTGTCCCTCCAACTGAAGTTCTTGAATTTAAGTGCGAACAGAGGCAATTCGGACACCAGAAGGAAGCAGAACATAAGCATGAACAGAAAGAGGAACATGGCATTGAACCTGCCACTCACCAAAAAGGCATGCTGTCCGACGATAAGGCTGCCCCAGAACAAGGCGTTTGCAGGTGTAGGCAAACCTATAAAGGAGGATGTCTGTCTGGTGTCAATGTTGAACTTGGCCAATCGCAAGGCTGAAAAAGCCGCCATAATGAAGGCAGTGTAGGGCATGAATCCGCGCAGCGGCATCATGAATTGGGGATACTGCACCTCCTGGAACAGACTGAACAGCATGGCGCTTGGAGCAACACCAAAGGTGACAACATCGGCAAGCGAATCCAGTTCCTTGCCGATGGGCGAAGACACGCCCAAGGCACGTGCTACCATACCGTCGAAGAAATCAAAGACAGCACCCAGCACAATGAAGACTATCGCCCAGAAGTAGTTTACGGGAACGGGATTCTGAAACGCCGCCCCCACCGCTATGCATCCACACACGAGATTGCAGCAGGTGATGATATTCGGAATATGCTTCTTCATGCTCAGAGTCTGGCTATTACGGTTTCGTTTCCTGTGGTACGCTGACCGAGTTCCACGTTCACCTTGGTACCCACAGGAAGGTATATGTCCACACGGCTGCCGAATTTGATAAATCCCATGTGCTCGTCAATCTCACAGTTATCCCCCTCATTGAAATAAGTGACGATACGGCGTGCCATGGCACCTGCCACCTGCCTGACAAGGATGTCCTGGCCTGTGGAAGCGGTGATGACAATAGTACTACGTTCGTTTTCCGTACTGGCTTTGGGAAGCCATGCCGCCTTGAAGCGTCCGTCATGATGGCGTACGAGTTTTACCTTACCGTCACACGGAGTCCAATTGGCATGTACATTGAACAGGCTCATGAAAATACTGACCATCAGACGGCGGTCATGGAAATACTCGTTCTCCTCCACCTCTTCTATGACCACCACCCTGCCATCGGCCGGCGCCACGATCAGCCCTTTGGTGTCGTCTTCTTCATAGTGCCGGATCGGGCAACGGAAGAAGTTGACCACAATCAGATAAACGATAGCGGTTATACCGGCAAAAACATAACTGACCATAGGGCAGGCGGGAACGGACAGATAGTACACCAGGGCATTAAATACTGAAAAGACAATGAAACCAAGGATAAGTGTCGTTGTCCCTTCCCTATGGAGTCGGATTTTCTTTAACCTTCGTAATCTTTTGCCCATTCTAACTAAAATTTATGCACAAAGATACAAATATATATGAATAAAGAACGACAAACTGCCGTTTTTTTGGTGTTTTGCCTTAAAAAAACTTAAGTCCTCTGCAAGACTACGGGAAATTGCCTTATCTTTATGCCGTGATTGATATATAAGGCTCAGGCAAATGCAAGATTTCGTACATCTACACGTTCATACCCAATATTCGTTGCTGGACGGACAGGCCAGCATATCGCGCCTTGTGGACAAGGCCCTGGCAGACGGTATGCGAGGCATGGCCATAACGGACCACGGCAACATGTTTGGCATAAAGGATTTCTTTGACTATTGCTGCAAGGTGAACGGTAAACGCAAGAAGGAGGGATTGGAACCTTTCAAACCCATCTTTGGTTGCGAGATGTATGTGGCACGCCGTGGCGACAAGTCCCTGCGCGAAATCAAGCAGGACCAGAGCGGTTGGCATCTGGTGGTTCTGGCGAAGAACGAGAAGGGCTATCACAACCTTGTGAAACTCGTCAGCCGAGCATGGGTTGACGGCTATTATATGCGTCCACGTACTGACCATGCCGACCTTGAAAAGTTCCACGAAGGACTCATCATAGCCTCTGCCTGTCTGGGCGGCGAGATTCCCAAGAAGATAATGTCGGGCGACATAGCCGCCGCAGAGGAGGCCATACTGTGGTTCAAGGGCATTTGGGGCGACGACTATTACCTGGAGGTGCAGCGCCATCAGGTCCGCGACCCTCGCCAAAGGGCAAACCGTGAGGTCTTCGAATTGCAGCAGAAGGTAAACAAGGTTATCCTGGACTTGGCAAAGAAACACGACGTTAAGGTAATAGCCACCAACGACGTGCATTTCGTTGACGAGGACAATGCCGAAGCCCACGACCACCTGCTTTGCCTCTCCACCAACAAGGATCTGAACGACCCCACTCGTATGCTCTACACCAAGCAGGAGTGGTTCAAGACCCGCGAGGAGATGAACGAGGTGTTTTCCGACCTGCCGGAAGTGCTTGCCAACACGACAGAGATTCTGGACAAGGTGGAGACCTACAATCTGGACTCCAACCCCATCATGCCCTTCTTCCCCATACCCGAGGACTTCGGCACGGAGGAGCAGTGGCGCGAGCGCTTCACCACAGAGGACCTTTTCCACGAGTTCACCTCCGACGAGAACGGAGAGAACCCCATGCCACGCGAGGAGGGCGAGAAGAAGATTGCAAAACTGGGCGGACTGGACAAACTGTACCGCATAAAGTTCGAGGCCGACTATCTTGGTTTCCTCGCATACCAAGGTGCAAGGAAACTCTACGGAGAGAACCTTTCCAAGGAAGTGGACGACCGCATACGCTTTGAGTTGCACATAATGAAGACCATGGGTTTCCCCGGCTACTTCCTTATCGTGCAGGACTTCATCAACTCCGCACGCAACGAACTTGGCGTGTGGGTGGGCCCCGGCCGTGGTTCGGCTGCCGGCAGCGTGGTGGCATATTGTCTGGGCATCACCCGTCTGGACCCCATGAAGTACGACCTTCTGTTCGAGCGTTTCCTGAATCCCGACCGTATATCATTGCCTGATATAGACACCGACTTCGACGACGATGGGCGCGGACGTGTACTCCAGTGGGTAATGGACAAGTACGGCAAGGAGAACTGCGCCCATATCATCACATACTCCACCATGGCCACGAAGAACAGCCTGAAGGATGTGGCACGAATAGAGAAACTGCCTCTGGACAAGGCAAATGCTCTTTGCAAGGCCATTCCCGACAGACTCAGCCTGGACGGCAAGGACCTGAAGATGAACCTTACCAATGCCATCAAGTGCACCGTGGAGTTGCAACAGGCAGAGGCCAGTTCCGACCCCATACTTGCAAACACCATCAAATACGCCCGCATGCTGGAGGGCAATATCCGAGGTACCGGCATACACGCCTGCGGCTTCATCATCTGCCGCGACCCGATATCGGAGCACGTTCCAGTCAGCACGGCCGACGATCCGGACTTCCCAGGGCAGAAGACTGCCGTCACACAGTACGACGGTCATGTCATAGAATCCACCGGCCTCATCAAGATGGACTTCCTCGGTCTGAAGACCCTGTCCGAGATGAAGGAGGCCTGCCGCGTGATAAAGGAAGCGCACGGCATAGACATCGACCCGGACACACTTCCCATCGACGACGAGCTGACATACAAACTCTACCAGGAAGGCCGCACCGTAGGTACGTTCCAGTTCGAGTCTGCCGGCATGCAGAAGTATCTCAAGGAACTCCGCCCCACGGTATTCGAGGACCTCATTGCCATGAACGCCCTGTACCGTCCGGGCCCCATGGACTATAT
This sequence comes from Bacteroidaceae bacterium, assembly GCA_045606445.1. Classification (GTDB taxonomy): domain Bacteria; phylum Bacteroidota; class Bacteroidia; order Bacteroidales; family Bacteroidaceae; genus Physcousia. Next base: position 32,184 of record JAZURY010000020.1, read on the forward strand.
CCCTTCCTTCATTGCCCGAAAGAACGGACAGGAGGAAATCAAGTACGACATCCCCATCATGGAGAAGTACCTGAAGGACACCTATGGCATTACAGTGTATCAGGAGCAGGTCATGCTGCTGAGCCGTCTGCTGGCCGACTTCACCCGAGGCGAGAGCGATGCCCTGCGTAAGGCCATGGGTAAGAAGAAGAAGGACATCGTAGATGCCATGAAACCCAAATTCATCGAGGGCGGAGTGCGCAACGGCCACGACCCCAAGGTACTGGAAAAGATATGGGGCGACTGGGAGAAGTTCGCCTCCTATGCCTTCAACAAGTCGCATGCCGCCTGCTATTCCTGGGTGGCATACCAGACGGCCTACCTGAAGGCACACTACCCGGCCGAATTCATGGCGGCACTGCTTACACGCCGAAAGGACGACATCAAGGAAATCACAAAACTTCTGGACGAATGCCGTGCACTGAAGATAGAAGTGCTGGGACCCGATGTGAACGAGTCGCATGCCAACTTCGGCGTGAACAGTAAATCGCAGATACGTTTCGGTCTGATGGCCATCAAGGGTCTGGGCGAATCGGCGGCAGAAGCCATCGTGGCGGAAAGGGAGAAGAACGGTCCCTACAAGGATCTCTTCGATTTCGTCCAGCGAGTGCCCATGTCGTCCGTAAAACGAAGTGGCATGGAATGCCTGGCGCTGAGCGGAGCGTTTGATGCCTTCAAGGAGCAGATAAGACGCGAGCAGTTCTTCGGCCTGAACGCCAAAGGCGAGATATTCCTGGACACGCTCACACGCTATGGCAACAGTTACCAGCAAAGCATGATGGAGGCCCAGTTCTCGCTCTTCGGGACAGACATGGTGGAGGTAAGCACACCACCCATACCACCGGCAGAGTCGTGGGGCATGCTGGACCGCCTGAACAGGGAACGTGACCTCGTGGGCATATACCTTTCCGGGCATCCTTTAGACGAATATGCCGTGATAATACGAGACATCTGCACCATGCACGCCTCGGACCTTGAAGACCCGTCGGAGTTCGTTGATTGCGACTTCACTCTGGGCGGCATCATAACAAACGTAAAGACTGGCATAAGCAAACGGGGATCCGGCTATGGCATAGTGACCATAGAGGACTATAGCGGACAGGGAGAAATTGCCTTGTTCGGACAGGACTGGCCCAAATGGGGCGGATACATGATGGTGGGCAGCACGCTGTATATCTCCGGACGCGTGCAACCGGGACGCTACGACCCTACCAAAGTGCAGATAAACATCGGCGAGATACAGTATCTGGACGACATCAAGGACAATCTGATACAGAAACTGACTATCCGTCTCAAGGCAGAAGCGCTGTCCGAGGAACTCGTCCTGATGCTTAGCGAGGAACTTAAGAAGGAACCGGGCAATGTGGCCGTGGAGTTCGTCTTTCACAACGGCGACGGTTCTTCACTTTCAATGAAACCGGCGGACCTGAAAATCAAGCTCACCCGTACACTCATGGACTTCCTGCAAAGTCAGGAAAGCATGGAATACACTATAAACGATTGATTGGAAACCATAGTATAAACCTAATACATTCATCATTATGGCACAGATTATCAACAGCACAAATTTAGAGGAACTGATAGCAACAGGCAAACCTGTAGTATTGGACTTCTGGGCAACATGGTGCGGTCCCTGCAAGCGTGTGGCTCCATTGGTAGAGCAACTTGCCGACGAGTATGCCGGACAGGCCATCATAGGCAAATGCGACATAGAAGAGGACGAAGAACTTCCCATGCGCTTTGGCATACGCAACATCCCCACTATCCTGTTCATCAAGAACGGCGAGATCGTTGACAAGCAGGTAGGTGCATGCACCAAGGCTGTACTTGAGGAGAAACTCAAGGCTATCCTGTAATGCCGCTAAAAGTTGGATTACCCACAAACATTTGCACACGATGAGCGAATTCAATGAAGAACTCCTCTTTGCCGAGGAGGACCGCCAGACCGTAGCCTTCATCCAGGGATATCTGCCACAGGAGATAAAAGAGAAGTTCACAGAAGATGACCTCTACTATTTCCTGGATGCCTTTGCCGAGTACTGCGAAGCATCGGGACTGATGGACAATGAAGACGAGGAGGCCGAGATAGACATCGAGGAGGCTGCCGCCTTTATGGCAAAGCAGGCCAAGAAAGAGAAGATAGGCACCTTCGATGCCGAGGATGTACGTTGGATAGTGGACGGCCAACTGGAGTTCTGGGAAACACAGGAATGACCGACGAGCAGTACATGAAGCAGGCCCTTCAGGAAGCGCAAAAGGCGTTTGCTGAAGGCGAGGTGCCCATCGGGGCAGTCATAGTGTGCCGCGGGCAGGTGATTGCCCGTGGACACAACCTCACGGAGCGCCTGCACGATGTCACTGCCCATGCCGAGATGCAGGCCATCACCGCCGCAACGGAACACCTTGGTGGCAAGTACCTGACGGACTGTACCCTGTACGTCACCGTGGAACCGTGCATAATGTGTGCAGGTGCTCTCGGGTGGAGCCAAATCCCCCGTGTCGTCTATGGCGCCGGCGACGACAAGCGCGGTTTCCGACGCTTCGCACCTCAGGCCCTGCATCCCCGATGCGAGGTGGTGGCAGGTGTGCTGGAGGAGGAGTGTGCAACGCTGATGAAGTCCTTTTTCCAAAAGAAACGGTAACATCACATGGCACAGCACAACGACTTCGGAGCACAAGGCGAAGACATAGCCATAGACTATCTCCGCAGGAAGGGTTATGCCATCATGGACAGGAACTGGCGCAGCGGCCACAAGGAGATAGACATCGTGGCACGCAAGGACGATACCGTGGTGTTTGTGGAGGTGAAGGCCCGTGCCAATGCCTTCTACGGCAACCCCGAGGATGCTGTCACCCGCAGGAAGATGCACCTGCTGGTGCTTGCCGCCGATGCCTACCTGCGCTACAATGCCATCGACCTTGAAGTCCGCTTCGACGTGATTACCATCACCGGCACAACCGGGAAACCCTACATAAGACACTATGAACGTGCATTCAGACCTGGCATTGGAATATAGGCACCTGGACGAGGTCAGTTCCACCAACGACTATCTCCGTTCCTATGCCCCCTCTGCAGACATTACCGTGGTCTCTGCCGACTTCCAAACGAAAGGGCGCGGACAGATGGGCAACACGTGGGTGAGTAACCCAGGAGAGAATGCCCTCTTCAGCGTGCTTGTGTGCCCCGAGAACCTGAAGGCCACGGACGGTTTCATCCTCAGCCAGGCCATGGCCTTGAGTATCAAGGAGGAACTGGACCTGTACCTTGAGGGAGTATGCATCAAGTGGCCCAACGACATATACGTGAACGGAGAGAAAATCTGCGGTACGCTCATAGAGAACTCCCTCATGGGCAAGAACGTGGGCCGTTCCGTCATAGGCAGCGGGATAAACGTCAACCAGACGGTATTCCCCGAAGGACTTGCGGCTCCGCCTACCTCCCTGCGCCTGCACACGGGCAAGGACATGCCGCCTCCCGACCTGATACGTACCGTAGTGCTTCGTTTCGCTGACTACTACAAGGAGATACAGCAGGGATGCTATGACCGCATCAGGGAACTTTACCACCGCTCCATGTATCTGAGGGGAGTGCAGTGCCGTTTTCAGGACGAGGACGGGACGTTCATTGGTTCCATATCCCATGTGGAGACGGACGGCCACATCATCATCGTGGATACCGACGGCAGGGCAAGGCGCTATGCCTTCAAGCAGGTGAAGTTAGCACGTACAATATAATAAGGAAACAACCAAATATCTATAACTATGAAATTCAACCGTATCTTATTGAAACTCTCCGGCGAAAGCCTGGCAGGAGAGCAGAAGCAGGGCATCAACACCGAGCGTCTCAACGACTATGCCCGCCAGATCAAGGAAATTGCCGAGATGGGAGTGCAGATAGGCATTGTCATCGGAGGCGGCAACATCTTCCGTGGCCTTACCGGAGCAGGCAAGGGCTTTGACCGCGTGAAGGGCGACCAGATGGGCATGTGTGCCACGGTTATCAACTCCCTGGCACTGAGCAGTGCCCTTGGCGCAATCGGGCAGAAGAACCGTGTCCTTACCGCCATCCGCATGGAGCCTATCGGCGAGTTCTACACCAAGTGGAAAGCCATCGAGGCCATGGAACGCGGCGAGGTTGTCATAATGAGTGCCGGCACAGGTTCTCCCTACTTCACCACCGACACAGGTTCCTCCCTGCGTGGCATAGAGATAGAGGCCGACGTTATGCTGAAGGGAACCCGTGTGGACGGCATCTATACCGCCGACCCCGAGAAGGACCCCACCGCCACCAAGTTCCAGGAAATCACCTATCAGGATGTCATTGCCAAGGGCCTGAAGGTCATGGACATCACCGCCACGGCCATGTGCATGCAGAACGACCTCCCCATCTACGTGTTCAACATGGACATCGTCGGCAACCTCAAGAAGGTTATCTCCGGTGAGGACATCGGCACCTTGGTGCACAATTAAATTAGGATATGGTGGCCTACACCACCTTGCATGTCAGCACGCTTTGGAAGAGTTCCACGGCGTGCTTTTTCTTTTCTATGGGCAGAGCAGGAGTACCCTTGAGAGGATATTCCATGTCCATGTACTCGTACTTGTGTTCGCCCATCACATGGTATGGCAGGATGTCCACACGCTCTACAACGCTATATTGGCTGACGTAGCGCGCAGTGGCCAGAAGGTGGTCGTCGTCATCGTTGATACCGGGAGTTACCACATGGCGGATCCATACGGGCTTGCCTATGCTTTGCAGATACTCCATCATCTGGTGCGTGTGCGTACGATGATGCGCCGTAAGGCGGTGGTGCAGATCGTCGTCCACGGTCTTTATGTCAAGAAGGACAAGGTCTGTGACCTCCAGAAGACTGCGCACGGCATCGTTGAAGATAACACCGCTGGTGTCCAGGGCCGTATGTATGCCCTCCTTCCGGCAGAGTCGGAAGTATGCCTCTACGAATGGAGCCTGGACGAGAGGTTCGCCACCTGTACAGGTTACACCTCCGGTCTTGATGAAATTTCGATACTTTAGGGTTTCCTCCAGAAGTTGCTCCGGAGTCCATTCGTACTTGACGGGAGCCTTGAAGTCCCATGTGTCAGGGTTGTGGCAGAAGAGGCATCGCATGGGGCAGCCTTGCATGAAGGCAAGGAAACGTATGCCCGGCCCGTCTACCGTGCCGAAGGATTCCAGGGAGTGGATACGACCTATGAGGGGGGATGGAGTATTTGCCATAGTTGGGGGAAAGGGGGGTTAGGGACCTTAAGGTCTTTAGGGTCTTTAAAGTCCTTAAGGGCCTTAAGGGCCTTAGGGGCTTTTGGGGCTTTAGGGAAGAGAGGGCATGCCCCTCACCTTATTTATATATAGGAGAGGGGCATGCCGTGATATTCGTACCCATTAGACCGAAAGGTGAAAAACTGAAAGACGAGCGGGTCTGTTTTTCGTTTTAAGTTTTATTCGCCTTTGCTCATCAAGCTAAAGCAAACCAGTTTTCAGTTTTCCGTTTTCACATTTCCGTTCGTTCTGGGTGGGTCTTCTTACAAGCTCTGGTTGATGGTACGGCTGAGAACGTCCAACTGCTGCTCGCGTGTCAACTTCACGAAGTTAACGGCATAGCCGGAAACGCGGATGGTGAGTTGAGGATACTTCTCGGGATGCTCCATGGCGTCTACCAGCAGTTCGCGGTCAAAGACGTTGACATTCAGGTGCTGGCCACCGTCGGGAGTGAAGTAACCGTCCATCAGGTTCACGAGGTTCTGCTTCTGAGTCTCAGTGTCCTTGCCCAAAGATGCGGGAGTGATGGCGAAGGTGTAAGAGATACCGTCCTTAGAGTGGTGGAAAGGTAACTTGGCAACAGAAGCCAGGGCTGCTACAGCACCCTTGATGTCGCGTGCATTCATGGGGTTGGCACCGGGAGCGAAGGGCACACCAGCCTTGCGGCCGTCGGGTGTAGAACCGGTGTTGCGGCCATATACCACGTTTGAGGTGATGGTGAGCAGACTCTGTGTGGGGATGGCGTCGCGGTATGTACGGTGCTGACGCAGGTACTCCATGAACTTCTCGGTAATCATCACGGCAATCTGGTCGGTCTCGTCGTGGTTGTTGCCGAATGGGATGTATTCGCCCTCCTCGATCTCGTAGTCAACGGCCAGACCTGTCTGGTCGCGGATGATACGGATCTTGCAGTTCTTCATTGCGGCGATAGAGTCGGTAACGATGGAGATACCGGCAATACCTGTGGCACGTGTGCGCTGAACGTCACCGTCATGCAGAGCCATCTCGAATGCCTCGTAGTCGTACTTGTCGTGCATGTAGTGGATAATCTTCAGTGCGTTCACGTAGGTCTTTGCCAACCAGCGCATCATCTGCTCGAAGCGGGGCCAGAACTCCTCGTAGGTGAGGTAGTCGCCGGTGATGGGACTGAAGCGGGGACCTATCTGCTGGCCGCTAACCTCGTCGCGGCCGCCGTTGATGGCATAAAGCATACACTTGGCCAGGTTGGCGCGAGCACCGAAGAACTGCATCTGCTTGCCGATCTTCATAGGGCTTACGCAACATGCGATACCGTAGTCGTCGCCAAGTTCGGGACGCATCAGGTCGTCGTTCTCATACTGCAGGGCGCTGGTGTCGATACTTACCTTTGCACAGTACAGTTTCCAAGGCTCGGGCAGACGCTCTGACCACAGGATAGTCAGGTTGGGTTCGGGAGAGGGACCCATGTTGTAAAGGGTGTGGAGCAGACGGTAGTCGGTCTTTGTAACCATGCTGCGGCCGTCGATACCCATACCACCGATGCTTGCGGTAGCCCAGATGGGGTCGCCAGAGAAGAGGTCGTTATACTCGGGAGTACGCAGGAAGCGAACTATACGGAGTTTCATAACCATCTGGTCGATCATCTCCTGAGCCTCCTCCTCGGTGATGACACCGTTCTTCAGGTCGCGCTGGATGTAGATGTCAAGGAAGGCAGAGATACGGCCGATAGACATGGCAGCACCGTCCTGGTCCTTAACAGCGCCCAGATAACCGAAGTAGGTCCACTGGATAGCCTCACGAGCGTTGGTAGCGGGCTTTGTTACGTCGAAGCCGTAAGAAGCACACATCTGCTCAAACTCCTTCAGGGCGTTGATCTGGTCGGTAATCTCCTCGCGGCAACGCACGATCTCCTCGGTGAACTCCTGGATGTCGATACGCTTGTGGAAGCGCTTCTTCTCCTCTATCAGGTTTGTGGTACCATAGAGGGCAACACGACGGTAGTCACCGATGATACGGCCACGGCCATAGGCGTCGGGCAGACCGGTGATGATGTGTGCGTGACGTGCAGCCTTGATGTCATCATTGTAGGCAGCAAACACACCCTCGTTGTGAGTCTTGCGGTACTTGGTGAAGATTGCCTTTGTGGCAGGATCCAACTCGTAGCCGTAAGCCTTCAGCGAAGCCTCAACCATACGGATACCACCCTTGGGGAAGATACCACGCTTGAGGGGAGCATCGGTCTGCAGACCAACGATAACCTCGCTTTCTTTGTCAATATATCCGGCACCGTATGTGCTCACGCTCTGGGGCAACTTTGTCTCGGCATCGTAAACGCCCTTCTCGCGTTCTACCTCGAACATCTTGGAAAGGATGTCCCACAATTTCTTTGTCTTCTCACTGGGGCCGGCCAGGAAACTCTCGTCGCCGTTGTAAGGCTCGTAGTTGTTCTGAATGAAGTCGCGGACATCAATCTCGTGCTTCCATGCCGTTCCCTTAAAATCGTTCTGTAAGTTCTGCAATTGCATAGCCTTGAAGTATTAAGTGGTTAATATGTTTTCTATCTCGCTTTTTCTGTCTACAAAGGTACAAAGAATTTGTAACAATTACAAAGAAATCGTGCGAAAAGAATATAAAAAACTGAGAGAAGGCACTTGGTCATTCAAACAAAATGTCGTACATTTGCACCGAGAAACAATAAAAAGACACTTAAACTGACTTTATATGAACAAAATTAGAGTAGCAGTAGTAGGATACGGTAATATTGGTAAGTCTGCCGTAGAGGCCTTGGAAACTGCCCAGGATATGGAAATTGCCGGCATCGTGCGCCGTGCCGGTCGCGAAGGATGCCCCCGCGAGATAGAAGAGTACACCATAGTAAAGGACATAAAGGAACTGGAGAATGTGGACGTGGCCATCCTTGCCACCCCCACCCGTTCGGTAGAGGAATATGCCCTTGAATGCCTGAAACTGGGCATCAACACGGTGGACAGTTTCGATATCCACGGCCTCATCGTGGATCTCCGCCGCACATTGGACAAGGCTGCCAAGGAGAACGGTGCCGTCAGCATCATTGCCGCAGGTTGGGACCCAGGTTCGGACAGCGTGGTGCGCACACTGATGGAAAGCCTTGCCCCCAAGGGTCTGACCTACACCAACTTCGGCCCCGGCCGCTCCATGGGACATAGTGTTTGCGTGCGCTCCAAGAAGGGAGTCAAGGACGCCCTGTCCATGACCATCCCAGTGGGCGAAGGCATACACCGCCGCATGGTGTATGTGGAACTGGAGGAAGGCGTTTCTCTGGAGGAGGTTACGAAAGAGATAAAGGCCGACCCCTACTTCTCCAGCGACGAGACACACGTATTCCAGGTGGAGAGCGTGGATGCCCTTAACGACGTGGGCCATGGCGTGAACCTGGTGCGCAAGGGTGTCAGCGGACAGACACACAACCAGTTGTTCGAGTTCAACATGAAGATCAACAACCCCGCCCTCACCTCTCAGGTGCTGGTAAATGCCGCACGTGCCACCATGCGCCAGCAACCCGGCGCCTACACGATGATAGAAATCCCCGTCATCGACTATCTGCCCGGTGACAGGGAGGAACTTATACGACACTTGGTTTGAGGCATCAAACCCCAATGCCTGTCACTGCGGTGCATCCGGTTGAAGCCGGAGCACCGCAGTTTCTGTCTATAAGGATAAGGATTTACACCAAATCGGCCGAAAGACATGCCGGCAGATGGCGGTTTCCGGTCCTCCCGATGACGCGGACTTGCCCTCGGGAAGACGGCCTCCTGTCCTCGGGAAGACGGAGGCACGTGCCCGGGAGCAGTTTATTCCTGCTGGCAGAAACGCCGCTTCAACTCGTCCATGAAAGGGGCGACATGCGCAAAGTAGCGGCTGTACCCGGGACAGAGGTAGTTCAGCCCCTGTTCCCCGTCCTTGGTCTTGGCAAAACGGTTTCTGGGGCATTCTCCGTGGCATGCAAACTGCCATTGGCATTGACGGCACTGGGTTGGCAGGCCACGTGTCTTCATGTCGGCAAACGCCATCTGCCGCTCACTGTTGAGCATGTCCAGAATGCCACGGTTGCGGATGTTGCCCAGATAATATTCGGGGAATACGAAGTGGTCGCAACAATAAATGTCGCCGTTGTGCTCCATCACGGCAGCATGTCCGCACCAGTCTGAAAGGGAGCACACTCCGGGAGTAACACCTGCCCAGTTCGCCAGCGTGGCCTCGAAAGTCTGCACGAACATCCTGCCCACATCGTTGGCATACCACTCGTCGAACATGGTACAAAGGAATTCGCCCCAAGCCTCCGGCGTAACACTGAATGGCGCCAAGGCATACTCTCCTCCATCCATGACATGAGCCAGGTGGCGTCCGTCGCTGTGCCTGTGTATCCTCTCCACCACGGGGGTGAATTGCAGATACATGCACTCCAGTTCGTCGCGGAAGAAACGGTAGAAATCCAGGGGGCGTGATGCCGTTATATCGTTCACCACCGCCATGGCGTTCCATTCCACCCCATAGCGGTCCAGCATCTCTATGCCCTCCATTACCTTCTCCCACGTGGGGGCGCCATTCCGCCTTGTGCGGTAGGCATCGTGCATGTCCTGCGGACCGTCTATGCTGACGCCCACCAGCCAGCCCTCATCGTGCAGGAAACGGCACCACTCCGGAGTGAGCAACGTGCCGTTGGTCTGCAAGCAGTTCAGTATGGCCTTGCCACCGGCATACTGCCGTTGCCACCGCACTACCTTCCTATAATAGTCCAGAGGCCGTATCATCGGTTCCCCCCCGTGCCATGTAAAGTTGACTTCCTGACCAAACTGCGACTGTATGTATTCCCTGACGAAAACCTCGGTCAGTTGGTCGGACATGACATGCTTCTCACCGTTCTGATAAAGTTTCTGTTTCTCAAGGTAATAGCAATAGTCGCACGCCAGGTTGCAATGTGCTCCTGCCGGTTTGGTCATCACATACAAGGGGCGTGCAAAGGGATTGGCAATGCTGCTCATCGGTAAAGCGTTTTATTGTTGTAACACGCATGCAAAGGTACGCATATTTGGAAAAAAAAGGACATGCCGCTCTGTCTTTTTGGTAATTATGCGTATATTTGCCTTTGACAAACCGATTATTTACCGTTTACAGACTGATTTTAATATGAAGAAAACCATTGTAGACCTGTTTGAATCTTCCGTACGGAAGTACCCCGACAACACCTTCCTTCTGGAAAAGAGCGAGGGCAAGTTCCGTCCTACAACATACACCGGAGTAAAGGAGCAGGTGTACCGCCTCGGTGCCGGCCTGCAGGCTTTGGGAGTGAAGAAAGGCGACACCATGGCCCTGCTCAGCGAGGGGCGCAACCTGTGGGTAATAGGCGAACTGGCCATGTTCTATGCCGGCGCCGTGAACGTGCCCCTGTCCATAAAACTGGAGGAAAGCAACGACCTGCTCTTCCGTATGCAACATGGCGACGTGAAGTTCGTGATGGTATCCGGCACCCAACTCAAGAAGATACGGCAGATCAAGGAGCAACTGCCACTGATACAGCAGATCATCGTGCTTGACGCACAGGAGAAATACGAGGAAAAGGAAATAGGTGTGGAGGAAGTCTTCCAAATGGGTGACAAGTTCCTGAAGGAGCACACCATGGAGGAGTTCCTGGCCGTAGGGCAGTCCATACAGAACGACGACTATGCCACCATCACCTACACCAGCGGAACCACCGCCGACCCCAAGGGCGTGGTGCTGACACACCGCAACTATACCGCCAACGTGGAACAGGCATGCACTCTGGTAAACATCGACGAAACCTGGCGCACACTCATCATCCTGCCCCTCGACCACTGCTTTGCACACGTGGTCGGTTTCTACATAATGATGAGCAAGGGTGCCACGGCGGCAACCGTACAGGTGGGACGAACACCCATGGAGACGCTGAAGAACATACCTCTGAACATCAAGGAGGTGAAACCGCACTTCATCCTCAGCGTACCGGCACTGGCAAAGACCTTCAAGAAGAACATAGAGCAGGGCATCCGTGCCAAGGGACCAACTGCAGTGCGCCTGTTCAACTGGGGCATGAAAATCAAACAAACGTATTATGGCGACAGCAACCTTGACTTCAAGGGGTGGCGTTATGCGCTGAAACCGCTCTGTGCACTGTTCGACAAGATCCTCTTCTCCAAGGTGCGCGACAACTTCGGAGGCGAACTGAAGTTCTTCATCGGAGGCGGAGCACTGCTGGACAAGGACCTGCAGAAGTTCTACGTGGGCATAGGCATACCCATGTACCAGGGCTACGGACTTTCCGAGGCTACACCCGTAATCTCCAGCAACGGGCCCGAACTGTACCGCTTCGGTTCCAGCGGAAAACTGGTGAAACCCATAGAACTGAAGATTTGCGACATGGACGGCAAAGAACTGCCCACGGGAGAAATGGGCGAGATTGTCGTCAAGGGAGAGAATGTGATGGCAGGCTACTGGAAGAATCCCGAATCCACGGCAGAGACCGTGCGAAACGGCTATCTCTATACCGGCGACCTCGGCTATATGAGCAAGGAGGGACTGCTTTACGTAAAGGGACGTTTCAAGAGCCTGCTCATCTCCAGTGACGGCGAGAAATACAGTCCCGAGGGCATAGAGGAGGCTCTGGTGGAGAAGTCGCCCTACATAGACCAGGTGATGCTCTACAACAACCAGTGCACCACAACCACCGCCCTGATTGTCGCCAACAAGGATGCACTGCGCCGCTATCTGAAGGACAACGGCATGAAGGCCGAGAGCGAAGATGGAAGAAAGGCAGCCCTACAGGTGATAGAGGCAGAACTGGCGCGCTTCAAGAAGGGAGGCGAGTTCCAGGGCATGTTCCCCGAACGCTGGCTGCCCAGCAGTTTTGCCGTACTGGCAGAACCTTTTACCGAGCAGAACCAGATGATCAACTCCACCATGAAGATGGTACGACCCAAGATAGAGAAGGCCTACAGGGAGCGTATCGACTACATGTACACCAGCGAAGGCAAGCAGACCCTGAACCAGCAGAACATGGATGCCATATTCTGAACTTGGCAGTCCCCACCTCTTTGTCCACTGACTGTCCAATCACAATACCGGGGACAGTAAAAGTGGGAGGCTCGCGCCTCCCACTTTTATTATATATATAAGGTATGTCCTGTTGCTCCCTCCTTGTGCTTCAGGACTTCTTGGGCAGAGTCTTGTTCAGTATTACCGAACCCAACACCGCACTTGTTACGGTACCGCAAAGGATACCCAACTTGGCATCATTCAGGAGCAGTTGCATAAAGGCCGGTTGCTGGCCTTCCAGATCCAAGGGATAGGACAGGGTGGCCATGAAGGTACTGACCGTAAAACCTATGCCGCAAAGCATGGCTACACCTGCCAGAGATGACCAGTCGGCTCCGTCGGGCAACTGGACGATGCGTGCCTTGATGCTGAGCCAGCATGCCGTCATCACACCGGTGAACTTGCCCAAGACCAAACCAAGGAAGACACCAAGGCCCACGCCTTGTGTCAGGTTCTCTATGCTCATACCCTCAAAACACACGCCGGCATTGGCAAAGGCAAAGATGGGGATGACAATCATGTTTATGGGGTTTCTAAGCACGTCCTCCGTGTCCTGAAGCGTGGAAATCAGATGGTCGGAGGCGGATTCTATGGCACGGAGGTTCTGTATGTCCTCCTGGTTAAGCATGTGAGGCGCACGCTTGTAGTGAGTGGTCACCTCGTAATGGGGGAACTTGTCTATCTGCTCGCGTATCCGTTCAATATAGTACTTGGTGCCATGATGCAGTTTGGCAGGTATGCAGAAAGCCAGTACCACGCCGGCGATGGTGGAGTGGATACCGCTTTGGAACATGCACCACCACATCACAAGTCCTATGGCAAAGTAACCCAGTTTGCTATGAACCTGACGATACGAAAGGTACAGACATCCCAAAATGCAAAGGCCTACCGCTCCAAGGTGGGCAAGGGAGATGTGCTCGGTGTACTTCAGGGCAATCACGAGAATGCCTCCCAAGTCATCGGCCACGGCCAGCGCGGCCAGAAACACCTTCAAACCGAGGGGAACACGGCGGGAGAACATGGACAGGACGCCCAAGGAGAAGGCTATGTCGGTGGCCATCGGGATGGGCATACCCCGTTCCATGACTTCCATATACATGGGGTCTCCGGTCAGGTAGCATGATATGCCGAAAACGCATGTGGGCACTATCATACCTCCGACGGCGGCAAGTACGGGAAGCAGGGCCTTGCGTACGGAAGAGAGTTCTCCTCCACAAAATATTTCCCTCTTCAATTCCAGGCCAACAGAGAGAAAGAAGATGGCCATCAGGAAGTCGTTGATGAAACCTCCTACGGTCAGGCTCTTGCCGTTGTGGCTGAGCAGGTCAAAGCCTCCAACGACGAGTTGCATAGGTTCTTGCCAGAAACGGCTGTACCATCCGCTTGTCTCTGACCAGTTTGCCGCAATGAGGGCGGCGATAGTTGCTGCAATCAGGAAGTAGCCGCCTTCGGCATACTTCCTGATTGTTGACATAAATGTATAGTTCTGTCTCATTTATATGGTGCTCCGCTTTATGCGGGGCGGAAGATTACTTCAAGCAATCTGCGATGAATGCCTCCATCTCAGGCTCGTGCTTCTCTATGCTGAGGAGCAGGTGCAGCTGGTTGTTGGCACGCACGAAGTTGTGGTTGGCATACTGGCACTTCCAGTACTTGTCGCCGCTGAGATAATCCCACAGGAATCGTACACACTGCATGTATGGGAAGAGTTTCACCGCATAAGGCAGGTTCTCTATTTCAACGCGTGTCAGGAAGGTGCTTGCACTTGCCAGATAGCCTTCAGTGAACGCCTTGAAGATGTCCACGTCGAAGCAAACGGCATCCATGTCCTGATGGTCCTCGGCTACCTTGTTGGCACCTGTGCGGAGGAAGTCGCCGTAGTCGGAGAAGATGAAGTTGGGCATTACGGTGTCAAGGTCGATTACACAGAGGACATTGTCCTGCTGGTCGAACATCATGTTGTTCACCTTGGTATCGCAATGGCACACACGCTTGGGCAGGATGCCCTCACGGCCCATACGCTCTGCCTGGCACATGTACTCGGCACGTGCGTCAATCTCCTTCAGCATGGCCTGAACCTCGGGTTCGGCAACACGGCCTGCGGGGTCCTTGGCGATGACTTCGCGCAACTGCTGCAGGCGGAACTCCATGTTGTGGAAGTCCTTGATAGTCTCGCCCAACTCCACGGGGATGCCGGCAAGCATGGCCTGGAACTGGCCGAAGGCCTTGCCAGCGGCACGTGAACTCTCGGGATTAACGGCCTGCTTTGTTACGGCATTTTCAATGAATATCATCATGCGCCAGTACTGGCCGTCCACGATGGCATAGAGTTTTGTCTCGTCGTCCTTGGCGGGCATGAAGGTAAGCACCTTGCGGTCAATCTCTGTCTCGCCTGCGGCTTCCAGTTTCTTGCGGATGTGGGTGGTTACGGCATAGATGTTGCGCATTACCAGATCCACATCGGGGAATACGTTGGTATTCACACGCTGCAACACGTAGTTGGGGGCATCTGCCTCGGCGGTGGTAACCAGCAGGGTGTCGTTGATAAGGCCTGCACCCAGGGGCTTGATGTCGCTTACTGTGCCACGGATGGCGAAGTGGGAAACGATGTTCTTCAGTTCGTTCTGTTCCATAGTATTGTTAAGGTTTGATTAATTGTTATGCGAACGCAAATATAGCAAATTCCCCTGACAAAAGCGAACCTTTGCAAGGGTAATTAATGTTAAATGTTCCGATTTTGACCAACATTAGTTGAGATTTCCACACTGAGGTCTGCCCTCTGCATCCCATCCCTCCGCACTGATCTGCAATATGCTGGAGGAGGAGTTGTTGTAAAGGTTTATTGTGGCCTGCCCGTCGGCATCCAGTCTTACGCCGGGATTCCAGTACAGGGTACGGCGGTAGTCTTCGGCAGGAAGAGGCTGTTTGGAATAGTCGGGAGAATAGAACTCGTCGGGAATGGAGAACCCCTTCATCTTCCAGAAACGGTTCTTGCGGTACAGGCGCTCCACCCCGTCATCCAGCAGATGAAAATCTATGGTTACGCTGGGCAAGTCGTTTCCGCGATACTTGCCGCTCTGGTCCTTGCGTGGGGAGTAGTCCGTAAACACGACCACCTTATTCAGGTTCCACAAGTAATTGTACTTGTCCAACTTGGTATCGGACATGTTGCTTGTCGGACGTGGGATGGCCTCAGGAATGTCCGTCTGCTGTCTGCGACGTTCCATCGCCGTACCCTGGCTGTACACCTTGCCGTCAAACCTATACCCTATGTCGTACCTGCGGTCGGTCTTCATGTCGCCTATGTAGGTACGCGCCACGTCCTCGCCAAAACGGTCGGCACCCATAAAGTAACCCGGTGCAAAACCGGCATCGCATGTGGCATTGAAAGCATCGTACGCATCAATGACAAAAGCCGGACGCCAGTAGCCGAATCGTCTGCGTCCGTTCCGGCGTGCGCCAACGACAACCTCAGAGAGCATACGGACCTGTTCGTTCATGCTGTTGTAGAGCGGATTGTCCTTCGGCATGGGAGCCAAATGGGACTGATAGTAGTCGTATGGCTTGGGGAAACGGGGATAAAAGAGGTCCAACTTGACATAAAATTCGGGGAAGTCCAGTTCATCTCGCTTTGTCCTGCCGTTCTGCACCCACACAGGCGCTTCGCCCTTCTTCCATTTTGTAGTGTCGCTGGCGCCAAGGAAGAACAGGAACTCCTCATAATATCTGGGGAAATCCAGGGCAAAGGTTCCCTGGCTGCGCATGTCCCCCTCGACTCCCTCGTTGTCCGGTTGGGAAAACTCTGCATGCAGGGCAACGGGATACTTCAGGTTATTCTCCTTTTTATTGAATCGATCCCTGGAATCGGTAAGTCCGCTCTTGCCCTTGGTCTCCACCTTCTCTTCCATGGTTTTCTCCATGCTTTTTTCTTTCTGGTCATTGCCGGAGGAAGCGTCGTCATCCGTACGTTCGCCTCCCTCCCTGGCCCTCTGCTCGAATACGCTCAGCACCTGCTCTGCCGAATAGTTGTGCACCTGTCCTGTCCAATGGGGATAACGGCTTTCAGGCATGTGGCGCAACTGGAACTCGCCCTGAACAGCCATTTCCTTCCACACATACCTGCGCCAACCCTGCACCATAAGCAAGAGGTCGAGAGCCTGCCGTCTTTGCGGTTCATCCTTCTGGAAGAACCATTGTGGCTGCGGGACAAAGCCCTTTATCTGACTGGACAGCAGCGCCTCGGTGAGCATATTGCCGGTGTCGTAGACGTACTCGCTCTTTGCCGCATCCCTTACCGCCACGGACATGCTGGCACCAGGAGCACCATGCAATTCTATGGAGATTGGTTCGAAGGCGCTGTAGTTCCCCGACTTCACTCCGGAGAAAGTAACGTTGGAGGAGCGGAAACCGGAGGGGAGGAAGAAACAAAGCCTGTCGGCATACACACGTCCGTCCTGATTAAAGACAGTCACCTGATATACTCCCGCTTCAGATACAGGCAGGCGGATAGGAGTGCCGTCCATCTTCTGGAAATGCTTTAGGAGTCCTTTGCACATGATGGTGACGCCCAATTCCTCCTGCGAGGCAAGGCCTGCCGTGGCACATGATACGCTTATACCCGTAATATCTGTATCCACACGCAATGACACGCCATCGCCCTCTGCCTTCAGTATTGTTGTGGCAGGCAGTGCGCCTGCGGGATTGTCGTGGCTGGCGGATGGAGTGAACTCCGCCGTAAGGCGTTGGCCGGCAGATACGGTTACCTCAAAAACTCCACGCCCGCGGTTTATGGTTTCGGATGTTATGGTCTGTCCGTCGGGAGTGGTGACACGGAGGGTGCCATCCAAAGTCCTGCCTTGTTCGTTCCTCGCCTCCCATGCCACACGTTGCTTGAGACCGGCAACGAGATTGCCGCCTTCCGGAAACAACTGCAACGTCGTTTCGGGTTCACCGGCAGGATTCTTGTAATATGCCGCCAACGGGCGCAATGTCATGTCCTGTGAGAAGTCACCTGGAGACAGAGGCCTGTCGTATACAGGAAAGACACGGGAATAGAGTTTCTCGTAATCACGGTAGTAGTCCCGTGCCATATCCTTGTTGAAGAAATATTGCTCTGCCCAACGGCTGTGCGGTTGTTCCGTAACGCCCCAGTTCAGTTGCCATTTTGTGTATGCTCTCAGTTCGTAATATCCTGCATACAGGGCAGTGTCTGCCAGAGAGAAGTTGCCATAAGCCTCTCCGCCCTCCAGTGGAAGCATCTGGCGTTCTACAAGATAACCGTCGTCATTGAGAAGTTCACAATACAATATGCCGCTCAGGTTTGTAGGCTTGCCGTTATCTCCACGACTTACATACGCCTTATAATATAAAGTGTCGCCTAAATAATAAGAGGTATTGTCCATGTGCAGGAACACTTGCTCCTGCGGCAACCTTGCACCGAAAGTCTGTAATCTTTGCGCCATACTTTCCAGTGTTGACTGGGCCGACATCTGCATGCCCCCCCCCACTACCATGCCAATCAGGCAAAGTACTCTGTACATAACGGTTCTCATATTCGCAATATTAGAAATGTGTTGTCTGGCGGATGCAATCAAAGCCACCCCGCCTCCTTGTACCACTTTATGGCGGCCTTCACGCCACGTTCCAGTGTCCATTCGGGTTCAAAACCGAGGTCCTGGCGTGCAGGTTCCAGTTCACAGCGCCAGTTGCGCTGGGACAGGATGTTGTACTTGTCCTCGTTGAGGACTATCAGTTTGCCGGTCATGCGGCTTACTTGTCCGCCCACCTTGCATATGCACTTCAGCAGCCATTTCGGTGCCTTCACGCGGAGGACCCATGGGTCGCCCAGTTCCTGCTGGATGAGGTCGGAGAAACGGCGCGAGTTGTATATCTTGCCATCGCTCAGGAAATAGGCTCTGCCCAGGGCGGCAGGTGCGGTCATGGACTTGAAGACGGCCTGCACCACATCCATCACGTAGATGAAGGTCAGTTCCTGAGGCTGGTAGCCGACGGCAAAGTCGGTGTGCCCCGCTATGCTCTTGGCCATGACGAAGTAGTCCTTCTCCCTGGGGCCGTAGACACCCGTAGGACGGAGTATGACATAGGGGAACTTCTGTGGATCCAGTCCTTTCAAATATTGCTCGGCACTGAGTTTGCTCATGCCATATGCCGTGTTAGGTTCGGGGTTGTCGCCGAGCAGTATGGGGTTGTAGATAGATTCCTCCTCGGATATTTCCGCACCCTTTCCATAATCCTGGCACTTGGCCTTGACGGGAGTTTCGCGTATGGCGCCGAACACGCTCAGGGAACTGACGAAGACAAAGCGCTCGGGCACCATGTCCGTCTCCTGAAGGGCTTCTATGAGATTTGCCGTGCCCTGGGTGTTGGTGCGGTAGAAGTCCTCCACCTTAAGGCACTTTGTGGCTCCGGCGGCATGGACAACGAAGTCCCACTTGCCACCCATCTGCTCCCTGTATGCCGACAACTGGCTCTTGAGTTCCTCCTTGTTGCTCAGATTCAGTTGAGCGAACTTTATGCGCTCGTCGGTAAGATAGCCCTTGGAACTGGTACCGCGCATGCCAGCCCACATTTCGTATCCCTTCTCCAGTCCTTCGCTCACGATATAACTGCCAATGAAACCACTGGCTCCTGTTACCAATACTTTTTTCATGTCGACATTAAAATTTGAGGACAAAGGTACGATTAAGTGAGCGAAAAAACAAATACAATTTGATTTTTCCGAACGACAGTACCTTAGAGGCGCAGCATCAGAGTACGATTAAGTGAGCGAAAAAACAAATACAATTTGATTTTTCCGAACGACAGTACCTTAGAGGCACAGCCTCAGAGTACGATTAAGTGAGCGAAAAAGGGCTTTTCGCTCACTTAATCGTAACATTGAAACTATGTTTCGAAATTACTTTCGCTCGGAAATAAAAATAAAATCGGTTTTATTTTGTATTTCTCTCGCTTAATCGTAATTTTGCGCAATAAAGAAGACTAACAGACATGAAAATAGCATTGATAGGATACGGCAAGATGGGCCGTATGATAGAGGAGATAGCCTTGGGGCGTGGACACGAGATAGTGTGCATTATCGACATTGACAACCAGCAGGATTTTGATAGCGAGGCGTTCAAGAGTGCCGATGTGGCCATAGAGTTTACCGCACCGCACACGGCCTACGACAACTACATGAAGGCCTTCAAGCATGGCGTGAAGGTGGTGAGTGGCAGTACGGGATGGATTCCCCAGCATGGCGAAGAGGTGAAGAAGATGTGCACGGAGCAGGGCAAGACCTTGTTCTGGAGTTCCAATTTCAGCCTTGGCGTGACCATATTCCGTGCCGTGAACCGCTATCTTGCCCGCATCATGAACGGTTTTGACTCCTACACTCCCGTTCTCGAGGAGGTGCATCACATACACAAACTTGACCACCCGTCGGGCACGGGCATCACCCTTGGCGAGGAACTTGTAGCCGAGGTGGAGCGCCTCAACGGTTGGGAGTTCGGCATGCTTACCAATCCTGACGGAAGCAAGGAGGGTACAACCGAGGTTCCTGCTGACAAGTTGCGTATAGACAGTATCCGCCGTGACGAGGTTCCCGGCATACACAGCATAACATGGGAGAGCGAGGCGGACTGTATCACCATCACCCACGATGCACATTCCAGGAAGGGGTTTGCCCTTGGCGCCGTGCTGGCGGCAGAATACACGGCTACCCACGAGGGCCTGCTGACCATGTCTGACCTGTTCAAGTTCTAAGTATACCATAGTCATGAAAAAATACAAACCGACAAAGACAGATTGGGCAAAGGGTCTTGTGGCATGTGGCCTGTACATCGCTTTCCTTGTGTGGATACAGTCCTGGTGGGGCGTCATCGTGCTGCCATTCATCTTTGATGCTTATGTGACGAAGAATATAAACTGGGGATGGTGGAAGGACCTGGAGGACCCCATCCTGCGCACCGTCATGTCGTGGGTGGATGCCATCGTGTTTGCCCTGGTGGCAGTCTACTTCGTCAACATCTACTTCTTCCAGAACTATACCATACCCTCCAGTTCGCTGGAGAAGAGTCTGCTGGTGGGCGACTATCTGTTTGTCAGCAAGATGTCCTATGGTCCACGTGTGCCTCAGACACCGCTTCACGCCCCCCTGTGCCAGCACACCCTGCCCATGGGGATAGGAAAGAGTTACATAGAGAGCGTGCAGTGGGACTACAAGCGCGTCACTCCCAAGAAGGTGACACTGAATGACATCGTTGTCTTCAACTATCCTGCCGGTGACACCATAGCCTACAACTGGCAGAATACCGACTACTACCGCATGTGCAAGGAACTGTATATGTACAACATGGACGTACCGGCCAATCTGGATAGTATGTCGGCCCTGGAGCAGTACCGCTTCTACAACTATGCCATGCAGGTGGGCAGCGACTATATCAAGTCCGTACCACAGTTCGGCAAGGTACAGTGGCGCCCCGTTGACCGTAGGGAAAACTATGTGAAGCGTTGCGTGGGCCTCCCCGGCCAGACCTTGGAGATACGCGACCATATAATCTACCTGGACGGGGTGGCAAACAAGGAACCCGATGATGTCCAGTACAACTACGACGTGGTGCTGAAACAACAGTTGCCCGAGTCGCTGATAAAGGAACTTGGCATATCCCAGGAAGACCTCATCTCGCTCAAGAACTTCGGCAATATGCCCTTGACAGCCAAGGCCAAGGCTGCCCTGGAGGCGCGTCCCGACCTGGTGGCAAGCATAGAGTACCAAAAGCAGGAGGAGACCGGTTTCCTGTATCCCCTGAACGGACACACGGGATGGACATGCGACAACTACGGTCCCATCTGGATTCCTGCCAAGGGCGAGACCATACAACTTACCATGGAGAACCTGCCCGTCTACGAGCGCCCCATCCGCATTTACGAGGGCAACGATCTGCAGGTTACCGATGACGGACGCATACTGATAAACGGCAAGGAGGCAAAGGAATACACCTTCAAGATGGACTACTACTGGATGCAGGGCGACAACCGCCACAACAGTGCCGACTCGCGCTACTGGGGCTTCGTTCCCGAGGACCATATCGTGGGCAAACCCATCGTAATCTGGTTGTCAGTGGATCCCGACCGTGGAGGACTGAGCGGTATCCGCTGGAACCGCCTGTTCCGTTTGGTAGACAATATCAAGTAGTCCCATATTATATATATAAGGTGTATGGTAACATCCCCAAAGCAGAAGGTGGCACTGGTTCTGGCCAGCGGCGGTGCCAAGGGTTTTGCGCACATAGGCGCCATAGAGGCCTTGGAAGAATCCGGCTATGAGATAACCTCCATAGCAGGCGCCTCCATGGGTGCGCTGATAGGAGGCATATATGCGGCCGGAGGTCTGGACAAGGTGAAGGAGTGGATGTACGACCTCACCGACCGCGAGGTGTTCCGTCTGGTGGACTTCACTTTCAGTACCAATGCCCTGGTAAAGGGAAACCGCATCATGGATGCGCTGAAGGCAATAGTCCCCGATTGCAACATAGAGGACCTTAATATCCCTTATTGCGCGGTGGCAACGGACCTGAAGGAGGGACAGGAGGTTGTCTTCCGTAGCGGAAGCCTTTATGATGCCATACGTGCCAGTATTTCCATACCCATGCTGTTCCGGCCTGTAGAGCATGGCGATATGCTGCTCATAGACGGTGCGATAACCAATGGACTGCCATTGGACCGTGTTGTCCGTACAGATGGAGACATTCTTGTAGCCGTTAATCTGGATGATTACGAATGGGAAGACGATGAGGAGGAGCGTCAGCAGATGGAGGGCAAGGCATCGCCATTCAGTATCCTCTCACGCAAGTTCCAGGCAGGTTTGAACGCCCTGAGCAATAACTACATCTCCCTGACTTACGATACCATTTCCATCCTGATGAAACGCAATACGGAAATGGCCCTTCGCCTCACTCCTCCCGACATCTATCTGAACGTCTCCCTTGGCGAATACGGCAGCCACGATTATGATGAGGCCGAGGCTATAGCACGTCTCGGACATGAGCAGATGATGAAGGTGCTGAACAATGGCACTTTCTCGTCAAGGTAAACATCCAATAAGCATAGAGGTTGCTTTTATCCCAATTCGGGCAATAGACAGTTACGCGCTAATGACCGATTGTGGTTTATGGAATCTGGTTCTTGTATAGAAACCCTCCCTGACCAACACCATGTTATAAAAGAGACCATATACGCAGACAGGAGAGATTGCTCTCTCCTGTCCTTTTATTTCGTCCAACCGGCATAAAGGAAACCGTCCGGACCGTTTGGTATCTAAAGTTTCTTATTCTATGACAACCTTTTTACCGTCCACGATGTACATGCCTGCAGGCAGACCCTTGACGGTCTTTCCTGCATACTGGCCTGAGAGTGTGTAGACACCCTTGCGGCCGGCAGAAACAGGCTCATCCTGCCATACATCCTCGACAGCGGTAATGGTCTCGTCTTCAAGTTTATCTCCTAAGTACAAGGAGAACACACCCTTTGACAATCCCCATGCGTCACCATCGGGCCCAAAACCTGTACGGACACCATCGTTACCGTTACCGCTGCGGTCAATAACATTGCCACCGCTTTGGTTGAAGTCATAGTAGACAAGCAACTTGGAATCTTGTGCATAAGACTCGGCATCATCCATGTGCTGATTGCACAGAGCGGCAATGTCCACATTTCCGGAAGCCCAGATACGGAACTCGTCTATACTGCCCTTCAACGGGAAGCCGCCTGCGCCAAGAACAAAAGCCTCCATTCCGCTGATTTTAGTGGATTTTACCGCTGCTTCGCTAAATACTTCTCCGTTGCGGTAGAATGACAGATTGCCTCTGAAGTCCCTTTTGATTGCATAGTGGTTCCAAATGCCAGGCTGTACATAACCTTCATCCGATTTGACGGTTCCCCCGTTAACGGATACGGTCATAGCTCCATTGGAACCTACATTCATGAGCAGGGTGCTTGTCTTGTCGCCCATACCCCAACAGTAATTACTCAAAGATGCAGGATTTGCCCAGAATTCAACGACAAAGGCGGAAAGTTCTGTAATCGGCACAGATACTTTGGCATTGTCGTACGAGAAATTCAAACCATTCTTGGAGTCATCGTTTGTTACTATCAGTGCCAACTCCTTGGTAATGCTGTTGGCGCCGATAGCGTTGGAGGCTTGCAAGGTAATGTCGTATCTTCCGGGGTACTTGGGCGTCCATGTCTGTACCTCCTGACCTTCATTTATCGTTGTTTTCTGTGCCTGTCCGTCAAGGGTCCACACAAGTTCACTGGGATCATACAGCGAGGTGCTTGTCAGTGTAACAGGTGTCTCCTTCATGACAACGTATTCGCTCTGCACAAAGTCGGCTTTGGGTGCTACCGCCGTGGCGGTTATCGTCTGCTGGCTTTCTGCCACACGACCGTCGGATGATGTTATTTTCAGAGTTATTGTGTATTCACCCTGAGACGTATATGTCGCCCCTGCCTTCTGTCCATACACTGTTTCTGTCTCGGCACCGGGTAGGAACCATTCATAACTACATGCCCCGTAGTAATTGCTGGCAATCATGCTAAGATGCTCGCCGCAGGGAATGGTTTGACTTGTCGTCACAAAAGTCGGATCCAGCGGTATGGCATCCTTCACTTCTACCTCTATTGTGTCTGTAAATATTTTGTCTGAATAATTGGCACCTCCTACGGCACACTTGTACTTGCCAGCCTCCTTGAAGACGACTGTGGGTGCCTCTACATACATTTCTGAGATTCCACAGGCAGGTATCGTCCACCACATCTTGTTTATAGACTCGCTT
This sequence comes from Bacteroidaceae bacterium, assembly GCA_045606445.1. Lineage (GTDB taxonomy): Bacteria > Bacteroidota > Bacteroidia > Bacteroidales > Bacteroidaceae > Physcousia. The sequence goes on from JAZURY010000020.1 coordinate 56,400, forward strand.
CTGGTTGCTGTAAGTTTCACAGGCGTACCTGCATATACCTCATTCGGTTTATTTACCCTAACCGAGGCAGACAACTTTGTCGGATTCAGTTCTAGGGTAGATGAAACCTGTGGGTTGGCATTAGCCTGGATGGTGGCATGGTTTCCGCCCACACAATCCTTCATGTAGTATTTCCCGTCTTCTCCCAAGAAGGTGTCTCCCTTGTAATATGCAAGCAATCCGCTTGGAAGTACATCGCCGTAGAATTCCTGCTTTTGAAATAATGTTCCAAAAGCTGTTCCGACAATCTGTTTCTGGGTGCGGGCATGATCCCAGATACGTATCTCGTCGTATTGGGCATTCTGTGCATTAGCACCGCTGGAGCGGAACACAAGATCTCCAAAACCACCCAGTCCGCTATATGTAGAAGAATATACGTTACCTACGGATTTTGAATTCAGATACAAGGTCATGCTGCTGCCTTTTACTACTATGGCAATATGCTGCCATTCGTTCAAAGTCAGTGCAGTAGAACTTTTATTGATCCTGTTGTTGTTTGGATCCCAACCACATGTGAACGTTCCATCTGCATTAAGGTGCTGCATGTATGTTCCCCAACCCGGTCCTGCCTCGCAGTTCCAGTCGGCAAATCTGGAGGGTTTGATGAAGAACTCGATGGTACAATCCTTGTAATGACTGGCGAACACGTTCGGAATGGTGAAACCGGAATTCTCAAATGATGATGCAACCTCATTCTGCTCTACGTATGCGCTACAGGTAATCTTGTTGCTCTCGGTTCCATCGGCATACAGTGCAGTAACGGCATATTCCCAACCGGCATCAACATTGTATCTTCTTTCTGTTGTATTGCCTATCTTCACTCCATCCTTATATATATTATAGGATTCGATTGCATAACTGCTCTTCGTGGGTTCATCCCATGTAAGTACGCCATTGTTAAGCATAAGGTTGTTTACAGGTTCGTATCCCTTGCCGTACACTATGGTGGAGAGCATCAGTTTATTGCCTTCCTTGGTTATTTCAAACTTTTCGCCTCCAAGGTCGAATGGAGTCTCTATACCGTCCAAATCCTGTTCCAGATCAAGGATGCTGGCGTCATATACGTTACCGTAGCCGCTGTTTGTAGCCTTCTTTCTGTTGATGATGAAGAAGTACTTCAGAGGCTTGTTGGTATCGAACTTGTTGCTGAAGTCTGTCACGTCGTAACAGAACTCCATGGGTTCTTCGTGCCACTCGTTCTTCCACTTGCCAAGCATGGGCACTGCGGGTGCCGGATCGGTTCTTCCGTTGTTACCGTCACCGGCATAGCGGAAGTGATGCATATCGCTAACTGCCTCAGGTTCTGTAGCATTCAGGTCGGTGCTGATGCCCACCTGCAGGAGCAGTTCGCTTCGGTGAGTGTAGTCCATCTTCAACTTGATGACGCGGAGGGGACGGAAGTCCTTACGTGCGTGGTAAAGTTCACCACTCCAGTAGCCGGCTGTCATGGCACCTGTTTCGGGATCGCTGACGGGACCAGCATACTTGTAGGGGCAGTAGATAAAGCCCTTGTTGCACCAGTCACCCCAACTGTTGACGATAATCCATGCACCCTTTTCGTCCTTGTCCAATTCGCCTGCAACGCCATTGCCATCCAGGTCGAACTCGATGCGGTCGTCCCAACCTACCATGGTTACGGCATGGTCAACGGATGTGCCCCAGCGGTGCACATAGTACTTGCCCGTAACGCCGGCAGCATCATTGACCGCGGTCTTGGGAATGTTGTACCATTGACCGCCAGATGCCACACCAAGACCTATCAAACCACCAGCCTTGAAGTCGGTATCGCCTGCATGGTTGTAGAGCCACATCTTGGCAAGCAGACGACCTTCCTCGGTGTCAACGGTCAAAGGATTGAAGGTGGGTTTCATCATACGGTTGCTTATGGCATTCATCCATTTGTCATAACCTGTCATCCAACCGAAATCATTGTATGACTCTTCCTGATAACCGAACAGTTCGCTATAGGTGCGTCCCCCATAGTGCACTACATTGGGCACGCCTACAAACTCCACGAACTGGTCCTTACCATCGCTCGTGTTTGTGTGAAGCCAAACGAAGTGTGTGGGATACTGGTTCTCCGGCAAACTGGCGTCAAGGTCGCGCAAAGCGTTGATTTCGTGCGTGAACATGTAACCGATACGGCTTGCACTACCGCAGGAGCCACCCTGCTGGTTGAACGCGGGGGGGAAGTACTTTGTGTCGGCATTATTCCAGTATTCGGGCAGTTCCGATGCGGCACGGGCCACGGCCCTGCTTTGCGACTCGCCTTCCTTTTGTATGAACTTCATCAGACGAGGTTCGGGCTTATAGGCCGTCCTCGGGTCAACGTAGTCAGGATACTTCTCGCGGTTCACGGGAACGTCCTGAGCACTTGCGGCCATAGTACAGCAGGCCAGCATAAGTAGTGTAAGTTTCCTCATAAAAATAGATTTGATTGTTTGGTTAGGTTTCTTCTCTCAAATTAAATGGTGGTGTTATGTCACTTTTATCGCACAAATATACTACTTTTGCTTTTATTACAGAACGTATGAAACATACTTTAACGCATTGAAGAGGTCAAATGTCATATCTGCATTGCACAAGTACAATTATTTCACTTGCGCATGAGCGTTTCTTCGTCAAAAAAACGTAACTTTGCACACAAATCAAGTATGATGGAGCCAAAGCACATACACATAAAGGATTACAACTACCCTCTACCAGAGGACCGAATAGCCAAGTTCCCCCTTGCACGGCGCGACACAAGCAAATTGCTGGTGTACCGCCACGGGGACATCAGCCAGGACACTTTCCATCACCTGCCCGACTATTTGCCAAAGGGGGCGTTGATGATTTTCAACAACACCCGTGTGGTGAGGGCAAGGCTTCACTTCAGGAAGGCAGTGACGCCGTATTGCGAGGCGCCTCACAATACGTTGCAAGAGGCCTCGCAACACGTTGCATCGCCCCTTGCCTCGGGAGGCGTTTCCGACAAACCCCAGGGGGCACTCATAGAGATATTCATCCTGGAACCTTCCCTGCCTGCCGAGTATCAGGAAAACTTCCTCAGCCGAGGCCGGTGCTCGTGGTATTGCCTGGTGGGCAACCTGAAGAAGTGGAAGACCGGTTCCCTGAACCAGCAAATAAGGATTGGCGAGGAAACCGTAACCCTCTCAGCCACCCGCGGCGAGGCACACGGCACAAGCCACCAGATAGACTTCACATGGGATACCGGCCACACCTGGGCAGAAATCCTTGAAGCCACGGGCGAACTGCCCATCCCTCCCTACCTGAACAGAAAGACTGAGCAGAGCGACCTCACCACCTACCAGACCGTGTACTCCAAGATAAAGGGCAGTGTGGCCGCCCCCACAGCAGGCCTGCACTTCACACCCGAGGTGCTGGCAGAACTGGACAATCACGGCATAGAGCGCGAGGAGGTGACCCTGCACGTTGGTGCCGGTACCTTCAAACCCGTCAAGAGCGAGGAGATTGGCGACCACGACATGCACACGGAGCACATTGCCGTGCACCGCACCACCATAGAACGGCTCATAGCGCACGAAGGTGCCGCCATTGCCGTGGGAACAACCAGCGTGCGCACACTGGAGAGTCTCTACTACATGGGCATTCTGGCCATGCAGGGCAAGGAAGACCTGCATGTGGAGCAATGGATGCCATATTCGGAAACTACGACTTCAGAGGTGGATACCTGCCAGGCCCTGCAAGCCCTGCTGAAATACATGGACGAAAGGAATCTGGACATCCTGCACTCCTCTACCCAGATAATCATAGCACCGGGATACAATTTCCACATCGTCAGGATGATGGTGACCAACTTCCACCAGCCGCAGAGCACGCTCCTGCTCCTTGTCAGTGCCTTCGTACAGGGCAACTGGCGCAGCATCTACGACTATGCCCTGGAGAACGACTTCCGCTTCCTCTCCTATGGGGACAGCAGTTTGCTCATTCCCGAGTCCCCTCAGGAACTTCTCCCCCTCGTTGACCCCGCCGGCAATGTCATTGGCAAAGCCACACGCACCGAATGCCACAACGGCTCCATGCTTCTGCATCCCGTGGTGCACCTGCATGTGTTCAACAGCAAGGGCGAACTCTACCTGCAGAAGCGCCCCATGTGGAAGGAGATACAACCTGGAAAGTGGGATACTGCCGTGGGTGGGCACGTGGACTTCGGCGAGGACATCCACACCGCTCTCCTGCGAGAGGCACGCGAGGAACTGGGCATCAATGCCGAGGGAAACGAACTGCGGCAGATGTATGAGTTCCACTCCGAACGCGAGCATGAACTTGTCTATGCCCACAAAATCGTCTACGACAAGGACATCACTCCCAGCGAGGAAACGGACGGCGGACGCTTCTGGACAATGCAGGAAATACGCGAGGCCATCGGCCATGACATACTGACACCCAACTTCGAACAAGAGTTCATGCGGCTCTTTGAAAAGCAATAAAACCTAAAACACATAACCAACAACAATATGAAAAAGAACCTCGAAACTATCTGCATCCATGGCGGATGGAAGGCCACGAAGGGCGAACCCCAGCAGTTGCCCATCTACCAGAGTACCACCTTCCGCTATGAGACCAGCGACCAGATGGCCAAACTCTTCGACCTGGAAGATACCGGCTACTTCTACACCCGTCTGGCAAACCCCACCAACGATGCCGTAGCCAAGAAGATTGCCGCACTGGAAGGCGGCGTGGGCGCAGTGCTCACCTCATCCGGACAGGCAGCCAACTTCTACGCCATCTTCAACATCTGCCAGGCAGGCGACCATTTCATAACCTCCAACAACATCTATGGCGGCACATTCAACCTCTTCGGCGTAACGCTGAAGAAACTGGGCATAGAGTGCACCTTCATCGACCAGGACTGGGACGACGAGCGCATTGAAGCCGAGTTCCGCCCCAACACAAAGTGCTTCTTCGGCGAGACAATCAGCAACCCCGGTTGCCGTATCTTCGACATAGAGCGCTTTGCACGCATAGCACACAAGCATGGTGTACCCCTCATCGTGGACAACACCTTTGCCACACCCATCAACTGCCGTCCTTTCGAGTGGGGCGCTGACATCGTCACACACTCCACCACCAAGTACATGGACGGCCATGCCACACAGGTGGGCGGTTGCGTGGTAGATAGCGGTAACTTCGACTGGGAGGCCCAGCACGACAAGTTCACATGCCTGACCGAACCCGACGAGAGTTACCACGGACTTACCTACACCACCGCTTTCGGCAACATGGCCTACACCACTAAGATCGTTGTACAGCTGATGCGCGACCTGGGCAGCATCCCCGCTCCCCAGAACTCCTTCCTGCTGAACATAGGTCTGGAGACCCTGGCCCTGCGCATGCGCCAGCATTGCGCCAATGCCCAGAAGGTGGCAGAGTGGCTGGAGAAGAACGAAAAGGTGGGTTGGGTCAGTTATGCCAGCCTGCCCAGCAACCAGGACCATGCCCTGGCACAGAAGTATCTGCCTGGCGGCACCTG
>JAZURY010000021.1:0-70985 GCA_045606445.1 Bacteroidaceae bacterium
CAGGATGTATTCCTTGCGGTGCTCCAGTTCCTTGAACTTTTCGCCCTGCCGTGCCACCTCGGCTATCTGCACTTCGTCCAATCCTCCGGTGGCCTCCTTGCGGTAGCGGGCAATGAAGGGTATGGTGGCGCCTTCGTTCAGCAGGTTCAGTGTCTGTTCCGTCTGGCGCAGGCTTATGCCCAGGGCCTGGGATATGAGTCTTGTTATTTCTTGCATGGTAATGTATAACGTTTAGAGTGGATCTCGCTTCCTGCTGGCGCAGAGCTACGAATATAGATTAACTGGGAATGACGTTATTTCTTGAAATCATCTATTATCTTTCCAGTAATTACTCTCGATTATTAGATTAGATAACTTTTGAGTAGTCTCATTTAATCTGTTCGTGTATTTTTCTTTATTCAATACACTTGAACCGAGTCCATGCCAGTCTGTCCTCATCTTTAACACATCCAAAAGAGTGGTAAATACGTCTAATTGATTCATTTCTCCTGTCCAGCACTTGTCTGCATTTATACCTGCATGGGCAACAATAAACGGCATGTAATCGTTGCCTATTTGCTCTTTGGGCATGTTTAAGAAATTAGCATGCGCTTCATGGTCTGATGCAATGATGATAATGCTATTTTCATAAATATTCTTTTCTCTTAAGAATTTGAAGTACCGTCCAATTTGCCTATCTGTGTAGTGACAACGCTTTAAATAATTGTTCACTTGTAAAGAATAGGTTGGAATTGTTGGCATGTCCATATCGTACTCTGCTTCTTCATAAGGTCCATGCATTGACATTGTAAGAATGGTATGCAAGAATGGATGCTTTGAAGATATCTCAAAGCTGTGACTTATTATCATATCTACCAATGTACTATCATTGAGATTTAGCCATTGGCCACCGTCGCCCATTATTTCCTCTCCCGCATTTACAGCAGACAATAATTGGTCATAGCCATACAGGCGGCACATTTCTTCTTGTCTCCACATGCCAGGACCTGTAGGAATAGCCATTGTGGCGGATTGTGTTCCATAGTGCTCTTTTAGGAACAAGGGAAATGCCTTCAGTTTGTTATCCACAACAAATGTAGAGGTCAATTTTCCTCTCAAAGGCAAAAGACCATTGTGGTAGATAAACTGGCCATCAAAGGATTCGCCTATACCAATGTTTGATGCGCACATTGCATTGTAATATGTGCCAGATTCACGTATCAGTGCATTTAGATTGGGGGTTATCTCTACTCCGTTTATAATAGTATCTATGGGAAATGAGAGTGCTGATTCGAGCAGTATGAAGATGATGTTCTTGGGTAGACATTTGGGGGATAGGCATTCTGTATAATTTACACTATCGCAAAGTTGCAAACAGTACTGTTCTACAAATTGTTTTTCTTCTGCTGTGAGTACTTTGTCTGCCCTGGTAATAATAGCATCATCATATAACTGTCCACAGAATAGGCCTCTGTGCTGGATGTTTCTGGTGTGGATATAGGTATAATCCCACCCCTGAAGAAGACTGGCCTGTTGCTTGTAGTCTCTAACAGCAAGAGCGGCATCCATAAGGATACGCTCGGTACCATAGATAACAATCATCAGTAGAGGGAGTGCTGCATATACCTTTAGGCGTTTAACTCGCTGGAAGAAGGGCATACTGGAGGGGGCAATCTTTGCGATAACGAAAATAAATAGACCTATTGCCAGAAGAAGGAAGGCATCGGACCACTGAATGGCAGAGAACACTGAGTTCCATACTACATCGTCTTTAAAATTCTTTGCTTCGCCAATGTCCCGGAAATTGAAATACAGATTGAAGAAGCGATAATAGTAGACATTTACCACTGTCCACGTCATGATAACCGTGAACCCCAATGAGTAGGCAATCCTTCTATAGCCTAGAGATAAAACATAGGCAAAGAATAGAATCACAGTAGTATCAAAAACGACGAACGTAAGGAATTCCAATATCCAGAATATGCCTAAATAGATCCAACCGTTGCAGAGGTGCATGTATGCAATGCAAGAGGCTACCAAACCATATACCGCAATATCTTTCCAATATTTCATTAATAATTGTTTCATGGTAATCATGTTTAGAATGTTTATATCTTGCTGTTCAGGTTATTCTCTTTCATGTATGCGGTGATGATTTCAAGCAGGTCCTTGCCGTACTTCTCCACCGAGGTTTTGCCCATGTAAGGGATTTTTAGTATCGACTTGGGATTGTCGGGCAGGAAGTGTACTATGCCCATGAGTGCCTTTTGCTGAAGCACGCAATAGGCTGGGATACTCAGTTCTTGAGCCTTCTTCTGTCTCCATATGACAATACGTTGATAAAGGTCGGGCAAGGCGATGTCCGATGGTACTTGTAGTATTGTCTCTTCCGATTTCTTACGACGACTTTTTGACGGCGTCGGGGTGTCTGTTCCGCCCTCTGCCTCCAGGCTGATGACGGCCTTTTTGTGCAGATATGCACAGATTTCAAATCCCTCCTTGTGCACGAATTCCAGAAGTTTACGTTTCTGCGTGCAGCATTGTACGAGTTTTTCCGTATAGTCGGCGATTCGCTTCTTCAGTTCCTTGTTGTCGGTGGGTATGGAAAGTTCTTCCGCCCATTGGCAGATGGGGGAGAACTCGTCCAGGAAATACTTGGTGGCATTGTGTATGCGCTCTTTCAGCATGTCGGACGAGGCATAGTCGGCCTGTTCGGAGATGATGCGCGTGTATTGCGTGGCAAAGCGTGCGGCGATATCGCAGAGTTTCTTTTGTATGCTTTGGGCATGAAGATTGAACTGCTCAAGCAATTGCGGATATAGTGTGCAGAAATGTTCTGCCACGAGGCGGTGCATGCCGTTGTAGTGCTCAAGGAGCGTGTCGAAACTGAATAGTTCCTGCACCAACTGGTGGTAGTATCGCTTCTCCCAAGTGTCAATTGCCGTTGCACCAGGTGTGCGCTGTGCCATGGCGGCATTGAAGTTGTTTACCGTCGTGTCGCAGATGATAGCACTGGCACTTAACGGCGAACTGAGCACCATGCCCTCCAGTGTGCAGCATCGGCTCAGAGCCACGTACACCTGTCCGTGTGCAAAGGAGTCGCGTGCATCTATGATGGCATGGCTGAAGGTGAGGCCCTGGCTCTTGTGTATGGTTATAGCCCATGCCAGGCGCACGGGGAACTGCTCAAAACTGCCCTCCACCTCCTCGTTTATCTCCATTGTCTGCTCGTTGAGCGTGTACCGGGTATTGTCCCATTGCTCGCGCTCCACCCTGATTTCGCCGTTGAAGTCCTGGCTCTGCACAATGAATCCCTCCTGGTCAATGCTGACTATCTCGCCAATCATGCCGTTGAAGTATCGCCTCTCGCCCGAATGGTCGTTCTTGATGAACATTACCTGCGCACCCTCTTTCAGAGTTAGTGTCTCCTCGGTGGGATAGTTGTACTCGGGGAAGTTGCCCGTTATCTTTGCACGGTAGGTAAAGGTGGGCGTGCCAAGTTTGTCCAGTTCCCTGTCGTTGATGCTCTGTGCCAGCACGTTGTGTGTAGTGAGCCGTATGTAGCGGGGCGAGGCAGGAGGCGTGAACTCTGGTATGTAGCGCCTGTTCAGTTGCTCAAGTGTGGCGGCATCGGCCCTGTTGGTGCGTATGTTGTTGAGCAATGTCAGGAAGTGCTCGTCCGTCTGGCGGTATGTCTGCTTCAGTTCCACGGTGGCATAGTGCGTCTCGCTCAAAGCACGGCTGCTGAAGAAGTATGGCGTGTCGTAGTGTTTTGAGAGCAGTTCCCACTCCTCCGCCTTCACCACGGGCGCCAGTTGTTGCAGGTCGCCAATCATGAGCAGTTGCACTCCGCCAAAGGGCAGGTGCGACGAGCGGTAGCGCCTAAGCACACTGTCCACGGCATCCAGCAGGTCGGCACGCACCATGCTTATCTCGTCTATCACCAAGAGGTCGATGCTGCGTATTATGCGTATCTTCTCCTTGCTGAACCGATAGCGGTAGGCATCCTTCCCGGCATTGAAGACCGTGTCGGGGATGTAGGGGGCAAAGGGCAGTTGGAAGAAGGAGTGAAGCGTCATGCCCTCGGCATTGATAGCGGCGATGCCTGTGGGGGCAGTAACCACCATGCGCTTCGGCGAGCGGCGTTTCAGTTCCTTCAGGAACGTAGTCTTGCCCGTTCCTGCCTTACCCGTCAGGAACATGTGCATGCCTGTGTTCTCTACTATGCGCCAGGCAAGGTCGAGTTCGGGATTGCTCGTGCTCATCGGTGTGCTTGGTGTCTGGTCATTCTTGTGAAACTATGGAGGCATACAGACGCATGGCATCCCTCATCATGTCGGCATGGTCAAAGGCCAGTGGCGGCAGGTTGTCCACGTGCCACCATTCTGCCCTTGCGGCATCGTCCTGCCCATGCACGGGCATTGGAGAGTCTATTATGGCCAGGTATGCAATGCCCACGGTACGTCCCCGCGGGTCGCGGTCAACACGGCTGTATGCACCCACCTGACGGGTTTCCGTCACCGTGAGGCCCGTCTCCTCAGTCAGTTCGCGCATGGCACACTGCTGTGCCGTCTCGTCCATGTCCATGAAACCTCCGGGCAATGCCCAATGGCCGCGGAACGGTTCGCCGCCACGCTGGATGAGCAGCACCCGTGGGCGCTCCTCTCGGGTGATGACGATGCAATCCGCCGTAACGGCAGGTCGTGGGTATTCATATGTGTATGGCATAGGATTTTATTGAACGGAAAACGGAAAACTGAAAACTGAGTGGTGCTTTAACGGTTAGCGGATGAGCGGTTAGTTTAATCTGACTTTGTCGTCTTGACTTTGTCTTAGTTGTTCACATTTGGTAATGTAGGGACGCTGCGTGCAGCGTCCGCATAGTTTTCCGTTTTCACCTTTCCGTTTTCAGATTTAATCCCGCTTTGTGCTCTTGACTTTGTCTTAGTTGCTCTCGTTCGACATAATAAATGAATTTATTCTGTTCTCACTTAACCGCAACTTTGAATCTGCTCCCGCTCGGCAGAGTAAATTCATTTTCTCTGCTCTCGCTTACTCGCAGATTTCAAAGTCCAGGCACACCCTCTGTACGGCAAAGGGCTTTACCCTCTCCTCTGCCACTTTCACGTGGGCAGGGTGTACAGCATAGGCCTTCAGTGCTTCCTCGCTCTCCAGGGTGCTGTCCAGCATCAGGTCGGCATTGGACGAGGCAAGACGGCCGTCAATGTGTACCGTTGCTTCCACCAAACCCGGCACCACGCCCACCAGTGCTTCCAGGTCCTGCTTTATGGCAGCCTTCACATTCTCTTTCTCCTCTTCGGACAACTCGGGGTTGAGCGTCCATAGTATGATGTGCTTTATCATATATGTTTATTATATTGAAAATGTATTGTGTTCATAATACCTGAGGCCATCGGCAGGCCAAAGCATCGTCGGAGTATCCGAACAGCATTTCGCCTCTGACAACGAAGGATTCTCCGGTTTCTTCTAGGAAGCGATAGGTGTAGCCTCCAGATTTTTTCATCTCTTCCTTGTCTCCATACTTGAATCTGTCCATGTAAATGTCCTGCATGAAGTACCTGCCGTTCTCCTCGAAAATCACGGTGTAGGCAAGGTCGGGAATCATTTCCCAAACACCGACTCTTTTGATGTCCTTACCCAAACCATTGACCATGTCCAGCAACGTCTTGCCTTGAACGCTGTCTGTTTGTAGTGGTTCTGCATAGGGTATGGTGGGAACGTGTACTATTATTGTGTCTGGAGTTCTTTCCGTGTCTTCCAGTTTATACATCTGTGTAGACTTGACCACAGCCCACACCATGCAGAAGATTAAGACTACTAAAAGCAGGGCGGCAATAATGGATGTCTTTTTCATGTGCAGGTTACTTCAGTTGGTAAATGTGCTTTCTTCCTGTCTACAAAAATACGACATTACTTTAATATATCCTCTTTCTTGGTACATCAAAATGAAATTCTCGTGAAAGAAAGGTTCGTTCATCGGGTAGTGTGGAATGATTCTCCCCGAGCGTTAGACTTTGTTGCCCTGTCAACAGCGTCCTGTTGCCACGACAACAGCGTCCTGTTGATAGGGCAACAAAAGTTTGCCGTCGGGGAAGTCTTTTTGCCCTCCCCCTTGAAGTTCCTGAGGTCCTCTGCGAACGTGGTTTGATAAATAAGATAGAGTAATGCTTGTATATATTGAGGTAATATTGTATCTTTGCGGTGATGTGGTATTAATAAAATCATAAAAACATAAGAAATGAATAGAAATAGATTTGTGAGCAGGTACATCCTTGCTTTTTTATTATGTATAGTAGGACTTGCGTCTTGTGGAGAAAAGAATGCAGTTCCAACCAATGAAATTCTTTATACTGCCATAGACAATCAAGTGTTGTCATTCAATAGTGATGAATTTGGAACTGCCAAAGTTATATCAAACAATTACAATCCAGAAACTCGCACAGGAATATTGACGTTCTCCATGGATGTGACGGAGATTGGAGACAGTGCCTTTATGGATTGCTCTAATCTCGTGAGTATCATCTTGCCTGCATCGGTGGCAGAGATTGGGTATCGTGCGTTCTATTTTTGTGAGAACCTCAAGAGTATTGTCATTCCGGAATCGGTGACCGAGATAGAGGACTGGGCTTTCGCAGGTTGCTCCATTCTCGATAGTATCGCCATCCCGAAATCGGTGACGGAGATTGGGGAAGGGACTTTTTGGGGTTGCTCTCGCTTCACGTCCATTTCTATCCCGGAATCAGTGACAGAGATTGGGGATGTGGCTTTCAGATTTTGTTCTGGTCTAACTAGTGTTACTATCCCGGATTCTGTCAAGAAGATTGGAAAATGTGCCTTCATGGAGTGCTCCAACCTCACTAGCATTAGCATCCCATCAACAGTTACAGAGATAGGTTCTAGAACTTTCAATCGTTGCACTGGTCTCACGAGTATCACCATTCCAGAATCGGTGACGGAGATTGGGGATTGTGCTTTCTTGGAATGTACTAGTCTCGCGAATGTCATTATCCCCTCATCGGTGACGGAGATTGGATATGGCGCTTTCTCTCATTGCTCAAGCCTCACGAGTATCATTATCCCTTCATCGGTGACCGAGATCGCTAAGTTGACTTTCTCGGATTGTACAGACCTCATGGACGTGCGTATTCCCAATGGATGTAATGTGCATGAATCGGCCTTCAAAAACTGTCCCAACGTCAAAATCATCCACTATTGACCACTTCCAAAAAATCTCTCGCTTAATCGTACCTTTGACCTGATGGTCTTAGGTACTCACGCTCGGAAATATTCAAATAAGTTTGACCTTTGGTCTTAGAAACTCACACTCGGCATAAAAAGTAAACTTTTTCTGCTCTCGCTTAATCGTTTCTTTGGTATTTCTCTCGCTTAATCGTACCTTTGTATAGCAAAAGGATAAAAATGCAAACAAAGATTATTACCAGAGAGAATGGCGGAGTTGGGGAGAGACAGCCTTCGGTACTCCCCTTGTTCCAGCGGCCTGTGTGGGTGGCGTGCTTTGCCATGACGGCGGCCGTGGTGTGGGGATGGGCATATCCGCTGATAAAGTTGGGTTTCGAATACCTTGCCATCACGCCAGAGATGACGGGCAACAAGATACTCTTTGCAGGCTTGCGCTTCACCATGTCGGGCCTTATAATTCTGGCCATGGCAAAGGCCATGGGGAGACCCTTTGCCATGAGGAAGGGCGGGGACTGGTGGTTCATGCTGGTCTTTGCGCTGATGAACACCACGTTCCACTATGCCGCCTTCTACATAGGTCTGTCGCACAGTGCCGGGGCAAGGGCGGCTATATTGAACTCGCTCAGCGTCTTCTCGCTTGTCATCATGGCATGTATATTCTTCAAGAGCGACCGGCTCACGGCCGGCAAGATACTGGGATGCGGAATAGGATTTGCCGGCATCCTGGCACTGAACCTTGGTGGAGAGGAAAGCGGAAGGTTCACCCTGCTGGGCGATGGCATGATTATCGTCAATGCCCTTTGTTCGGCCGTAGCGAGCCTGCTGACGCGAAGTCTGGTCAAGCGTGTGGATGTGTTTGTGGGAACGGGCTACAGCCTTGCCCTCGGCGGATTGCTCCTGCTTGTTCCCTCGCTCCTGCTCGGCGCCACATTGCCACAGGTCAACTGGCAGGGAATGGTAATACTTGCCCTGCTTGTGGGCATCTCCGCACTGGGTTTTGTCTTGTACAACAAACTCCTTACCTGCAATCCCGTGGGCAAGGTGGCTATCTACAACTCGCTCATCCCTGTGGTGGGAGCACTGACGTCCTGCCTTTGCCTGAATGAGGAATTCTACTGGAAATACGTCGTTGCCGCCGCACTGGCCACGGCAGGTATATACATCATCAACAAACAGAAAAACGGATAACAACAGAATCACTATGAAATCCAACATCATTTCACTACTGATGCTCCTTCTGCTCCTTTCATGTTCTGACGGGCAGAAGACACATGCAGAAAACACAATCCTCCCCGTGGAGGAGTATGCCGGGGCTCTGGATGCTGACACCACGGCCTTCCTGATAGACGTACGCACACCCGAGGAGTATGCCGAGGGACACATTGACGGTGCGGTGCTGATGAACGTACTGGACGAGCAGACATTTGTGGCGGGCATAGACACATTGGATACCGCCAATACATATTATATATATTGCCGTAGCGGACGCCGAAGTCGCTCTGCCGCCTCTCTGATGGAGGCCAGGGGACTGAAGGTCATCGACCTGCAGGGCGGATACAATGCATGGCAGAAGGCCGACAAGAAGCAGAAGGCTCTGGAAAACTTCCATCAGCGTATGCAAAGGAGATAAACGTATGTCATCATATAATATACCCCCCAAAATAAACAAATGCTTATGAAAAGAATTTCTACTCTCTTCACCCTGCTTCTTGTGGTGCTTGCCTCTGTGCATGCACAGACAAACGACTATCCCTTTGAACTGACCAAGGAAGGCGAGGCCCCCAAACTCTACTACATACTAAGTGGCAGGGACGGCAATGGCGGAAAGAGCGACTATGCGTTCACAAACCTCATCCCCTGGGGAACGGAAACCCCGGCCTTGTGCCTCAACCGCCAGGACCCCCGATTGCCCCTGAACCAGTTCTGGTACTTCATGGAGGCCGAGGACGGCAACATCATGATAATCTCTGCTGAGGACGGCAGGATGGTGACTGTACCTCATACAAACAATGCTGCCAAATGTACTGAGATGCAGAGCAAGGCAGAACTTACCAATAAGTTCTATACATGGATTTTCAACGAAACCAATGGCTGCTATGCATTCCAGACATCTGACAAGAAGAACTTCCTGAGCCATAACGGCAACTGGTCCACCGCAGGTCAGGTGATGGGGCTGTGGAATGCGGATGGCAGTAAGGACGAGGGTACACGTGTGTTCTTCGACAAGGCTCCCGAAGGTGTAAATACAGGTATCGCCGCACTGAAAACCGACACCGGTAAGGACGCACCCCTCATCTTCACCCCTGCCGGTCAGAAGGTGTCCGCCACCACACGTTCTGGTATCTATATCGTAAACGGCAGGAAGATTGTTGTAAGGTAATGCGGAGAAAGAACTTCCATACACTGATTTACTGTTCTGATTAAGCCCAAACCGGTCATAGGCGCTTAACTGTCTGTTGGGCGATTTAGGGTAGACAACCATACAGACCATCATAGAAAGGATAGGACTCTATAGTATCATCTTCCTCCTGCATATTGTCAATGCCCGTACACACGATGTGAAGTGCGGGTGTTGCGATATGGAGGTGGCATTATTATAGGCTGAAACGTCCTAAGGTTTTCTGGGGTATCGTATATCCTCATAGAAGTATTTTCTGTTGATTGCCCTTTTTCTGTTTTGGTATTTGTCAGAAATGACATCCAGTTTCTCCCTATAATGCCGGCATTCTATGCCACCGGCATTGAATAGCATGTGGCATACATTGTCTATAATCATCGGACGTTTCGTGGCGGCTTTGATGTCCTCTACTTTATTCGGATAGCAGTCGTTGAAAGCATCCGAACACCAAACCCAAAACGGTATGTCGTATTGGTATTTTAATTTGTCTGCAGTCAGTTTTCCGTGGTCGCGTGCACATTGGTTCCTGTAATCATATACTTCTTCGCCATGATCGGAAAAATAGACTAATATGGTGTTCTTATCCTTAAAGTATTCTATTTGTGTCCGGTAAAACTTTTTTACGTCCCTAAAATTAAGGTCGGCTTCCTCGCTTGGAATCCGACCTTTTTTCGTTACCTTTGTTTTTGTCACAAAACCTAAATAACGATGAACAAAGGTACACATTTTATCGGACAGCCGATGTATGGCCAGTTACTTTCTTTGCTTGACAAGGCCAGAATTCTTAAAATCAACCGTGAAACCGGCGGTGAGAGGTATATAAAGCACTTTGACGCATGGCAACATCTGGTCATTATGCTCTATGTCGTCATCAAGCGTTTCGACAGTTTGCGCGAGATAACCAATTCCATGTTTCCGGAAGCCCGCAAGTTCCTTAATCTGGGCATTGGCATGATGCCCCGCCGCAGCACACTCTCAGATGCCAATGCACGTAGGCCTGAAAACATCTTTGAGAGCATTTACAGGCACCTGTATGCCACATATAGGGATGAACTTTCATCGGACAACCGGAAAAAGCTGGTTCCAAAATGGTTGTCCCGACTACAGATCATAGACTCCACAACCATTACCCTGTTTTCCAATCTCATATTCAAAGGTGCGGGCAGGCATCCCAAGAGCGGGAAGAAGAAGGGGGGCATCAAGGTGCATGTCAACATACAGGCCAATGAGTCCGTGCCATCGGATGTCCGCTTCACCTCTGCCGCCACCAACGACAGTTTTATGCTCATGCCAACGAACTATGACAGTGGAGATATCCTGGCCATGGACCGTGCCTACATTAACTATGTAAAGTTTGAGGAACTGACAAGGCGAGGGGTCATATATGTCACAAAGATGAACCTCGTATACGAGATTGCCGAAGACATGATGTATGTTTCACCTGACGGACTTGTGGAATATGGGGTGCAACGGGTGAAATTCCGAAAGAAGGTCAAGGATGGAGAGGACATTGTTCACGATGCCCGCATTATAACGTATGCTGACATCAGGAAGACACGCGTAAAACTTGTTTCCCTGCTGACAAACGACATGGACATGTCTGTGGAAGAAATCGTGGAAATATACAGGAAACGTTGGGAAATAGAACTCCTTTTCAAACAGCTAAAGCAGAATTTCCCCCTGAGATATTTCTATGGAGAAAAGGCCAATGCCATAAAGATACAGATATGGGTAACCCTCATAGCAAATCTGCTGCTTATGGTGATGCAGAAAAGCATTAAACGCGCGTGGAGTTTCTCTGCGTTGGCCACCATGGTCAGAATCATGCTGATGTACTACGTAAACCCATATTCCTTCTTTGAATGCCCAGAGAAAGACAGGATGAAAATACTGGCAAAATCTGGAGCGTCACCGCCAGAAGCAACGCTCTTTGACGAAAGGGGGGCTTACTTTTTGAAAAATGAATCCGCAATACCTGTTTATGGGCACTGCGGACACATTATTGGAGACTTTTCGGTTTTTAGCGGACAGCAATAGAAGCCAATAAGCAGAATTGTCAAACAGACAAATGGAAGTTCCTCTAAGTATGGGCGGTTTGCTAGTATGAGCTGTTTCCTTAAGTGTCCTGCATTGTTGTTGTTCTTGCTCATGGACATAAGTCTCTTATGTATAACGTTAACCCTGAAGTTTTGCCGGTCTTCTCTTTTTTTCTTCAATGATGAAGTTGTATCTGTCTATGACATCATCCACAATGTCTTCCCATGTGGATATAAGTGTTTCCGAAGCCCTTCTTCCTGCGGTTTTGATAACTGCCGGATTTTCCAAGAGATGCCTTAAGTGGCGCGCAAACATTCTTGGTTTATTTTCAGAAATAAAGCCGTTGACTCCGTCGCTGATACTGTTTGACGCATCGCTGCCTCTTACCAGCAAGGATGGTACATTCAGTGCGGCCGCCTCTCTGACTACCAACCCGAATGTATCATAGAGCGAAGGGAATAGGAAAAGGTCCGAAGCGGCATAAATGCGTTGTAGTTGAACTCTGTCGCTGACCTGTCCCAACATCTGTATCCTGTTGCCGATTCCCAAATCCTCTGCCTTTTTCATGATTTCTTTTGAGGCATACCCTCTGCCTACTGTGATAAAGCGGAACGGCATATTCTTTATAAGTGAAAGTGACCTGAGTATCAGTTCGATGTTTTTCTCCCAGATATGTTGGCCTACATACAGCAGCACCATTTCATTCTCTTCTATGCCCAAGTGTTTCCTTCCTTCGGCTCTTAGGTTTGGTACATCAAGGTTGGAAAAATCGCTTCCGTTAGGCATTACGTGTACGGGTCCTTGGTAACCATAGTCCCTGAGGGTCTTCTCTACGGAGTCCTGTGGTATCCACACTTCGTCGACTTGGTTAAAGAAATTTACAATATCTTTTACCATTTTGTCGACGATAAACTTGAATGGAACCTGTCTCTCTATGTCGGACCTGTATTTTGAATGAAAGGTGGCTATGATGGGTATGTTGCGCTTTCGGGCAATGTCGAGTGCTATGTTTCCGGAAGAAAAGGGTGTGTGTGCATGGATCAGGTCAAACGGAAGTTCGCTTATTGTTTGGTGGAACTTTTTGTCAAACATGGGCAACCCCCACCTGTATGGCCTGCGCCCTAAGAGTGGGAGCGAAAAATATCGGTGTATGGGATAGGCAAAGGCTGTGTCGTCCTTTCCTGGAGCATCCGGAGTTATCACCCGTATGTTGTGTCCCTTTTGCTTTAGCCAATAAGCATAGTTAATAACACTCAGGACAACTCCGTCGTAAATGGGAGGGAAATTTTCGTTGAATAGACCGATATTCATGGGATGCTCCTTTCAGATTATACAGATTGTAGTGCCTTTATTTTCCGATAAGCAGACATCCAATCATTATGAGTGCCATACCTATCCACTGTCCGAAACTTACGGTTTCGTTAAAGAAGAACATGGAGGCAAGTATTCCAAGTACGTAGCCCAATGTCTGTAAAGGCAAGAGTTGGCTTAGGGGAAAGGCCTTTACCATCCACATCCACATCAGTGTTCCCGCAATCATCATGATGCCACTTGTTACGAATGGTGTGTTCAGTACTACCGTACGCCAGAAATTCCATGTCCAGTCAAATGCTCCGAACTTATTCAGTCCTAACTTCAGCATAACCTGACCGCCTGTAATTATGATACTTTGGATAAGTGCGATAAAAAGTAGTTTCATGACTAGCCTGTTCTTGTTTATGTGTCTGCTTGGTTAATGGAGGCGATTGTCATGTGTCCCTGTTTAACGTCCGTTTATTTGGGACAGCACGACACACCTATAAGTTAAATTCTGTTGCAAAGATAAGACTTTTTTTCTTAACATGCAAAACCTCAATCATGTTATTGTAAAATAATGGAATTATACAGGAATGCGGCAGTAATGCGCACAAGTGCCGCAAAGTCATGTGTGCTTTAGGGGGGGACTTTTTACCTGTCCCAAACAAACGGACGTTTTTATGAGACAGTATGGCATGGAAATGCAAAAACGTTTGTTTTATGAATAAGAAAGAGAATTCCGTACGTATACAGACTTCGATATTGAACCCCTACGAGAAGAAGGCACTGGTGTGGATGGCGGAACGCCTGCCTGGTTGGGTTACGTCTGACATGCTCACATGGTTCAGCCTGTTCGGGTCATTGGTTATTGCCGCAGGTTATTTGCTTACTAATTATGATCCGGCATGGTTGTGGCTTTCGTCTTTGGGCGTTGTGTTTCATTGGGTTGGCGACTCGCTGGACGGAACCATTGCCCGTGTGCGCAACCAGTCGCGTCCCCTGTATGGTTTCTACATCGACCACAATATGGATTGTGTCACGGAATTCTTTATTTTTGGTGGCATGGGTCTGTCGGCATATATGCACTTCTGGATGGGGCTCCTGCTCTTTGTCGTTTATCTGGCCATGGAGGTGTATGTGATGATATGCGCCCACCTGAAGAATGAATTCAAACTTACCTATGGAGTATTCGGTCCCACGGAGTTCCGTGTTCTTATTATATTGCTCAATACGATTTTGTTCTTTGTGGAACCTCTTCATACATTTTGTCTTTCCCTGTCTTTCGGACCGTTTGTTGGCGAACTGTTCAGTTTGGATTTGGCAGGAGTCGTGGTGTTTGTGATTCTTTGTTCCATATATTTCAGCAGTCTGATAAAGGACGGCAAGTATTTTGCCAAGATAGACCCGCTTGTAAAGAAGAACAAGTAAGTCAGGAATAATTGTAAGGAGGAGGGCAGGCGCGTCCCTCCTCTCTTGTTTTTATTCATATTATCGGACGCCTGTCCGTCAATATCTATTGTAAGGAAAATGGAAAAGTTGGTCAGATACCTCAAGTTCATGGTCTCCACTCTTGGCGGAACGGCCGTGGATTGTGCCGTGATGTGGCTTTTGGCCGAAGTGTTCTTCGCCGAATATGAATTCGTTGGTCTCTTTGTGGCTCCAACGGTATCCTTCGAGTGTGCCGTTTTCACCAACTATACCCTTGCCTATTTCTTCGTGTGGAAAGATAGGGTAGGCGAGCGCTCTGCCCGTGGATTCTGGACACGTTTCCTGCCCTACAACGTGTCCTGCATAGCGGCCTTCCTAATCAAGATGGTTCCATTCGTCATCATCAGGCATTTTGCCGGGCTCAACGTGGTCATCTGCAATCTTCTGGCCCTCATCTTCTCCGGCATCTTCAATTTTGTGATGAATGAATGGGTGATTTTCAGGAAGCGTCCATAGAGCGCCTGCCCTGCTCGCAAAGAATAGTGAATTCTATGTTTTTTTGATGTACTATGATATAATGTGGCGCCAAGAGGATGTACGGAAAACATCCTCTTTTTCTTTTGGGCTAATAGAGAAAAAGGCTTTTGCGGGTTATTATTTCCTGTCTGTCAGGCGCAAATGAAAGGGAAAGTGTTATATTTGTACCCGATAAGAGTATTGAAACCTAACTTGATGGGCTACTAAGAGATATAGATTATGATTCTTGAAGTATATTTGAGTACAAGAGCGGACAGGAACTATTCCTCCGATTGTTTTTATGTTTCGCCCGAGGACGTGGAGAGAGGAGTGCGTGTGGATAGCATCCTGCCGTCCCAGTATCGTGAATACGTAAAGAGTATATATGTGAAGGCTTGTCCCGACGACGAACATGTGCAGGTCGTGAGCAAGTATGGTTCAGCCAAATTCTCTATCTTCCAGAAAGGCACATGGGATTCGGGAACGATTGGGTTGAGTTATGCTGTTTGTGAAGTTAGCATCAATTTTGTTCCATATTTGCAGGAGCATTGGGACATGCTGCTGGCAACGCATGGCGGTGCGACATCCCTGATGGCGCGCGATCAGATGAAGGAGGGAGTGAACCTGGCAGGTTTGTGTACCTCTCTGGATGGTACCCCTATGCCAGGGATGGACTTGGAGGTGTGCTATATGACGGACGACCGTCTGGGGTTGTATGTAGGTGCGGATAAATCTGACTTCATAGCCCTGAAACTGGGCGAGAATCGCGAACTGGGCGAGGATGCGAGTCTGTGTCTGGAGACTTTCTCTACCGTCATTACCGAGTGGGACGATGTTGAGGAGAAGCCTGTGCGTTGTATTGTTGATACCAAGGATTTGGAGGAAAGCCTGACGGACAAGGATGCGGCATTGCGTGTGGCCGAGTCCATAGAGGAGCAACATCCAGAAAGTCTTGAACTGGTGGCAAAGTTTATGGGCTATGCCGCAGATTTAGGCTCGGAGGATGCTATTGCCTGGCTGAGGGATTATCACGAGGCGGATGATTCAAAATACCATGCTTACGATTAGCATTGCCTAACCTGCTGCTCTAACCTTCTCAGCCTCAATGTCTTTTTGCAATATTCTACAACGGCAGGGCGGTGGGTAATGAAGAGGATGGTCTGGTGCTTCTCCTTGGCTTGACGGGCGATGTTTTCTATCAGTTGGCGCTCCGTTTCTGTGTCCAGAGCACTGGTGGCTTCGTCCAAAAGGAGGACGTTGCCTTGACGCAGCAGTGCGCGTGCAATGGCTATACGCTGGGCTTGACCTTCTGACAACCCAGTTCCTCCCTCGCCACAGATGGTGTCAAGGGCGTCGGGGAGTGATAGAACGAAGTTGGCGCAAGCCATGTCAAGGACTCTATGCATGTCTTCCTCGGTGGCTTTGGGATTGCCCAAAAGGAGATTGTCGCGAATGGAACCGCTTAGCAGGGTATTGCCCTGCGGAACGTAGACAAGGTTGCAACGTGTGCTTGGCGATGCAGATGCGGTACGCTCTTTGTCGTAAAACTCCACGTGACCCTTAGTGGGGGAGAGCAGTGCAAGGATAAGGCGTATCATGGTGGTCTTTCCTGCACCGGTTTCGCCAAGGATGGCAGTGGTGCTGCCCGGCGTGAAGTCAAAGGAGAAGTTGCACAGGATGTTGCGATGACCGTCTTGATAGCGGTAGGTTACGTTGCTGAAACGTATGCCTGCGCCTTGTGGGAAGTGAATCTGTCCTCCGGTTTCCTCAACGGGAGTCTGTTCCAGTTGTTTCATGCGTTCGGCGGCTGTGAGTGCCCCGATAATGGCAGGGACAAAGCGTGTCATGTCGCGGAAGGGACCCTGTATCTGTCCCACCAGTTGTATGAATGCCAGCATGGTGCCGTAGGTAATGGCACCGGCATCCAGACGGTAGACGCCCCAGATGAACGTTAGCAGATAACCAGCGGTGAAGCCGAGGTTGACCGTCAGGTTGCTGAAACTGGAGAAGAGTGTCTTGTGCTTTACCTGCCCGTGCAGATGGTCCTGAGTCTGTGCCAATCGTTCCACCATGCCATCGGTTTGTTCCAACGTTTTCAGCACCATGCGGTGCTGAATGCTCTCCTGCAGGATGCTCTGTATGCGGCTGTCGGTATTGCGAATTTCGCGTGTCAGCAGACGCATCTTCTTTATATACACTTTGCTGAGCAGAAGAAACAAGGGTGCAAGCACAAGCACGATGAGTGCCAGCCAGGAGTCGAAGTGGAAGAGGTAGAGGAAGGCCAGCACCAGACGTACGCAGACGCACAGGGCGGCAGGCAGGGTGTCGGTGATTACGGAAGTTATCTCGTTGGCATCGCGTATCAGCCGGTTCATTACGTCGCCCGAGTGGAACTGTTCCTTGCCGGTCCACACGCTATGCATAAGTCGTGCAAAGGCCCTCTGTTGCATCAGGTTCTGGCTTTTTACTCCCAACAGGGCGCTTGTCCATCGGCGTGCAAAGGATATGGCGATGTTTGCCAGGCCGATGCCTACGAGCAGAGCGCATCCTGTCCATAGCGGATGGGTGCTTTCGCCTGTAGCCGTGTCTATGGTCATCTTCGTTGCCCAAATGAAGGCAAAGTCCATGCCAACGACGGTTAGTCCCAGGATGATGTTCACCACGGACTTCATCCTGATGCCACGGCTTGTTCGCCAGAACCAGGCGAGCAGATGCTTTATCTGTTGTGGTGTTGCCATGTTCATGTTTCTATTCTCTGGAGTCCGCTCCCCACATGAGTTTGTCTCTCAGTGTGGAGAAGAAACTGCCCTTGCTGCGCTTGAGCACGCTGATGGTGTATGGAGCCTTGCGTATGGTTATGGTCGTGTCCTCGGTGGCAGATTCGCTACGTCCGTCCACGGAAAGCAGAAAGTTGTGCGAACGGCTCTTTACCTTCATGCGGACGATGGTGTCGGCAGAAAGAGTCAGGGGACGTACCGTCAGCGAGTGTGGCGCTACCGGAACCAAACCAATGATTTTTGTACCGGGCACTATGATGGGACCGCCTACGGACAGAGCATATCCGGTACTTCCTGTTGAGGTGTTTACAATGAGGCCGTCGGCCTGGTATGTAGTTAGGAACTCGCCGTTTATCTCCACGTCTATGCTTATCATGGAGGATATGTCGTGTTTCAGCACGGCCACCTCGTTCAGAGCGTAGGGATAGCCCTGTATGCCTTTGCCGTCCTTTTCCACCATCAGCACCATTCGCTCCTCAATGCGGTATGTGTCGTTGTAGATGTGGTCGATGGCAGATGCTATGTCTTCTGCTTGGTAGTCAGACAGAAATCCCAACCTACCCATGTTTATGCCAAGGATGGGCATACCTTTGTCGCCCACTCGTCGGGCAGCCTCCAGGAACGTTCCGTCGCCACCCATGGAGATGACGAAGTCGGCGTGGAAGTCGTTACCCTCTATCAGTGCTTCGGGACTTACCACAATGCCCAGTTTGTTGGTGAGGTATTCATAGAAATGCCTGTCGATAAGCAGGGACGCGCCACGCTCCAAGAGTATGCCGAGGAGTTGCTCTATGCATGCCGATTTCTTTGCCTGATATGTGTTGCCGAAGATGGCAAACCGAAGTTTCTTCATTCGTGGGTATGATGTTTATTGCGCTGCAAAGTTAAGGCTAAAGAAGTGAAATAGCAAGAAAACACTTCTTTAGTTGTTGATTTTGCCTGTTCATGCTTGTTCGTCGGCCTGTGTAAGGGGTAAATGTTTGTCGATTTCGGCGTTTCTTATTATCTTTGTGCACACAAACCTTATTTATCAGCATAAACTATGATATACCTGTTTTTAGCAACCGGATTTGAAGACATCGAGGCATTGGCTCCTCTGGACATCATTAGACGTGCAGGTCTGGACATCACCACGGTAAGCATTACCGGCGAGAAGATCGTCTATAGTGCACATGGCGTGGGCGTGGCGGCAGATGCCCTCATGGCCGATGTGGACCTAAGCGGAGCGGACATGCTCGTGTTGCCCGGCGGTCTGCCCGGCAGTACCAATCTGGACGAGTGCGAACCCCTGCGCCAGGCCATACTGAAGCACCATGCCGAGGGCAAGCCACTGGCCGCCATCTGTGCCGCCCCCATGGTGTACGGACACCTGGGCATACTGGAGGGAGTAAAGGCTACATGCTATCCCGGTGTGCAGGGCCAGTTGAAAGGCGCTGAGTACACGGGCGAGATTGTCACCAAGGACTGCCAGTTCATCACCGGCCGCGGTCCTGGCGCCGCCATGGCCTTCGGCTATGCCATTGCCGAGCATTTCCTGGGTGAAGAGGCGGTTGCTCCCCTGCGCGAGGGCATGATATACAATCAGTTGTTTGCATAGCAGCCTAGGCCTTTAGGGTCCTTAGGGTCCTTAGGGTCCTTAGAGTCTTTAGAGTCTTTAGGGTCCTTAGAGTCTTTAGAGTCTTTAGGGTCCTTAGAGTATTATTAAAAATGCCTGCGTGAGCGCCCCTTTTCTCGACACAGAACTTACTTATCTGCCGGGTATAGGTTCCAAGAGGGCCGACCTGTTGCAGAAGGAACTGGGTCTTAAGACCTGGGGCGACCTGTTGTACTATTTCCCCTACAAGCACATAGACAGAAGCCGTCTGTACCGCACGTCGGAACTGACCTCCGATATGCCCTTCGTGCAGATACGGGGGCAGTTCGTCAGTTTCGAGCAGGTGGGCGAAGGCAGGAAGAAACGCCTGATAGGGCACTTCACGGACGGATACGGATGGGTGGACTGCGTGTGGTTCAACTCGCAACAATATATATTGAAAACGGTGAAGTTGCACTCCGACTATATCTTGTTCGGCAGGCCTTCGCTATTCAACGACAGGATAAACATCTCGCATCCCGACATAGACCCTGCCGACACCCTGGTGCTGAGCAAGATGAGCATGCAACCGTACTACCAGACCACGGAGCGCATGAAGAAGGCGGGCATGGTGTCGCGCACTCTGGAGAGGTTCACGAGCACACTGATAAGGCATCTTCCAGAAGGAAGCATTCCCGAGACACTGCCACGCCACATGCTGGAGCGCCTTTGCATGGTGTCGAGGGACGAGGCACTGAGGGCTGCACACTATCCCTCGTCGGCCAACGGACTCACCCAGGCCAACTACAGGCTGAAGTTTGAAGAACTCTTCTACGTGCAGTTGTCTGTGCTCCGCTATGCGCGTCTGCGCCAAGGAACCATACGCGGACACGTCTTCTCCAGAGTGGGAGACTACTTCAACACCTTCTATTCCCACCACCTGCCATTCCAACTGACAGAAGCGCAGAAGCGCGTGATACGTGAGATGCACGCCGACATGAAATCGGGTAGGCAGATGAACCGTCTGGTGCAGGGCGATGTAGGCTCGGGTAAGACCATGGTGGCACTGATGACCATGCTCATTGCCTTGGACAACGGTTATCAGGCGTGCATCATGGCACCTACCGAAATCCTTGCCGAACAGCACTTCGCAACCTTCCGCAAGATGTTGGGCGACATGCCGGTGCGTGTGGAACTGCTCACCGGCATGGTAAAGGGCAAGAGGCGCAAGGCCGTGATGGAGGGCCTGCAGACGGGAGAGGTGCAGATACTCGTAGGCACTCATGCCGTGATAGAGGACAATGTGCTTTTCCGCAACCTCGGCCTCGTGGTCATAGACGAGCAGCACCGCTTCGGTGTGGCACAGCGTGCCAAGTTGTGGGAAAAGAACCTCACACCGCCGCATGTGCTTGTGATGACTGCCACACCCATACCGCGCACACTGGCCATGACCCTGTATGGCGACCTGGATGTCTCCGTGATAGACGAACTTCCGCCAGGCAGAAAGCCCATACAGACCATGCACATGTACGACAACAATCCCGACAAACTCTATCGCGGCATAAACCAGCAGATTCAGGAGGGACGGCAGGTGTACATGGTGTACCCTCTGGTGAAGGAGAGCGAGAAACTTGACCTGAAGAACGTGGAGGCGGCATACGTACACTTGCAGAAGATATTCCCCCAGTACAGGATAAGCATGGTGCACGGCCAGATGAAACCTGCCGACAAGGATGCGGAGATGCAGCGCTTTGTAAGCGGAGAGACGCAAATCCTGGTGGCCACCACGGTGATAGAAGTGGGTGTGAACGTACCCAACGCCTCGGTGATGGTGATACAGAATGCCGAGCGCTTCGGCCTGTCCCAACTGCATCAGTTGCGCGGACGCGTGGGACGTGGCGCAAGCCAAAGTTATTGCATACTGGTAACGAAATACGAACTTTCCTCCGACACGCGCCGGCGCATAGACATAATGACCGAAACGAACGACGGTTTCGAGATTGCCGAAGCCGACCTCCGTTTCCGTGGTCCCGGCGACCTGGAGGGCACACAACAGAGCGGCATAGCCTTCGACCTGAAACTTGCCAACCTTGCCCGAGACGGCCAGATAGTCCAGTTGGCACGCGAGACGGCTTCTGCCATCCTGGACGAAGACCCCACCCTGTCCCAACCACAGCACCGCATAATGGTGGAACGCCTACGCTATCTCAAACGCGACGAGATGGACTGGAGCAATATCAGTTGAGTTCAGTACCGGTTTTTGTAATGCCGAATCGGTACTGGAGTACTCTCACTTCGGTACTGGAGTACTCTCACGTCAGTACTGGAGTACTCTCGTGTCGGTACTGGAGTACCTTCGTGTCGGTACTGGCCTGCTAACAGATTGCGTCAAGACTTGGCACGTAGCACTGCTGTATGGACTCCGCAATGGCGGTGGCAACCTCCATGTCGCTCAGGCCTATGCTGTTGCCGAACTGGTATA
Organism: Bacteroidaceae bacterium; assembly: GCA_045606445.1. Classification (GTDB taxonomy): domain Bacteria; phylum Bacteroidota; class Bacteroidia; order Bacteroidales; family Bacteroidaceae; genus Physcousia. The sequence continues at coordinate 21,708 of JAZURY010000021.1, forward strand.
TCAGTTCCACTTCTTCCTTGGCTATAATCTTGTCGGAGAGGACTATCTGTATCATATACTGCAGCATCCCTTCCTTAAGGCCGGGATTTATCTCCAGCATCTTCTGCACAGATTCGTTGAAGATTTCGGCCACATCACCCTTTATTATCTCGTCCAGGAACTCCTTGGGAAATATCTTCAAGGCAGCAAGCGACTGTATGATCTTGTCATACTCCTCCTTGTTGATATCCTCGTCGGTGCTGGCCACAAGCAGGCCGGCAGAAGCGATGAAGCGTGCCGTGTGCTCGTCCAGGTCGCTATCGCCTACCTTCAGCAGTATGGATATCAGTTCCTTCATGCCGTTGTCCAGTTCTTTCTTGTCCTTGGCCGTAGCAAAGAGGTTCAGCGCCTGTACCCTGATAGGGTTTACGGGATGTGAGGCGCGACTCATGCCCTTGTCCTTGAGGAAATAGTCCAAGCGCCGGTTGTTGTCGGCAATGAGGGCCTCTATGCTCACGTTCATCTTCATGAGATCCAGTCCTGATGCCATCTTGAAGAAGGCTGTCACGCAGGCATCAAGGTTATCCACGGCCAGATAGCCGTAACGGTCGGCAACAAGTTCTGCCAACTGTTCGTGCAGGCGTATCTTGTATTGCAGGGTCACGGGCACGTCGGAATTCGGAGGGAAAACAAAGTTTATGAGTCTGGCCAGTGCCGTGTCCCTGTTGATGAGATGCCCCAACTCGTGCCCGACAACAAACCTCAGTTCGTCCTGGGTCATGAGTCCGAAGAGCGCAGAATTGATGTTCACGATGTGCGGTTCTTCCTCGTTCTCGGCTGCCACAGAAAAGGCATTCACCGTGGAGTCGCCGGTAATGTAGAAGTCTACCTTTTCCTTGAAGTCCAGTTTTCCGCACACTTCGTGACACAGGTCGTAGAAGTCCTTGAGCAGATCCTCCTCCACCTTCAGGCTGTGTCCTTCCATGGCACTGCGCCAATAGGCATCGGTATTGGTGGTCTTTATCTTGCGAAGGACCTCCTCCACAACCGTACCTTGCAATGCATTGTATATCTGTTCTCCGATCTGCTTCTCCAACTCAATAGATGCGGAAAAGCGTCCGTCCGCCTGTCGGTCATCCTTGTCGGTTCCCTTGAACCAGTGCCATAGGCTGTTAGTAGAGGTGTCCATAATATGCTTTCCTTTTTGTGGTTTGTCCAGTACAAAAATAAGAATTCTCTCTGAAATATGCCAACGAATGATGGAAAATAATGATGTCAGTACTGATGTTGGCATCTACATTGTGTGGGGAACTGTCATCTAAGTTCAATCGCCACCATCAATCGGCCGATTGATTTAATCGTTTTGACAAATAAAGAATAAGACTTACCTTTGCACCACAAAGAAAGACAAACCAATTAAATACTACAGATTATGGCAACAATCAATTTGACAAGAGAAGGCTTTGAGAGAAGGATATCCAGCATTGAGACGTTAAAAAGCAAGTGGGAATATTTGGGTGACAAGCCGGCAGTGATAGATTTCTATGCTCCATGGTGCGGTCCCTGCAAGATGCTCTCCCCGATACTGGAAGATTTGTCGGAAGAGTATGCCGGGAAGGTAGACATATATAAGGTAAATGTAGATAGCGAAGAAGAACTTTCGGCCTTGTTCGGAATAAGAAGTGTCCCCACGTTGCTTTTCATCCCATTGCACGACGCGCCACAAAAGGCAAGCGGAGCACCAACCAAGCAGCAACTGCGAACGGTTATTGAGGACTTCCTGCTTAAAGGGAAGTAACCTCCGGACAAATGACAATAGACAACTGATAAACAAGAGTAAGGTATGAAAGCAAGCACCAATCAAAAATATGTTATAGTAGGCGGTGTGGCCGGTGGTGCCACCGCAGCGGCACGCATACGCCGTAACACCGAACAGGCGGAGATAATCCTGTTTGAAAAGGGCGAGCATATCTCGTACGCTAATTGCGGACTTCCATATTACATCGGAGGTGTCATAGAGGAACGCGAACGCCTTTTTGTACAAACTCCAGAGGCATTCAGCAAACGCTTCAACATAGACGTAAGGGTCAATAGCGAAGTTGTGGGCATCTGTCCCGACAAGAAATCGGTGAGCGTACGCACATCCGACGGGCGTGAATATACGGAATCGTACGACAAACTGCTGCTGTCTCCGGGTGCCACTCCGGTACGTCCGCCTTTGCCTGGCATTGACAGCGAGGGAATATTTACATTGCGCAGCGTGGCAGATACCGACAGGATCAAGGAACATATACTCCGACATCATGTCAGGCATGCAGTAATCGTGGGCGGCGGTTTCATCGGTTTGGAAATGGCGGAAAACATCCACCGCACAGGTGCGCAGGTTACGGTAGTGGAGATGGCCAATCAGGTAATGACACCCATTGACTTCTCTATGGCATCCATCGTGCACCAGCACCTGCAGGAGAAAGGCGTGCAACTGTATCTTGACCAAAAAGTAGAGTCTTTCACACGCCATGACGGGATGCTGAGAGTGCATTTCCAGTCAGGCATCAAGTTGGACGCCGACTTCGTACTGCTCTCCATAGGCGTGAGGGCACAGACCCAACTGGCAAAGGATGCAGGGCTGAAACTGGGAGAAATGCAGGGAATATATGTGAATGAATACCTGCAGACTTCGGATGAACACATCTATGCCGTCGGCGATGCCATAGAATATCCCCATCCCATCACCGGAAAGCCATGGCTGAACTTTCTTGCCGGCCCAGCCAACCGTCAGGCGCGCATAGTTGCAGACAACATGGTTTTCAACAATATCCAGACTTACGAAGGCTCCGTAGGCACATCCATAGCCAAGGTGTTTGACCTAACTGTTGCATCCACCGGTCTTCCAGCCAAGCGGTTGAAGCAGATGAATATCCCTTATCTGTCCTCGACCATTCATTCCGGTTCGCACGCAGGGTACTATCCGGAGTCTTTGCAAATGGACATCAAAATCACGTTCTCGCCAGACGGAGGACGTTTGTATGGCGCACAGATTGTGGGCTATGACGGAGTGGACAAGCGTATAGACCAGTATGCCATGGCCATCAAGAACGGATACACGGTGGAAAGACTCACCAATCTGGAACATGCCTACGCGCCACCCTTTTCTTCGGCAAAAGACCCGGTGGCGATATCGGGATATGTGGCTGGGAACATCCTTTGCGGCAAGATGAGTCCGCTCTATTGGCGCGAGTTGCAGGATGCCGACCTTTCCAAGGTGATGCTTGTAGATGTGCGGACGCCTGAAGAATCTGCACTAAGTGCCGTTCCCGGGGCTGTCAACATCCCGCTGGACGACCTGCGCGAACGAATGGGCGAAATCCCCAAAGACCGCCCGATATACCTCTTCTGCGAGGTGGGCTTGCGTGGCTACTTAGCCTCCAATATACTGAAAGGACATGGCTACAAGGATGTGCGCAATCTTATTGGAGGCCTCAAGACATACAAGGCTGCCACAAGCCCCGTGCCTGTTCCAGCCGCAAATGAGAATGGGGCAAAGGGAACCTGCTGCAGTGCTGCATCCCTGCAGGAACCAGGTACTGCTGTCGTCCGGATAGACGCTTGCGGTATCCAATGCCCGGGCCCCATCCTGAAACTGAAGAAAAGCATGGACTCACTGCAACCGGGGCAAAAGGTTGAGGTGCGCTCCACGGATGCCGGATTCCCCAACGATGCCGAGTCATGGTGTCATACAACTGGGCACAAGTTCATACAAAAGCGTTCTGAAAGGGGCATACACTATGTGCTGATAGAGAAACAGGTATCCTGCGGCGCAGGGAATGTGAGCGTGGCAAGCGAAGACAAGGGCAAGACCCTTATCCTCTTCAGCGATGACCTTGACAAGGCACTGGCCACTTTCGTTCTGGCAAACGGAGCGGCAGCCACGGGCAAGAAGGTGTCGATATTCTTTACCTTCTGGGGACTGAACGCAATAAAGAAGTCGCATAAACCCAAGGTCAAGAAAGACTTCTGGGGACGCATGTTCGGCCTGATGCTGCCTTCCGACTCCACGAAGTTGCCTCTCTCGCAGATGAACATGATGGGTATCGGCGCCAAAATGATGCGTTTCATCATGAAGCGCAAAAGTGTGGACTCGCTTGAAAGTCTCCGCCAGCAGGCCATTGACAATGGAGTAGAGTTCATTGCATGCCAGATGTCGATGGATGTGATGGGAGTAAAGCGCGAAGAACTGCTCGACGAAGTCACCGTAGGAGGTGTTGCCACCTATATGGACAGAGCCGAACAGGCCAACGTGAACCTGTTCATCTGACAAACAAATCGGCATGTCCTTAGGCTTCTTTCAGGAAAAATAGTTATATTTGCAACATGCTTCGGTCCATGCGGACCGGTTATCGGGTAGATATTCTTTCCTTGTCTTCCAAAAAGCGGTTTGATTGCCGCAAGCAGGACAAGAAAGGACGTCTGCTCGCTATCGTCCGCAAGCAATAACAGACAACAGGAAAAAAATCAGGACAAGGTCCAAACACTACAACAGTTATGACACTCCAGCAGATGGAATATATCGTGGCAGTAGCCAAATACCGTCACTTTGCACGAGCCGCCGAATCGTGTGGCATCACCCAATCCACATTGTCTTCACTGATACAGAAATTGGAAGCGGAACTGGACGTGACCATATTCGACCGCAGCAGCCACCCGATAAAGCCAACCAAATTAGGGGAAGAAATCATCAATCAGGCGAAAGTCCTGCTGTTCAATGCCTCGCAGATAGAAGAACTTGTATCAGCACACAAAGGCAAGACCGTAGGCAAAGTGCGCATGGGCATAGCCTCAACCATAGCGCCGTATATACTGCCCAAGATGTTCAAGCATCTTTCCAAGGAGCACCCCGGCATAGACCTGTATGTGGAAGAAGCCCGCATAGCAACCATCATACAAAAGTTGGAACGGGCCGAATTGGACATAGCCATATTGGCTACACCGCTGGATAACAGTGAGTTGCTGGAAATACCCATATACACGGAACGCTTTGTGGCATACGTCTCGCCAAGCGAGGAAATGTACCGGCACAAGGTGTTGGAGACATCTTCTCTGCCTGCAGAAAGCGTCTGGGTGTTGCGCGAAGGATACTGCCCGAACAGGGGCATTTTCCCCTTCTGCCATGCCAATATGGAAAAGCGTGCAATATATGAGGCCGGCAGCATAGAGACACTTGTCAGGATTGTTGACGAAAACGGAGGATACACGATTATACCCGAACTGCATGTTCCGTTGCTCCATGGCAAGCGGCAAGACAACATCCGCCATTTGCAGAACCCTCAGCCCACACGTGAAATAGCCTTTGTCATACGACGCGACTATGTGCGGGAACGCTTGCTCAACATCCTGGCAGATGCAATAAAGGCAGTCATTCCACAAGACATGATTCACGAAAGACTAAGGAAGTTTTCGATAAAACTCTGAAATGCCCCTGAAAGACTGTTAACCTCAACGTTTTTTCTACTCTATCCCATTACCATCCCGAGGTGGAACCGCCACCGCCGGTACTGCCACCGCCGAAGGAACCGCCCATGAAACCGCCGCCTCCGCGGCGTCCTCCTCCAAGCATGGAACCCATGAGCATGCCGCCCACCATGCTGTCAGTGTCGTCATTGTCGGATTGGAGGTATTCCTTTATTACGGTGTGACCGCAGGAGGAACAAAGCATGGTCTTCCTTATAAGTTTGCCTCTGCGCGTTTTTGTACTTGTCTGCGAAATGACTTTCAGCGCGCCTGCCTTTCCGCATCTTGGACACGTGGTCTCCTGGCGGTGTATCAGCCAGATAGGGACAACGATTATCAGGAGGATAACTCCCATGGTCAGGAGAACTCCCCACAGAGTCATTTCCTCCTCGGTGCTGTCGGCCTTCATGGAACCGTCCAATATGGCTACCACGGCCTTCGTGCCTTCAAGCATGCCTAGGTCGGTGTTGCCTTCGCGGAAGTGCGGAATCATGTAGCGCGACTGTATGCGCTTGCACAGGGCATCGGGCAGTATGCCTTCAAGTCCGTATCCTGTGGTGAAGCGTATTTTGCGCTGGTCGGCAACATACAGTATCAGCATGCCGTTGTTGCTCTCCTTGTTGCCTATGCCCCAATGGCGGAACAGGTTGTGTGCAAAGTCGAAGATGTCTTCGCCCCCTATGCTTGGCAGCATCACCACCATGGACTGTATGCCTGTGCTGTCTTCCAGCAGGGTCAGCATACGGTTTATCTCCGCTTGGGTCTCCGTGGCAAGCAATCCGTTGGGGTCGCTTACGTGCAGGCGGCGGTCCTGCGCATATACATTAGGCACAGTCTCCACGGAGTATGCCTTGTTGTCGCTTGCCCCTGTAGGTAGGAACGGGGCAAGGACAAGGACCAGTATGCATAGAACCTTCTTCATACCAAATAGTTCAGTGTTAAATTATGGGACCTTCCTTAGAACTGCACGGTGGGAGCCTGTTCGCTGCCCTCCTGAGCCTCAAAGTACGCCTTCTTCTCGAAACCGAACATGCCGGCCAGAATGTTCTTGGGGAAACTGCGCAGGGTGGTGTTGTACTTGCGTGCAGATTCGTTATAGTCGCGGCGTGCCACACTGATGCGGTTCTCCGTGCCCTCCAACTGGACCTGCAGTTCCTTGAAGTTCTCGTTGGCCTTCAGGTCGGGGTACTTCTCTACGGTAACGAGCAGACGGCTCAAGGCGGAACTTACACCGTCCTGTGCCTTCTGGAAGTTGGCAATCTGCTCGGCAGACATGTTGCTGGGGTCGATGTTCATGCTTGTAGCCTTGGCACGTGCCTCAACGACGGCCTGCAGGGTCTCGCTCTCGTGTGCGGCATATCCCTTTACGGTATTCACCAGGTTGGGGATAAGGTCGGCACGGCGCTGGTACTGGGTCTCCACGTCGGCCCACTTGGTCTGCACTCCCTCGTCCATGCTTACGAGTCCATTGTAACCGCTGATGCCCCATATAACGGCAATGACTGCTACTACGATAATGATGATGGTTGATTTCTTCATAGTCTTTTCTTTTTGTTAGGTGGTTATATAATATAAATAAGGTATATCGCTTTACGCTCACGAGGACCTTAATCCTCGTCCATCTCCTCCGCGCTATCTTCGTCATACTCCCCGTCGTCTGTGCCGTCGTCGAAGTCAAAGTCGAAATCTCCGAAGAACTCGGGCACTTCGCTTGTGAAGGAGTCCAGGCTGCGGCGGTCCTTCTTGGTAGGTCGTCCCAATCCCTTGGCACGTCCCACGAAGCCTGAAATCTTGGCCATCTCCAGGATTTCGTACTGCTCGGGTGCAGTCACGTTTTCCAGAATCTCGGGGATGAGTTTCGCTCCCACACGCTTCTCTATGGTCTGCAGTACGCGGAAACTGTAGGTTATGGGCGGTTTGCGCACATCTATCACGTCGCCCTCGCGTATGGTGCGCGACGGTTTCAGTTGTGCTCCTTTCATGCTCACCTGCCCTTTCTTGCAGGCAGCCGCCGCTATGGTGCGTGTCTTGAAGATACGTGCCGCCCACAGCCACTTGTCTATACGTGCTTCGTTGTTCTTCATTTGTTGTTGTAGTGGTTCATTGCGAACTGCATGCCGCTCAGGGCAAAGGCCTTGATGGCATCGCATGCCACAGGCACTTTCTCGTCTATGGTCTTGTTGTCTTCGGGTGGGAACTTTCCCAAGACGAAGTCCACCTGGCCGCCACGGGGGAAGTCGTTGCCTATGCCGAACTTCAGACGGTTGTATCCCTGGGTGCAGAGCATCTGTGCTATGTGCTTCAGGCCGTTGTGCCCGGCATCTGAGCCGTTCTGCTTCATGCGTATGGCGCCTACGGGCAGGGACAGGTCGTCCACTATCACGAGGAGGTTCTCCAGAGGAATCTTCTCCTGTTGCATCCAGTAGCGCACGGCATTGCCGGAGAGGTTCATGTACGTGCTTGGTTTCAGCAGTATCAGTTCTGCGTTCTTCACGCGGGTCTTGCATACAAATCCGTAGCGCTTGTCCTGGAATGTCGCACCCTGTGCCTGAGCCAGTGCATCCACTACGCGGAACCCTATGTTGTGGCGTGTGCCGCGGTATTCGTCGCCAATGTTTCCAAGTCCTACAATAAGGTATTTCATAATCGGACTTCCCTTCTCTTCTGTCCTGTCGCAGTCCTTGTGGCATACTGACGACGGCAGAAGGAATGTTATCAGTTTCTGTATGATGTTCATAAATGCAAAATACGGGCAGCGGCATGGCCGTCACCCGTATTCCTTGTTTTGTCAGAGTCCTTTCCTCGTGTTCCCAATCGGAAAACCATGGGAGGGTGGGGGAAGGTTAATGAATTTCTCTGTTTTTTACTTCTTGCCAGCGGCAGCCATTGCGCTCATTGCGCTACGTGTCATCTTAACCTGACATACTACTACGCTGGGGCTGGTTACGAGTTCCAGACCTTCGAAGCTCAGTTCGGCAACCTTGATGGTCTTGCCCAGCCCCAGGTTGGTAACGTCGATGTTCAGCTTCTCGGGAATCTGAGTGTAGGGAGCGCGAACCTTCAGGTTGCGTACGCTTGCAGCCAGCTTACCGCCGGCCTTAACACCCTCTGCCAGACCATTCAGTTTGATGGGCACTTCCATTACGATGGGCTTCTCCTCGGTGATCTCGTAGAAGTCGATGTGCAGCAGCTGGTCAGTTACGGGGTGGAACTGCAGCTCCTTCATTACAGCCTTGTACTCCTGACCGTCGATGTTCAGGTTTACGCTGTAGATGTCGGGAGAGTAAACCAGGTTGCGAACCTCAGATGCGGTTACAGAGAAACCGAGTGCTACGGGCAGGCCGTTCTCGCCACGCTTCTCGCCATACAGGTTGCAGGGAATAGAACCGCTCTTGCGGATCTCACGGGTGGCCTTCTTGCCGGTAACGGTGCGGGCTGTGCCCTTTACGTCGATACTTTTCATTTTGTTTCTTTTGTTAGTTTGTGTTACTCTAAATTAAGTTTTTGCCTAATTCGCCATCACACGGGCTTTCATAAGCGGGTGCAAAGGTATGTAAAAAAGGTGAAAGAACATCGGCCTTTCAGGACCTTTTTTGCGAGTTTCCCTCTTTTTCGCCGTTTTTGTCCCTGCTTCTCCTCATTCTTCATTAAAAATGAGTACCTTTGTGCGCTTTATAAATCGTTCTTATGATAAATCGTAAACTAATCCGCATCAAGACCGTGCAGGTTGCATACTCCTGCTGTCTCAACGATGTGCGTCGCCCGGAGGATGGCGAGAACATATTGCTCAGCAGTTTGGGTACTGCCTACGATTTGTACAATACCATGCTGACTCTGATGGTGGAGATTTCCCGTTTGGGCTTGCGTGCCCACGAGGCACAGGCCACCAGAGCAAAGCGTTTGGGTTTGCCAGAACCCAGCCGTAAATTCGTGGACAACCGCTTCATGTTGCAACTGGAGAGCAACCGCCAGTTGCAGGACAACCGCAGGAACCAGCGTCTGGATTGGACCAACGAGGAGGAGTTCGTGCGCACACTTTACAACAAGGTAGTGGACAGCGACTTTTATCGTGAATACATGGAAAGCGGCATGGACTCATACGAGGAGGACCGCGAATTGTGGCGCAAGGTCTACCGTTACATCATCGTGGACAATGACGATATAGACGAACTTCTGGAGGATGTCAATATATTCTGGAACGACGACCGCCACATCATTGACACCTTCGTGCTGAAGACCATCAACCGTTTTACCAAGGAGGGCGATGACAACCATCCGCTTCTTCCCGAGTTCCGGGACGACGAGGACCTGGAGTTTGCGCGCAGGCTGATACTGCAGGCCATGAACGGAGCCGAATATTACCGCAACCTCATTTCGCAGAATACACGCAACTGGGACGTTGAGCGTGTCCCCCTCATGGACCGTGTAATCATGCAGGTGGCTTTGGCGGAGATAACGTCATGCCCCACCATTCCTCTGTCGGTTTCCATCAACGAGTACATAGAGATAGCCAAGAGTTACAGCACTCCCAATAGTGCACGCTACATCAATGCCACGCTGGATAACATCAGCAAGAAACTCATCGCTGAGCACAAACTGATGAAGAGCGTCTGAGCAGGCATGATGTGTGATGTCAATGAGATATTCCAAGTATACAATAACATCAATTACATAACAGGAAAATGATACAAATATTAGCAGCCCAGGGCGGTTTTGACCCTGTAGTCATTATCATGTGGGTGGCCATCGGCCTTATATTCTGGTTCTTCATCATGCGTCCCCAGAAGAAGAGACAGCAGGAGATACAGAAGTTCCGCAATTCAATTGCCGTAGGTTCCAAGGTGGTGACTGCCGGTGGTATCCATGGCGAGGTACGTGCCATTGACGAGGCCGAGAACATACTCTCCATCGAGGTAGCCAAGGGGGTCTGCATCCGTGTGGACCGCAACAGCGTCTATGCAACTGCCCAATCGGATCAGAACAGGTAGGAAAAGGCCGCCGTTCGGCCTGGCATCCCTGCTCCGTGAAAAGGGTAGGGACATGCTTGTCTTTGCCTTCTTCCTGGCTGTCAGTTTCGGTTTCTGGCTTCTCCAGAAGTTGGACGACACCTTTGACGCCGACATACGCGTGCCTCTGGAACTTGTTGGTGTACCCAAGGGAACCGTCATTACCACCCCCCTGCCATCCGAGGTGACCGTCACCATACAGGACAGGGGGACCAACCTCTTCAACTACAGACGCAGGAGTAAGGGCATACAGCCCATCAAACTGGATTTCTCGGTCTACGATACCGGAGCCGCCGCAGGCAAGGCGTCTGTGTCCGCTACGGATGTGCAAAGGGCTTTCCTGCAGCAGATGGGACCTACTACCCAGGTGTTGCGCCTCAGTCCCAGCAAGTTCGAATTCCATTACAACCGTGGACTTTTCCGTCGTGTGCCTGTAAGGTTCAGCGGCACGGTTTCTGCCAGCAGGCAGAACTATCTGCAGGAGATAACCATCTCTCCGGACAGCGTTACCGTCTATGCACCGTCCTCCATTCTGGACACACTGAAATATGCCTACACCGTCAGTTACGATTTCAAAGACCTTCGTCAGACAACAGACTTCACCCTCAGTTTCCAGAATGTCACCGGCGTGAAGACGGTCCCCGAACAGGTAACCATGACGGCTCACGTGGACTACTATACCGAGCAGACGGTGCAGGTTCCGGTAATCGGCCTGAATTTCCCGGCAGACATGACTCTCAGGACATTCCCGCCCACGGTGACAATAAAGTATAGGGTAGGAGCGGCGGTTTCGCGCTATATAAATGCAGAAAACTTTGTCCTCGCACCAACCTACGAGGAACTGCTTACACACGTAGGACAGAAGTATCCTTTGACGCTGAAGTCCATACCCTCCGGCGTAAGCAACGTGCGCATATATCCCCAGCAGGTGGAGTTCCTGCTGGAGAACGTTGCTGTTGAGGAGGGACTTTCAGGAACCCTTAAAAAGGAAGGTGGCGATGATTAGGGTTGCCATAACAGGTGGTATCGGCAGCGGAAAGAGTCATGTGGCACGAAGGATGACGGAACTGCTTGGCATCCCAGTCTACGACTCTGATGCCAATGCCAAGCGGTTGAACGAGGAATCGCCGGTAATACGTAGCGGACTCATGGAAATGGTTGGCGCAGACGTTTACGATGCGCAGGGGCGCCTCAACAGGCAGAAACTTGCCGCTTTCCTGTTTGCAAGCGAGGAGAATGCCAGGCGTGTCAACGCTCTCATACATCCTGTGGTAAAGGAGGATTTCCTGCGTTGGGCAGCAGAGCAGACGGCACCGGTGGTAGCGATAGAGACCGCATTGTTGGCCGAAAGCGGAATAGACAAGATAGTGGATAAGGTAATCCGTGTGGATGCCCCCCTGGAGACACGCATCGCCCGTGCGATGCAAAGGGACGGTGTCGCTCGGGAAAAGGTTCTCGAACGCATGGCACGCCAGCAGGAGTACCCCAATCCGGATATAATAATAAATAATGTATAAACAAACACACAAGAAAGAAAATGCTTGAAACAATTCTCGCCATCTCCGGCAAGCCCGGACTTTACCGCCTGGTAAACCGCGGAAACCGCAGTCTTATCGTTGAGACATTGGACGCGCAGAAGAAGCGCATGCCTGCTTTCGGTACCGATAAGATTATCTCCCTGGCAGACATAGCCATGTACACCGACGAGGAGGAAGTGCCCCTGCGTCAGGTCCTGAAGAACATCTATGATATGGAGGGTGGCAAGACCACTGCCATAGACTACCGCAAGGCGACTAATCAGGAACTGGCCGACTTCATGGCCAAGGCTCTGCCTAACTACGACCGCGATCACGTATATCCAGGCGACATGAAGAAACTCGTCCAGTGGTACAATATACTCATAGAGAACGGTATCACCGATTTTGAGGAGAAGCAACAGGCTGCCGACACACAGGAGGCTGAGTAAAGGGACTATCCTCGGAATTTTACCGACCTTATACATATAGCAGGTCCGATGACATTTCCATGCCGTCGGACCTGACTTTTTTTCTTGCACGTGCCAATGCCGGATAGTTTCCCCGAGGACACGCCCTTGTCCTCCTTGAGGATACAGACGTGCCTTGGGAGGGGGCTTATTCCCTCATACTCTCTATCTGCTCCAGCACATCGTCCAACCTTTTGCCGTTCTTCTTGGATTGGCGCAGGCCCCATAGGATGGAGACACCCATGGTGAATATCGTGATGGCAATGATGCGCAGGTCCCAGGTGAAGTTGCTGGCAATAAGGATGGTCCATACCACAAGGGCAGTGCCGGGGACGAGCAGCAACCGGTTCGTCATACTGCGGTACTTCTTGTGCCTGATTACGTTCTCCGTGGCTTTGGTCATGCTCAGGTTAGGCAGGTTGCTGATGTCGAGGGCATGGTAACTTTTCCTGTCCAGATACAGTTCCAGCAGGGCTACGGCCATGATCATCAGGCAGAACCCCCAGTAGGCTATGCCTTGGTCATAGAACTTTACTAAGAAGATGAAACTTACCAATGGCGCAGAAATGCTGCATACGCGCAGGCGGTACTGGTACCAACGTTCTATGTGTGAAAGGTTTTCCTTCATGGACTTTTCCAGCATCTTCTCGTTGATGATTCTCTGCTTTTCCAGTTTGGCATCCATAAGGTTGAACTGCTCTTTCAGTTCCTGCAGTTCGCTGAGGTCAAGGGCTTGTTGTGACATGATTGTTCCGTGTTTACTTGTTAGACATTGATTTCAACTGTTCCTTTATGCGGAACAAACGGGTGGTGACGGCGGCGGTGGATATGCCTACCACACTGGCTATGTCCTGGTACGTCATGTTCTCCAACCAGAGGAGAATGATGGCCTTGTCGAAGACGTCGAGCCTGTTGATGCGGTCGTACAGCATCTGTATCTGCCGGCTGTGCAGGTCGTCATCGTTGTAGAGGTCGATGTCTACCGATAGCGGTACTGTCTGTACCCGGCTGTCCTTCCTGCGTTTCTGGTTACTGCATGTGTTCAGGCTTACGCGCCATATCCATGTCCTGAGGTCGCTCTCTCCACGGAATTTCGGGAAACCTTTCCATAGGTTTATAAGGATTTCCTGAAAAAGGTCGTTCACCTCTTCCGTGTCCTTGGAGAAGAAATAGCATACGGTGTAGATAGTCTTCCGGTATTCCTCCACCATTTTCGTGAATTGCAATTCAATGTTTTCCATCCGTTTTCTGTTGTTCTCTACTCTCTTAGACACGGGGATGCGGAAATCCTTTCGTAGTTTTTCAGTTTTTTTCAAAAAAGAATGATGGTGCATGTCCATGGAACCGGGCATGCACCATCGTATGGGCATGATTTTGTTGCAGTATCAACAGAAGACTGTTGTCGCATCAACACCGCAGTGTTGTTGCATCAACACTGGAGTGTTGCCACGTCAACACTCCTCTACCTTCACGAGGCTTTGGCCGTTGACAATGAAGGCCGAGTGCACACGTTCCACAAGTGAGAGGCGTATGGCTATGGTCATTACGATGTTGCCGTTGTCCTTATAGTCCTGGCTGACGATGCGTGGCTGCAGGTCCTTGACCATGCGCATGACCATGTTCATGTGCTCGTAGCCGAAGGTCAGTTTCAGTTCCTTCTCCACCAGGCGTTCGGCATACTCGCCAGCCTCCAGAGCCTCGGCGGCTGCCGTGCGGTAGGCAACGATGAGGCCGCTGGTGCCCAGTTTCACTCCGCCGAAATAACGTATCACCAGGATGATGAGGTCGGACACGTCGGCACTGACCATCTGTCCCAGTATGGGCTTGCCTGCCGTGCCGGAAGGCTCGCCGTTGTCGTTGGAGCGGTACTCCTCTCCCTCGGGTCCCAACCGGTATGCCCAGCAGACGTGGCGTGCGTCGAAATACTCCTTCTGGTACTTCGCCACCTGCTCCATGGCCTCTTCGGCCGTGCGTACGGGTATAGCAAAAGCGAGGAACTTACTCCTCAGTTCGGAGTAGGTTCCCTCGCTTGCTTTTGTCAATACTTTGTAAGAATCTCTCATTACGACAATTTGTGTACCACCAGACCTGAGCGCAACTTAGGCTCAAACCATGTGGCCTTGGGAGGCATGATGTTGCCGCTGTCGGCAATGTTGATGATCTGCTGCATGCTGACGGGATAGAGTGCCAGGGCCATGCGCATTTCTCCGCTGTCCACACGGCGCTTCAGTTCCTCCAAGCCACGGAGACCGCCCACGAAGTCTATGCGCTTGTCGCTGCGCAGGTCCTTGATGCCCAGAATCTGGTCAAGGATGAGTTCGCTGCTGATGCTTACGTCCAAAGACTTGATGGGGTCGTTGTCGTCTGCCTTGCCGGGGAGCAGTTCCAATTTGTACCACTCGCCATCCAGATACAGACTGAACTCGTGCAGTTTCTCGGGGCGGTAGCAAGCCTCGCCCATGGGGGTTACGGTGAAGTTCTCTGCCAGCAGGGACATGAACTTCAGGCTGCTGTGTCCGTTGAGGTCCTTCACCACGCGGTTGTAGTCGAGGATGGTCAGCTGGCTTGCAGGGAAGCAGACTGCCATGAAGTAGTTGTACTCCTCGTCGCCACGGTGGTTGGGGTTCTGCTTTGCCTTCTCGGCACCTACCAGAGCGGCGGCGGCACTACGATGGTGACCGTCGGCAATATACAGGTAGGGAATTTCGGCAAAGGCCTTGGTGATAGCCTCCTGGTCCTGCTTGTCCTGTATGAGCCACAACTGATGGCGGAAACCGTCGGTGGCGGCGGTGAAGTCATATTCAGGCTCGTTGCATACATAGCGTGCTATGATGGTAGCCAGGGTGTCGTTGTCGGGATAGGCAAAGAAGACAGGCTCCATGTTGGCATCGTTCACGCGGACATGCTTCATGCGGTCCTCCTCCTTGTCGCGGCGTGTCAGTTCGTGCTTCTTGATGACACCGTTCATGTAGTCGTCCACGTAGGCACATACCACCAGACCGAACTGTGTCTTGCCGTTCATGGTCTGTGCATAGATATAGTATCCGTCCTCCTTGTCCTGTACCAGCCAGCCGTTGTCCTGGAACTTCTGGAAGTTCTCGGCAGCCTTGGCATACACCTCGGGGGCATATTCGCTGGTACCGACGGGGAAGTCTATCTCCGGCTTGATGATATGGTAAAGGCTCTTCTCATTGCCCTCGGCCTCGGCGCGGGCTTCTTCCGAATCCAACACGTCGTAAGGGCGTGACTGTACCTGTTCTACAAGGTCTTTGGGGGGTCTCAATCCCTTGAAAGGTTTGATGATTGCCATAATGGTATTGTGTTTAAGGTCGTTGTAACTGCTCCCCTCCATACAGGGAGGGGATGGGGGAGGGTCCCCCCCCCATTCGTTTTACTTGTTCAGTTGGAACTTGGTAATGCCGTCCTTCAGGTAACCGACAATCTGCTTTGCCGCGGCTATACCTGCATTCACGTTGGCCTCGGCCGTCTGCGCTCCCATCTTCTTGGGAGTGGCGAAATAGCGTCCTGCCAGAGCCTCGGAGTATTCTGCGTGCATGTCGGGCTTGATGTCGGCAACGTATTTCAGGTCGGTACGCTCCTTCATCAGGCCGAGCAGAGAGGCCTCGTCGATAACCTCCTTGCGTGCGGTGTTCACCACGATGCCGCCCTTCTTCATCTTGCCCACCAGTTCGGCGTTGATGCTCTGGCGTGTCTCTGCGGTAGCGGGGATGTGGAGGGAAACCACATCGCACTGCTCGAAGAGTTCCACCTGGCTTGTGGCAGCCTTCACTCCGGCACTCTCTATTGCCTCAGCAGGGCAGAAAGCGTCGTATGCCATCACCTCCATGCCGAAGCCCTTGGCTATGCGTGCCACGTTGCGGCCCACATTACCGAAGGCCAGGATGCCCAACTTCTTGCCCATCAACTCAGTGCCGCTGGTTCCGTCGTAGAAGTTGCGCACTGCCATTACGAGCATGCCGAACACCAGTTCTGCCACACTGTTGGCATTCTGTCCGGGAGTGTTCATTGCCACTACACCGGCCTTTGTGCAGGCCTCAAGGTCAAGGTTGTCAAAACCGGCACCGGCGCGGACAACAATCTTCAGGTTCTTGGCAGCCTCCACCACCTCGGCGTCCACCTTGTCGGAGCGCACGATGAGAGCATCGGTATCGGTAACGGCCTCTAAAAGTTGTGCCTTTTCTGTGTATTTCTCCAGCAGGGCCAGTTCCATGCCGGCCTCGTCTGCCACTTTCTTAATTCCGTCAACGGCAACCTTGCTGAAAGGCTTCTCCGTTGCTATAAGTATCTTTGCCATATAGGTATTCTTTCCTTATTATATATATAAAGGCATACAGCGCCGATTAGTGCTGGGCCTCGAACTCCTGCATGCAGGCAACGAGAGCCTGAACGTCCTCCATGTCCACTGCATTGTAGAGACTTGCACGGAAACCACCCACGCTGCGGTGTCCCTTGATGCCCACCATGCCGCGCTCTGTGGCGAATGCCATGAAGTCGGCCTCCAGATCCTTGTACTCCTCGTTCATCACGAAGCAAACGTTCATGCGGCTGCGGTCCTCGGCATCCTGTACTGTGGCACGGAACATCTTGTTGCGGTCAATCTCGGCATAGAGGGCTGTGGCTTTCTCTATGGCACGACGCTCCATCTCGGCCACACCGCCGTTCTTCTTAATCCATCTCAGTGTCTGCAGAGCGCAGTAGATGGGCACTGTGGGAGGTGTGTTGAACATGGAACCGCCCTTGATGTGTGTGCGGTAGTCCAGCATGGTAGGAATCTGACGGCTCACCTTGCCCAGAGCCTCGTCCTTCACGATGATGAAGGTAACACCGGCCATGGCCAGGTTCTTCTGTGCACCACCATAGATCATGGCGTACTTGCTCACGTCCACAGGGCGTGAGAAGATGTCGGAACTCATGTCGGCAATCAGGGGGATGGGGCTGTCAAAGTCCTGACGTATCTCCGTACCATAGATGGTGTTGTTGGTGGTGATGTGGAAATAGTCGGCATCCGCAGGGATGGTGAAGTTCTTGGGGATGTAGGTGTAGTTGGCATCCGAACTGCATGCCACCTCCACGCACTCACCGAAGAGTTTTGCCTCGGCCATAGCCTTTTTGGCCCATACGCCGGTGTTGATGTAGGCAGCCTTCTTTTCCAGGAAGTTATAGGGAATCATACAGAACTCCAGACTGGCACCGCCACCCAAGAAGAGCACGCTGTATCCTTCGGGGATATTGAGCAACTCCTTGAACAGTGCAACTGCCTCGTCCAGCACGGGCTGGAAGTTCTTTGCGCGGTGGCTCATCTCCATCAGTGAGAGGCCGCTGCCTTCAAATTCGATACATGCTTTAGAAACTGCCTCCATTACCTCTTTGGGCAACTTGGAGGGACCTGCATTGAAATTATACTTCTTCATAGTCTTGTTAGTATTATTTCAGGTACTATAATAAATAAAAAAAGTCGGGGTGACCCGACTCGAACGGGCGACCACCTGGTCCCAAACCAGGTGCGCTACCAACTGCGCTACACCCCGATGTGTCTTGCGTTCCGCCTAACACAAGTGCAAAGGTAAATCCTTTTTTTTGTTTATGCAAGCAAAACGTAAGATATTTTCTTAAAAAAGTATCAATCCTGCTACACCGCACATGCAGATGAGCAGTATGGGGTGCAACTTGTAAACCTGCTGGCCGATGAACACAAAGGCAAAGAGTCCCAGACTTATCCAGAACCGCCATGGGTCGGTGCTTGGAGTGCCGAAATTTTCCGCCGTGCAGATGAGCAGTGCCGCTGCTGCTATGAGTCCCACCACGGCAGGGCGAAGACCCTTGAATATGCTTTCCACAATGGGATGGGATTTATAGCGGAGCAGGAAGCGGCTGATGATAATCATCAGTACGAATGTGGGCAGAACCAGGGCAAAGGTTGCCAGGGCAGAGCCTAAAAGTCCGGCCCATTCGGGGTAGCCGGCATTCACTACGGCTGTGTAACCGGTGTAGGTGGCCGAGTTGATGCCTATGGGACCGGGGGTCATCTGGCTTATTGCCACCATGTCGGTGAACTCGCTCATGGTCATCCAACCATGGCGTGTCACCACTTCCGCCTGTATCATGGACAGCATGGAGTAGCCTCCTCCGAAACCAAGCAGGCCTATCTGGAAGAATGTTATGAAGAGGAGGAAGAATATCATGTTTAACGGGCTTTAGTGTGGAGGTAGGTTCCTTAGGATCCTTAAAGTCCTTAGGGTCTTATTTGGTTAGTTGGCCGTAGGCATATCCGCCAAGGGCCGCTATCATTATCACGTAAACGGGACTGAAACCGAGCATCCAGATGGCAAGGGCCGCCACCACGGGTATCCATACATTATATATATTTATCTTGGCCGTGCGTGCCATTCTGAACACGGGGGCTGCTATCAGTGCCGCCACGGCAGGGCGTATGCCACGGAATATGCTTGCCACAACCGGGTTATCCCTATACTGGCGAAAGAATATCGCTATGGCCAATATGATAAAGAAAGAGGGTAGGGCAGCGCCAAAGGCGCACATCAGTGCTCCGGGCAGACGCTTCATCCTATAGCCGATGAACACGCTTATGTTAACGGCAAACACACCGGGACACG
The DNA here is from genome assembly GCA_045606445.1 of Bacteroidaceae bacterium. Lineage (GTDB taxonomy): Bacteria > Bacteroidota > Bacteroidia > Bacteroidales > Bacteroidaceae > Physcousia. The sequence goes on from JAZURY010000021.1 coordinate 40,820, forward strand.
ACTGTGCCACGGCAATGAGGTCCATCAGTTCTTCCTCTGTGGCCCATTGCTTTTCGTCCACAACGGTCTGCTTTATCAGAGGAATCATGGCATAGCCTCCTCCGATGGTAAACAGTCCTATCTTGGCAAAGGTGACGAAAAGTTCAAGCATCTGTGTGTGATGATACTATAACTTTCAATAGTCTCTATAGTTTCTATAGATATCTATAGCATCTATAACTCCTATAGTTGCGAGGGTGGGGAAGAGTCTCCCCGCCCTCGCAGTATGTCATGTTTTATCTCTTCATTCTCTCTTCAACCCACTTGCGCGCGTTCACGAAGGCCTCCAGCCATGGAGTGCACTGGTCGCTGAGACGACGCTCCTCGGGATAGTAGCCGCACTGCCAGGGGAAGATGGTGCGCTCGGGGTGAGGCATGATGGCCAGGTGACGGCCGTCGCCGCTACAGATAGCAGCCACGTCGTAGTCGGAACCGTTGGGGTTGCCGGGATAGCCAGTGTAACTGAACTTTGCCGCCACGTTGTATTCGCTTTCTGCCTTAGGCAGACGGAACTTGCCTTCGCCGTGTGCCACCCATGTGCCGATCTTGAAACCGCCCAGCGAACCGAACATCACGCTCTTGTTCTCGGGTATGGTAAGTGCTACGAAGGTGCTCTCGAACTTGTGGCTGTCGTTGTGCAGCATCTGTGCAGTCTCCTTGCGGTACTGGCTCAGTCGCTTGCTGTCCAGGATGCTCTCGCCGTTGGCGGTATCCAGAGACTTGTTGACCAGTCCCAGTTCTATCATCAACTGGCAACCGTTGCAGACGCCAAGACTCAGAGTGTCCTCGCGTGCATAGAACTTGTCCAATGCCTCCTTGGCCTTGGGGTTGTACAGGAATGCGCCTGCCCATCCCTTGGCACTGCCCAGAACGTCGCTGTTGGAGAAACCGCCGCAGAAGGCAATCACGTTCACGTCCTCCAGAGTCTCGCGTCCGGAGATGAGGTCGGTCATGGTAACGTCCTTCACGTCAAAACCTGCCAACCAGAATGAGTATGCCATCTCGCGCTCGCTGTTGGTACCCTTCTCGCGGATAACGGCGGCACGGATGCCGCTCTTCTCACGACGGTCGGGGTTGGCACCATACTGGCTCAACTTGCCTGTGAAGTCCTTGCCGAAGACAGGCTGTACGGGCATGCTCTTGTAGTTCTGGTAACGCTCGGCAGCCTTGCCGTTGAAACTCTGCTTGCGGTCCAGCAGGTATGAAGTCTGGTACCAGATGTCGCGATACTGGTCGATGTCCAGTTTGATGCCCTGTCCAAGGTCGATGGTGCGTTCCTCGCAAACCTCGCCAATCTTGATGTAACCCACACCGGCATCCTCCAGAATCTTCTTCACGCGTGCACCGTTCTCGTCGCTTACCTGAATTACCACACCGGGGTTCTCGGCAAAGAGGATCTTCACCAATGCATCCTGCGCGTCATTCTCGCCCTTGAACTTGCTCAGGTCGAGTTTCAGACCGCCAGTAGTGTTGGCAAAACACATTTCCAGCAGACAGGTTGCCAGACCGCCGGCACTGATGTCGTGACCGGCAAGGATGAGGCCCTCGCTGACGAGTTGCTGAACAGCCAGGAAGGCATCGCGGAAGTATTCGGGGTTCTGTACTGTGGGAACGTCGCTGCCCACCAGTCCCCAACTCTGGTTGAAGGCGCTGCCGCCCAGTTTCAGGGCATCGAAACTGAAGTCGATATGGTACAGACGGCTGCCTGCCCACTTGCCTTTCACCTGCTTCAGCACGGGAGAAACTATCTTCTTTATGTCGCTTACCTCGCCGCCTGCGCTTACAATTACGGTACCTGGACTTACAACCTTGTCGCCGTTGGGGTACTTCTGGGTCATGCTCAGAGAGTCCTTGCCGGTGGGCACGTTGATCTGCAGGGCGCAGCAGAAGTCGCTCAATGCCTTAACGGCGCTGTACAGACGTGCGTCCTCGCCCTCCTGTGCACGGCAGGGCCACATCCAGTTGGCACTCAGGCTGATGCTGTCCATGGCACTTGCACCCTTCTCGTCCTCTATGGCAAGGGGTGCCCATACCAGGTTGGTCAGTGCCTCTGCCACTGCCAGCACGCTGCCTGCTGCAGGATTGGCCAGTGCTGCCTGAGGTGCATGACCCAGTGCGGTGGCAATACCCTTCTCGCCACGGTAGTCGAGAGCCACGGCACCGCAGTCGCTCAGGGGCAACTGCAATTCGCCCTGACACTGCTGGCGTGCCACGCGGCCGCTGACGCAACGGTCCACCTTGTTGGTCAGCCAGTCCTTACATGCAACGGCCTCCAGGGGCAGTAGGTTCTTAAGGTATGACTCGATCTGTGCAGGATCAATATCCTTCTTGTCGCTATATGTGCGCTCCACGGTCTTGTCCACCATTACAGTCTTTGGAGAAGAACCGAACATCTGCTCAACAGCCAGATCGAAGGGACGAACGCCATCGGCCTGTTCAAAGGTGAAGCGGTGGTCGCCTGTTGTCTCACCCACGGTGTACATGGGAGCGCGCTCACGCTCTGCAATGCGGCGCACATGCTCTATGGCTTTCTCGTCAATGAGCAGACCCATTCGTTCCTGACTCTCGTTGGCAATAATCTCTTTTGCAGAGAGGGTCTTGTCGCCGATGGGCAACTTGTCCATGTGTATGATGCCACCACATTCCTCTACCAACTCGCTCAAGCAGTTTACGTGGCCGGCAGAACCATGGTCGTGGATGCTGACGATGGGGTTGTTGTCCTCCTCGCACAGGGCACGTACCACGTTGTAGGTGCGCTTCTGCATTTCGGGGTTGGCACGCTGCACGGCGTTCAACTCGATGCCACTGCTGTAACGGCCGGTCTCCACGGAACTTACACTGCCGCCACCCAGACCGATGCGGTAGTTCTCACCACCCATCACCACAACCTTGTTGCCGGGCTGGGGCTGACCCTTCAGGCAGTCGCGCTTTGTGCCGTAGCCCACACCGCCTGCAAGCATGATAACCTTGTCGTAGGCATATCTTTCCTGGCTGCCCTCCTCGTTGTGCTCGAAAGTCAGCACAGAACCGCAGATGAGGGGCTGGCCGAACTTGTTGCCGAAGTCGCTGGCACCGTTGGAGGCCTTTATGAGAATCTGCTCGGGAGTCTGGTACAGCCACTCGCGTACGGGCAATATCTTTTCCCACTGCTTCAGGCTTGCATCGTGCCCGGCACTTACAGCATCGCCCTGCAGGCGTGAGTAACTGGTCATGTACACAGCCGTACCTGCAATGGGCATGGAGCCTACACCACCGCCCATACGGTCGCGTATCTCACCTCCGCTACCGGTTGAAGCACCGTTGAAAGGCTCCACGGTGGTGGGGAAGTTGTGGGTCTCGGCCTTCAGCGAGATAACGCTCTCCACCTCCTTCACCTGATAGTAGTCGGGTTCGGCATGGGTGGCAGGCGCGAAGAGTTCCACCTTGGGACCCTGGCTGAATGCCACGTTGTCCTTGTAGGCAGAGAGTATGCGGTTGGGGTTTTCCTGTGTGGTCTTCTTGATCATCTGGAACAGGCTGCTCTCCTTCTCTTCACCGTCGATGATGAAGGTACCGCCGAAGATCTTGTGGCGGCAGTGCTCGCTGTTGATCTGTGCGAAACCGAATACCTCGGAGTCTGTCAGGGGACGGCCCAACTGGCCCTCCACCTTGTGCAGGTATTCAATCTCTTCGGCGCTCAGTGCCAGACCTTCCTGCTCGTTGTATGTTTCCAGGTCGGTAATCTCCACAATGGGCTGAGGTTCTATGTTCACGCGGAACAGATTCTGGTCCAGACCGTTCTTGTACATGCGCTGGAGCATGGGATCGAACTCGGCATCCTCGCTCTCCACGGGGAAGTACTCCTCTATGCGCGCTATGCCCTGTACGGCCATGTTCTGGGTTATTTCCACGGCATTGGTGCTCCAGGGAGTTATCATCTCACGGCGCGGACCAACGAAGCAACCCTCCAGACGGTCTGCTTCCAACATTTCGGCCTCGCCATACAGCCAGCACAACTTTTCTATCTCGGCCTTGGTCAGAGCCTCGGCACTTTCCGTAGCAATGATGGTCTGCTGCGGTGTCTTAAAGAAGGTAATTGCCATATATATCTTTGTTGAATGTATTTGCGGTGTAAAGTTACGCTTTTTTTGACCCTTATTCAACAAAAAAGTCCCTTTTCTTGTTTTTCAAAAAAAAAAACACGTACTTTGCGCTGAATTTGCAGTGTGAGCAAATGAAAACTGATACAACAACCGTTAAAAGAACGTTTAGCCTATAGAACACAACTCTACTCCAAGAACAAGAATTTATTTATAGAAGTATGAGTAAGTATGCTGCAATGTCCGACCATGAACTGGTGACATTGTATGAAGGAGGCAATGATGAGGCTTTTGATGTGTTGCTGGCAAGAAACCAGGAACATCTTTTCGCATATATAATCCGCCTGACACAAGATGAGGACAGGGCAAATGACGTATTTCAGGAAACTTTTATGAAGGCCATTGTCTGCATCCGCAGTCATCAGTACAGGTCTACAGGAAAGTTCTCCGCCTGGTTAATGCGTATTGCACACAATCTGGTGATAGATTCGTTGAGGACCAACAGGAATTTCAACCGCTTGGACGATGATGCCCAGAATGATGCTGTGTACAACAACGCAAACCTTTCAGAGGAATGTCACGAGATTGAGATGCTTCGCATGGCTGATGTCCAGACCCTATCTTCTCTTATAGCCCGTCTGCCCATGATCCAGCAGGAGATAGTGCATCTGAGATTTTACGAGGATCTTTCGTTCAAGGAAATCGCTCAGATAACCAATGTGAGCATAAATACGGCGTTGGGCCGTATTAGATACGCCATACTGAATCTTAGGAAAATGATAGAGGAACATTCCTTGGAACTGGCGGTGTAGAGCATGAGAAAAACGGTCCTCCCGAGGACTCGCCCCTGCTCTCCCGAGGGTTCGCCCTTGCTCTCCCGAGGATTCGCCCTTGCTCTCCCGAGGACTCACTCCTGCTCTCCCGAGGACTCGCCCCTGTCCTCCCGAGAACTCTCCCCTGCTCTCCCGAGGACCTTTTGGTCCGTAGTTCAGGATTCGTTGTACCCCTCTGTAGCTACGTGCCACCCAAAGTCAACTATTCAGTACACGTAGTTCGATGATGGTAATCATCTGCTATCTTATGGCAATGAAAAGTGATGAAGTCAGCGCTCAGGAGTGTCCGTTCTTTAACCCAAATCGCTCATTAGACTGTTACGCGCTAATGAAACCATCTTTTTGACATCTGTTCTGTTGCTTCTCGGTTACAATGGAACCCCATTGCGCCATCAAAGCAGCAAAACATCTGTTGAATTATATTCGGCCTTTTCTCGCCAAGGCTGGCTTCAAACGAGTTTAACTCAAACCGGTCGGTAATCTCGGGCAAACTTTTTGATTTTTTCCAGTACGTCTTGTTTGGGTAAGAGTGTGGGATGGGGTAGAGGTAGTGGCATAGGCAAGCATTATTATAGTTTGTATATAGGTTGGTCTTGTAAATAGTTCCTTGTCAGGTAACTGTATCGTGTGGTACAGGCATTCACGCTGTCTATTCCTATAACGTACAACGCTTCCCCGATATTGTATGAAAGACAGTTTTTTTGCAAGCATAAAAAAAGAGGATGTACCCTGTCGCGGATACATCCTCCATATCGTTACGTGTGTTTTGCATGGTGCATTACCATGCCTGCTTTTGGCTTACTGTGGGCGGTTGCTATAGTCGGGGAGGGGCAGATACCATTTCTTGATATCTTTCAGATTGTCTGCCCATGATGCGGCATCGCTACCGCGAGCCCCAATCTTTTTTGCCATATAGTCTCCGGCACTGCCTCCGTCTTCTGCCTGACGGCGCAGGGCTATACGCATCAGGTCGGGGAAACGGTTGCCTTCAAAAGCGAGTTCCAGAGCAGCCTCGTCCAGAATAAGTTCCTCGACGGCCTGGATGATTTGCCTGTCTGTTACGTTGCTATATATTTCTGCCTTTGACATGGGTTCTGTAATTTTCCCCATTTCCATAAGTTTTCTGTTCACTTGGTCAACAAAGTTATAATCGCTTTCACGTTCACCCGGTTTCAGCAGACCGCAACCTTTTTGGTGGATACCTCGTGACATGCCTCCTCCGGTTGTCATGCTATAACCGGTGGATGTAGGATATGTGTGATTTTCAAGTGGCCAGTGTTGTATATATTTAACTGTAAGAGATGTGCTGCCACTGAATTGGTTCTTGTTGAAATCAAGCCATTCCTTGTTGCTTTTGAGCATCTCGTCACGGGTGATATAGTTACATACGATACTACTTTTATCTGACATGTAGTTGGTGTATGATGTGGCTTCTCCTTTGGTGTGTGTTTCCATATGTTCAATATACTTCACATCATCTCTGTTTTTTCTGATAGAGTCAAAATGCTCATTTGCATTGCATTCCTCAGTTATATATTGGTGAAACGCTGCTGTATCTTTCTTGAATTTTTCGTAATCATAGTCTTCACCGGCTATGAGGCATTTGTCATTTGTTTCCCAATCCTCGGGGAGAATGAGAGTTATTACTTTGTCCTCACCGTTCTCATCCTTTACCGGAGTCTTTCCGTCCGCTTCTAACTCAGTACGCTTGTATTCATAGTGTACGCGCATTTCTTTAGGAGCAAACTCGCTTTCTTCCGTACCGGGACGCCAGTCCTTGTTCCATACCAGACCATCTTTCAGAATGGCAAAGGCATGACCGGGATAACCTGCACGGTTCAGTGCTTCGGCATAGCGGAGCCAGACAAGACTCTTGCGGTAAACCATAGGATAAACGGTGCTGTAACTGCCCATGGGGTTCTGTTTCATTATGTACCTTTGGGTCTTCTCAATACCCACATAGTAGTCGCCGGAACCGAAGTTAGAAATAAAACCATCACCGTATTTGCCGGTAACACCACGGGCATCTCCAATGCCTTCCAAATGTATCGGTTCTTGGGTTTGGGCATTCAACTCGGTGGAATTCGAGGCTCGGTATATTTCAAAATTCTGGGCAAGACGCAGATTGTCGTAACCTGCACTGGGACCTAACTGACGTTCCCAGTTGCGGTACAGACTGATGCTTGCTGTGGTTGTGGAGTCGCTGGTGGAGGTGCTTTGACGTATTGTCGCTTCAAAGCCGAACAAGTCGTTTACACCACGCTGTACGGTTCCCCACAATGCGTTTACGCTGGAGGGAATGGCTGTTATGCTTTCAGAGGATCTATTGGTGGCTCCAGTTTCTTTCCAGGGATAATCCATACTGGTAATACTTAGTACTGGCTCATCTTCACCTTTTGGAATGAAAGCCGTTACATAGTAGGATGTGGGCAGGATGCCACCATATTTGCCGTCCAGGAACTCGTAGTAATACATGGCGGCTTTCTCGTATTGGTTACCCATCAGGTACAGGTCGGCCAGAACTAATGAAGTCGGGAACATGGCCTTGGTTGAATGGCATACTGTGCTCTTGTATCCGTAATTGTCATATTGTGGATACCCCCATTGTCTTTCAATTTCGAAAGCACGTATCAGTTTGGATTCCAGTTTCTCCCACAGGTTGGTGGGGGTCACTCTGTTCCTGGAATCCAATGCATTGAAATTATCCATGTCGTTTGTACTCAGCATGGGTGTTTCGTAATAGGGGACGTCACCGTAGTGAGTTACCAACTGCATGTATGTCCAGGCACGGATTGCTTCAACCTGTGCATACTCGCGGAGCATGTATCTTTCACCGTTGGCTTTTTCCAGCAGGGTATCCACCTGTGCCAAGTATGCATTGCAGGAATTGATCACATGGTAGTAGTCGCTAACTTTCAAATAGCGGTTGGCACCGTCTCTGATGTTTTCCGGGTCATTCAGACCGAATGTGAGGATGGCCTTGACGCTGTCAGACGTAAACTCGCCCTGATCAATGAGGTCGCCACGGCATTCGCCCAGTATTACGTATCTTTCACCTATGTTCTGAAGACTCTTGAGTATGCCCCAGTAGGAGTACAGGGTGTCGCCGGCCACTTCGTAGGAGTGGCGGTCACTCTCTGAGTTCAGCATGTCTTCACAAGAGGTGGTGGCCATGCCCAGCCCCAAACAGAGGCTGAGTATGGTTATTATTGATTTGTTTTTCATAATGGTTATTACAAGTTAATTGTGACACCTAAGTTGAAGTTGCGACCGCTGGGGATACGGCCTGCATCTATACCCTGGTAAAGGGTTCCGTTCTGTGCGCTTGTCTCCGGATCAGTACCGAGGTACCTGCTTATGCAGAAGACATCGTTTGCTTCGCCCCAAACCTTGATGCCCTGCAACCAACTGTTGTGGTAAGGCACCTTGTAGGTCAAGCGCACGTTCTTCATCTTCAGATAACTGCCGTCTTCAATCCAACGGCTGCTCATTCTCTCGTTATCGACATATCCAAGGTTGTTGGTGAAGCATGCACGTGGCATGTCGGTTACCTGACCTTCGTATGTCCAACGGTGAGCCATGGCAGAGGTCTGGTTGTAGGTTGTGTTGCCTGCTTCCAGACGTGAACGCTGGTAGTTGTAGATGTCGTTGCCGACACTGTACTTGAAGTTCATGTCCAGACGCAGGTTTTTCCATGTTACGCTTGTGAAGATGTTACCGAAGATGTCGGGGTTGGCATTGCCAAGAGCCACCTTGTCGCTCTCGTCTATCCAACCGTCGCCGTTCTGGTCAACGAAAGCCATGTCGCCGGCACCGAATTCACGGTGTTTGCCTGCCACACCGGTGTAGTAGCGCAGTTTGCTTGGTGCACCGAATGCATTTGTTGCCTTGCTGGCCTCATCCTCAGATGCATATACACCGGTACCGCTCTCATTGTTGTAGTTAACCTCCCAACCATAGAATGTACCTGCGCTGTAACCTACTGCAGTCAGGATATTGCTGTTGCCGTATACGCTTGAGGTATAGCCGTGGATTTCTCCTGTCTTCTCTGTCTGTTTTCCGTTTGCGTCACGTTTGAACAACTCTATGGTGTTGTCCTTGGACTTGGGCAATGCTGTAATTTCATTGCTGTAATGTCCCAGTGTTCCGCCGATTTCCCATTTCCAGTCCTTGCTGTTTATGAGGACTCCGTTCAACTTTGCCTCAACACCGCTGTTGGTCAGTTCGCCTTCATTGGTCCAGAAGTTTGTGATACCGGCATAGTAGTATTTGTCGGAGAGGTCGCGCAAGGCGAGCATGTTGCTGGTCTTGTTCCAGTAAAGGTCCACACGTGCGTTCAGGCGGTTGTTGAAGAATGCTCCCTCGGCACCGACATTGATCTTGCGGACAGTCTCCCACTGGAGTTCGCTGTTGGCAATATTGCTCAGGTATTTGCTGAACACGTTTTCAAACACCTGCTCCGTCTCCCAGTATGTACGTGAAGCAAAGTAGTCCAGATTGTCGTTGCCGCTTTGCTCTATGCCAAAGGTTGCCTTCAGGTAGTTGACATAGCGGGTGGGCTTGAACCATTTTTCGTTGGTAAGAACCCAGCCTAACTGCAGTGAGGGGAAGAAACCCCAACTTACTCCTGCCAGACGGAAACCATCCTTGGTGTGAGAACCGAAACGACTGCTGGATTGTGCGCTTGCAGAAACTTCTGCAAAGTAACGGTTGGCATAGTTGTAACCGGCATGCAGATAGTAGGACATATCCATCCAACTGTCACTGACACCGTTGGAACTGATGAACTGCATGTTCTTCTCGATATTCGGCAACTTGTCCTGTTCATTGTTGAATCCCTGCAGATAAGAGTAGGAATAGTTGTAGGAGTTTACACGCCAACCGGCAAATGCGGCAAAGGTGTGCTCGTCCCACTGATGACTATAGTCAATGCGGAAGTTGTTGTTTATGGTAGTCTGCTTGCTGAACTGGCTCTTCAGCACGGAAGTTATTTCGCCCTGATCTTTGATGGCATAGGGAGTTGCACCGGCGATGGGCAGAAAATACTTCTCGTTGTTGCGGTTGAGACTGAAGTTGAACCTGTTTGAAATGGCCCAGTCCTTGTTTATCTGGTATTTCGGACAAACATTGATGTTGATCTGGGTCTGTTCAGCATAGTTCTTGTTATCGCCATGTCCGTTTTCAAGTATCCAGTATGGATTGCGTGCCACTTCGTTCACTTCGCTCAGATGCTGGGAGAACATGAAGGGGTTCTTGATGTATTCGGAAAGAGTGGCAGTAGATGCATATTTACCGGCCCAGTCCTGTGAGAGTTTGAGGCTGGCCTTGTTGTTCGCATCTGTGTCTACATAGTAACTGTAGGGACTGATGAAAGGAGCCTGGACAAGACCAAGTACATTGACGGAACCGATATTCTGCTGGTTGTAGTTCTCGCTCCAACCGTTGTCCAGAATATTGTATGAAGTCTGGTTGTAGGAGATATCCAGAGCGGTGCTGATCTTAGTGCCAATCTTGATGTCTGTATTGAAACGGAGGTTCAGACGGCTCATGTCGTTGTTCTTCATCGTGCTTTTCGCATCGGTATATCCCAGAGAAAGGGCATACATGCCCACATCATCACCACCTTCTACGCTGATCTTGTAGTTCTGCGATACTGCAGTCCGGTACATGTCTTTCTGCCAGTCTGTGTTGTTGTTGTAGACATTGCGGTAGAAATTGGTGGGACTCTGGTCCATGAAGACAAACGAGTTGAGTTTGTTCATGTCCATACCGTCGATGCTGGATATAAGGTCGCCCAAGTATGAAGTGTACTGTGGACCGTCCATGACGCTGACTTTGTTAGGGATCAGTTCCACACCACCGTAGATGCGTGCGTTGATTTTCGTGGCCTGGCTCTTGCCACGTTTTGTGGTGATCTTTATCACACCGTTCGCACCCTTGGCACCATAGATGGCGGTACCGTTCTTGATTACCTCTATCTTGTCTATGGTTTCGGGATCAAGTCCGGCAAGCACGTTGTTGTAGAACCCCTCGTGCAGGGCAGTACGGTCATACTGCATGTCTATCATGTTTCCGTCCAGGATTACCAAAGGTTGTGCACTGGCATTGATGCTGTTGACACCGCGTATCGTCATGTAGGCACCCTGCCCGGGCAAACCGTTTTTCCTGACGATGTTGACATCGCCTGCCAATTTGTTCATCATGTCTGTTTCAACGGTCAGACTGCTTGTTTCATCAAGATGGATCTCGTTTTCTGCGGTAATGCCGGTTCCTTCTTTATAGAAACTGCTGAATGTGCTTGAAAGCATTTCTATGTCTGTGCCGCTTTCGTCTATGGCCTTCTGCTGGATGTTATAGTCAGGAGCATAGACATATAGTGTGTTTATGAACAGTGGAATCTGCACCTCGTATGTGCCGTCTTCGTTGGTCAGGGTGGAATAGCGGTTCATCCCCAATGCCTGGACACGCACGCCGCCCATTGGCAGACCGGTTGCACTGTCTGTAACGCGGCCTTTTACGGTTCTGGTCTCATGCTTGGCCTTGTTCCTTTTGAATGTTGCAGTTTTGGCACTGTCATTCTGCTGAGACTCCTGGGCATTGGTGTTATTGATGCCAAACGCAGCAAGTACCATGAAGCAGAGACATACACGCTGTGCTTTGCTCATAATGTTCTTATATATTGTCTTTTTCATTTCTTTTGCTTTTTGTTTTAGACATCTTTAAAGTTACTCGGTCTCCTTACACTTCAGGATGATCTTGTCTATCTTATATTCGTTGGTGTAGGTTCCTCGAAGGTTTTCGGTTCTGGAAACATAGGTCTTTACCTCCAGCAACGGATACGCATATCTCTGGTTCCTGTATGATACGGGGAATTGGAAGTCTTCCAACAGTGTCAGGGTGTCTACTTTTTCATTATAGTATTCCACATCGGGGCATGCCACCTTTTCCTGATAGGCGTATCCGTAGGAACTGTTGTCCTTGGTGTTTTCGTCCCAGTAGTACAGCGTGCACCTGAACCTGTTCCTGGCTATTTTATCTCCCTTTTCAGGTTCCTCCTCGGTGTTCATGTACCAGTTGGGTACAACAACGATCTGGATGTCGTATTTGGCACTCATCACGTTGGCCTGTCCGAACTTGCTTCCCTCAAGCCTAAAGACGAGACTGTTTGCGTCACTATAACTGTTGCCTTTCAAGACATGTAGGTAGGACTGTTCGCTGCACCTTCCGTAATTGTCTATCCACTCTGCCGCCACGGTATTGTTGATGTCTTCAATCTGAATCTCGGTATCCGGATCAACCCTTTTATAGGGATAGTTGGCTTCGATGTCTATGTCCCTCATCCAATAGTCGTGCCCGTAGTTCCAACTGTCGGTAAGTATTGCTATGCCGTTGCTCATTTCTTTCAGTTCCACACGTCCGTTTTCAAACAGGGACTTCTTGTACCATATTACGGTTCCGTTTTCATCCTTGATATCGCGGATGGTATCGCCGGTTGTTGTAAGGAGGTATTCGCAATTCTCGTAACCGTCCATGAAATCCTGTGCCGTCCTCCAAGGTTTTCCCTTGTTTCCACGCTGTGTGCGTGCATTGAATACCAGAGGATAGATGATGTCCATGTCCATGTTCACCTTTTGCAGCGAGTCCACCGTGCCATACTCCAAACCGCTGAGGAAACCTCTTTGGGCCTTGTCGATGGAAATGCCTATTTTAGATTCGGGATTATCCACCAGTCTGTTCATCCTGGGATATGTGTCGGCAAACTTGTAGTATGGGGCAAGCCTGGTTCTTGCCTCCTCCCAGGCTCTGTCCGTAGGTACGATCATCACATAGGCGGAGTCTTCGGTGTTAATATCCGCATAGAACATCTTCATGGCGTTCATCCACTCACCTTCGCTGTCCACTCCGGTAGGATCATAGGATGTTCTGTAGAACATGAAGTTGTCCTGTACGTAAGCACTGTCCACATACGTGGGGTTGCCGTTTTCGTCGGGAAGTCCCTCAATACTTGACCCCGGCAGGAATATCAAGGTGTCCCTTGCAACAAGGTATTCCCTGAAGGTATTTACCACACCACTGAATTTGATGTATTCATACAGATTATACAGAAACTCGTTCTCTGTTTCTATCACATGCAGGAGTCCGTTAGTCGCACCGATGTTCTTTTCCAGCACCTTTGAGTTCTGGAACAGACCGTTTGCATAGTCAATGGTTGCAAACTTGCTGTTGATAAGACGTATTGTATCGCTCTTTTCTTTGGATGCGGTCATTGTCTTGCGGAACAGAGCCATGTGGTTGGAAATGAACTGCTGTTGCAGATTGTATGGTTCTTCCTCTGCCATTTTCTCATACTTTTCCCACTCTTCATCCGTAAGTGCATCGTTTTGGGGTGCCCACACGGTAACGGGGGAATTTCCGCTAAGAACATCCTTGTATGTATAGAAAACGGTATCGGTGCCGTTCATGGTGAAGGCAGGACGACCCTCATCGCGATAATACTTTGCCTTGCTGACAATGTTGCGGAATGAACTCAGATCCTCGCGCTCCTCTAATAGTTCCCATAGAGTCTTGTCGGCAGAATCGGTATTTTCTGCATTATAGTGGTTTTCCCATGTGTCAGTGCATGAGGGTACTGCCATTAAGGCAGTTCCCATCATGAATGCACCGAGAATTCTGTTTATTCCTTTTCTCATACTATATAATATGATTGGTTGGTTGTTTAATTATAATCTTCTTGTATATGAAGGCGAATCTTACCAGATGTCCTCGGGTTCCATCGGGTTGTCATAAATATCCTTGTGACAGAACTCAAGATAGTCAAGATAGAATTCAGTTCCTTCATTGGACAGCACGGATTTGAACTGGATGTAATAGGTCTTGTCTGCTTCCATCCATTCCCTGAGAATGATTCTGCGCAATGCTGTCGGTTTTCTTCTCATGATTTGTCTTTCCAGATCAGCACTTGCACTGTTTGTCCAGAGCCAGTAACTTTTGGGCGCTTTCATGTAACCGTTGTTGCGCATGATTTTGTCATTGTCGCTGTTTACGATGTCATCGCCGGGAACATCGTCTTCCCAGCCTACAATGCTTGGACCGGTATTTCCTGCATTGTTGAAATCATAATTCCATTTGTCACCGGACATACGCAGGTCAAGTGGAATGCCGGCGGCAGGCAACTGGTCTTTGTTCGTGCCCCAGTAGATCTGGCACATACCACGCCTGTTGTTGGCAGAGACACCCATGCGTAACTCATACATGCCGTCTGCAGGTACAGGGGGGAGTTTCATTGTTATTTCGTAATTGCCCACAACGTTGATTTCGTCTCCCTGATAGTTCTGCCAGCAGGAACCGCCATCCTTGGAGATTCTGCCTGTCAGATAATAGAATTTGGCCTGTCTGTTGATGTGGCAGTCTTCAAGATAGTTGTATGTCTCGCTTACGGGAATACCTACGCACTGGGCTTTTGGTTCTACGAGTTCGTTGCACCTGATGTCGTTGGTCATCAGTTCCTTGAAGAATGTGCTGACATCCATGCGGATGCGTTCGCCTGCCATCATTCCCGCTACGTTGTCGTTGAAATGCAACGCACCATTGGGAGTTGGCTGGGCCTTAATGTTATATATGTAGGCATTGAAAAGGTCCGGAGCATCTTGGGTGTTTATCTCTATTCCCTTTCTTTCTTCTGTACATGATTTTTCACCATAACTTCCGTTTCTGGCATTGTCAAGTTCGGAGAACCTGTTTACGAACACCACACCCTTGCGGCCTTCGCCATATACGATTGGCGGTTCAAAGGTCTTGAGCAGTCTTCTCTTACCCATGGTGGTGTAGTAGTCAAATACGGAAGTTCTGCCGCCACCGGTGTTTGCAACGCTGTAGAATAGTTCATTGTAGTGTATTACCAGTTTGTGAGGTTCAATCTTTGCCGGCAGGATGTGGTATGTGACGAACTGGTTGAGTGCATTGTTCTCGTCGGTATAGTTCTCATTCTTTACGGCACTGCTAAGATGCAGGTTGTTGTCGGCAACGAACTTGCTTACCATGCCTACCAATTCCGCAGGCTCGTAGTCCGTAAGTTCGCCTTCACCGATTCCAAGCACTGTCTTCCACCATGAGTCGTCTTCGAGGAACAATGTGTAGCCATAATACCTGTGTTCTGGCATTCTTCCGGGCTGGTGGAATGTCACATGGTTATCAAGGTCCTTGATGTTGCCTATCATCTTCAAGCGATAGTATTCTTCGTCTTCAATTTTGGCGAGTTCCGGCAACAGACCGCATGCGTCCAGAAGGGAGGCATAGACATAGTATCCGGGTTTCTTGTCTTCCAGGATCTGGCGGAAATAGTCTGTTGCAGTAGCGTCGCTTGGTGATACTACCTGTGCCACTTGGTGTATGCGCCCGTTTATTGTATATATGTCGCAGTTGGTATTTGAGATTTTGCAACCGGATACGGCAAAGTCAGATGATTCGTCGTCTGTCACTCTGGTAACCTGAAGTTTTCTGTTCTTCATGTTTGGTTGTGCCAGGATCACGATGTCTTGTTCGCTGAATTGTGTTGTCTGGTATGCCTCGTTGGCATCTCCGTTGTCAATCAGACTGTTGTAGACGATGTTTTTCCTGGTTTTGTCCAGCAGTTCCGGATCGTTTTGGAACTCTGGCGCATCCCAACCGGCATGTGATATCACACCTTCGTCTTTCATGCCTGCCAGATACTGGTAGATTGCATCATTGGTAGGGGCAAAGCAGGTGTATTGTCCTCTGGCAGACAGCAACTGGCTCAGTGTGGATGTGGAGTAGTCGCTGATCTTTACCGTATCCAGCAATGTGCAGTATTCGCTGTAGTCTGAGTGTGACTGCAGGTAACTGATAATCGTGTTGCCGGTAAATGTATATCTTGCAGAGGTATCTATTTCTTCTGTGCAACTGTGTGTGAAGAATGCACAGGCTACAACTGCAAATAGAAGCAGGATTCTCTTCATTTTAGATTTGATATTCATAAGTGTTCCTCCTTTTATTTATCTGTCGTACTTGGACTTGTTCCATACTGGATTTTGTTGTATATATTTACCGTTGGCTCTGTATGCCTTGCATTCCATGTAATATATCGGGCAGTACAATCCCCACAGGTTCTCGCAACGGTTTCTGATGGTTTCGTAGGCGTCAATTCCGGTCATGTATGTGTTGAACATTTTGACCACACCTTCTGTCGCATCATCGCTGTCGCTGTTTCTTTCGGCAAATCGGACAAGATCGAACCATCTTTTTCCTTCTCCCACAAATTCAATCTTGCGGGTGTTCATTACGTGAGTGAAGTATTGGTTCTTGTTGCTGGCGCCATGGTCTATATCGTAATCCTTTTCGTTGTCAAGATCCTTTTCTACGTCTATGCCGGTTTCAAGGTTAATATGCCAGCGTCGGTTAAGCATGCGCAGGATCCTGCTGCATACTTTCTTATTGGCCTCTACGTCCTGGTCCAGCATCATCAGGCAGGCCCTTGCTTCGGCATTGTTCAACAGTACGTCACTGAGTCGGTAGATAATCCAGTTGTTGTATTCGCTTTGTTCTGTTTCCATCTTTATGATCGGTTCCGCAGTTCCTCTTGTGGCAGGATCAAAGACAGGACTACGGAAAACATATTTCAGACAGAAGTTTCCTCCGGTCTTTTCGTTTGTCAGTTTGTCCCAACTGCTGAACCAGTAGCGCAAATCTTTAGTTTCAGGAGCCAATGTGGTTACAAGATGTGAACCGGAGAATGCTCCATACATGCTGTTGACAGTGCCATTCTTTCGGCCATCTGCATTGTTGAATTGCAGTTCGAAAATACTTTCGTCACTATTGCCGTTTCTGTAAATGGCATTGTAGGCGGTCAGTGTAACTGAACCTTCTTTGACACGGGATGTCTCGTTGCGGTACATGAATTCTATGTCCTTCCCGGGATGGATGGAAGCGTTTGACCAGCTCATGTAATTGTTTGAGTTGAATGACGGACCTGCACTGTTTTTCTTTTCCTCGAATTGCTCGTTCAGCTTGTCTATAGCTAATTCGCTGTTGAGGATACATTGCTTGTAACTGTCAATGGCTTCCGCTTTCATACCACGACCTTCCTGTATGCTTGCACGCCACAGATACATGTCGCAAAGCAGGGCATAGATGGCACTGTTGGTAATCATGCCTTTTGTATCGGCATCCCTGATAAAGCGGTTCCTGGCTTGTCCGGCAACGCTTTCCACGTCTTTTATCAGCAGGTCCAGTACATCAAGGGCGGGCATCTGCGGGAAGTATTCAATGTCGCTGTCGCTGTTTACCACCTTGCTGGTGTAGGGAATATATTTGAACGCGCGTACGAGATAGAAGTAGCACAATGCGCGCATGGTTACCATCTCTGCTTTCATTTGTGTCCATTCTGCCCTTGTGAACTGCTTGTCCTTGGCCAGAACTTCATCACCATGCAGGATAACCTTGTTGCAGTAACCGATTGTTGAATACATTCCGCTCCAGTCATAGTATGCCCACGTGGTGTCGATGTTGGCATATATGATGTTGTTGAAATTGTCGTAGTGCCCCTGATCACTGGTCCTGAGCAAGGGCTGCTTGTATATGTCACTGCGCAGGTCGCCCCAGATGATCATTTTCTCTACCTGGTCGGCCATGTTCTTGTATGCTGCATTCCTTACACCTTCCAGGTCGTTCTTGTCTTCCCAGAAGTTTTCTTCTACAATTCGATCTTGTGGATAAACGGTAAGCCACTCATTGCATGAAGTTGCAAGAAATGACACCGCTACCACGAGGGATGCAAATTTGAATGATTTATTATGTCTTTTCATTGTATGAATAGCTATTAGAAACCGAGGTTTATACTACATGTAAATGACTTGGCGCGAGGAGTTTTTGCCCGGTCGATGGCAGGATCGTAACCGACAGGACTGATTTCCGGATCAATACCGGTGTACTTGCTCCAGCAGAAGAGGTTGTTGATGGACGCAGAGAGGTCCAGTGTGCGTACACCGCATTTCTTTAACCACTCGTACTTCTTGGGGTCCATGGTGTACCTCAACTGGATGTATTGTACACGGAGATAATCTCCGTCTTCTACATAGCGGTCGCTAAGGATAGAGTTGAAACTGCGTGCACCTGTACCATAAGTGTTGATGGCGCGTGGAATGTCTGTGATGTCGCCGTTCTTTCTCCAACGCCATGTTGTGGCGTAGGATTGGTTGTTGTTGTTCTGCATGCTTTCATATTCCATGCGGGCAAAGTTTACGACCTTGCTGCCTACACGGAAGTTCAGGCCTATGTTCAGACTGAGTTTGTCATAGAAGAATGTCAGACCACCACCACCGAAGAACTTGGGGTTGGAGTTTCCGAGGTAGACCATATCGTAACGGTCGATCTGACCGTCATGGTTGACATCTTCGTAAATGACGTCACCACCGTTGAACTCATAACGGCTTGCACCATCGTTGTTGTAACTGTAGTACATCTTCAGGGGTTCGCCCTTTGCGTCGGTCAGCATGTTGCCGTTCTGGTCGTATGCGATCGGGCAGGTGAAGTTTTCTTTACGACGTTCTGCCGCTGCGGCAGTGTTGATGGGATTGCCCTTGATGTCTCTACCGGTTGCGGTGTGCTTGTACTGCTGGAACTCGTTATAGTTGTCGGCACGGCGCTCCTCGCCGTTTACGATTATTGTCTCGTTATAGCCATAATTGCTCCAACTATCCAAGGTATAGCCGTTGTGCTCATAGTCATATCTGTAGACACCCTTGTGCTTCAGACCATATATTGAACCCAACGCATTGCCTATCTGTACACGGCGTGTAAAGTTCAGGTTGCTGGGTTGGAAGTTTTCTGCACCGTTGATCTCTTCCAGATACAGACTGTTCAGTTCCTGTACTTCGTTGAAGTTCTGGGACATGTTGAAACGTGCCTTCATGCTGAACTTGCCGACTTTGGCAAATTTGCCGGTGTTGATATAGACTTCCCAACCTTTGTTGTACATTACGCCGCCATTCATTTTTGCGATAGAAGAGAAACCGTTTGCGGCAGGTATGCGGATGGGGCCTATGAGCAGGTCTTCCGTTTTCTTGCCATAGATTTCTGCGGCCACGGTGATCATGTCGTCAAAAAGACCCAGGTCAAAACCCATGTTCCACATAGAACTCTGCTCCCAGCGTATGTTTTGCAGAGAAAGGTTTTCCGGAACGATCACATTGTGTCCGTTATACATGCCACTGCCGGCATATCTGTTGTACTGGTTGTTGGAACCGATAGAACTGTTACCGTATATACCATATGATGGACGGAATGACAGCATGGACAACCATTTGTCGGACCAGTCCATCCATTTCTCGTCGGAGATGTTCCAACGTCCGGCGAAATAGGGGAACGTGCCGTACTTGTTGCCGGCACCGAAGTTGGTGCTGCCGTCAATACGTACGCTGGCGTCAAGGTTATATTTTCCTCCGTAAGAGTAGTGTGCCTGGAAGTAGAAAGACTGACCGCGCCAGGTGCTATTGCCGGCAGAAGCCTGGTTGAGCATACCATTTGCGGTGGGGTCGTTAACACCGTCGGGAGAATTCCAAACACCTCTGTTCTGATAACTGGAACTTCCGGAGTACATTTCGAAACGTGCAAGACCGCTCAAAGAGTGCTTGGTGTTCTTGAAGGCACTATAGAATCTGAGGTCGTGACGTGTGGAGAACTGCATGGACTTGTTTTCGCTGCTGGTGTTGATGTTGCGGTTGTTGTTGAAACCGTTAGCACCATTGTCTCCGCCGTTTATCCATGGCATGTTGGTAAGTTCTGAAGGAGTGTAGGAACTTGAACTGCTGTTGTTGATGTTCAGTTGCACGTCACCTACATAGTTCAGTTGCCACTGGTCGGATTCTTTTCCGAGGAGTTTATATTCTATGCTGAACTGAGGGGTAAGAGAGTATTCCTGCTGCTTGTTGTTCTTCAGGTTGGCGTATGCCACGGGATTGCCGTTCTGGAACATGTCGCGAAGTTCCCATGAAGTATGATAACCGTCATTTGACAATCCGTTCTTGTAATCGCTGGTTGCGGCCAAAGGCAACATGTGGAAATATTGGCGCTGTCCGTTGCTGATAACAGGATTACCGTATTCATCATAGGCATACAGGGTCATGTTGGGCATGGCTTTGTAGGCCTTGGCATTTGCATCATTGGCTACGATGTTGTTATGACGGTTAGCCATTGTCATGTTGATGTTGGAACTGAACTTTATGCGGTCGCTGACCCAATAGTCCAATACTGTCATCGTGGTAAAGCGGTTGAAGTCCTGGTTTATGGTAGTACCGTCGTCCATGTCATAACCGGCACCGATACGGAATGCTGCCTTTTCTCCACCACCGGTTAAGGTCAGGTAGAAATGATGGTTCATGCCGAAACGGTTCACTTCGCCAACCCAGTCGGTGTTCTTGTTATAGTTGTGGAAGATGCTACCGTAGGTGTTGTTGTAGTCCAACTCCAGAATGCTCTTAGAGGTATTGGTGGGGTTATAGTACGATTCCTTCATGTACATGGTGTACTCGTCACCATTGAGCATCTTGTAGCCACTGGGCTGCCATGTGCCTGAGAACTTGTAGTTGAACACAACGGATGTCTTGCCGCGCTTTCCTCGCTTGGTCTTGATTTCGATGACACCGTTTGAACCCTTTGAACCCCACTTGGCGGCAGCACCGTCCTTCAGTACCGTGATGCTCTCGATGTCCTCGGGGTTGATGCTGAGCAATGTGGAGAACTGCTCCTCGTTGTCCAGATTGGAGTAGTCTATGTTCTGCTTGGCTTCCTCGGGGATGTCCTGAATGTGATCGTTCACAACAATCAAGGGCTGGGCATTACCGTTCAAGGTACTGGTACCGCGCAAGCGCATGGTTGTACCTGCACCGGCATTACCGGAGTTGGCAACGATGTCCAGACCGGCAATCTGACCTTGAAGGGCTTCGTCGACAGAGGTGAAGGACAGACCGTCAAGGTCGGCCATGTCGAACTTCTGTACTGCACCGGAGAATTCTCTTGCCGGTATGTCAAGACCAGTCGTGGGGGCCATCTTCTTGGCCTTGATCTCCACGGTTTGCATCACCTTGGCATTATCCTCCAGGTGAATCTTGAAGACGGTCTTGCCTGCAGTGGGGATTGTTACGGTCTTATAACCGATATAGGAGATGACAAGGTTGCTCTTGTCGTCTTTAAGTGTCATTGTAAAGTTACCGTTGAAGTCGGTTACCGTAGCACTCAGAACACGGTTATTCTTGTCTATCTCCTTTACATTGGCTCCGATGATGACGTCTATGTCGTCCTCTACAGTACCGGAGATACGGCGCTGTGCGTTGGCTGGAAGGGCCATTGCTATTACGGCCCACAGCATAAATAATTTCAATATATTATTCATGGTTTATTGATTTATCGGATTGCAAAACTCCGGATGTATTCGCGAGCATTTTCCAAGTTGGCATTCTTGCCCCACAAGTCTTCGGTGTCCTTATCTGTATGATGAAGCACTCCGTCTATCAGATGGATAACGGCATAACTGGCACCATTCTGCGTAATACCGGCAATGCTGCCTGCTGTATTTATGCTCGTCTTGACTTCAGCGCTCAGTTCTCTATCGCATGTCATGACGTTGATTACAGGAACGCTATTGCCATCTGTGCTGCTCCATTCTGCAATGGTTCTCTTGGGAGTGATAGGCTTTTTGTAGATTATTGGGTCCTCCTTGATTTCCAAGGTATTCTGTCCGCCAGGACGGGAAACTCTGTGTTTGATGAAGGTTCCGAGTTCCTGGTTGTAAGAACTTGAACTATATTCGGTTTCGGACATAGCCCCCTTGTCTGCAAAGACAGACTTATCGGTAACATGACTTCGTATGAAATTGGTGAGGTAAACGATCTGTGCCTGAATGTCGGCACTGTCCTTTGCTGTTTTCAGTCGTCCTAATCCTTCATTCATGTCCGTGTCATTCTCAGGGGAGTCGTCTCTAAGGCGGTATTCCTGTTCAATGCTTTCCCATGTAGGCAGACCCTCGTTAGCGATGGCTGCTTGGATGGCCTCGTTGGACGGTATAAATAAGGTATAGTTGTAGTTATTGAAGAACTGGACGATTCTGTCTACAGTCTTCTCACTTAGGAACGTTCTGTAAAGGTTGATGGCTCTTTTTCTTGCCTCAACGTCCTGCTGGATGCTAAGATTGTAGTCCTCTTCATTAACCAAACCAGATTTCAGTATCAATTCCTGACTAAATCCATTGCAAAGTCCGAAGAATTCATAGAACGGGTTTGTTTCGGTATTTTGATCCACGTAGTCCTGTACATCTCCTTCCGCTCCTCTTGCTATATTGGAAAGGACGCTGAATACACTTCTGGAGGCGGGGATGGGTGCTGCATCCATTGTGAATGTGGAACCGTTTTTATAGTCTCCGGATTCAATTACGTTACAGTGTGTGATACCGGGATAGTTGTTGCTCAAACCGGCTCTTTCGTTTTCCAACTGGAAACCGCCCTGAACCTTAACTACTCTATTTTTAGTTTCGCCTTCAAAGTTTACATAGTCACGAGTAACTTTCAGACCCATGCCGTTTTTGGCAACGTAGTACTCGTTCTCTTCTGAATTGATGGAGTTGTTGCCTCCCTCATGCACTATGGTATTTCCTTCCAGGATTTGGCGTAGACGGTCTATGAACTCTGATTTAGAGACCTTTCCTTCAGCGCCTATGAGGTTTCCCGTGATTTCTCCATTATTAACATCATATTTCCTGATGGCATTGTTCAATTCTATAGGGAATGCATTGCTCTGACTTTCATCAGTTTTTATGTATTTGAACTGGAGCGCTCTGGGATATTTGCTTGTAAAACTCATTGGGTCATAGTAGTAGAGCAAGCCTTCATCGCAGGGCATGAAGAAACTGAAACGGCTCTGCATGGCCTTCAGGTATGCATAGTAGTGCATGTTCATGCCATCTCCTGTTGACGTCTTATCGCTGTATATCGCCCAATACATAATTTTGTTTGTTGAGCGTATGAATGCAGGTGTAGCAACGCAGTTAAAGTCGGAGGGGATTTGCACGCTTCCCATCACGTAAACTGCACCGTTGCATGCCAAATGGACTTTCTGTATGGATTTGATGGCATTGGGGTCGTACATCTGCTCCAGTGTCACCTCTTCTCTAAGGTCAAGCATCTTGCTGGGTACTGATGCAACGAAACTTTCCTGCATGCAGTGGTTGATAATCTGTGCGACCTTGTCAAGAGGAATCTGGTCAATGTCTGCGTAAAGTCGTTCCAACTCTTCTTTGCTATTGGCCGTGTATGTGCCTGTCGGATTCAGCGTGTACTCTTTTATAAGGGTCTGTCCGCCACCGGTGTTGAAGAAATCCAGCAATACTGCGTCACTGGGGATGAACATGGCGCCCATATCTTCTTGTGGCGAATTGACGTTAACGGGATAGTATCCGTTCCATCCCGGGTCGAACTTCAGCAGTGCGGTGCCGGTGTTGGCAAACGTGACTCCTCGTTCGTTTCTTTCCAACCTTTTCCCGCCGAATGACCTTTGAGAGTAGTAGCGCTTGGAGTATAGCGTGTCTGTCTCTTCGAAATTAGGCTCAAGTCTGGAGAACAATCTTCCTACAGTCTTGTTTTGGAAGGGGACGGAGAAGCGCTCCAACATGTGGCTGAAGATGTTTGTGCTGCCGTTTGTGCGGATAACTTCTGCCATGTTGGCCAGCGGAACAAGGGGTCTGTGTGTCTTGTTGAGATAACCGTTTTCGCAAACGATGTCTGCGCTGTCCAGACGGTGGTTGTAGATATGGATGTCACTGGTTACACGCTCCTGTCCGGTGATGATCTTGAAGTCTTCATCGGTGATGTGTTTCTTTGACATGAATTCGTTGGTGAATTGCAGCATCATGGTTAGCGAACTGTCCAGAACCATGTAGATGGAGTCTTCGGGTGCATACCCCTCCCTTATTCTGCTCCACTGGTCAACCTCTGTAAGTTTTGCATTGTCTTCAGAGGTCTGTTTGTCTGCACTCCAGAATGTCTTGGGCAGGTCCTTGATGGCAATGCGGGTTACGCTGTCCACCGTTTCAACGTCAGTATAGCGGCGCAGGAAACTTCCTCGTTCGGGATTGGAACCGGAACTGCTTGAAAGGTTCTCCATGACGATGGCATTGTTGAGCATGCTGGTGTGGAGTAACAGTTTCTTCTGGTTCTTGGTCAGTCTCTCGTAGGAAGTGGCATTTTTCCAGGGGTTGGTTACTGGCAGTTTTTCGTTCTCGATGAAGAATTCGTTCCACGCCTGGTCGTCTGCCGCAAAGACAGTCTTAGAACCGGTGCGTTTTAGGATTTCCACCAAAGAACTGCTTTCGTCGCTGCCCGTGTTTACGTCCGGGTCGGCAATCAACCTCAGATAGTTCTGATAGTTTCCGTTACTTTCAAGAGTCTCGTAGATGCTGGAGTTGAGCCACTTGGGTTTTTCATCGTCCAAGAAGTACTCATCCTGGCATGCCGAGAAACTTCCGCCGAGGGCGAACAGGCATGTGGCGAAAGCCAGATGCTTGCTGCATTTACTTAAACGGTTTCTCATACACATAGGTTTTGGTTTTATTGTTTGATTAGATTAAAAATTTTCTTGGGGTTTATTCTGTAGGCTTCTGCTGATGGGTGTTTCATCATGCCGTGCAGGGTAATGCCGTTTCAGATTTTTGCATAGTTGTGCCTTTTTTATAGTTGTGCGAAAGCAAAATTAAGATTTTTTTATGAAAAAGCGTCGTTGGTCCTTGCTTAAAATTGCCTTATAAGACGTAATTTGGTGCAAAAAAAGACAAAATATCTGTTGGAATGTTAAAATCCCCCGCTTAAATGTCGGTGTGTTCGCGACACTTATAGCGGGGGCGCTCAGTAATTTCTCCAAGAATGTATGTGAGGCCTGGTTTGTTTCCGTGGGGTGCTTGTTACCGCTGCTACTGGTATGAGTGTGAGGTGGTGGAGGCGGTTTGGATGTTTCTGTTTATGAAGTCAAGTATTTCTTCGTGTCGGTCGGGGTGGAACCACGTGATGCTTTTGTCGTGCATGAACCATGTCAGTTGTTTTTTTGCATACACTCTGGTGTTTTTCTTCATGCGCTCTATGGCCATGGGCAGTTCCCATGTGCCGTCAAGCACATTGAACATTTCCTTGTAACCGACGGTGTTCAGCGCGTTTTCATGCCTAAAGGGCAAAAGTGACATCGCTTCGTGCAGAAGTCCGGAGTTTATCATGTCCTCCACTCTTGCATTGATGCGCTCAAAAAGTTCTTCCCGAGGTCTGTTCAGACCTATTTTCACGATCCTGAACGGGCGTCCTGTATTCTGCTGCGCATTCTCCGCATTGCGCAGGGTTTTTCTTGTCAGGAAACTTGAGTAAGGTTTGCCGGTCGTGTAGTAGACTTCAAGGGCGTGGACTACACGCTTTGTGTTTTTTCTGTCTACGTTGCCGTAATGTTCGGGGTCTACCAGGCGTAATTCCGCTAAAAGGGGTTCCGGTCCCTCCTCTTGCAGCCTTCTTGCCAGATGTGTCCTCACTTCTTCAGTCACGGTGGGTATGTCGTCTATACCATTGCACACGGCATCGATGTACATCATGCTCCCTCCGGAGAGAATAAGCGTGTCATGCTTTTTGAATAGTTCCGAGGCCAGTTGCAATACGTCTTGTTCGTATTTTGCTGCGCTGTAGTATTCGTTTAGAGATAGTTGGCCTACAAAATAATGCCTTGCCCTTTCCTGCTGTTCTTCTGTAGGCGCTGCAGTACCAATCCTCATGTCGCGATATATCTGTCTGGAATCGCAGTTGAGGATGGGACAGTCCAATTTCTGGGCAAGGGATAGTGTGAGTTCAGTCTTGCCCACGGCGGTAGGGCCGAGGATGACAATTAGTAGGGGAGTCATTATTTTGTCATATTCGGCGATGGGCTATCCTTCGCTTACCTCAAAGCCGTCCATGTCTATTTCTTCTTCGGAGAAATCTTCGTTGGAGAAAGCGTCATCGTTTTCGCTGTCCTCGGTAGCCGTTGTGCTTGGTGGCGCGGTTCTGTCCGATGCTTCTTCTCCGCTAAGGTTGAATTGGGCGGGTGGCATGCCTTTCTGGCGGCTGACCGATGCTTTTTCTGCCGTTTCACCGAAGATATTCTCGACCAACTCAATGAGGAACGTTTTTTTGGCAGAGTTGTCATAGATGTATGCCATGTGCTGCCCCTCTTCCTCGATGAAATCTTCTAATTTGGTATCACCCATAAGGTAGAGGTCTTCGTCGTACCCCACGCTGCCGGTGCTGTTCAGATGTATTTTCTCCTTTACTTTCCAGTCCTCGTTGCATATAAGGAAGGTATGGTCTCCCTCTTCCTTGTATCCGCAAGAATTGAGTATCAGTTTGTGCAGTTCAAGGAATGAGGTTGTGGGCGACGCCATGATTTCCATCACGAAGTTCGTCTCTTCTTCGCTGAATAGCAGGAATCGGTGTGTCATGATAATTCTATCTTATAAATCCGCGCTTGCTGGTGCGTATGAATTCGAGTATGTACTCTATTTCCGGAGAGTTGGGTATCTCTTCTTCAACCTTTGCCAGCAGGTCTTTCAGCAGTCCCGTGCCCTGCAGAATGGTCTGGTAGGTGCGGTGTATGTTGTCTATGGTGTCGCGCTCGAAACCGCGTCGGCGCAGGCCCACGGTGTTCAATCCGCAATATGCCGCAGGGTCGCGTGCTATCATTGAATAGGGCAGGATATCCTGTGCACTGCGTGTGCCTCCGCCCACCATACAGTAACTGCCCACCCGGCAGAACTGGTGTATGAGAACGTTGGCGGAAAGGATGGCGCGGTCGTCGATAGTCACCTCTCCTGCCAGTTTGGTACCGTTGCCGATGATGCATTCGTTACCTATGATGTCATCGTGTGCAATGTGGACACTCTCCATGAAGAGGTTTCTGCTGCCTACCACCGTCTTGTTTTTGGCTGCCGTGCCACGGTTTACGGTAACATTCTCGCGGAAGGTGTTGTTGTCGCCAATCTCTGCTGTAGTCTCCTCGCCCTGGAATTTCAGGTCTTGTGGTACGGCACTGATTACTGTACCGGGGAAGAACTTGTTGCCGTTGCCTATTCTTGCACCATAAAGTATGGTGACGCCGTTCATCAGAACGTTATTGTCGCCTATTACCACATTCTTGTCAATATAGCAGAATGGTCCGATCTCGCAGTTCTCTCCGATTTGTGCTTCGGGATGGATGAATGCTAAGGGGCTGATCATAGTATATTAATAGTTATTGGTTTGTCAATGTTTTTCTTTGTGTTTTCTTCTGTAGGGAGGCGGCTTCCCGCGTCTGTTTCTTCATCTGTTGTTTTTACGGACACGGCATGCCGTGTCCCTACGAGTTGGTGAACCGTGTTCTTTGTTTTCTACTCCCTCCCATACAGGGGGAGGGTTGGGGAGGGGTCTTTTTCTTCTTATTTCCTCAGCAGGCGTGCAAACTTGTTGTTGATGGTGTGACCGGGCTTGATGGCGACAATGTGTCCTTTGATGGGCTTGCCTACAAGGGCGATGTCGCCGATGATGTCCAGCAGTTTGTGTCTGGCAGGTTCGTTGTACCATACGAGAGGCTTGTGCTGTATGTAGCCCAGTTTCGTGGCATCATGCCACTCGGCCTTGGTCAGTTGGCAGAGTTTGTCCATGCTTTCTTGGGTGGTCTGCCTTTCGTAGATGACTATGGCATTGTCCAGGTCGCCTCCCTTTATCAGTCCCAAGGCCAGGAGTTGTTCTATCTCTCTGACAAAGACAAAGGTGCGTGCCGCAGAGAATTCCTTTTCGAAGTCGTTGATATCCCTCAGCGTTGCCGTCTGTATGGGCATCATCTTTGAATTGAAGTCTATGGTGACGGAAACGGCAAAGTCATCGGCCGGCATGATGGTGATGTGCGAACCTGTTGCCTCGTCCTTTATCTCTGTGGGTTCCGTAACGACAAGCCAGTCCTTGTCTGCATTCTGTTCGGAAATGCCGGTTTCTCGGATCTTCTGTACGTATGGTGCGGCACTGCCATCCAGGATAGGGAATTCGGGACCGTCCACCTGTATCAGCACGTTGTCTATGCCAAAGGCGTACAGGGCGCTAAGTCCATGTTCAATGGTGCTGCAACGGGCTTCGCCGATACCAAGTACGGTGCCTCTGGTTGTCTCTACTACGTTTTCAGCAATGGCATCAATGATTGGCTGCCCCTCCATGTCTACACGCTGGATTTTGTATCCGTGGTTTTCGGGTGCAGGGCAGAAGGTGGCAGTAAGATTCATGCCCGTGTGTAGTCCCTTCCCGTGCAGTGTGAAGGAAGATGTCAGTGTGCGTTGTTTCATATATTATATATAATGTGTATAATTGTCTTTGTGTGGTTCACTCCTGCTTCTTCTGCTCCTGGAGTTGTGCCTTCAGTTCTTCTATTTCCTTTTTCATGCGGTTCATGGCGGTCCACATGTCGGGAAGTTGTTTCACCACAGCCTGAGCCTTCCACCAAGTGCGTGGTTCTATGGCAGGAGAGCCCATAAGTTGCTGGTTGGGCTTCTTTACGCTGTTGGGTATGCCTGACTGTGCGCCTGCCTGGGTTCTGTCCGCTATGGTGGCATGGCCTGCTATGCCCACCTGTCCGCCAAACATGCACCATTCACCTATTTTTGTGGAACCGGCTACACCCACTTGGGCTGACATGACCGTATGGCTGCCCACTTCGCAGTTGTGTCCAATCTGTACCAGATTGTCTATCTTCGTGCCACGGTGTATGACGGTTTCGCCCATTACGGCACGGTCCACGCAGGAGTTGGCGCCTATCTCCACGTCATCCTCCAGTACGGCAATGCCTATCTGTGCTATCTTCTTGTAGCCATTCTCGGTAGGTTCGAAACCGAAACCGTCGGCACCGATTACGGAGTTGGCGTGTAGTATGCATCTTGCCCCAACCTTACAGTCGTGGTACACGACACTGCCGGCATACATCTCCGTGTTGTTGCCAATGGTGGCCCTTGCCCCTACGGTGGCGTGCGGATGCAGGATGCAGCCGTCTCCGATTACAGCCTTGGGACCGATGGCCACGAAGGGGCCAAGGTAGACGTCCTTGCCAATGGTGGCGGTGGGGTCTATGTAAGCCGAGGAGTCTATGCCCTTTGGCTTGGGTTTCATGCTGTCGTAGATGTTGATGAGGTTGGCAACGGCCTCACGGGCGTTGGCAACCTTTATCAGTGTCGCCTTTATTTCCTGCTTTGGTTCGAAGGAATCGTTGACAAGCACGATGCTGCTTTCGGTTGTGTAGATGTAATTCTCGTATTTGTCGTTGGCCAGGAAACTGATGCAGCCTGGGCGTCCCTCCTCTATCTTGGCGAAATCGGAAACAGTGGCTTGGGGGTCGCCAACGATGGTTCCTCCGACAAGTCCTGCTATCATTTGTGCGCTGAATTCCATGTGAATGCTTTGGGGTTAAATTTTAAGGTTTTTAGGGTCTTTAGGGTCTTTAGGGTCTTTAGGGGGGGTGAGTTAGATGTTTCTGCTGTTTAGTTCGGTGGCCATTTCCTGCTGTACGGCTTTGGCCGCCTCGGCTGCTGCGGAGGCAAAGTTTTCTGTGTTGTCGGCATAGATGATGGCACGTGAACTGTTGACCAGCAGGCAGCACTCCTGTGTCATGCCGTATTTGCACACCTCGCTGAGTGAACCGCCCTGTGCGCCTACGCCGGGGACAAGAAGGAAGTGGTCGGGCACAATCTTGCGGATCTCCTCAAAGGCCTGCCCTTGTGTGGCGCCCACTACGTACATCATCTGGTCGTTGCCTGCCCACTCCTGGCTCTTGCGCAGAACCTTCTGGAAGAGTTTCTCACCGTCGGTGCTCTCGGTCAGTTGGAAGTCGTGGCTGCCCTTGTTGCTGGTCAGTGCAAGGAGGATGACCCACTTGCCGTCGTAGCCCAGGAAGGGGGTTACGCTGTCTTCGCCCATGTATGGCGCTACTGTGACGGAGTCGAGATTATATTCCTCGAAGAATGTGCGTGCGTACATGGCAGAGGTGTTGCCGATGTCGCCACGCTTGGCGTCAGCGATGATGAAGTGGTTGGGGTAGTTCTCCTTGAGATAGGCGATGGTCTTCTCGTAAGCCTCATAGCCCTTGAGGCCGTCGCACTCGTAGAAGGCGAGGTTGGGCTTGTAGGCCACGCAG
>JAZURY010000022.1:0-22103 GCA_045606445.1 Bacteroidaceae bacterium
CTGGTTTTCTGCCAACCTCTGCGCTCTCTTGTCGCGCGTAGCCAGCGACCTCTCACAAGCAATAACATTTTATAATTCTTTGCGCTCTCTGCGTCCTCTGCGTGCGGAAAGAAAACATCCGTGTGGTGGCTATATGTCTCACGCAAAGAACGCAGAGAACACGGAGTTTTTATTTACCTTCCGTATTCCACGCTGACGCTGAAGGGGTCGCAAACTTCGTTACGACAAGAGTACGCAGAGAGTTTATCCACCCCCTCCCCCCTGCCGGGTACTCTCTCCGAGCCCAACGTTAAACTGGGGAGTTTAACCCTCATAAGGCACAAAATGACATTGAGTCATTTTTCTAAAGGCCTTATTCGCCCTGTCTCAGGGGGAGAGTCAGTTACAACAGAATATCACCGCGCCAGCCGATTGTCCCCCTGAGACAGGTGGGACGAGCGAAGCGGAGGGGGTGGATGCTTCTCGCCTTTCCGTTCAATAAACCACCCTAAAATGTTGAAAATACCCCTACTCACCCCTGTTTTACCATGGTTGTGGGATAAAGGTGACAACAATAGTTGCCAAAAGCATTAAGACCGTGAAACAAACAGTTGAAATACGTGTTTACAAAATTGTACTCAACGTTGGGGACAATTGTACTCAACGTTGGGGACATTTCTCCTAAACATTCAGTACAATACTCCTCAATATTGGGTACATTTTATATAAGGCGTTCTTTCTGCTTATACTTACCGTTCTTATTGCCTTTGGATAGTGTAGTTTAGAAAAATCCCAAACGAGGGTACGATGTGAGATTGATAATACGAAAACAACAAGAGCGAGAATGTGCCTATTTTGACACATACTCGCTCCAATGGAGTTTCAACAATCACTGACTTTGGTTACAACTGAATATTGTTATTGTTCTTTGTTCTTTGTTCTTGGATGCACAAATTCTCAACGCGCCACAGCACGCACAGTGTGGCCGAAGTCGCGGCTGTCGTCGTACGTGCCGTAATTGCTGGAATCAAACCACAACCACAAGTACCACGCGTAGTCCGGACGGCCCTCGCTGAGCGAAGCCGACCAGTAGTAGCCGCCGGAGCCTGCACGGCCGAGGCTACTATCGTAGCGATAGCCGGCAACGGGGAGAAAGATTGAATTGCCGTTAGGACCGGTTACCCTGTAACCTTCTGTTCCGCTTTGGGTGGTCCAGGTCCAGGTGCAGGTGTTTCTGAGTTCTTCCTGTTCATCATAGGTGGGCATGCGCCAGTCTGCACCCATATTGACATAGGCGGCATCGTCCTCAAGATCAAGAACTGTCTTGTTGTCTACGGTGCCGTAA
This sequence comes from Bacteroidaceae bacterium, assembly GCA_045606445.1. GTDB lineage: Bacteria > Bacteroidota > Bacteroidia > Bacteroidales > Bacteroidaceae > Physcousia. Next base: position 1,325 of record JAZURY010000022.1, read on the forward strand.
GAACTATCAGTGCAGTACTTGGTCATGGTATCCTTCGAACCTTTGCACCATTTGTAAGTGCTCCAATTGTAAGTGCTCTTTGTCGAGGTCTCGCCCCAGGCAAAATAGTCGCCGTATGCCTCGGGAGAGTCAGCACCGACGTTGCGGTCTGCCCACAAGGTTCCGCTGGGAAGACCGAGGTCTACCTTATTCACTTTCGCTTCATTGCCATCCTGACGGTAGTATTTTTCGTCTTCCTCAAAATACCATTCGCCGTCTATCCACCAACCTAACTGGATGATGTTGCCTGCAATGAATTTAATCTTAATTTGCTTTATATCTTCTTCCCCAAATACACCTGAGGTTATTGTAACAACACTGGTGCTATTATTGAAAGTGTAGCCAAAACACATAACTTCGCCCTCCTCTTCAATAGTTCCAGTTCCATCGGCATTGAACTTGATAACACAGCCTCCATTTTGCCATGCACCTACAATAGCGCTTTCAGCCTGGTTTGGAAGAGAGAATGTGATAGAGTCTACCTCGGACACAGAACGTTGGATGTACTTCCCGTCCTTCCACTCGTAAAAGTACTGTGATTGTGCCATGGCGCCTATAGTCACGGCAAGAAAAGCAATAAGGGTAAATATCTTTTTCATCATTGTATTGTTTTATCGGGTTATTGTGTTGTGTTATGGGATTGCTACTCTGTAACTGATGCCTGTGCTGGTGCGTACCACAAGGACGCCTGTGGCATTCAAGGGAACACTTAGCGTGCTACCATCGGCGGTCTGTTTCTGCATTGCCACACGGCGGCCGGCAAGGTCGTAGACACTGACGCTCTCGCCCTGGGGCAGCCCAAAGACATGCAACTGACCGCCGATGATGCGGAAAGTGACGTCGGGCGTATTCTCTGTGCCGGGGGCAGAGTCTATGCCTGTACCGGAAAATTCGCCATAGCGGACATTCCTGACATCGGCAAAGGCGTAAACAACGTTAGTGCCGTCGGGGGCGGTGATTGCCAGTTCCTCGCCCATGGCAAGACGGGGCTTGGAAGAGAAAGCAAAGGCTACCTCTGTGCCGTTCTTCAGGCTCAGGATAACGCCCTCCTCTGCCCTGACGCCAAGGACGCAGGAAAGCAGGAGCACAGCCATAAGGCCGACTCGTGCAAAGGGTTGGAGTAAAGGTTTTTTCATCTCTATTTGTTTTTGTGCCTCCCTGCTCCCTCCGTTCGGCATCTATATAATAATAAATAAGGTGTGGGAACTATATCTGCCTTATCCTACACTCTGGTCTTCGCACTACCAATGACACGGATAAAACAATAGCCCACACCAATATGACAATATCCCTGCCTGTTAGGGTAAGTATATATATCAAATGATGTGGTGCTACTGCCATCATCTTCGTGTCATCATCAAAGTTGCGAAGTTTGAGTATAGAAGATAATTTCAATAACACCTTTACGATAAAGTCCTTCCTGCACCACCGCTGCGGTTTGGAATTGACGCAAAGGTAACACAAATTAGCCAAATAACAAAGCAAACGACAACAAATTCTCATCCGTGGGTTGGGTAAATTCGTGAGATTTGTGAGAAATAATAAACGAAGACAAAAACGAAAACTCTCCACTCTCTCCTCTCTGCGTCCCTCTTGCCGTAACGAAGTTTGCGACCCCTTCAGCGCCAGCGTTAAACAAGAAAGGGAATAAAAACTTTGTGCTCTTTGCGTTCTTTGCGTGCAAAACAATCGTACCTATCTTTATCTCACGCAAAGGACGCAGAATTCCAACACAAACCGCGCTGTCGCTGAAGTAGTCGCTCGCTACGCGCGACAGAGGGCAGAGGCTTTACAAACGGAAATGCGAAAACAGAAGGCTCAAGTAAGCTGGTTCTGGAACATGGTAGGGACGCCGCGTGCAGCGTCCGAAAATATAGTGGCAAAACATATATGCGGACGCTGCACGCAGCGTCCCTACAAGCATACCGCTCACCTCTCTGCGCTCTCTTGTCGTAACGAAGTTTGCGACCCCTCCAGCGCCAGCGTTAAACACGAAGGGAATAAAAACTCGGCGCTCTCTGCGCTCTTTGCGTGCAAAACAAACGCTCTTATCTTTACTCTCGTTGACCTTCGGTCTTAGAAACTCACACTCGGCATAAAAAGTAAACTTTTTCTGCACTCGCTTAATCGTTTCTTTGTACTTCGCTCGCTTAATCGTACATTGAGGCTTCGCCTCGATGGTACTCACGCTCGGAAAAATCAAAAAACTTTTGCTTTTTCGCTCGCTTAATCGTACCTTTGCAACATGAAGAAGCGCATACTACATATATTGCTACTATGTATCGTGCCTATCCTTGCCTCGGCACAGGTGGGCAAATACCGTTCCGATCTGGCAATAGGCGTGAACGGAGGCATCGTTATAAACAGGGTGACATTCAACCCTAAGATCCAGCAGAGCATGATTATAGGACCGGAACTGGGAATAACGGTACGCTATACCTGCGAGAAGTATTTTTCCATGGTCTGCGCCCTGCAAACCGAGGTGAACTACTCCCGACAGGGTTGGAGGGAAGTTCCCGAGAATGGAGAGTACGGTTACCAGAGGGACATGGACTACATACATATCCCCTTCATGGCACGCCTGGGTTTCGGACGTGAGCGCAAGGGAGTTATGGGTTACCTGATACTGGGTCCGCAGATAGGTTTCTGCATAGGCGAGAGTGACACACGCACCGGTGAATGGGTGGACGGTCCTAACCCCTACGACCCCGAAGGGCCCTACATCAATATCCCCAAGAATCCCGAAGGGCCATGGAGACAATACAACCTGGGCGTAGAGAAGAAGTTTGAATACGGCATCATCGGCGGCGCGGGCATAGAGTTCAGCCACCCCAAGGTTGGCCACTTCGCTCTGGACGGCCGCTATTTCTTCGGTCTCTCGGACATCTTCAACAACGGCAAGAAAGACCCCTTCGGACGCTCCGCCAACTCCAGCATAATCGTAAAACTCTCCTACTTCTGGGACGTGAAGAAGACAAAGGACAAGACGATAAAGTAAGGGAAAGGAGAAAGAACCCGGCACGACACATAAAAACACGAGGCAACCACCGCAGCCAAGCGACAGTTGCCTCGTTTTATCTTGTCCGGTCACGCTTCCTACCTGAGTCTGTCCATACTTCTCACCAGCATCTCGTCGCGCAGGATGCCACGGAAAGCCAGATAGAGCAGGATGGCGTTTATTGCCGGTATGGAAGCCCATACCTGCGGGCGGAACTCGCCCACCAGACCTTCACCGACCAAATAGGCGAAAGCCGCATAAGTGGCATACCACCCCAGCAGAAGGATGATGCAGAAGGTGCACACGCGCATCTGCAGGGCACGACGGCGGAAGAGGAAGATTCCCATGAACTCCAGGACACCCGTAACGACCATTATTGCCGTCAGCGCCCAAGGATGGTTCTCTGCCTTAATCTCGAAAAACACGCATGCTGCCGTAAGCACGACGCATAGCAGCAGGTAGAGTGTTTGTATTCTCTGTATCATGACAATGAAAGGGACACGGAATTTAGTTCTCGTCCTCCAGCGCCAGGTCCTGAACAAGTTTGCGGTGGTGCACACGGCCCTCCTCAAACTCCTCTATGGCAATCAGCGTTGCCTTGGGCATTCTCTCGTAGTAGCGGCTGATTTCTATCTGCTCACGGTTCTCAAAGACTTCTTCCAAAGAATCGTTGGTAGTGGCAAACTCCTGGAGTTTCTGGTTCAGTTCCTGCTTGATGTCGGCAGAAATCTGGTTGGCACGCTTGCCGATGATGGCTACGCTCTCGTAGATATTGCCGGTTTCTTCACAGAGGTTCATGATGTCGCGTGTCACCGTATTGGTGGGCGCCTTAGTCTTCTTGTAATCCATATGTTTGATGTTTCTTTATTATCGTTTCTACTTTGTCCGGGTGCGGCCGGCATCATTCCACCACCTCATCCTTGGGTGCATGCTTGGCCACATAATCCGTGCTCTTGTTCATGATCTTCTCCGCTTCCTTGACATAGCGGCTCTCGGGGAAGTCGTTCACGAAGGAATAGTACTCGTCTATGCAATCGCGATAGCGCGACACGCGCTTTACGTCAACGCTTTGCTCGGCAAGGAGGAATTTGGCACGGAGCACCATTATTGACAGTTCCTCGCGCCGTTCGGGCTTGGCAAAGGGGAAGTCGTTCAGGGCATTCTGTGCCGTCACCACGCAGGCCTCGTAGTTGCTGCCTCCGTAGGCACAGTTCATGGTGTATGTGCCCAGGTCGTAATAGAGTTTGGCACTCAGGTATTCCTTCTCCACCAGTTTGTCCTGCAGGGAGTAGATCATTTCCTGGGTACTCTCCTTTATGGATGTGTAGGGGTAGTAGTCCAGGAACTCCTGGAACTCCTTTATGGCCTCGAAGGTGCTCTGCTGGTCCAGGCGCGGGTCGGGAGTCATGTTGTACAGCGACAGGCCGCAATAGTAGCGGGCATACTCCACATACAGGCCCTTGGGGTACACCTGGTAGTACTTGCGGAAGTACTGGGAAGCCGCATCATAGTCCTTGTTGCGGAAATTGCTCATACCGGCCAGATACAGGCTTTCCTCGGCATTTGCCGTTCCCTTCATCACTGCCAGCACCTCGGCAAAGTACATGCTGGCTTGCCCGTACTTGCCTTCGGCATAAAGTGACTTTGCCGCCTCGTATTTATACTCATAGTCACGGGTGTTCTGCAGGGCTGTCCACTTGGCACAGGAACCGAGGAACACGGAGAGCAGGACTATCGGCAAATAAAACTTGTTCTTCATCATTAATGTGTCTCACGTACGCACATAGCGCGACTTTCAGCGTGCAAAGATACAAAAAAGAAATGAATTACCATACACTTAAGACACAAAAACACGACAGGACTTGCTAATGAGAGGACATTTCAATACCTTTGCAATATGAATTTCGAACTGACGTCCAAATTCCACCCTACCGGAGACCAGCCCGAGGCGATACGCCAACTGACCGACGGAGTGCTGAGCGGAACACCTGCCCAGGTGCTGCTTGGCGTGACGGGAAGCGGAAAGACGTTCACCATTGCCAACGTGATTGCCAACGTGGGCAAACCCACCCTCATCCTCTCGCACAACAAGACGCTGGCGGCCCAACTCTACGGCGAGATGAAACAGTTCTTCCCCAGGAATGCCGTGGAATACTATGTCTCCTACTACGACTACTACCAGCCCGAGGCATACATCCCCAGCACGGACACCTACATAGAGAAGGACCTGGCCATAAACGGAGAGATTGACAAACTGAGGCTGGCGGCCACATCGGCCCTGCTATCGGGCAGGAAGGACGTCATAGTGGTGGGGTCCGTGTCGTGCATCTACGGTATGGGCAACCCTCTCACACTGAGCGAGAACAGCATAGACATACGGGTGGGCCAGAGGCTGGACCGCAACAACCTTCTGCGCAAACTCATAGCGGCGCTTTATGTGCGCAACGATGTCACGCCCAACCGTGGCGATGTGCGTGCCATAGGCGACACGGTGGACATCTGGCTGGCTTATGCCGACACGGTGCTGAGGGTCACCTACTGGGACGACGAGATAGAGGCCATACAGGAACTGGACCCTCAGAGCATGCAGGCAAGGGGTTCGTTCCAGGACTACCGCATCTACCCTGCCAACCTGTTCATGACCAGCAAGGACACGCAGGAGGCCGCCATCCGCCAGATAGAGGAGGACCTGGAGAAGCAGGTGCAGTTCTTCACGGAGATAGGCAAGACCTTCGAGGCCAAGCGCCTGGAGGAGCGTGTGCGCTACGACATAGAGATGATTCGCGAACTGGGGCACTGCTCGGGCATAGAGAACTACTCACGTTATTTCGACGGACGCCAGCCGGGACAACGCCCCTACTGCCTGCTGGATTTCTTTCCTGACGACTTCCTGCTGGTGGTGGACGAAAGCCACGAGTCCATACCGCAGATAGGTGCCATGTACGGCGGCGACCAGGCCCGAAAGAAGAACCTTGTAGAATACGGTTTCCGCCTGCCTGCCGCCAAGGACAACCGCCCCTTGCAATTCGCCGAGTTCGAGGAACTTACCCCGCAGACGATATATGTTTCCGCCACCCCTGCCGACTATGAACTGGAGAAGAGCGAGGGTGTGGTGGTGGAGCAACTCATACGTCCCACGGGCCTGCTTGACCCGAGGATAGAGGTACGCCCCTCCAAGAACCAGATTGACGACCTGATGGAGGAGATACAGTTGCGCGTGGAGCGTCAGGAGCGTGTGCTCGTCACCACCATATCCAAGCGCATGGCGGAGGAACTCTCGGAGTACCTGTTGAGGCACGGCATAAAGACAACCTACATACATTCCGACGTGGACACCTTGGAGCGTATCCGCATAATGGACGCGCTGAGAAGCGGCGTGTACGACGTGCTTGTGGGTGTGAACCTCCTTCGCGAGGGTCTGGACCTGCCCGAAGTGTCGCTCGTGGCCATACTGGATGCCGACAAGGAGGGCTTCCTGCGCAGTTACAGAAGTCTGACGCAGACCATCGGCCGTGCAGCGCGCAACCTCAACGGCCTCGCCATCTTCTATGCCGACAACATGACGGGGTCCATGCAGAAGACCATCGAGGAGACCGAGCGCCGGCGCGAGAAGCAGATGCGCTACAACATGGAGCACAACATCACGCCCACACAGATACAGAAAGCGCGCACCATGACCAACCTGCTGGAAATCCAGAAGGAGATTGGCGACAAGCGTGCCTATGTGGAGGTGGAGGCTCCAAGCATGAAGGTGGCAGACCCGATAATAGAGAGTATGTCGCCCAAGCAACTGAAAAAGGCCATCGACACCACACGCCAGCGCATGCAGGAGGCAGCAAAGAAACTGGACTTCACCCTTGCCGCCCAACTTCGCGACGAGATGCTGCGCATGATGAACATGCTGGAGGAGTAAAAAAAAACGGAAAACGGAAAACGGAAAACGGAACCGACGCAGGAAGCGAGAGCAGAAGCAAAATTTATTTTGATTATGCCGAGCAACAAGGAGGAAAAGACCGCGAAGCGAGATTAAAACGGGAAACGGAAAACTATCATACCCCCTCCGTCGCTTCGCTCCTCTGTCCAGCGTCGCACTGGGGAGTGCTCCCCTCAGAGGGTACAGAAGCACATTTAGTGCTTCTTCTAAAGACCCTCTTCGCCCCCTAACTTAGAGGGACAAAGACAAAAGAAGCGTCCACATCCACTTTGTCCCCTTAAAATAGGGGGACGAGCCCGCAGGGCGGAGGGGGTATGACAAAACAGAGAAGGGGAAACATCTTTCAAGTTACGCCACCACACATCCATGTCATTTCTTTTCAATATCACGCCTACCACTTTCACCGCCCCTCGGCATAGTTTTTCCTGACTTTTTGGGAAGTCTTTGACTCGCTCTCCCGAGGGCAAGGGTTTGTCGTCCCGAAGACAAGGGCGAATCATTACCGAGGACAAGGCCGTGTCCTCCCGAGGACAAAGGCGCATCAATACCGAGGACACAAACAAGGCGCACCAAAACGCATAACGCCTTGATAACGAGCACTTCACATTTTCATCCCGAAAATACGGCTTACATACAGGCATCAGTGTGTCCTAATGCATAGGCAAGCGATGTAGCGCTTTATTGTTATGTCATTATTTTTCTATATGCAGAGTGTACCGATGGGGCAAGGCAAATTGCTCTTGGTTTCAAGGACAAACATACCCCCTCCCCACTCCGTGGTACTCCCCCTGCCTCAGGGGGAGAAAGGAGGACGGAGGCGATTGCTTTAGGAGAGAAAAGGAGGGTTGCAACATTGACTCAGGAAGAAGAAAGAGGATGCCCATCCCTGTCCTTGGGGCAAAGCGGATGGCACATGGGTGCACACCTACAAGGAAGTCCCACAACCGTTTGCCGGTTGCGGGACTTCCTTATTTCATTACGTTTGCAGATACATAGCCTTATATCATTGCAAGCATCTCGTCGGGTGTGACGAGGTTCTGCTCGCCGCTGACCATGTTCTTCAGCATTACCTTGCCTTCGGCCATTTCCGTTTCGCCAACGATGGCAACGTATGGAATTTGCTTTACATTGGCATATTGCATCTGCTTCTTCATCTTAGCACTGTCGGGATAAATCTCGGTGCGGATGCCTGCCTGACGTGCCTTGCCGACGATGGGCAGGGAGTATGCCACCTCGGCATCGCCGAAGTTGACGAAAAGCAACTGAGTGGCGGTGCTCACCTGCTCGGGATAGAGGTCCAACTGGTTGAGCACGTCGTAGATACGGTCGGCACCGAAACTGATACCCACACCACTGAGGCCGGGCATGCCGAAGATGCCGGTAAGGTTGTCGTAGCGTCCGCCACCCGTGATGCTGCCTATCTGCACGTCCAGAGCCTTCACCTCGAAGATGCAGCCCGTATAGTAGTTAAGGCCGCGTGCCAGGGTAAGGTCGAGTTCTATGGGATTGTTCAACGGGCACAGGTTGTTGAGGGCATTCAGCACAAATGCCACCTCCTCGACGCCCTTCAGACCCGTCTCGCTCTGTGCCAGCACCTCGCGCATGGTCTGCAGTTTCTCCTCGTTGGTGCCGCTCAGGTTTATGATGGGCTGGAGTTTGTCCACACCCTCCTGGGGTATGCCTGCCGCAAGAAGTTCCTCATTGACCTTGTCCAGACCTATCTTGTCCAACTTGTCTATGGCCACGGTTATGTCCACAATCTTGTCGGCCTGCCCGATGATGTCGGCAATGCCGGAGAGTATCTTGCGGTTGTTGATTTTCAGGCACACACGGATGCCGAAGCGTGTGAACACGGTGTCCACTATCTGCATCAGTTCCACCTCGTTCAGCAGAGAGTCGCTGCCCACCACGTCGGCATCGCACTGGTAGAACTCGCGGTAGCGTCCCTTCTGCGGACGGTCGGCGCGCCATACGGGCTGAATCTGATAGCGGCGGAAGGGCATCTGCAACTCCTCGCGGTGCTGGACAACGTAGCGTGCGAAGGGCACGGTGAGGTCGTAGCGCAGTCCCTTCTCCGACAACTGGGAGGTGAGGCGGCCCAGGGTGTTGCCCGTCCAGTCCTCTGCCGATACATGCGAGCGGAAGTCGCCGCTGTTGAGAATCTTGAACAGAAGTTTGTCGCCCTCCTCGCCGTACTTGCCCATCAGCGTGGAGAGGTTCTCCATGGCTGGGGTCTCTATCTGCTGGAAGCCGTAGAGAGCATATACGGAACGTATGGTGTCGAAAATGTAGTTGCGGCGCGCCATCTCAACGGGGCCGAAATCGCGCGTGCCCTTTGGTATGCTTGGTTTCATATATATCCTGTTTGTTCTTGTTTACGGAAAAACTTCTCTATTATTTCGTGCAAAGATAAGGAATATTCGCATAATACACCGCAAACACACCATAAATATTTACAAAAAGTGCCGACAACGCCAAAATATCATCACGCACGTTTCCCTTTGTCGGCATAATTATATATCTTTGCGAAAAATAAAAGCGACTGATGACATCAAGCAATACAGACATAACCAGCGTGCAGCACCAGCGACTCAGAGACTCCCTCCGTCTGGCACAGAGCAGACAGCAGAACATAGAGGAAAGCCTGAAGCGCCTGCGCTCATTGCAGGAAAAACTATACCGACACCAGCAACTGAACTCCGACCTGGACATAAACTCCCGCGAACTCTTCCTGCTGAACAAGGAATTCGCCTCCATTTCCGACGAGGCGACGGAGATGGACCGCTTCGAAACCTTCGAGAGCATCATGGCCCCGTTCCTGAGGATGCAGATGCTGGAAGCCGAGGCCGAAGAGAACCGCCGCACGGGCATGGAACTGGAGCAGCAGATACGCCAGACAAGCAACAGGATAGAGGAACTGCGCAAGGAATTCACCAACAGCCGAGACAACATAAACACCGCCGAGGCACAGCACCAAGAACTTTGCGCCATAGTGGAGGAATGCAGCCAGCACGACGGTGCATGCGCCGTCATACAGGAGCAGATAAAGAGGCACGGGGATGCCCTTGCCAAGATGGAGGACCGCAAAAACGCCATCGACAACGATATTGCGGCACAGGCATCCGCCATAGCCGACCTTGACAGAAGACTGGAGAAATTGAACAGCACCATGCACACGCTGGAAAGCCACGAGGCCATGCTGGAGCGCGCCGACCTGATACTGGGCATGCTGCACAGGCTGAACGAACTTTCGGAGAACCTGAAACAGAAGAACATCCAGTACAACAGGAATGCAGAGGAACAGAGAAGGGCCGGCGAGGAACTGGCACGCATCATAGCGCAGAACACCGACATAGAACAGCAGATACAGACCCTGCAGGACGAAAGCGAGATACACCGCACCAACATACGCGGCATGCAAAGTTACGACGTGCAGGAGAGGGTGATGAAACTCAAAAGCCGACTGCTGATACTTGCCGCGGCACAGAGCCTGTGGAGACGCATAAGCAGCGGATATGCCAGCATAGAGGAGAAAACGCAACTCATCAACTCCCTGCGCCTGGAGATAGAGCAGGACCTGAAGACGGAACAGGAACTCACGGTAAGCGTGGCCATGCTGAAACGCCTGGCAACGGACAAGGAGTATTCCCTGAACATGAGCAAGAGCCAGAGCCTCATCAGCCTGAGAGCCGACCTGAAGGAGGGCACGGCATGCTCGGTGTGCGGCGCCACACACCACCCCTACCATAGCGACACGATGCAGGACCAGTACAAACTCATCAGCGACTTCCGAAGCGACTACGAGGCCATATCGGGCGAACTGCAGGGACAGGAGAAGCAACTGGCCGCACTGCACGACAAACTGACACAGAACCTGGGACAGCAGATAGCAGAGCAGAAGAACCTGGAGGCCGTACGGCTCAGGCAGAGCGAGGACGTGAAGGAGTGGAGGGTGTTTGCACAACTGGACCCCACATTCCACGACTGCTCGGCCAGCACGGACAGCGATGCGCGCATGGCCACCATACGCCAGTTGCTGGACAACGCACAGCGCGACCTGCAGGGAGCAGAGGCCGAACTGGGCGAATTCAACTACCATACTACACAGATCACCAACCTGTCGGGAAAGATAGCGCAACTGGAGGGCAAGAAGATGGAGATAAGCCTGCGCACAAACGAGGCACAGGCGCTATGCAGGATACTTGCCGCCGAGGGCAACCGACTGGAGGACTCGCGAAAACTTGCACAGGACAAGTACCACAACCACTACGAACTCCTGCAGAAGGACGTTACCATACCCGAATGGTTCAAGCAGTGGCAGCACAATGCGGAAACGCTGTATCTGAACATCAGACAGATGGCGCACGACTGGAAACTGGTCGGCAGAGAGATTGCCGAAACCAGGAAAGCACTGTCAGAGGCAAACACAAAGAGGGAAATGCTCGTGGTCATGCTGGACCGATGCATGCAGAGCATAGAGTACCTGAAAGAGGAACTCAGACTGCTTCGCGGCAAGTACGAGGAACTGCACGAACGCCGGCAACTGCTGCTTCCGCACATGAGCACGGGCGAGGCACTGGACCGCTCGCTGAAAGTTAGCGGAAACGCCAGGGCAGAGCATGCACGGTGTGCAGAGACACTGCAGGAAACGGTCCTGGAACAGAAGGAGCACGAGGGGGCCTACAACCATGCCAGAAAGGCAGGAGACATACTGGACCAGAAGGCTAGCGCACAACGCAATCTGGTGGACCTCTGGATAAGGGCATACAACGCCAACCACCCTCCCGTGCAGTACAACGAACTGAATGCCGTGCTCACCCAAGACATCGACTGGAACGAGAAGCGCCGCCGCATACGCGAAAACCGTATGGCCACATCACTGCAACAGCAGAAGGTGAAGGCACTGCAGGCGGAAATCATAGCGCTGGAGGTGGACACGGGGACACTGTCCAACAGCCAACTCACAGAAAAGCAGATAACCACAGAAACACAGATAGAGGAGCAGGAGGCCTCGCTCAGAGAGGTGCTCATGCAGATTGCAAGACTGAAAATAGAACTGGGACTATAACAGAACGTACCTTTAACTATCTCATGACAAAATACAACATTACAGAAAAGAAGAAGAAAGAGGCGGCCTACATCTCCGCCCTGAGCACGTCCCTCGTGGAGGATATCTACGAGAAGATACTGCTGAAGTTCGTCGTGGAGAAGAAATACCGCGATGCCACATACACCGCCGCCAAAATGGCCGAGGAGATAGACTGCAACGCACGCTACATCAGCGCCGTGGTGCACCTGAGATACAGGGACAACTTCTCCCAACTCATCAACGACTTCCGCATCAAGGAGGCCATGTACATGATTACCGACAAGCACTTTGCCGACCTCAAGATGGAGGACATCGCCAAGGCCACGGGCTTTGCCAACCGACAGTGCTTCTACTCGGCCTTCTACCGCAAGAGCGGAATGACTCCCACGGAATACAGGACACTGCACGGCACTGGACAGAAGAAAAAGGACGAAAACCAAGACGACACAAATGAGGAATGACCTCTTTACATACGAAGACCTGAGGTTTGCCGACATACAGTTGCTCCGCTACCATGTGCCTGCCTTCGAGGGTCTGTCCCTGAGGCAGAAACAGTACGTGTACCACCTCGCCGAGGCGGCTCTGTCGGGGCGCGACATACTTTGGGACCAGAACTGCCGCCACAACCTGGACATACGGCATCTGCTGGAGGACATACTCCTGCACTCGGCCATAGCGCACGAGGGCAAGGAATGGGAAGCCTTCCTCACCTACCTGCGCCAGGTTTGGTTTGCCAACGGCATACACCACCACTACAGCACGGACAAGTTCCTGCCTGCCTTCTCGGCCGAATGGTTCAGCAAGGCTTACAGCATGATACCCGAACCCGTCGTGGGAGGGGAGCGCTTTGCGGAACTCCTGCCCGTCATCACCGACCCCGGCGTCATGCCAAAGCGGGTGTGCCAAAGCGGAGAGGACCTCATTGCATCTTCTGCCTGCAACTACTACGGCGAGGGTGTCACACAACAGGAGGCCGAGCGTTTCTACGCCGCGAAGAAGGCCTCCGCTCCAGTGCCAGACCAACCCGTGATGTACGGTATGAACAGCCGTCTGGAGAAGGACGTGGAGGGCAATCTATACGAGAATACATATTCCTCCGGGGGACTCTACGGGCGCCAGATAGAGCGTATCTGCCAGCATCTGGAGAAGGCCATGGAGTTTGCCGAGAACGACAGGCAGAGAGAGATTGTCTCCCTTCTGCTACAGTTCTACCGCACAGGTTCGCTGGACACCTTCGACCAATACACCATCCAGTGGATTGCCGAAACGGAGGGCGTGGTGGACTTCGTGAACGGATTTACCGAGGTCTACGGCGACCCCCTGGGGCTGAAGGCTTCGTGGGAGGGATATGTGAACCTTCTGGACCGCGAGGCCACCCGACGCACGGAGATACTGAGCCAGAACGCACAGTGGTTCGAGGACAACAGCCCCGTGGACCCTCGCTTCAAGAAGAAGGAGTGCAAGGGCGTGACGGCACGCGTGGTGCAGGCAGCCATCCTGGGCGGCGACCTCTATCCCAGTTCTGCCATAGGCATAAACCTGCCCAACAGCAACTGGGTGCGCTCCGTCTACGGCAGCAAGAGCGTTACCATAGGCAACCTTACCGAGGCCTACGACCAGGCGGCCAAGGGCAACGGATTCCGCAAGGAGTTCATTCCCGATGCCAAGGTGCTGGACATGGTGAACAGGTATGCCCACGAGTTGGACGACCTGCATACCGACCTGCACGAGTGCCTCGGACATGGTTCGGGACAAATCCTGCCAGGCGTGGATGCCGATGCACTGGGCGTGCATGGCAGCACCATAGAGGAAACCAGAGCCGACCTGTTTGCGCTCTACTACATTGCCGACCACAAGATGCACGAACTGGGACTCACACCCACACCCGAGGCGTGGAAGAGCAACTACTATACCTACATGCTGAACGGACTGATGACGCAACTCGTGCGCATAGAGCCGGGACGGCAGATAGAGGAGGCGCACATGCGCAACCGTGCCCTCATAGCACACTGGTGCCTGGAGCAGTCCTACTATTGGGCCAAGGTCTTCGGCACCATACCGGCCATGGAACTCGTCAAAAGGGAGGGCAAGACCGTGCTGGAGATTCACGACTACCCCACCCTGCGCCAGTTCATAGGCCAACTGCTGGCCGAGATACAGCGCATAAAGAGCGAGGGCGACACACTGGCGGCCAAGCACCTGGTGGAGAAGTACGGCGTGGAGGTGGACAGCACCCTGCACCAGGAGGTGCTCCAGCGCTACAAGGCTCTGGACCTCGCTCCCTACAAGGGTTTCATCAACCCCCGATACACACTTGTAACAGACACTGAAGGCACGGTCACGGACGTCAGCATAGCCTACGACGAGACCTTTGACCAACAGATGCTCAGATATGGAAGAGAATACAATTAACTCGCAAGAGATGGACGAAACCATCCGTAATATAAAAAAGGAACTGCGTGCCAACATGAACGGCATAGCCTCCTCGCAGATGCGCCGCGGGGGCATGCCTCACCATGTGGTATGGGGCATAGAACTGCCCCGGCTCAGGAACATCGCATCCGAATTCCCCAAGGACCGGAGGCTGGCACAACGCCTCTGGAACGAGAACGTGCGCGAAAGCCAGTTGCTGGGCATACTGCTCACGCCTCCACAGGAGTTCCTGCCCGAAGTGGCGGACATCTGGGTTCACGAGGCCAGCACGCCCGAGACGGTGTCGCTCCTTGCCATGGAACTCATAGCACCCCAACCGTGGGCCACGGACATGGCCTTCCGCTGGATAGCGGGCACTGCCCCCCTGGCCTCCCTCTGCGGATGGCTCACCCTGTGCCGTCTGCTCCGACAGGGCGCCACGCTCATGCCACGCTCCGAAGCGGAACTGCGCGACCATGCAACGGCAATCACCCCCGACGCACCCCTATACCTCAGGAAAGCGGTAATGCAGACACTGGAAGAAATAAGACCCACCCCCATCCCCTCCCTATAGGGCGGGGAGCCCGATAAGTCCGAATAATCAGATTACTCAGATTACTCCGACTATTCCGATTACTCCGAGAACTACCAATAGAAAACAACCAACAGAGAATTAAACAATAATAATCATACCCCTCCCCCGGGGAGGGTCCAACAAACAACAACTATGGCAAAAGGAAAAGTTGATGCCCTCCTGGGCATCGTCTTCGGTGACGAAGGCAAAGGAAAGGTTGTAGACGTATTCACCCCACGCTACGACGTAGTGGCACGATTTGCCGGCGGTCCCAATGCCGGACACACCATCATCTTCGAAGGCAAGAAGTTCGTATTGCGCAGCATCCCTTCTGGCATCTTCGACGAGGGCAAGCTGAACATCATCGGCAACGGCTGCGTCATCGCTCCCGACCTGTTCATGGCAGAGGCAAAGGAACTGGAAGATGCCGGCTACGATCTGAAGAGCCGTCTGCACATCAGCCGACGCGCACACCTCATCCTGCCCACACACCGTGTGCTGGACCGCGCCTACGAGGCCGCCAAGGGCAAGAACAAGGTGGGCACCACAGGTAAGGGCATCGGTCCCACCTATAGCGACAAGGCAAGCCGCATAGGCTTGCGTGTGGGCGACATCGAGGAGAACTTCCTGCAGAAGTACCAGGCCCTGAAGGCACGCCACGAGCAGATACTGAGCGACCTGCACTTCACCGACTACGACATCACCGAGGAGGAAGAGAAGTGGATGGAGGGCATACGCTACATGAGCCAGTTCCCCCTGCGCGACACCGAGTTTGAAATCAACCAGGCCCTGGCCGAGGGCAAGAACGTTCTGGCCGAGGGTGCACAGGGCACCATGCTGGACATAGACCACGGCACCTACCCCTTCGTGTCCTCTTCCAGCACCTGCACCGGCGGCGTATGCACCGGCCTTGGCGTGGCTCCCAACAGCATAGGCGAAATCTTCGGCATCTTCAAGGCCTACAGCACCCGTGTGGGTTCTGGTCCCTTCCCCGTGGAACTCTTCGACGAGACAGGCGAGAAGATCCGCGACATCGGTCATGAGTACGGTGCCGTAACAGGCCGTAACCGCCGTTGCGGATGGGTGGACATCGTAGGCCTCAAGTATGCCATCATGGTAAACGGCGTAACCCAACTCATCATGATGAAGAGCGACGTGCTGGACACCTTCCCCACCATCAAGGCCTGCGTAGCCTATGAAAAGGACGGCGTGCGTACCACCGAGATGCCCTACGACACCGAAGGCTGGCAAGCCGTCTACGAGGAACTTCCCGGCTGGCAGACCGACCTCACACAGATGACCTCTCCCGACCAGTTCCCCAAGGCTTTCCAGGACTACATCGACTACTTGGAGAAAGCCCTCGAGCGCCCCATCACCATCGTCAGCGTAGGCCCCGACCGCGCACAGACAATCGAGCGATAAACGGAAAACGAAAAACTGTTTATGGTAGGGACACGGCGCCGTGTCCGAAAAACAATAGCAAGCGGGCGAAAGACCAACCATCATCAAGCGGACTCGGCATGCCGTGTCCCAACTTCGTAATGGAATTTGCGCCCCTCACGAGGCACTGATTGACATTTGTCCAATCTTCCAAGTCCACCGTTTGCCCTACCTTCACACAAAACAACAAATCCGCAGTACCTCGCCATTGAGGTGCTGCGGATTGTGTATTGTATTACTGAGTAAGATTAGTTCCCAGACTCTATTTTGGGAATATCACACGAGTTTGTCATGTCGTTGAAGATGGCAACAGATGACACGGACTGGCAGAGGCAAATCTGTCCACCAAGCAAATTCCTGTACACTTTCCTTTGCTTTTGTGCATATTTTCATTACATTTACACCGCACTAACTATGAAAACATGCCTTCCGCATATAATCCTGATACTGGCGGCCGTACTTACCACGGGATGCCGGGAGAGGGACGGACACACCCTTTACCAGGGGCAGCAACTGAGAGCCGGCGATGTGGTGCTGAGGTGCGGAAGCGGTATGACAAGCAGGGCCGTGAGGATGGCCGACGGCGGAGGATGCTACTCGCACGTGGGCATAGCAGTGGATTCGTCGGGAGTGATGATGATAGTGCATGCCGTGCCCGACGAGCACGATGGTGCCGGGGACGTGGACAGGGTGAAGATGGATGCCCCGGAGGTGTTTTTCTCTTCCATGAGGACAAGCAACGGCAGGATAATGAGGCATGCCGACAGCATTGTAGCACGAAGCGCGGCAGAGGTGGCGCTGAGGATTTACCGCAAGGGAGTCCTGTTCGACCACGACTATGACGCGGAGGACACCACAAGGATGTACTGCTCGGAACTGGTGGAGCATGCCTACAGAGAGGCGGCAGGGCTGTCCATAACGGACAGTGCCAGACACGATGTGAACCTGCCGGTCTTCACGTTCAGGGACGTGATACTGCCCTCGGACTTCACTTCGTCCAGACACCTCAGTACAATATGTGCCTTTTAACAAACCTATATATTAACCCTAAAATCCCTGAAAGATTATGAAGAAATCAGTATTCGGAATCCTTGCCCTCGTGGTAATGGCAGTGTGCTTCTGGAGTTGCGGTGGCAGCAACACCCCCTCAAAGGTGGTAGAGAAATCCATCGAGTATGTAAAGGCTAAGAACTACGAGGCCTACGTGGACCTTATCCAGATTGAAGAGAAGAAAGGCAAGAGCGTGGAGGAGCAGAAGGAACAACTCCTTGCCCTGCTGCAGGGAAAACTGGACCAGACCCTGGAGAAGCAGCAAGGCATAGCATCTTGCGAGATTCTGAGCGAAGAGATTGCCGAGGACGGCAACACTGCCGTGGTGAAGGCTAAGATTACCTATGGCGACGGTACCACCGACGACCAGAAGTTCAAACTCGTCAAGAATGCCGACGGCGACTGGCGTCTGGATGCCCAGAAGTAACGGAGAACGAGTCATGCGACAATCCAAGTGAGGCTGTGCCGGAGGAGGTCCGATACAGCCTCACTGCTATGTCTACCCCCCCAATCGGGCCAATACCCACACTTCGTCCCCACATCATTTATTATAATGTACCGACCCCCGTCGGCATGCTCCCCTTTACAGAGCCAGTACTCTCACGTTGGTACTGCAATACCGACACGACGGTACTCCAATACCGACACGGCGGTACTCCAGTACCGAATGCAGGGTACAAAAAATCGGTACTGGAATGTTTTTTGCCCTTTAGCGTGAAAAAAATGCCTTTCTTTGTAGCAAACCAGCGCCGGTTTACGTTATATAGACAGAAACATTGCCTATAACAACGACAAGAAGTGAGTTACGATGAAATCATAAAGGGATGCCGGAACAGGGACAGAAGTGCACAGACGGCCTTCTACAATCTGTTTGCACAAACCATGTTCTCCACGGCATGCCGTCTTATAGGCGATGAGTACGAAGCGGAGGATATAGTACAGGAAGTCCTGTTACTCCCGCTTACCGGAAAAATACAGATGCTGGACAGACAGGCAGACATGGAACGAAGACTCAGGCGTATAACCATAAACGAAACCATAGACCGTCTGAGAAAGCAGAAAAACAGATGGGACTGTTGGGAGGACGGCATTGACATCACCGCAGACGAGGGGACAGACGACATGCTGATTGATGCGGAAAGGAGCGGAAATCTGCGTCAGGCCATTGATTCCCTGCCGGAGAAATACAAGACGGTGCTGCTATTATCCGTAGTGGAGGACCTGAGTTCGGACGACATTGCCTCCCTGCTCCATGCCAAACCCTCTACCATCAGGACACAGTTGACACGGGCGAAACAGAAACTGATAACATGCTTCCGATATGAAAAACATAAATGACACAGAACTGGAACTTCTAATCAAGTCAAGCATTGCCCCCCCCCGACTTCCACCGGGAAGCAGGGAAAGGTTCATGAAACGGCTGGAGAAAGCCGAGCGCGAGAAGAAGCGGCGGAAAACATGGCGCCTGCTAACCTCCGCGGCCATTGCCGCATCCCTGTTGCTGTTCTTCTTCGTCACACCCGGCATGCACAGGGATGAAGCCCCTCCCACCGAAGCCGACCTGATGATTGCTGAAGTACGTGGCTATTACAGGTCCCTGTTGTGGAACGAAACCGAGTTCATCGCCAACCTGTGCAAGGAACTTGACCCCAAAACCAGAGACAGGCTCATGGACGAAGTCATCAAGATTAACATGGCACCGGATTCGCTCGTTGCCGACATTGACGGAGAGCATCTGTCCGAAGACGAAAAGATATACCATATAGCATCCATATACCAGTCGCACCTTAGAAGTCTGCAATACATACACACGATACTGAACGAAGGCAAACAGGCACGCCTAAGCAAACAACAATAAAGACCCCAAGAAATATGAGACACATCGCCAGAACACTATGCCTGCTATTGGCACTACTCGCCATAGCCATGCCGCATGCCCTTGCAAGCGAGGCACAATTCGAGAGAAGCAAGACCGGAAAGATTACCTTCCGGAACGTAAAGAGAGGCGCAACGCTGAAGCTAAACAACCGCTTTGGCAACATCAGGATCTACGTCTGGGACAAGGACGTGATAGAACTGGATTACAAGTTGCACATAAAGGCCGAAAGCCAGAGTTATGCCGACAAAATGCTGGAAAGTACGGAGATTATCCGTCAGGAGGAGGGCAACACATATAGCCTGGAACTCAGACGCAACGACACAGGCAACAACGACAAGCAAAACAGCATGGAGTCCACATGGGCGGTATATGTGCCTGAAAACAAAATGTCGCTTACCGTACTAAACGCTTTCGGAGACATACACCTCCCCGACTACGAATGCGCAAAACTGGAGGCCAAGGTCAGTTTCGGAACCTTGCTGTGCCAGAACATAAAAGCAGATGGAGAATGTATCCTGGAGGCTGCACACGGCAACCTGTATCTCACCAGAAGCAACCGGGCCAAAGTAAACGCATCGTTCTGCAATGTAAGCATCGGCAAATGCAACCAGTTGGACATGAAAAACGCCCATTGCAAAGAAGTAAGCATAGGCACCTGCAACACACTTGCCCTTAAAGAACGTTTCTCACATGTCAGCATAGGAAGTTTCAAGGATGCGGACATGAACATACAACACTCAACCATAGACATCGGCCTGGCCACAGGAAAGACAACCATTTCCAGCCAGCACTCGTCCATAGAACTCAGTCAGGCTGGCACACTCGTCAACATCCCCAACAGCCAGCACTCCAAGATTAAAGTCAGCATCAGCGAGAAAGCCAAATTTGAGAGTTTCTACATGAAGGGCACCTTCACCGACCTGAACCTCCGTATACCCAAACAGATAAATGCCGGCTACAAACTGAGCAGCCAGTTCGGTTCAATAAGCATTGACGGGCTAATAAAACACAAGAACACACATATAGTGGAAAAGGACTTCTTCTCTTCCAAGGAAGGATACTTCGGAACATCTTCCAATGCCCCCACACTCTTCCAAATAGAAAACATGCATGGCAACATAAATATCAAATGAGCACTTTCGCCCCACCCCTTTAGCACCAGGCTACCACAACACCTACCGCCATCCGAAGACTTATTTCCAGAAGAAATGAAAAAAACTTGCCAAATCATTTGGAGGTTTCGGAATAATGTCTTACCTTTGCACTCGCAAAACAGAAAGAACAAACGCTGGTGCGGTAGTTCAGCTGGTTAGAATACTAGCCTGTCACGCTAGGGGTCGCGGGTTCGAGTCCCGTCCGCACCG
>JAZURY010000023.1:0-14082 GCA_045606445.1 Bacteroidaceae bacterium
ATCGGACTTATCGATGCCCCATTCACTCCGTTCTACGCCAACGGAGACGTGAACCTGGAACCCATTCCCGCATATGCCGCCATGTTGCAGAAGAACGGTATGCAGGGTGTTTTCATCAACGGTAGCAGCGGCGAGGGATACATGCTCACCGAGGACGAACGCATGCGTCTGGCAGAGGCTTGGGTAGAGGCTGCCAAGGCATTGCCGTGTGAATTCAAGGTAATAGTTCATGTTGGCTCATGTTGCGTGCGCAACTCACGCATGCTTGCCGAGCATGCCCAGAAGATAGGCGCATGGGGCATTGGTGCCATGGCACCTCCATTCCCCAAAATCGGACGCATAGAGGAACTGGTAAAATACTGCGAGGAGATAGCTGCCGGAGCTCCCGACCTGCCCTTCTACTACTACCACATCCCTGCCTTCAACGGTG
Source organism: Bacteroidaceae bacterium (assembly GCA_045606445.1). Taxonomy (GTDB): domain Bacteria; phylum Bacteroidota; class Bacteroidia; order Bacteroidales; family Bacteroidaceae; genus Physcousia. The sequence goes on from JAZURY010000023.1 coordinate 431, forward strand.
CTTTCCTGCCCATGGTGAAGTTGCTGGAGGCCGTGGACGGACGCATACCCAACTTTGCCGGTATCAAGTACACCTACGAGAGCATATACGAATACAACCAGTGCCGTCTCTATGCCGGTGGCAAGTTTGACATGCTTCACGGTCAGGACGAGACCATCCTGCCCTCGCTGGCCATGGGCGGCGCACAGGGTGGCATAGGCGGAACCACCAACTACAACGGTGTGAACCTCGTGGGCATCATCGATGCCTGGAAACAGGGTGACCTGGAGAAGGCACGCGAGTTGCAGAACTTCTCTCAGGAGGTTATCAACGTCATCTGCCATTTCCGTGGCAACATTGTGGGTGGCAAGCGCATAATGAAACTCATCGGTCTCGACCTCGGTCCCAACCGCACCCCCTTCCAGAACCTCACCCAGGAGGAGGAGGATGCCATGCGTGCCGAACTGGAGGCAATAGGTTTCTTTGAGCGTTGCAACAAGTTCTAAGCCCCCTTGCCCCTGAGTGAAGATGAAGAAATATCTGTTAATGTTATTAGTGCTCTGTCCCTTGCTCAGCATGGGACAGAACCGTGTTTCCGTCACCGCCACGCCACCTATGCGCGATGCCGTATCCGGGCATTATGCCGGTTGGATAAAGGGCAAACTTTGGACATGGGGCGGATGCAATTTCCCCGACGTGCCATGTGCCGATGGGGGAGAGAAGAAATACTATCCCATTGCCTACGGCGCCAGCGTGACTGTACCCGGCGGTGTTGCCATACTGGGCGGAACGGATGGCATCACATCGTCGGACAAGTGCGGTTTCTATAGTTCCGGCGACATGAGTTATGCCGAGATGGCTCCTCTGCCCAAGGGATTGGACAACTTTGCCGCCGCCTATCACGACGGTATGCTGTGGGTGGCAGGCGGTCAGTGCCAAGGCGTGCCCAATAAGGACGTCTACTCTCTGCCTTGGCCCGGTGATGCCAAGGAATGGACTTTGGCTGCCACCTTGCCCGACGAATGCCGTCTTCAACCTTGTGTTGCCGTGCAGAACACGGCCAAGGGCTATTGCCTGTTTGTCTTTGGCGGCTATCAGCCAAAGGTGGATTCTCTGGGATTGACACCGGCGGTACACACCGATGGAGTGTATATGTCCATAACCGAACTTAAGAAGGGTGGGGCAGACGCTTCCCAGTGGAAACGTACTTCTCCTGCTTCTGTGTGGATTGACAATATCCAGAATGGAGGTCGCGAACTTTGCCGTCAGGCCGTGGTGGGCAGTACCTGCACTTCCGTCGGATACAGCCATGTGGCTTTCTTCGGAGGTGTTGACTTTGAGATATTCCTCAGTGCCATACAGGGTCGTCAGGACAGTCTCTATCTGCGCCACGAGCCCGAATGGTATTGTTTCCGCAAGGATGTGCTCACCTATCACACCATCACCGATGCCTGGGGCTTGCTCCCAGGTGACAGCCTGCTGGCAAGAGCCGGTGCGTGCCTCACTCCCGAGGTGGGAGGAACCGGTTGGAGTTATAGCGGTGGCGAACTGATGCCCGGTGTGCGCAGTGCCGATGTGACACATGTGGAGGTGACCAACGAGAAGAACTTCGGCTGGCTCAACTGGACGGTGCTCGCCCTCTATCTCTTGGCCATGCTTGGCATGGGATTCTACTTCATGCGCAAGGAGAAGGGTGCAGACGACTTCTTCAAGGGAGGCGGCCGCATTCCATGGTGGGCGGCAGGTATCAGCATCTATGCCACCATGCTTTCTGCCATCACATATATGACCATCCCTGCCAAGGCATATACCACCGACTGGACGTACTATCCCATGTTGTGGATGATTCTGCTTATCAGTTTCCCCGTAATAAAGTACTATCTGCCCTATTTCCGCAAACTGAACGTCACCAGTGCCTACGAGGTCCTGGAGCAGCGCTTCAATCTGGCCACACGCCTGCTGGCATCGTTCCTCTTCTGCGTGTTCATGATAGTGCGCATGGCCATGGTGCTTTATCTGCCTTCGTTGGCCCTGACTGCGGTAACGGGCATTGACATCTACTTGTGCATCGTGCTCATGGGACTTATCACCATCATCTATTGCACCATGGGCGGTGTGGAAGCCGTTATCTGGGGCGATGTGGTGCAGGGCCTTATTCTGGTGGGCGGTGCCATCTTTGCCGTAATATATCTGGCCGTGAACACCGAAGGCGGTGTGATGGGATGCATAGACATAGCACTTGAGAACGACAAGTTGCGCCTCTTCGATTGGAGCAACTCATGGTCGCAGGCCACATGGTGGGTTATCATCATCGGAGGTTTGGCCAACAACCTCATCTCCTACACCTCCGACCAGACGGTGATCCAGCGCTTCATGACCACTCCCGACGAGAAGTCAGCCGGTCGTGGCATCCTGGTGAACGGCCTTATGAGCGTGTTCGTTTCTGTGGCCTTCTACATGATAGGTACTGGTCTCTATACGTTCTACAAGACACACCCCACCGAGTTGGACGTAACCATGGGTCAGTCCGATGCCATCTTCCCCTTCTTCATGATGAGTCAGATGCCTGCCGGTATTGCCGGTATGCTCATTGCGGCCATCTTTGCGGCCACCATGAGCACCATCTCCAGCAATATCAACAGTGTGTCCACGGCATTCTCCATAGACTTCTGGAAGCGCTTCCGCCCCAGCACCACCGACCATCAGTTGTTGGGTGTGGCACGATGGAGTTCCATGCTGAGCGGTTTGATAGGTCTGGTTCTGGCACTCTTCATGGCCACATGGAACGTGCAGTCTTTCCTCGACTTCTTCAATAGCGCCTTGGGCCTGCTGACCAGCGGTTTGGGCGGTCTCTTCTTCATGGCAGTATTCATGAAGCGTGTCAAGGGCTATGCCGCACTCATAGGTTTCGTGGCAGGTGAGGCTGTGGTGTTCTGGATGAGCGAATGTACAGATGCCAACCTCTTCCTGTTCGGTGCCACAGGTATCGTGGTTTCTGTAATCGTGGCATGGCTGCTCTCCATCGGTTCGTACCTGAAGAGTAGTAAATAGGATTATTTCACGGTGCCTATAGGAGCGACAGCGACTATAGGCACCCTTAACATTCACAAAAACATAGAGAATATGATAGATTTCAAACAACTTGCCCAGCAATATAAGTCCGAACTCCTGGACAGGGTAATGCCCTTCTGGATGGAGAAGAGCATCGACAAGGAGTTCGGTGGTTACTTCACATGTCTGGAACGTGACGGTGAAGTGTTCGACACAGACAAGTTCATCTGGCTTCAGGGTCGCGAGGTGTGGATGCTTTCCACATTATATAATAAGGTAGAGAAGCGTCAGGAATGGCTGGATGCCGCCATACAGGGTGCCGAGTTCCTGAAGAAGTACGGTCACGACGGCAACCTCAACTGGTACTTTGCCCTTGACCGCGAGGGACATCCTCTGGTGGAGCCCTACAACATCTTCTCCTATACCTTTGCCGTCATAGCCTTCGGCCAGTTGTCCATCGCTACCGGCAATCAGGAGTATGCCGACATAGCTAAGAAGACATTTGATATAGTCCTCTCCAAGGTAGACAACCCCAAGGGCCGTTGGTCCAAGGCGGCTCCAGGAGCACGCTCGCTGAAGAGTTTCGCCCTGCCCATGATTCTGTGCAACGTGGCTCTGGAGATTGAACCCCTGCTCGAAAAGGACTTCCTGGACAAGACCATAGAGACCTGTGTGCACGAGGTGATGGACGTCTTCTACCGTCCCGAACTTGGACTTATTGTCGAGCATCTTGGCACGGACAACGAACTTGTGGATTGCATGGACGGCCGTCTGCTCAATCCCGGTCATGCCATCGAAGCCATGTGGTTCATCATGGATCTCGGCAAGCGTCTGGGCGACCAGGCACTTATAGAGAAGGCCGTGAAGATTGCCCTGGCTGAGGCAGAGTACGGTTGGGACAAGCAGTATGGCGGTATCTTCTACTTCATGGACCGTCTTGGACGTCCTCTCCAGCAGTTGGAGTGGGACCAGAAGTTGTGGTGGGTACACATCGAGACTCTCATTACCATGATCAAGGGCTACGAACTGACCGGCAACGCCGAGTGTCTGGCATGGTTCGAGCGCATACACGACTATGTGTGGAGCCACTTCATGGATCCCGAGCATCCCGAATGGTTCGGCTATCTCAACCGTCAGGGCGAGGTGCTGCTTACCCTCAAGGGTGGCAAGTGGAAGGGATGCTTCCATGTGCCCCGTGGCCTCATGCAGGTTTACCAGTCGCTCGAGCGCATAGCGGAGAAAAAGGCTTAGTAGCATGAAGTACGATCCAAAGAGCATACCATCAACCGCTTCTTCACCATTTGGCAAGTTCCTTGACAGGGAATATTGCCTTATGGTGAGGGGATTGGGAATGTTGACCATTGTCTACGGCCATACGATAAATGAATTCATGCCCTTTCTGGAGAAATATCATCTTACTATGACGTTGGGCCTTCCTGTTTTAGGTGTAGCAATATGCTTTTTCTTGAGCGGATATGGTTTGACGTCTTCCTTTGCCTCCAATGTTGTTGACTTCAGGTACATATTAAGGCATTTAAATAAAATACTTCTGCCTTATTTAATATTTTGGATTATGTGGATTGGAGTAGGATGTGCTTTGGGAACTTTTCCTTCAGAGCAAAACCTCTTCGTTTCTTTCATGACTTTAGCCATGCCCAATGCTGATGCTTGGTTTTTAAAAACAATAGTTGTATTATATGTGATTTATATGCTGTTGCGATGGAAAGTGCCTGGTTACGAGCGTATCATTATTTCTTTGCTGATAGTTGCATATATTATATTGTCGGCATATTTGGGTTTTCCTAATCATTGGTGGGGACAGATATTATGTTTCCCATTGGGCATTGCATTTTCATCAATTCCTATACTTCGTAGAAAAGTTTCAATACAGACAATGGTTTTACTTTTGATTATTCTTGTGGCATTGAAAATGTATGGCGATGGTGCTCTAATGTTTCTCTCTGTTGGGACATGTATTTTAATTGCATATCTTTCAACCTATGTCAAGTATATAAATTCGTTCATAGTGTGGATTGGGCCAATAGCATCTATGTCTATTTGATGGAGTGCATCCCCATAGATTATATGAATTCCCAGGATGTGGGAATATTGGTGTTTGTCCTTGGTGGTATAGGGATAACACTGGTATTGTCGCATTTCGGCAGAAGTATAGAGAGATTTATTAACAGAAAAGTATTTAATTATTCAGTATAACAATGAAGTTCACAAAAACTATTCTCGCTGGCATGGCCGTATTTACAACCATGGCATGCACCCCAACAGAAAACAAAGAGAATATGACTCCTCAGGAAGATAAGAACCAGGTGGTGGAGACCATCATGGCACGCCGCAGCATTCGCAAGTACAAGGCAGAACCCGTCGCCCGCGAGGTGATGACACAGATACTGGATTGCGGTATCAATGCACCTAACGGACAGAACAAGCAATCGTGGGAAATCCGTGTGGTGGACAACCCCGAATTCCTTGCCGAGATGAGCCAGGCAATGGGCGAGGCACATCCCCAAATAGGCATGGCCAAGGACTGTTTCCGTGGCGCACCCGTGATGGTGTTCATAGCACGCGATCTGTCCTACGACTTCTCTGCCTACGATTGTGGCCTTATGGCCGAGAACATGATGCTCTCTGCATGGAGTATGGGCGTGGGTTCAATCTGTCTGGGCAGTCCTGTACGTTTCCTCACAGACAACGACCTGTGCAAGCCCCTGGTGGACAAACTCGGTTTCTCCGAGGGCTATGAACTCTCCCTGTGTGTAGGTTTCGGTTATGCTGACGAGGCACCCGATGCCAAGCCTCGTGACAAGCAGAAATACAGATTTGTAGAATAAGGACCCACCCCCGGCCCCTCCATACAGGGAGGGGCAAAGGGAGTGGCGCTTACTGTTTTAGCATGAAAAATCTCATTCTTCCCCTGCTTTCTGCATGGCAGAGGCTTAACCTTATGTCGCGCATACTTATTGGTATAGTATGTGGCACACTTTTGGCATTGTTCCTTCCCCAGGCTCAGGTTATTGGTATTCTTGGTGTACTCTTTGTCGGTGCACTCAAAGCCATTGCTCCTGTCCTTGTGGCGGTGCTCGTAGTGTCGTCTGTTTCCAAGGCCGGTAATGGACTTGGTGGACGTTTTCGCAACGTTGTTGCACTTTACATGCTCAGCACCTTGTTTGCTGCAGTACTGGCAGTGTTGGCAAGTCGTTACTTTCCTGTAGAGATGATACTGTCTGGCATGTCGGCTGCCGAGAATCAGGCACCACAAGAACTGTCCAATGTCTTTGGTACCATAGCGTCCAATCTCATGAGCAATCCTCTACGTGCTATTGCGGAAGCCAACTACCTGAGCATCCTGCTTTGGGCCATTATCATCGGTCTTGCCCTGAAAAAGGTTGCATCACCCCGCACCGTGGACATCCTGCACGAGTGGGCAGAGTGCATATCCATGGTTGTCCGTTGGGTCATCCAATGTGCACCGTTTGGTATTATGGGTTTGGTATTTACCACCGTATCAGAAAGTGGTTTGGAAATCTTCACTACCTATGGCCGTCTGCTCCTTCTTCTTGTAGGCTGCATGCTTGCTGTAGCACTGGTTCTCAATCCCATCATCGTGGCGGTGATGTTGCGACGCAATCCCTATCCTCTGGTATTCCAGTGTCTCAGGGAAAGTGCCGTCAGTGCATTCTTTACCCGTTCTTCTGCCGCCAATATACCTGTGAATATGGCACTGTGCAAGCGCCTTGGACTTGACGAGGAGTTTTATTCCGTAAGCATACCACTGGGCAGTACCATCAATATGAACGGAGCCGCCATCACCATCACCGTAATGAGTTTGGCAACATGCCACACCCTTGGTCTTGAGGTCTCGTTGGCCAGTGCTCTTGTGCTCAGCATCATTGCCACCCTGGGCGCTTGTGGTGCTTCGGGTGTGGCAGGTGGTTCGCTTTTGCTTATCCCCATGGCATGCTCCCTCTTTGGCATTAGCAACGACATATCCATGCAGGTAGTGGCCGTAGGCTTCATCATCGGTGTTGTACAGGACTCTCTTGAAACCGCCCTCAACTCCAGTGCTGATGTCCTCTTCACCGCCACGGCAGAAATGTGCGAGAGAAGGAAGATAGGTTGAACGTTTAAAGTTTAACCAATCGTTTATTAACAACAGTAGGGACGCAGCGTGCTGCGTCCGCAAACATACAACGCCTTTCTTCCCATCAGATGTACACTGCACGCAGCGTCGCTACATTGCCAACGGTTCTGATTACTCTGAAAACTCAGAATACTCCGACAATTCAGTTTTCCCTCTCTCAACTAATGTTTAAACTCTTTACATAGCACCTTCCCAGTTCCCCTCCATATAGGGAGGGTTAGGGTGGGTCCATTCATCCCCATGATCCAATCCAATCTTCAGGACAGTGCCCGCTACGAGGCTCTGCATCCGCTTTTCAAGCAAGCCTTTGACTACATCAAGGCCAACGATCTCAGCAAAGTTCCTGCCTGCCGTATAGAACTGGACGGCAACCGTCTTTTCATCAACGTGGTTGATACAGAACTTATTCCTGTTACCGGTGCCAAACTGGAAGCCCATCGCAAGTACATCGACATCCATGTCCCCCTTACTCAGGCCGAACTCATAGGAGTGGAGCATATCTCTGGAGTGGGAGAGAGCGAGGCGCCCTTTGACGAGGAGAATGACTTTGCCCTCTACGCCTATTCCCGTCCCACATGGACACTGGTCAAACCCGGCGAGTTCCTCATCGTCTATCCCGAGGACACACATGCCCCTCTCGTAGGCAAGGGAGCCCAGCGCAAACTCATCGTAAAGGTGTTGCTCTAATCTCTAATATTCCTTAAAATACTTGAAAGCAAACTAAATTAGTTGTACGGCATGCCTAATTGTCGTATATTTGCAATCGTTACAATTCGGGTGTCTGCCCGATGAACTAAACAAGGAATATTATTAACAAATAAAAGACACGATTATGGAAACAAAGGACAAGGTTCTTGCCGTTATGAAGGAGGCAGGTACACCACTGAATGCAGGTAAGATAGCAGAGTTGAGCGGACTTGACCGCAAGGATGTGGATAAGGCCATGAAGCAGTTGAAGGAAGAGGGCGCTATTGTCTCTCCTGTGCGTTGCAAGTGGGCTCCTGCTCAGTAACATGAAGTAACATTACGAAACCAATCAGGCCCCGATGATGAGTCGGGGCCTGATTGTGTTATGTCGTTTGCACACCCTTGTGTGGGGATGTGTGTCTCTCTCGGTTGTGAAACTCTACCTCTACTTTACGAACATAAGCAGTATTATGGGTAGCAGAATGCCCAGTGCGAACTCTATGCCGCCACGTCCCCACATGCCTTTTGGCCCCTTTATCATGAAGAGGCCGCTGAGGGTGATGATGAGAAGCGACACGGCAAAGGCATCGGCAAACCATGTCCACCAGCGTCCGGGATTGTAGTGCAATGTGGTCATTGTGCTTATCAGCGGGCGGCGCGTGAGGGATTCGTAGGCAACCTTTCCCGTCTGTATATCTGCCTCCAGCGAAGAGCCGCCCTTTAGGAAGACCTTCAGATGGCCGGGACTTGGGAAATAGTGTTTGGTGTAGTTCTCCTCCACACCCACGGTTTCCATCAGTTGCAGAACGGAATCCTTGTTGAAATCGGCCTGCTCCGGCAGGTCCTTTACCACATGGTGGGTGAGGCTGACGGAGTAGTGCGGATTGATGCTGTCCCTATGGTTCATCACCAGCCCCGAGATGGCGTATATCAGTATCATCCCGGAGAAGAAGAACGACAGGTCGCGGTGGATGGTGCGCAACCAGATGCGGAGTTTGCTACTCGACAACTTCATAAGACAGTGCTTCTACGAAATAGAACGACAGGTAGTCCTTGCCGGTGGCCTCCTTGCGTGCGGCTATCTTCTGGCGGAAGTCGGCAATGCGCTCCTCTGTGCTGTTGGCGGTCTCGCCGCGTGCGGCCTTCTCTGTGCTGCATCCAGCCTCGCCGTCGCCATGGTGCTCCTCGGTATTGGCGGCTGCGGATGCCTCCCAGCGCTGGAGATAGGATTCGTCAATGCGCTCTTCCTTGAGGATACCCTCTACGCGTACGATGCTGTTTACACACTTCTGGTCAAAGGAGCCGAGGCTGCCGGCGTCCACACGGATGGTCTTGGTGTCGTCGCTTCCCATCAGGAAGATCTTGGTTGCACCATGCTTGCAGGTGTGGGTGCATACTCCCTCCAGAGTAATCTCTGTGTTTGCAAGGCTGTCGGCAGATGCCAGCACGTCGTCAATCTCCAGTGCGGCGGGTGTCTCCTGTGCCTGCCCTGCATTGTTGGCGGCGTTGTTGCCACATGATGTGAACACGAAGGCCATGGCGGCCAGGATAATCATGAGTCTTGTTTTCATTCGTTTGTTAGGTGTTATAATTGGTTTCTTTGCTTTGCTCTTCTTTTCCGTCACACTCTCTCCATTCTCCGGTCTTGAAGTTTATTTCGAAACTGTCGCGATAGCGGAAGTCGCACGATGTGTCCGTGAAGGTGACGGGGAAGATGATGGTCTTGGATTGTGCCAGATTGGGGTCTTTCCAACGGTCACCCACGTAGAGGTAGGTGGTGTCCTTCGTTCCCTTGACCTCCAGTATTGCGGCCGGTTGGGTGCGGAAAGCCTTGTTGTCACCTATGTTCTCCAGTTGGCTCCAACCCTCCTTCAGGTTGTCGCTCCACGAGAGTTTGCACTGGTTTGGCGCCCATCCCGTGCAGGCAGAGGAGAAAATGAAGTAGCGTTGTCCCAACTTGACTATGGCAGGTGCCTCGCGTCGCTGGCCGGCAAACAGGCGTGTGTGCTCCACTACGGACAGGTAGTCGTCCGAAAGACGGAAAAGTCCCAAGTGCTGGTTCTCCACGGTGGTGGAGATGAAGTAGGCCGTACCATCGCTATCCACAAACACGTTGCAGTCCCTGCTTTTTATGCCCAGAGGGCGTCCGCTCCATTCCAGACGGTAGGTGCCGTCTATCTTGTCGCTGGAGAAACAGGCCGCCTCGGAGGCTCCGTAGTTCGACGACTCCCAATGGCACCATACGACAAAGCGCTTGCTCTTCTTGTTGTAGAGCAGTTTGGCACGTTCTATCATGCGGCTTTTGCCGAGGTCGGGACTGGTGACGCCGTTCTCTATTATCTTCTTCTCGAAGTGCCAGTTCTGGAGGTCCTTGCTGCTGTACAGGTTCACATCGGGACGCCATTCGCGTCCGCGGTCTTCTCCTACCATATACCAAGTGTCCCCCAGGCGCAGGAATCCCGGTGCGTGTGCCTGCACGGTGTCTCCCCCGGCCGTAAGCCAGAGGTTGCCGTTAGTCACACGCACCCAATCGCTTTCGGATGAAGTGCCTTTGGATGCCGAGCAACCTGCAAGGATGCAGATACCCAGAAGCATAAGGCAGTTAAGTAGTCTTGTCATGATATACACCACTTTATTAGGGGAAAACGGACACTGCATGCCGTGTCCCTACCATGCTTTCGCTCAATCGCAGTTCCCACCATTCCGTTTCATCATACCCCCTCCATTTCGGGACTCCCCCTGTTCAGGGGGAGAAAGTTGGTAATAACGCTTAACCCTCTTTGTCCCCCTAGGATAGGGGTGACGAGGAGCAACGCTCCGGAGGGGGTATGATAGTTTTCCGTTTTCCGTTTTCCCTTTTAATCCCGCTTCGCGGTCTTTTCCTCCTTGTTGCTTGGCATAATCAAAATAAATTTTGCTTCTGCTCTCGCTTCCAGCGTCGGTTCCGTTCTCCGTTCCTATTATCCGCAATGGAAATACTTCTCCACCAGTTTCAGCATCTCCTCCTGATTGCCGTTGATGTCGGCACGCAGGGTCTTGTCGCCGTATGAGCGCAGACGCTTTATGATACCGTCTATCATGGCGGGACTGAAGACGTTGTGTTGCTCGAACACGGCACGCTGGTTCTCCAGACAATCGGCACTTGCCTCGCAACTGTCGGGCAACTGAGCCAGGTCCTTCAACTTGTCCTCGTTCTCCTTCTGGTGGATGTTCACGTTCACGTAGGTCTTCTCGGCAATTTCCAGAGCGTTCTCCATCTCAAAGCCATGGCGGCATGCCACGCAAAGACCGGCAATCAGTTGGTAGATGTCGGCAGAACCGTCAGGAGAACGCATCTCCACCGTCTGCTTCTGCGATGTGTCGTAGTTGCTCTCGTTCTCCAAGGGGTTGGCAATCTTGCACATGTCGCTCTTTGCCGCCCAACCCAATGGCACGCGCACCAGTACGGAACGGTTGCGGTCGCCCCAACAGATATTGGTAGGAGCCTCCTGATGGGGAACCAGACGGAAGTATGAGGTTGGGTTGGTATTGCCGAAGGCGGTGATGGAAGGTGCCAACTCCATCATGCCGGCAATGGCACGGCGGGCCGTAGCGGAGAGTACGCCGCCCTCCAGCATCTGGTTCTGGCCGTCCTTGACGATGCGCATGTGTATATGCAGACCTGAACCTGCCTTGCCGGCTGTAATCTTGGGAGCAAAGGTGATGTCATAACCCAGTTCGTATGCCAGGTTGCGGATAATCCACTTGGCAATCATCAACTGGTCGGCGGCATCCTCGGCATGTACGGGCAGGAATTCAATCTCGTTCTGCTCGTAAATCATGCCGTCTATGGTGAAGTTGCCCACCTCGGAGTGGCCGTACTTTATCTGTCCGCCTGCCTGTGCAATGTATGCCATGCACTGGGTGCGGAACTCATTGAACTTGGCATAGGGGGCCGACTCGTGATAACCCTTTTGGTCGGTGGCAGGGAACATTTCCATATCGGGGGCGATAACATAGTACTCCAACTCGCCCATGGCCTGGAACTCCATGCCGGTCACTTCGTTGAAGGCACGGCATGCCTTGCGCAGGGTGTTCTCGGGCGAACTCTCCAGGGGTTCACCGTCCTTGTTGAAATAGGAGCAAAGCATGGACAGGGTAGGGATCTCGGCAAAGGGATCCAGGAAGGCCGTGCTGAAACGTGGCAGGACATAGAGGTCGCTGCTGCCAGCCTCGATGAAGGGGAACAGGCTGCTGCCGTCCACACGCTCGCCGCATGTCAGTATGGCATCCAGATACGCCAGGTTGTTTATCACGAAGTTCAGGGTCTTCAGTCTTCCGTCGCCGGCAGGGTACATGAAGTTCACCATGCGGATTTCATTCTCCTCGATGAAGCGGACGATGTCCGCCTTTGTGAATTCCTTGCACGGTTTGCCCAGGAAGGCCACCAGTTTGTTGGGATTCATTGCAAGTTCCTTGTTCATAGTAATATTCTTTAATGGTTTTGGTTCTTTGTTGCGGTAAGGGCTATTTCGCACAGACATAGTATGTCTTGCCCCTGCGTACATGCAAAGTTAGTGTTTTTTTCATATAACCGCTATATTATAAATAAGGAAATAACATTTTTTATAGTCTCCGTCCGTACTTATGCCCCTTTGGTGAGTCAACCATGGTATCCGTGTCCGTATTAACCATACGCTTGAATGGATGATAATCATTCGTAAGTTCAGTGGCGGTCCTGTCATGCTCTGCCTTTCGTCTTCTGTCACACAGAGAGAAGTTATCCAGTTCCCGTTAGCATAGCACAGAACAACCGCAGCCCCTTTTTCTAAGTATTATTCTTTATGTAAATATTTTTGTCCAATCATGATCAAGTGTTGTCGCAGTTTCTCATCCGTCATCGCCATGTCTGGCATGTATTGGTGCCGTTTTTGCTATCCCCGTATGGGTATTGTTTATAGGTTCTTTTGCGTAAATGGCTGGTAGTTAGGGTAAAACGTTCTTTGTGTGTTGCCGTCCATATCTTTCTGTTCTTCCACATATCTGCCATCCCTGAAGTCAATGTCGTGATGTCCCGAGGACAGGGGCATGGCCTCCCGACGGCATGGCTGTGTCCTCAGGAGGGCACGGCCCCGACATCCCGAGAACCCGTCCGAGGCATCATGGAGGACCGATTGCTACCCTCCCCAACCTGCCTCCTGCCCTCTCCGTCCACCCTCTGCCTCTGTACGTATTTCTGCCCATGTTTTCCTTGTTCCATGTTCCTTGTCCTTGCTACTTTCCCCCTTGCACCAACTTTGTCCCCCTGAGACAGGGGGCGAAGAGGGTCTTTAGAAGAAGCACTGAATGTGCTTCTGTACCCTCTGAGGGGCGAAAAGGGCCTTTAGAGAAAGTATTTAATATACTTTCGTGCTCTTTGAGGGGAGCACTCTTCAGTGCGACGCGAGGAAAACTCCCCAGTGCGACGCTGGACAGAGGAACGAAGTTCCGGAGGGGGTATGATGTCCCATCTTTCCCTTCCATCGTTTTTTCGCCTTGCTCCATTCCCTTTCCCCTTTCTCCGCTTCCCTATATATAATAAATAAGGTATATCCACCCTTCTTCCCCCTTTTCGTTGCCCTTCCTTCGCTTTTTTCGTCATTTTCATAAAAAATCTTTCGCATTCCTTTGCCGGTTTGCGGAAAAGTCTTACCTTTGCACTCGCAAAACGGGAACACCTCCTACGAGTCATCATGGAGGATGTTTTCCTGCGCTAAGAAGAAAGAGTTCTTTGACAGATTTTCATAGACAGAAATTGTAG
>JAZURY010000024.1:0-7234 GCA_045606445.1 Bacteroidaceae bacterium
CCGTCCCATCTGAGCGAAAGTGTCAACAACCACAGCATGGAATCAAGAATACCGTAAACATCAACAGTATGGATAGAGAAAAGGTGTAAATCTTTTCAGCTAATGAAGCAAAAAAACGTCTACTGAAATCAGGAAAAGACAATCCAACGGCAGAAATCCGTCTGCCCTCCCGAGGACGCACGGTCGTCCTCCCGAAGGCAGGCACCCGTTCTCCCGAGGGCAGGCGACCGCCCTCCCGAGGGCAAAACCCTAAGGTCCTTAAGGCCCCTAAAGACTTTAAGGACTTTAAAGACCCTAAGGACCCTAAAAAGCAAAAAGCAAAAGGCCCAATAAATAACGGGGTGGTGCCGCATGGCACCACCCCGTATTGTTGTTTCACCCTTGCAGGAGGGAGGTTTAGAGTTTGTCGTTGGAACCGAGCACATTCATGATCTTGTGAATGTACATCTTCTTCATGTTCTCGCGAGCGGGCTTCAGATACTGACGGGGATCGAAGTGGCCGGGGTTCTCGGCGAAGTGCTTGCGGATGGCAGCGGTCATGGCCAGACGAGAGTCTGAGTCGATGTTGATCTTGCACACTGCGCTCTCGGAAGCCTTGCGGAGCTGCTCCTCGGGGATACCCACTGCGTCGGGCAACTGGCCACCGTACTTGTTGATGGTGTCAACCTCGTCCTGAGGAACTGAAGAAGAACCGTGGAGAACGATGGGGAAACCGGGCAACTGCTTCTCGATCTCTGCCAGGATGTCGAATGCCAATGGAGGAGGAACGAGTTTGCCGGTCTGGGGATCCAGAGTGCACTGTTCGCGGGTGAACTTGTAAGCACCGTGGCTGGTACCGATGGAGATGGCCAGAGAGTCGCAGCCTGAACGTGTAGAGAAGTCAACAACCTCTTCGGGCTTCGTGTAGTGGGAAACGGCAGAAGACACCTCGTCCTCAACACCTGCCAATACACCCAACTCAGCCTCAACGGTTACGTCGTGAGCGTGTGCATAGTCGACAACCTTCTTGGTCAGGGCGATGTTCTCCTCGTAGGGGAGGTGAGAACCGTCGATCATGACAGAAGAGAAACCGTTGTCGATACACTCCTTGCAGATCTCGAAGCTGTCACCGTGGTCGAGGTGCAGTACAATCTGGGGATTCTCGCAACCCAACTCCTTGGCATACTCCACAGCACCCTGGGCCATGTAGCGCAGGATAGTACCGTTGGCATAGGCACGGGCGCCCTTGGACACCTGCATGATGACGGGAGACTTGCACTCAACGGCAGCCTGGACGATGGCCTGCATCTGCTCCATGGTGTTGAAGTTGAAAGCGGGGATAGCGTAGCCGCCTGCTACTGCCTTGGCGAACATTTCACGGGTGTTCACCAGACCCAATTCCTTGTAACTTGTCATTGTTGTAATTGTTATTAAAAGGGTTTTGGTAATTATTTCCTGTTATCTATTCATGCTCTTAACAAGATAGACCACCACGGGCAGGTGGTCGCTGAAACCGTCCAGCCATACGCCGCGCGAGTGGGTGCGCTTGGGCGTGCCCTTGTAGGCGCCCTCGGTCTGGAAGAGGTAGTCGCGCTTGAAAATGTGATACGAGTGGAGGGTAAGGCCGTAGTAAGTGTTTGCCTTGTACTCCTCCACAAGGCTGCGGCCCAGCACTATCTGGTCGAACAGGTTCCAGGCTCCCTGGTAACTGAGCGTCCCCTGCCCTTTCTTGCGCAGGATGTCCCACCAGGGATTGAAGAAATCGCCCTTCCCCACCTCGGAAACCTTGCGGCGCGCACCGAGGCACTGTGCCATGGAGGCATTGTCGGGGTCGTCGTTCATATCGCCCATGACAAGGATGTGCTGGCTGGGGTCGGCCTCGCCGATGCTGTCCGTAAGGGCACGCACCTGACGGCCTCCGTACTCGCGGAAGATGCCCTCGGCGGCACGGCTGGGCCAGTGGCAGACGATGACGGTGACATTGTCGCCTGCCAACTTGCCCTGGACACACAGGAACGGGCGGGTGCGACGCACGGTGTCGCCATTCTCGTAGACATAGTCCTTGTTGAAGGCCTTCTCCACCTTGAAGGCACGCGGATTATAGATAAGGGCGCAGTCCACGCCGCGCTTGTCGGGACCCTCGATATGGACATAGCGGAAACCGCGCTTCTTCATGGCGGGCTGCGCCATGAGGTCGTCCAGAGCCTTGGAATTCTCCACCTCGCTGACACCGATGATGCTGGCACCGTAGGGGAGTTTGTCCGTACCGAGTTCGCACAGCACACGCGACATATTGGCCAACTTGTGCTCATACTTCACCTTGGTCCAATGGTAGGTGCCGCCGGGAAGGAACTCCCAGTCGTTCTTGCCCTCGTCGTGGCAGGTGTCGAAAAGGTTCTCCAGATTATAGAAAGCCACGGCATGCATCTGCAACTTGCGGTCCTGAGCATGGACATGAATGGCAAAAATCAGGGCAAAGAAATACAATAACAGAGATATTCTCTTCATCATTTGGTCTTATTTCATATACCGTACAACATCGGGGACACAATCTCCCACAATAATCACGCAGTGCAAAGTTAACGTTTTTTTGGACAACTCGTATGGTTTTACTTAAAAAAAATAAAGTCTCCATGCGGTTTTACGGATATTTTTCCGAACTTTGTACGTGACAAATCATTTATTAAACCAAAAGCATTATGAAAAGAAAGTTTCAACTGACGGCACTTGCACTGCTTGTGGCAACATGTACCTACGCCCAAAGCAGCCAGGAGTCGGAAGCGGACTCTACCATCATGAGCATCGATGCCGGAGACTTCACCATTTCGGAGTCGCAACTCGGCGAGGACGACGACATGACGTCCGACGTCATACAGGTGGGTTCATCCAACAATCTTTACACCAGCAACATCGGCTGGACGTGGAGTGCGGCACGATTCAAGTTCCGCGCCCTGGACAACAAGTACAACGACGTCTACATCAACGGCGTGCAGGCAAACCAGGTGGAAAACGGACGCTTCCAGTACTCCAACATTGGCGGCATGAACGACGCGGCACGAAACAAGGACGCATCGAACCCGTTTGAGAGCAACACCTTTGCCATGCCGGGCCTGGGAGGAGCGACAAACTACGACTTCCGCGCCTCAAGCATGAGCACAGGCAGCAAGGTGACACTGAGCGGACTGAACCGCAACTACACCCTGCGCGGCATGTTCTCGCACGGCACAGGACTGAGCAAGAGGGGATGGGCGTTCTACGGTTCTCTGGCATACAGATGGGGCAACATGGAAACGGCGGCAGTGGACGGCACGTTCTACAACAGCCTCTCGTTACTGATGTCGGTACAGAAGAAGTGGAACAACGGGCACGCACTGAACCTGGCAGTATGGGGCAACCCCACCGAACGCGCACAGCAGGGAGCAAGCACCGACGAGGCATACTGGCTGGCAAACGACCGCATGTACAACCCCTACTGGGGCTACCAGAACGGAAAGAAGCGCGCCAGCCGCATAGTGAACGACTTCGCGCCCACAGGACTGCTGACATGGGACTACCAGATAAAGGACAACCTGAAGATGACCACCAGCGCAATGGTGCGCTACCAAATGTACAGCAGCACAAAACTGGACTACAGCGGCACCAACCCCGCCCCCGACTACTGGAAGAACTTCCCCTCGTACAACTACGACGTGTGGGGAGAGACCGACGGAAGCAACAACAACTGGGATGCATACAACACCGCCAAGGAATACTGGATGAGCGGACCGCAGGCACGGCAGATAAACTTCGACGAACTGTACTTTGCCAACCAGCAACTGAACAAGACAGGCAGCGACGCCATCTACTGGATACAGGCACGACACAACGACCACCTGACCGGAGCGCTGAGCAGCAACTTCAACTGGACCATTGACAAGACCAGCAAACTGAACATCGGCGTGCAGGCAAACTACACAAAGGGCATGCACTACCAGACGCTGGAGGACATGCTGGGAGGCGAGAACTTCCACAACATAGACAGACACCTGGTGGGCACATACCAGGAAACGGACCCCAAGGCAGACTACGACCTGAACAACCCGGGCAGACCTGTGAAAGAGGGAGACCGATATGCCTATGACTACGACATAAACGTGCAGAAAATGGGCATATATGCCGCATACACCAAGAACATAGGCATAAGCCACAACTACATAGCGGCACGGACCACAAATACCATAATGTACCGCGAAGGACACATGCGCAACGGATTGTTTGCAGAGAACAGTTACGGGGCAAGCAGAAAGGCAGGCTTCCTGGACGGAGGCGTGAAACTGGCAAGCACGCTGAACCTGGGCAGCGGACACACCCTGAGCATAGGCGGCGGATTCGAGGCCAAGACTCCAAGCGCACGCGACGCATTCATCTGCCCCGAGAAGATGAACGACTTCGTGCACAACCTGAAGAACGAGAAGATTGCCAGCACGGAACTAAGTTACGGCCTGAACAACAGTTGGCTGCGCCTGAACCTGACAGGCTACTTCAGTTACAAGTACGACGGCACGGAGTGGTCCTGCTTCTATGACGACAACGAAAGCAGTTTCGTGTATGTAAGTTCACAGAACATCGCCAAGCGCAACTACGGCGTGGAACTGGGCGCGAAGTTCAAGGTAACAAGCAACTTCGACATCACCCTGCTGGGTACATACTCCGAGGCGGAAATCGTGGGCAACACAAACGTGGACTACATGCTTTCCGACAACGGCACACTGAAGCGCACCACATGCTTTGCCGACGGCATGCGCGAAAGCGGCACACCGCTGGCAGCAGCCAGCCTGGCACTGAACTACCGCGTGAACGGCTGGTACCTGGGACTGACAGGCAACTACTACGACCGCATATACCTGAGTTACAGCCCCGTGACACGCCTGCAGAGCGTGCAGGAACTGTGGGCCTCCAACAACTACGGAGGTGCATACATCGATGTTGACGGCACTCCCGTATATGCCATACCCGAACAGGCACAGGGCAACGGAGGTTTCGTACTGGACGCTTCAATAGGCAAGCAGTTCTATCTGGGCAAGAACCCGCTGAGCGTGAACCTGAACCTGAGCAACATAACCAACAACACAAAACTGTGCACGGGCGGTTATGAGCAGAGCCGTGCCAACTACAGCGTGAACGACGGTGAAATGTCCAGCCGTACATACAACTTCCTGAAGAACCCAAAGAAGTACTACGCCCAGGGATTCAACTTCATGCTGAACATAAACTACCGTTTCTAATATAATATATATAAGGTATAAGAAGACATGAAAAAGAACAGAATATACATAGCACTGGTTTTGGGCGCCCTTTGCCTGGGTTCATGCATGGACGAAGACTGGAAAGCACCCGACTTCGGCGACAACCCTCCATACGGCAACAACGAGATAGTTGCGGACAAGGCCGCCCAGACAACCATTGCCGAACTGAAGGCAAACTATGCCAGCGTAATCACGTCCAACGGATACAAACTCATAGAGGACGACCTGCAACTGCATGCCGTGGTGAACGGCAACGACCAGGGGGGCAACCTCTACAAGCAGATCTCCATTCAGGACGAGACCGGCGGCATCATAGTGGGCATCAACGCCACAGACCTGTACGCCTTCATGCCCGTGGGACAGAAGATAGTGATAAACCTGAAAGGCCTGTACATAGGCGGCTACGGCAAGATGGCACAACTCGGCGCGGAATACAACGGCAGCATGGGACGCATGGACCAGAACGTATGGAATAACAACGTGCGCCTGGTGGGCGACGTGGCGGACAACGTGGAAATGACCGCAAAGGCTGACACCATAGCCTTCAGCAACACGGACGACAAGAACACGCTGGTGGGACGCATAGTGAAACTGAGCAACGTGGAAATCTCCGGCGAGGGCACACAGACACTGGCCCCGGAAGACGGCAGCGTGCGACTGACAAGCAACTGCGCCAACCGCGACATCAAGGGAGCAGGCAGCAGCATAATCCTGCGCACAAGCACCTACAGCGACTTCGCATCACGACCCATTCCCACAGGCAAGGTGGACATCTACGGCGTGTGCACACACTACAACGGCACATGGCAAATACTGATGCGCACCAACAGCGACCTGGTGGAGCACAAGAGCGAATAAAACCAAATTCATACAAGTAACAACACAAAACACATTCAGATATGAATAAGATTCTTAAAACCATGATGCTTGCCGCCGTTACCGCTTTCGGCCTGGCAAGTTGTGAGGACGTTCCCGCTCCTTTCATAGAACCCGAAATGCCAGGCGCAGGCGGAGGTGAAGACATAACCCTGCCCTACACAAGCGCCAACCTGAAGGAAGGATTCGAGGTATATACAACCACCGGCACAGGCTGGAGCCTGGGCAACACATACGCCAAGGCATCAGGATACAACAGCGGTTCAACCACCGCTTCCGAAACATACCTCGTCAGTCCTGCCATTCCCCTGGGCGATGCCGAACAGGTGTATGTGGATTTCGACTACGTAATCGCCTATACCAACTCTCTGGGACTGGAAGAGGGTCATCAGGTTCTCGTATGCACGGAATACGACAGCACAGACCCATCAAAGTCTAATTGGGTGAAACTGCCATTTGAACCCAAGGAGCGCGAGGACCGCAGTTCATGGGAAATGTATCCCGCAAACACAATGAGCATCCCTGACGAGTTCCTGGGACAGACCATCCGCATCGCATTCCTGTACAAGTGCAACAGCAGCAGCGCTTCCACATGGGAACTGACCAACCTGAGCGTGTCCACAGAACCCGGAGGCGAGGTGACACCGGATACACCGGATACGCCCACAGACGGAGAGAACGCCCTACCCTATACCAGTACCAACCTGAAAGACGGTTTCGAGGTATATACCCCCACCGGCAATGCCTGGGGTTTAGGCAACACATACGCCAAGGCTACAGGATACAACAGCGGCTCAACCACCGCTTCCGAAACATACCTCATAAGTCCCGCTATAACCCTGGGCAATGCCGAGCAGGTGTACGTGGATTTCGACTACGTAATCGCCTATACCAACTCTCTGGGACTGGAAGAGGGTCATCAGGTTCTCGTATGCACGGAATACGACAGCACAGACCCATCAAAGTCTAATTGGGTGAAACTGCCATTCGCTCCCAAGGAGCGCGAGGACCGCAGTTCATGGGAAATGTATCCCGCAAACAGTATGAGCATCAAGTCGGAGGCCAAGCGGTCTTAGGAAGACAATACACCAGTT
>JAZURY010000025.1:0-80496 GCA_045606445.1 Bacteroidaceae bacterium
ATAAGAAAAAAAGTCTACCTTTGCACTCGCAAAACGGATAAAGGCAAGGTGCCATAGCTCAGTTGGTAGAGCAAAGGACTGAAAATCCTTGTGTCCCCGGTTCGATTCCTGGTGGCACCACCTCCTTTAGAAGTCAGCACACAATGTTGGTGCCATAGCTCAGTTGGTAGAGCAAAGGACTGAAAATCCTTGTGTCCCCGGTTCGATTCCTGGTGGCACCACGAAGAAAATCGCTAATAACTCAATATTGGGTTATAGGCGATTTTTTTTGGGGCAGGGTGGACATTTTTTTTACTCAACCTATCATATAATAAGGAAAAAGTGCTATCTTTGCATATTATATGATATGTTGAGAATATGGCAAAGAGTACAATGGGGACTAAATTGCCCCGAAAATTGGAACAGAAGATGCAGGTCGTTGGTGAGCAGATAAAGCTTGCTCGTTTGCGTCGTAATTTGAGTGTTGCACAGGTGGCGGAGCGTGCTACATGTTCTCCGCTTACGGTTTCACGCATAGAGAAAGGTGCACCAACAGTGGCGATTGGCATCTATCTGCGTGTGTTGTATGCTCTGCAGCTCGATGATGATATTCTCTCTTTAGCAAAGGATGACGAACTCGGCAGGGCATTGCAGGATATGAATTTGCCACAGCGTGAAAGGGCGTCTAAAAAGGAGTAATGTGCTATGAAGAAGTTATATGTATATGCCGATTTTGATTGGCTTAAGGAAACAGAGTTGGTTGGAGAACTTGGCTACGAATCACTTCGTGGCTCGGATAGTTATAGCTTCAAATTTGCTGATGGTTGGATAAGGAAGTACAATGCCATTACCCTTAGCGAAGATCTTAACAACTATCCGGGGATACAATACACTCAGCCGAATAAAGATATTTTTGGTTGCTTTGCCGATGCTCTTCCCGATAGATGGGGGCGCACTCTTCTTCTTCGTCGTGAGCAGATATTGGCACAAGAGGATAACAGACCTGTTCGCCGCCTCTCATCGTTTGACTTCTTAACCGGAATTGATGACTTTTCCCGTATGGGCGGATTCCGTTTCAAGGAAACGCCTGATGGTGAGTTCATCAACGCTGACAACTCTTTGCGTATTCCACCATTGACCGACTTGCGCGAACTCATTGCAGCAAGCAAGGAGATTGAAAAAAGCGAGGATGCTAATACCCTCCCCGAGAAACGATGGATTGCTCAACTTGTACAGCCAGGTTCTTCGCTCGGTGGTGCAAGACCGAAGGCAAATGTTGTAGATACGGACTGCAGTATATATGTCGCAAAGTTCCCATCATTGAAGGATGATTACGATGCAGGCCTATGGGAGCATTTCTGCCATATGTTAGCCAAAAATGCTGGCATCAACGCTGCCGAAACAAAGGTACTTGAAATTAACGACAAGCACCACACGCTTCTTTCTCGTCGTTTTGATAGAACGGATAGCGGCAAGCGAATACATTTTGCATCGGCAATGACTCTGCTCGGTCTAAATGATGGTGATAACGCTACAACAGGACACGGATATATTGACATTGTTGATTTTATCATTAGCGGTTGTACCGAAGTTGATGCGAACTTGCGAGAACTATTCCGCCGAGTGGCATTCAATATCTGCGTAGGCAATAGCGACGACCATTTCCGCAATCACGGATTTCTGTTAACTGCAAAAGGTTGGAGTCTTTCGCCAGCATACGATATGAACCCAACGCTGAATGACCATCAAAGTTTGCTAATTAACAGCAAAACCAACAAGGCAGACTTATCCATTTTACTCAACTCTTGCGAGGAATATATGCTCACTATAGAGATTGCAAAAGGCATTATCAACGAGGTTGTAACGGCAGTTAAAGGTTGGCGAGTGTTAGCAAACAAACTAGGTATTTCCAAGCGAGAAATGGACTTGTTTGAGGAAGTATTTGATAATAGGATAGATGCTAATTGATAGCCTTCAATATAGCATCTTTTAGTATATTTTACATATACCAAATACATATGATAACGATATATCTAGATAAACAAGTCTTTAGTCATTTATTTAATGCAAGAGAAGAAAAGTATCACGTTAGCCTGTCCCGCTGTCAAGGTCTCGCATTACCTCCCTGTCTGGACAAGCAATGCGAATACCCACGCTGAATATGATGCCAGGGCAACACTGTTATTTGTATATAACAGCAAAGCCGAGCATTACCATACTCAGTGCGGCATTCACTATTGCTATCATTGACAGGGATCCAAAGTTGCGAGTTTTGACAGTCAAATCAAGCGTAGTAAACGCCAAATCATATATACGCCCCCTAAAGTGCTTTGCAAACAGCACATAAAGGAGCAGTGCAAAGTTACTTGTTTTTTTGCAAAGTTTTATTAAAAAACTTCGGAATAAGATGTAATTGACCGATAAAAGGCGATTTTAGTTGTTTATACTTCACAAAGGGAACAGAATGAACAGTGCTACCAGAGGCATATCCCGCTTTTTTTGCTGTCTTAATGAAGAAAAACGGGTGTCATGCGTCATATTTGCGAAAGTTTATATAATTTTGCACCGGAAAAAGACAGACAGATGGCACCGCTGAGAAAAAGGAGCGCCTTTAGGGACGCATCGCAATAGAAAATGGAGACATGGAGTTTGATAGGGAAACTCTGTGTCTCTGTGTTTTATATGGTATGTGCCTTTGTTGACGGCAATCGGTAACGTCTGCCACGGAGATGAAGAATTAGACATTTATACATTATATATATTATATAGGATATGAAACAAGACATGATTGTAATCCTGGATCTGGGCAGCCACGAGAATACCGTGGTGGCCAGAGCCATCCGTGCACTGGGTGTGTACAGCGAGATCTATCCCCACGACATTACTGCCGAGGAACTGAAGGCTCTTCCCAACGTGAAGGGTGTAATTATCAATGGCGGTAAGAACAACGTCATCGACGGTGTGGAGATTGATGTCCTCCCCGAGATATACGAGGCCGGTTTCCCCGTAATTGCTGCAGGACACGACAAGGCCCTTTGCGAGGTTAAGTTGCCCGAGTTCACTAACGACGAGGAGGCTATCAAGGAAGCCCTGAAGGGTTTCGTGTTCGATACCTGCAAGGCCGAGGCCAACTGGAACATGAAGAACTTCGTTGCCGACCAGATTGAACTGGTACGCCGTCAGGTGGGCGACAAGAAGGTGCTGCTGGCCCTGTCCGGAGGCGTGGACAGTTCCGTTGTTGCTGCCCTGTTGCTGAAGGCCATCGGCAATAACCTGGTATGTGTGCACGTGAACCACGGCCTGATGCGCAAGGGCGAGTCGGAGAACGTGGTGGAGGTGTTCCGCAACCAGTTGTCTGCCAATCTGGTATATGTGGATGCTACCGACCGCTTCCTGAACCTGCTGGAAGGTGTTGCCGATCCCGAGCAGAAGCGCAAGATCATCGGTGGCGAGTTCATCCGCGTGTTCGAGGAGGAAGCTCGCAAGTTGGCCGGAGGCATCGACTTCCTGGGTCAGGGTACCATCTATCCCGACATCGTGGAGAGCGGTACAAAGACAGCCAAGTGCGTGAAGAGCCATCACAACGTGGGCGGTCTGCCCGAGGACCTGCAGTTCGAACTCGTTGAGCCTCTGAAGCAGCTCTTCAAGGACGAGGTTCGTGCCTGTGGCGTGGAACTGGGTCTGCCCTACGAGATGGTTTACCGTCAGCCGTTCCCCGGTCCCGGCCTGGGCGTACGTTGCCTTGGCGCCATCACCCGCGACCGTCTGGAGGCACTGCGCGAGAGCGATGCCATCCTGCGCGAGGAGTTCGCTTTGGCAGGTCTGGACAAGAAGGTATGGCAGTACTTCACCATTGTGCCTGACTTCAAGAGCGTAGGTGTTAAGGACAATGCCCGCAGCTACGACTGGCCTGTTATCATCCGTGCCGTCAACACCATCGATGCCATGACCGCAAGCATCGAGCAGATCGAATGGCCCATCCTGCTGAAGATTACCGACCGCATCCTGAAGGAGGTTCCCGGCGTGAACCGTGTCTGCTACGACATGTCTCCCAAGCCCTGCGCTACTATCGAGTGGGAGTGATTCGAACGGAAAACTGAAAACTGAAAACGGAAAACAGTGTGGGATAGTAGGGACGCTGCGTGCAGCGTCCGAACACTCCCCAAAGCCATATAGGCGGACGCAGCACGCTGCGTCCCTACCGGCGGGTGGTGGCAAAGAAATTGTAACGCTATATGCAGTGCCTCGTCCATAACAGGTCGGGGCACTGTGGTATAAATGCGCTGCCGGACAGTCCTTGATTACAGAGAATCTCGCTTGCCGAAGAAGGGCCAGTGTTCCCACGAGAACACAGGAGTCCTCATAGTACGAGAACTCGAGTCCTTATACTAAGAGGACTGCCGTAGGTATGTGAGGCGGTATCCTCGGGTTCGGTGGGAAAGGTGCGGTTGCCTTAGAACTCCAGCACTTTGTCAAATCTGTGCCATCCGAAGGTGTTCAGGTAGGCTTTCTTTGCTCCGCGGGGGACGTAGAGTATGCAGTCGGGGCTGATGTTGTTGAATGTGCTGCTGTCTATGACAAAGAGGCTGTCGGCAGGAATGTGCGACACAACCTTGCTGAGTTTGCGGCAACCTTCGAAAGCGGCGTATCCAATGTGCCTTACTCCGCTGCCTATGGTGAGGGTTTCAAGGTATTGGCAACAGTCACAGGCATAATCCTCGATATGGGTTACCGAGTTGGGTATGTCCAGTTCTTTGTATGCACAGTGCGACAGTGCGGCATGACCGATGCTCATGAGGCTCTGTGGCAAGGTTACCTTGTGCAGGTTCTCACAATACTGGAAGGTGTAGGTTTCAAGCTTTGTTACCCCCTCCGGGATGTCTATCTCTTCAATTGCGGCCTTGACAAATGCCTGGGCACCAATTTCCTTGAGGCTTGCCGGCAGAACCAGTTTCTTTAGTCTCTCTGCACCCACGAAGGCATCTCGTGCAATGCGCTCCACCCCTTCCGGAATTGTGGTGGTGTTGCATCCGGCAATAATGGTGTTGGTGGCTGTTTCTATGATGGCATTGCAGTTCATGCGGCTGTCGTAATATGGATTTTCCTCGTCTACCACAATGCTGTCGATGTATAGCATGGGGTAGAACGCTGACAGACCAATCTTCTTCACGCTCTTGGGTATGCGTATCGTGCCATTCTGGTTGCAGTAGATGAAGGCAGAGTCGGCAATCTCCTCAATGCCCTCAGGTATGGTAACCTTTGATATGTACGGGTTGTTGAACGTCATGGGTGCAAATGCCGTTACCCTGAAGGTACGTCCCTTGTACGTTACGGTTTGCGGTATGTTTATCTCTCCGCCTTTGTATTCGTATTCGTACTCGGCATGGTGGTTACCCTTGAACGTTACCTCCACCGTGCGTGCATCGCCGTCTGTTATGCGATAGAATATGCCGTCTGCCTCGAAGCGTTCGGGCACTTTGCCGGATTCCCACTCGATGTAGTTGCACAGGCTGTTGTAGAGAGGTGATTTCAGGAACAGGTAGCCCGACAAAGCCGCCACTGCAGCAATGCCGCCTGCATAGCACCATTGCCTTGTGTTGCTCAGGGCTGTTGTTATGTCCGTGGCACTCGTATAGCGCTCGCGTTTCTGCTCTTGCATGCAGCGGGTCTTTATCTTGCTGAACTTGTGTGCAAGGCTCTTGCCGCTTCCCTCCTCTATGTATTGCAGCAGGCACCCCACAGAGTAGATGTCGCTTCGTGCATCTATCTCGGCAATGTTGCCGGCAATGGTCTCCGGTGCAGCAAAGGTCTTGGTGCATCCCACGGTATGGTCGTTCTTGTTTGACAGGCAGAAACCCAGGTCCACCAGCCTCACGTCGTTTGTTGTCTTGGTGAGCAGGATGTTTTCTGGCTTGATGTCAAGGTGGACGACGCCCTGTCGGTGCAGTGCTGTCAGCGCCAGTGATATCTGCACCAGCAGTTTCTTTATGTTGCTGCTTTTATGGAAGTATTCAGGTTCGGAGGATAGTTTTTCCTTCAGTGTCACCCCGTTGATGTACTCCATCAGGATGTAGAGCCCGTCGCCGTCCTCCTCTATGCCCACATATTTCGCCACGTATGGGCTGGATATGGCCTTGCCGGTATTATATTCCTTGAAGAAGGCCTCTCGATAGCGCTTGTCGGTAGCATATTCGGGGCGCAGCTGCTTCATGAAATACAGTTCCCCGTTTATGCGCCTTTTGAATATGTTGGATGTAGCATTGGAGATTCCCAGAATCTCAATCTTTTCATCCCCGTCTCCCTCATTTATAAATCCCGATGTCTTCATTCGTGCAACAATTTGTACTTTACTCCATTTACTCTTCCGCACACATAATTAACGGGCGAATTGCCGTTTTGCACCAGGCATCTCAGTGTAAGCGGCTCTCCGTCTATAATCTGTCCGCACAGGAAGGTGTCTCCTGCCTTCAGCTTGCTGTTTGCGCTCTCCAGCACCTTGAACATCTCCATGCCCTCGTGTTTTATCACCACCCGGCGGTTGGGGTGCCACCTCAGTTCTATCCTTGTGCTTTTTGCCAATGACTGGGTCAGCAGCGTGTCGTTAAGGATGAAGTCGCTCTCCACGATGTCCTTGCCATTGATGTTGTTCGCGAAGGCATCTATGTCGGTATATCCCACGTATTGCGCAAACGCATTCAGCGTGCTGCGGAATGGGCTCCTTCCATTTGCATTGCTTCCCACATACCCCCAAAAGCGCTTCAGCGTGATTGGTGCTATATGTATCTTCAGTGCATTGAAGATGTGCATTGTAAGGTAGTCAAAATCCTTTGGCGTCTTTATCTTTCGGCCCGCCACCTTTTCCATCCTTTGCCTTAGCGCCTGGTAAATCTCTTCGTTTGCCATGAAATCTGGTTGTTTAACTCACAAAATTAAGAAAAAACATTAAGATATAAGTGTCAAGGATATCAAAGTTTAGGTGTTAGGCGCAAAAGAACCAAAAAGAAACAGAATTCGCCATGCCATTCTCCTTAATTATTACTATATTTGTGCGTTAAAAAGTGTTTATGTGTTATTTTTTCTCTTCCTTTCAGAGGCATAACACCATAAGAAGCCAGTGTCGGCATAAGACACCGGTACTTGCAGATTGAACGTAAATTTACTAAATAAACAAGAATATTATGGCACAGTGTACAAAGTGTGGCAATGAGTTGAAACCGGGAGCAAGATTCTGCACCAAGTGTGGTACCCCCGTTTCTGCACCAGTGGATCAAATGAAGTCAGCAAGTCAGTCTATGACATGCACCAAGTGTGGCAGTGAGTTGAAACCGGGAGCAAGATTCTGCACAGGATGCGGCACTCCTGTTGCTCAGGGTGGGCAACAGGCCGGTCAGCCGGATCAGAAAGGCTGGTTCACCGATGGTGTACGCGCAGCGGCAAATTTCATTACCGGCGGACAACTGAATCGTGACATCCAGAACGAGCAGCAGGCAGCCGTGCGCCAGCAGGCCCGTGCTGACCAAGGCGAGATACAGGATGCCCAGCAGGCACAGCAAAGCGCCGAGCGTGCACAGATTCGCGCCGAACGCGAGGCACAGCGTGCCCGCGACCGTCGCAGCATGGAGGCCGTGCAAGGCGTGGACGTTGTTCGCGGCCGTACCATCTGGAACATCCAGCCCGGCGAGATTGCCCGCAGGATCAAGGAAAGCGAACTCGAGGAGATAGAGAAACTCAAGGGTATCATCGTGCAGGAGGGCTGCACAGCCCTCATCTTTGCCAATGGCGAACTGGTATCAACCCTTTCTTCCGGTGCCTACCTGTTCTACAAGTCCGTAGAGGAGGAGCAGGCTGCCCTGAAGGCTGCAGTAGAGAAGGCCGAGAAGGAGATGGAGGAGAAGGAGCGCAAGGCCATCCAGGAGCGTCGCCAGGCAGAACCCACCTTCCGCCAGTTGGGCGTTGTGGGCGAGATCAAGCGCGGCTTCAATTGGGTAGGCCGCCTCATCTTCGGTGAGAAGAAGAACGAGAACAAGGAGAAGGTGCAGAAGCGCAAGATTGACTATGCACGCATCCTCTCACGTCTTACCCAGGCTCCCGTCATGTCCGTATATCTGGTTAGCGACCGCTACATCCCCATGACCTTTGGCGGCCAGGTGGGCCAGGACGGCGGCATACAGTTTGCTCCCTTTAGCATACCCACCCGTGTCTTTGATGTGCAGGTGGGCGTGTCGCTGCAGTTGAAGGTGAGCGACATCCACGGCGTGGCCACCAACTATCTGGCCGACAAACAATCGCTGACCACCAACATGCTGTACCAGATGCTTGTTGGCAGCATAGACAATGTCCTCCGTCAGGCACTGCGCAATGTGGATTACCAGCAGACAGGCCTTCCCATGGAGGTAATTGCTACACTCAAGGCCCAGATCCAGCAAATCATCAACATGCAGCTCCATGGCATCGAGTGTGCCCAGGTGTTGCAGATTACCGACAGCAATGCCGAGTTCGAGCGTTTCCGCAGTGTAGAGCGTGAACTCTACTGCACCGAGAAGGAACTTGACTACCTGCAGCGCACCGGCGAGTTCCGCAACCGCCTGGCCATAGAGACAAACAAGCAGACCATAGACAAGGCCACTACCGACGAGGAACTCCGCTATGCCCTGATGCAGATTAACAAGGACGGACTCATCCACGACGACGAGATGGAGGCCTTCACCCTGATGCTAAATGCCCAGAAGCGATTGCGCGAGGCCAAGAGCCAGGAGGAGGAGTACGAAGCACTCATCGACCTGAAGAAGAGCCGCCTGGTCAAGGACGAGGACCTTGCCGTACTGCAGGATGCCTTGCTCCAGAACAAGATACAGCGCGAGAGCGTTACCGAGATCATGCGCATCCAGCACCAGCAGAGTGTAGACGCTGCACGCCTGGAGGCAGAGTGGGCCATCGGCGACAAGAAGCAGGACCACGACTGGGAGCGTGAAGACCTGCAGCGCCGTCGCAACTGGGGCATCGAGGACGAGCAGCGCGAACGCGAATGGATGCATGAGGAGCAGGAGTACAACCGCAACTGGGAGCGCGACGAGCAGATGTACAACCGCAACTTCACACGTCGCCAGCAACTCGAAGAGTATGACTGGCAGAAGAAGATACGTGAAGAGGACCATGACTGGCAGAACGAGGAACGCCGCCGCGAAGCCGATTGGCAGCAGCGTCAGCGCGACGAGCAGATGCGTCAGCAACAGCGTCAGTTCGATTTCCAGATGGATCAGCAGCAGCGTCAGTCCGATTTCCAGATGCAGCGCCAGAGCAAGTTCGACGATGCCGACATCCTTGAGCGCAAGGCCAACATTGCCATGCGCAACATGCAGGCGATGAAAGAGCAGGAACTGCAGCAGCTGCGCGAGCAGAACCGCAGTGCCGAGAGTCTCCACAGCATGGATGTACAGGCCCAAATGAACCGCGATAACATGGAGGCTCAGATGAGTGCCGAAGCCATTGCCGCCAAGCAGATATCCCAGTTGGATGCTGCCGCACAGGCCGAGTTTGCCAAGGCCATGGGCAGTGGCAAGGAGAACGAGCTCCTGCAGAAACAGCAGGCCGAGCAGGCTGCCCTCTACCAGCAGATGCTACAGATGCAGCAGAACCAGGGTGCCCAGAACCAGCAGATGATGATGCAGATGGCCCAGATGATGCAGCAAGGCATGATGGGAGCCGCAGGTGCCAATATGGCCAATCAGCAGGCCATGTTCCAGCAGCAACAACAGTTCCAGCAGCAGCGTTTCGAGGATCAGCAACAGCGCGCCAACGAGTACAAGCAGGACGCCTATCGTCAGCAAGACCGCATGGATTCACAGAATCAGGTGGCTATGGGCAGCATGGCACAGATAAATACTGCTGCTGCCGGCAACCTCTATACCAATAACACCAACATCAATATGCAGCCTCAGCAGGGTTATCAGCAGATGCCTCAGCAAGGGTTCCAGCAGCAGGAATACCCCCAGCAGCCTATGGATCAGCAGCAGATGGGAGGCAAGCAGTGTCCACAGTGTGGTCAGGTGTTGGATGCCGATGCAATGTTCTGCGATAATTGCGGCTTCCAGTTCTAAATTTTCGTTTTTGCGTATGGACTTAGACGATTATTTGTCCCAATTGAATAACGATCTTGACAGCCAGCTGTCCAGATTCAACCAACAGTTTGCTCCTGCCACATCTCCTGCGAATATGCAGTATGGCGCCTTTCAGTTCTGCCCCGAGTGTGGCGCCCGAAATTCCGCTTCGGCGCACTTCTGCGAGAACTGTGGCACTGCCCTTGCTGGCAATGCCAGTGATGATACGGCATACACTCCAGGCGGCAGCAATCGTGAAGATGCCTCTGGCGGCGATGCGCAGTATGGCATCCTTTATACCAATACGGAGCGCCTGGCAGACAAGTACGATTGTTCGGCAGACGACGTATGCCGCATCCTGCAGTCGTTCTGCAAGAAGGCGGCAAGATACAATATGCATTGGGAACTGCTCGATGCAGCGGACTATCCCAAATATTTCGGTTCCGATGATTTCTGGCTTGAGCACAACGAACTCATCTCCGACTATTTCGAGAAGTCATCTATAGGCTATGGCATGAAGACGCCGCTCTTCATCATCGGCGGCCACGATGTGATTCCCATCCCCATGGTGGAGGATGTGTTCGGTACCAGCGACACAGGCAAGATCCCCTGCGACATGTGCTATGGCTTCACGGGCAACTTCTTCAGCAACCTGTGGGAATATGGCGACCATACCATCAGCGAGGAGCATGTGCGCAACACCGTTTCCCGACTTCCTTTGGAGGATGGCAAGATGGATACCGCTCTTGAAGACGACCTCGAGGCATACTTCAACCTGTGTGCCGAATACTACAGCGACGGCATTGCCGTGGACAAGGTAATGATGACCGCCAATGCCTCCTGGCTTCCTGCCAGCAAGACCATGTCGGAGCACCTGCCGCTCCTGCATCATTCCAACGACCCCGATGTGGTGTGGGAGGGCATGTATGTAAGCCCCCCAGTGTCGCCAGACGACGAAGATACCACAGGGCCAGTGCACCGTACATTGGAGAAGGCCGGCATGCTGCTTTTCAACCTGCATGGTGCCAGTAGCAACTATATGTCGGGATTCTACAACGACAGTGGCGAGGCCTTCAACACAGACATGCTCAGCGACACTTCGGCGCGTGTGTTCAACACCGTGGCTTGCTATGGAGCACGCTATTACGGCTACGAGCGTGACGAGTCTATGCTTCTCACCTCGTTCTACGAGAATGGTTTCCTGCTCTATGCCGGTTCGCTCATTCCTGTACCCATGACCGACCTGGACGTGCCCGAGGGCGTAGAGGTTCACGATGGTTCCGGTTCGGAGCACCTGATGCCCATCTTCTGCATGGAGCAGTTCAGCGGATTGCCCGTGGGCGAAGCCATGATGCGTGCCAAACTGGAGTACTTCAACACCTTCCGCCACATGGAGCGCGACGACTTCTCTCTGGCCACCATGATGATGTTCTCCCTCTACGGCAACCCAATGCTGCGCCTGCAACGCAACGAGGAGGTGCTGCGCCGTGCCCGTGAAGAGCACGTGCTGCCCGTACTGCCCCAGAACAAGCAGATGCCCATCCGCATGAAGCGCACGCAGCGCATCACCACTTTCAAGGAGCAGAACTCATCCTCGTCCCTGCTCGAACAATTGCGCAGCAGCGTGGACCGCAACATTGACGCCATCCATCAGGCAGTGCAGCAGCACCTGTACGAGAAACTCGGCCTCGAACCCCGTTGGCTCAGCCATGTGGACAGCTTCTCCATACCCAATGGCGACGGCACTTCTGAGGAGGGCTACAGCTATGCCTACGAAGACATGAGCAAGCCCTATGCCCGAAAGTCGTGGGTGGAAGTTGACAAGCAGGGAAAGGTGAAGCGAGTTATAAAGACGAAATAAAGCTATAAAAATATATATAAGGTATAATATAAGACAGACAGATTATGTATTGTCCAGAATGCAAACAGGAGTACGAGGGAAAGTTTTGTCCCGAGTGTGGAACCAAGCTCATTGAGCGTGTAGTGAAGATTTGCCCTAACTGCGGAGTTGAAAGGGAGGGCAAGTTCTGTCCCGAGTGTGGAACGAAACTCGTAGAGCAGAACCAGGCTTCCGTTTCCATCAGTATCGGCGACGCTAATGCCATCAATGGCAACGTGAATATCTCCAACACGGTAAATGCTTCATGTAATGCCGATGTTTTGGGTGCTATGGGTAACGAGAGTGTTGTCATTGGCGATGGCAATGCCATCAGCGGAGGATTGAACATCAGCAATACCAAAAACATCTATTATTCTCAGAAGAACGAACTTGAAATGATTCAGGAGAATAAGGAAAGGTTCATGGCGCTCTTCAAAAAGGCATACGAGGATGGAGAACTTGATGCCGGCGAGATATGCGAGTTGGAAATGTTCCGCTCCAAGAACGGCCTTGATGACGTCTCAAACGAGTATTATAGAAAGGCACTGAAATTGAGTGGCAAGACTAAGATAGACCTGCTCCAGAAGGCGGCAGATTTGTGTCACCCTGCTGCTTGTTGCTATTTGGGCGCATGTTATTGGCAAGGTGAAGGGGTGAGTGAAGATTGTATTGAAGCCATCAGATGGTGGCGCATAGCAGCCGCTTTTGGCGAGGAAACTGCATGTTACAATCTGGGCCTGATATATTACAAGGGCGATGAAGTGGTCCAGGATTATGAAGCGGCAGCAAAATGGTATGCCAAGGCAGCAGAGAAGAACTATAAAAATTCCGCGTGTTTGTTGGGAGAGTGCTATTATAACCTGAAAGATTATGAAAAAGCAGTGCAATCCTGGCGCAAGGCTGTAGAACGTAATGATGCAGACGCGATGTGTTTATTAGGCAGCTGTTATGATGATGGACTTGGAGTGGAACCGGATTATCAGGAGGCATTAAGATTATGGTTCAGGGCGGCAGAAATGAACGACCCCACTGCATGCTACAATTTAGGCGACATCTATCTTAATGGCAGACCTGGAGTGGAAAAATCCTCAAAGGATGCCATGGCGTGGTTCCTTAAGGCCCACGAATTGGGTGATGAAGATGCCGCAGAGGAAATAAAGAAAATAGATGAACTCTATTGGACAGAACACGCCGATGACTACTCCACCAAGGTAGAGTCCTCGGACCATGGACTGGTGGATGAACAGGGAGGTGAATATCTCTTTAAGAAACTGCTTCGTATAAAGGATAAATCAATTACTTCATATCATGTGGCAGAAGGAACGCGAATAATTTGCGACAATGCTTTTGAGTATTGCCGTGAATTATCGGAATTGATAGTTCCTGAAGGTGTCGTCTCTATAGGAAGTAGGGCATTTGAGTCTTGTTCTTCTTTGAAATCAATTACATTGCCATCAACATTAAGGGAGATTGGCGACGAGGCTTTTGAGTATTGCAGTGAATTATCGGAATTGATAGTTCCTGAAGGCGTCGTCTCTATAGGAAGTAAGGCATTTTGGAGTTGTCGTTCATTGAAATCGATTACCTTGCCATCAACAGTAAGAGAGATTGGCGACGAGGCTTTTTGGGGTTGTGGTAATTTATCGGAATTGATAGTTCCTGAAGGCGTCGTGTCTATAGGAAGCAAGGCATTTGGTAGTTGTGGTTCATTGAAATCAATAACCTTGCCATCAACGTTGAAGGAGATTGGCAACGGGGCTTTTGAATGTTGCTTTGGCTTGAAAGAGGTAGTGCTTCCCAGGTGTATTGAATCCATAGTGAAGTCATGTGATATTAGGTCTTGGATAAAGTTAGTTTACATTGACTGATATACTATATGAATACTTCCATAGGGGAAGCAGATGGATAAGACGTATATAATATTAAGGTACACAGAGGAATGAAACTGAAGATGCTTTCCGACTTTAATCTCTTTGGCAGGGCGTACCGTGCCACCAGCCATGAAATATGGGTGTCCGTAAAACTGCTGGTTGTAGTTACCGTATGCTTTGCCGTAGTACTGTTCCTTGCCGAGAGCACGACCAATGACGGATATACGTTCTGGGATGCGCTGGTGTGGACCTTCGTGAAATATGTGGAGGACCCTGCCGACATAGTGTCAGCACCAGTGACTGTTGTGGGCAAGGTGGTGGGTACGCTGGTGGGCGTATTGGGCATTGCCATCTTTGCCGTGCCGGCGGGTCTGATAGGTTCGGGCCTGATGGAGGCGATGGATGAGAACAAGCGTGAAAAGGAACTGGACGAGTACTACCGCCGTGTTCGCAAGGCCTTCCGCCGTGGGGCAAACAAGTCATTGCGCACCTATCTGAACTCCCTGCCCGACAAGGGCGGTGAGGCGTTTTCGCGTCTCAACTTTGTGCCTCAGCGCATTCCTGTGGCGCGCCTTCAGGTGCGCCAGGGAATGGACATGAAGGACATCTTCGAGGTGTGCCGCAAGTATCCCGACCTCTGCCTGAAGAACCTGGCCGAGGCCACAGAGAATACCGCCGACGACCTGTTCGTGGTGGAGATGTTCCCCAAGAACCGTTCCTATGGGTGCTGTATCGACCGCGGTTCCAAGGTTACCATAGTGTGCCCTACGGGATACTCCGATTTGGGCATAGGATGGTATGGCTACTATCTGGCAAAACTGGGCGGATTCAACTATGTGTGCAAGAGCATAGAGGCTGATGCCGACGAACTGGATTCCTTCTACAACATGTCCGAGGAACCTCTCTACAACAAGCAGACGCGTGCCGAATATGGCAAGAATGACAGGGAGGCGCTGAAGATGCTGGACAGGAAGGAGCACATGCGTACGGAGTACCTTGGCGACATCCATGCCTTGGGCGGCGCTCGGGACTCGTGGGTAATAATCCTTGCCGACCATCTGAAGAACGGGGAGAATACCTTCGACCTCCACTTTGCCTCGGCACTGAACGACGGCACCGGGCAGACGGTCAAGGATACCGCCCCGTACAAGGCGCTCTACGAGGCATTATCCACGATGGCGGCCGGAGAGTTTGGCATGGCATGCACTCCACAGTCGGCACGCTACCCCTTGCTGAAGAAGAACGTGGCCTATCGTCTGCAACGCGAAGGCCTGCAGGGCAATGTCTTCGTGTTGCGGCCCTCCACACAACTTGTCAACTTCGAGGACAACAAACTGCTGGTGGCCCTGCGCATGGCACAGGTCATCAGCAGGCAACTGGACGGCGCCAAAGGTATCAGCGAAAAGGACATTGCGGACTTTGCTACACCTGGATACGGGTTTTCGGAACGCATACTGTGAGTCTAACCCAAATCGATTTGGGTTAGACGGGCTGTATTGCTAAGTGCTCAGTAATCAATGCTTTGCGTTTACATATCCGTTTCCTTGTGGTGTAAAACCATTTACATGCCGTTGTAAAACTATTTACATCGTGATGTAAAACAGTTTACATAGTGTTGTAAAACCATTTACACCGTGATGTAAAAACGGAGGCATCGTATATGACTATTCCGCTGACCACACCAACACCTCTTCGTGCTTGTCGAAATAGTCGTCCAGCACTACACCGTATCGTTTTGCAAGGGAGATGATAAAATCCTCCTCATCTTTTGTAAGCATGATTTCGCCTTTACGGCATTGGTAGTACCTGCGGTATCCCATCTTGCCCATGGCAGAGAGGCGGAAACTTTCTGCCTTTCCCGTGGGCATGGCTTTTACTGTGCGTATGAAGCCGCGAGCACGTCTTGCCGGCCGGTTGCTCAGGTATAGGGTGCATGCGCCCTTTTGTCGTGCTATCCATTTGGGGTTGGTAGTCTTGATAAAAGGCCGGTCCTCTTCTATTGCCATGTATGCCAGGTGCCGAAGGCAGGTTTCTGCCATAGGGCATTCTGTGTGGTTGCACAAGCCAAAGTTTTTTGGCATCGTGCTGAGGTCTATTGTCATAACTGGCAGATTCTTTCTTTCCTGCATAGTGCGCTATGTTGTTTGTTTGTCTACAAAATTACATTTTTTCAAACAATAACCAAAGAGTGCCAATCCTTTTTTTCAGATTCTTGCATGCAGTCAATAAAAATAGGCCGTCAGTTGGTCCAGGCTGTAAAATACAGTGCTTCATGGGCAGGATAGTAAAAAAAGTTGCCCCAAATATTGAATTTTTCGCCTTTCGTGACTATATTATATAAGGTAACAGGTGAAAGGAAGAAAAGGAGAGACACAAAGCATGTATGTTTGGCGCTTTGGAAATAAATGGTTAACTTTACCTCGCTAAGTGTGCAATCAAATGCAGGGAAACAACGAAAATAGTCTGAAAAATAACCGCCAACATCCTGATTGGTACATCTCTGAGTGAAAGCATTAACTAAATAGGACAATAAACGACAAAACCTAAAATCATAAACATTATGGCAGATTTTGAGATTAAGGATGGCATTGCCATTATCCCACCGAGAATATCAAGAAGAGTTGGGAAGAGGTGCTGTAAGAACGGAATACAATAACTGAATAGAACAAACCTTTAAAAATATTTTACCATGGAAAAAAGTGGAAGAACAATTAGAGTGGACTTGACCCGTTCGGGCATCAAGAGAATTACTATGCTCCCATTGGACAATGAGGGTGTGGAAATCATGAAGGAACACGGAAATGATGCAGAAGAGGCATGCAGCGACATTTACGATAAGGTATGGAGTGAAGATTCCGGGCAGTTGATGGACTTCGTGTTTGAAAATGCATATAGCGAATACGGGTTATATGTGGTTGACGCAGAAACCGAAGAGGAGATCTACGAGGACGACAGTTTTGTGCCTGACACCAGTTGTGGACTAATGTCTTATAGCGAAGCAGAAGCGGAATACCCGGATAACGAAGAAGATTTCTCCAGGTATGTGAAGTATCTCAGAAGTGAGTGTCAGACCAACGAGCTTTACCTGTCTCAGGGTTTTGCCAAAGCATGGAACGAACTTAGCGAACCGACAACGGAAAGCGCAGCGACCTTTATCCCCAACTTTATGCTTTATGCCTTGTCGGCAGCAGACGCCAAGAATGCCTTGCTCATGGGTGTTGAGGAAAGTGAGCCCGTGACAGTTTCTTTCTATATCAATCTCCCCGAGGGAGAAAATTTCGACCCGGCTAAATTGGATTTTATTAATATTGATGAGGATTATGACGCCTATTCTGAGGTGCTGCAAGAACTGCTGGCAAGAGACATCATTTTGCTCAATGCCATCATCTATGACGGTAAGATATACTTCGCCGGTCACGATGATATAGACATATTAGACGTTAGTGACGAAGAACCCATCTTTGACTATGTGGACGAGAACATAGCAAAGAAAAAAATGAACTTCTACGAATTTATCACTAACGTAAGAATGTCTTACGATTATTACGATGAGCAAGAGTATGATGAGGACGAAGAGAACTACCTCTCCGCTCAATTGGATTTTTCGGAATTGGACGACGATGAGATGGACCGTTTCTTTGACATCCTTGCTGACGAGTGCGACTTCCCCAACGAAGTGCTCTGGGAAATGCTAGACTATGATGGAGAGCTGGAAAGAGATTCCCTCATAGATATTGATGATGAGAACGCCGGTATGGAAATCCTTATGCAGTATCCCGAAGCGTTTGTAAAGGCCGCTCATAAGTTCCTTGCAGAGCAAGAAGACGAAGAGTGTGAAGAAGCGATATATGGCGTAGGCGGCTATTTCTGGTGGGGAGATGATGAACTTGAAGAAGAATTCTCTGTGGAAGAAATTGCAATGGGAGCAAAAGACGAAGAAGGTCTTATGGAAAATGGACTTTATATTGAGAAATTAGGAGATTGGTTCCGGGAGTACTGCATTGTTGAAACCGAAGATGATGTCTATTACGACGCATATGGTGCCACAGAGGAGGAAACAGAACTTTTTGTCAATAACATCAAGGCGCAATATGGTGATGAGGAAGCTGAACATATAGAGAATTTGTCGTTTGCAACAGCTGACGATTTTGTAAAATTCCTTGATGAAGATGAGGGGGATCTCAGCTTGCCTTATGCTATGGTTTGTGCTGCATATTGTGCTCAACAGGGCATTGCAATAGATGATGACACACGTATTTGCGAAGACGTACAACTTTACTATTTCAACGATTCCTGCGAGTTCCATTATGAATATGAAACTGACATCGATCTTGGATAAGATGTAATAACTGAAGAATAATAAAAACTTAAAACATAAACATTATGGCAAGAAAAGCAGAACCAAAATTTAAGATTGTCCCCTCAATGTCTGGAGTCTTTGTTGATGGGAAGTACCAAGTTAATGAAGAAATGCGATTGGATAATGTTAAACTCCCTAAATCATTTGATGGAATACTGACAATACCGGCAGAGGTTACTCAGTTGGGGAAATTTGTATGTGCGGACAAAACAGAAATTACGGAAGTCGTTTTACCAGAAGGACTCAGACGCTTAGGTATAGGAACCTTTCAAGGATGTTCTAATTTAGTTAAAATAAATATTCCTTCGAGCATTGATAGCGTGTGTGATGATGATACTTTCTA
This sequence comes from Bacteroidaceae bacterium, assembly GCA_045606445.1. Classification (GTDB taxonomy): domain Bacteria; phylum Bacteroidota; class Bacteroidia; order Bacteroidales; family Bacteroidaceae; genus Physcousia. The sequence goes on from JAZURY010000025.1 coordinate 18,530, forward strand.
CGGATGTTCGTCATTAAAGGAATTGCATTTACACGGAAACATTCTTTTTCTATCCGGCCGGGCGTTCAATGGACTTCCTGAGGGTATTAATATTACTATAGATGAGTCCAACCCGAAATTTATCGCAGATGGTCAGGCTATTTTAGAGAAAGATGGTACGCGCATTATCAGACTCTATGCTAAGACCTGTAGTTACGAAATAAAAGATGGCACCGTAACCATAGATTGTTATGCTTTTGCGGAGTGTAAAGAATTGCAATCCATTACTATTCCAGAAGGAGTTCTGACAATTGGTGAATGGGCTTTCGCTAATTGTGACAATTTGGAGACAGTTGTTATTCCAAATACAGTTAAGGAGATGAAATGCAATGCATTTTGGAAATGTGTAAATCTAAAAAGTATAGATATACCTAATACCCTGACAGAAATAAGTGAAAATGTATTCAATGGTTGCACTAACCTTATGAGTGTAGTTATTCCTCAGGGCGTAACGGAGATTGGTGCGGGCGCCTTTGGCCGTTGTACCAGTCTTACAAACATAGTAATCCCCGAGGGCGTAACGTATATCGGCTATGATGCTTTCAATGATTGCACAGGTCTTACAAGCTTAATAATCCCCTCATCGGTAACAGAGATTGAATATTCTGCTTTCTCTGGTTGCACCGGTCTGCAAGAAATTACCGTAAGTTCTGAAAACTTGCTTGAAGATGTGAAATTACCTGAGGGAATAAAGGTAATCGTTGCATCCTAATTTGTACATTGCTGAGTGATGAAGAGGGTGGATGCCGTGGCTTTCAAAGGTGCTATCAGCCTTGAGACCATCACTATGCCAATGGGTATGACCAGGATTGACTCTGAGGCTTTCTATCGTTGTACCGCACTGAAGACTATTTATGTACCCGCCAAGAAGGCCGACTACTACAAGCAGCGCTTGCCCGAGGAACTCCACCAGTTCATCGTGGAGATGGAGCCTGTGAAAAAGGCAAAGAAAAAGTAATGACGCTCATGGTGAAACCATATCTCTCGGTTGTGTGCACAACCGAGAGATTTCGTAACACACAAAGATGACTCTAAATATGTACACAATAGACTACTTGAAGACGCTGCATGCCGATTATGTGGAATGGGATACTGACCCAGGGAGCCTTATATGGCCTGAGGACACCTATTATCTCATCGACAATCTGTCTGACGATGATTTTAAGGAACTTGCAGAGTTGGAAGAAGATGTTGACTTTGTTGATGCAATAAGAGACCACATTCAAGATTATCTTGATATTGGCACAGTGAAGTCATTCAAACTCAAGGACCCCGCAGGCAATATCCTCTGCGAGTATGATGATTGTTTTTATGGGTAAATGAGCAGGGAACTGTGTAACTTGCAGTGTGAATAACTAAAATGTAAAGAAAGTATTTTTAATTTGGTATAAATTTTTATAAAGAAACTTTTGAATATGACACTTGATGATAGAATAAAAGAGGATTTAGACAATTTATATAATAAGGGAGAAATTGACGGTGCTAAAGAATTGGACGACCTGGTTAAGACGGATAAATCAAAGTATAGCAATCTTCAAAATCTCGCCAATACACCTGAAAAGCAAAAAACTCTCCAGCGATATATGATGGACCAAACTTCTTTTGCGACAAGGGCACTTCCTGTTTATGGCTGGGGCAAGCGCGACGCCAAAACGGTTATGGTAATGCTTAATCCAGGCAATGGCGTTGAGAATGCAAACAGGGAACTGCTTTATGAACTGAAAAAGCGTAATATGTCCAAGATGTTTAGAAAACTGTCTTGCGGGAGTGCTTGTCCGCAAGTTGGCTTGAATGACGATGATTTGACGGATGACATTAAACATTATAACGATTTCAATGCGCATTATGGCGATTGGGATCGATGGAGGATGGACAATTTTGATTTGAAGCAAGCATTCTTCTTGCGTCATTGGAAAAATTGCGGAGTCGGTTTGGATGAAACAAATTTGAAGTATATTCTCGACAACAAATCGTCTGCAAAAAATAAGGTAAAGGCAGAGGTGCTTAGAAGACAGCTTGAAGAAAAGAGAAAGGTGCTTATGGAAAAGCGGCAGCTTGAACTTGTGCCATACGCATCAAGGAGTTTCAGTGCCATCGACAAGAAGGAAATCGGCAAAATTTTTCCTTATGTCGAAACCCTTTTCCATGAAATCTTCTCTTATTATGACGACAGAGAGTTCGTTATCTTTTGTTCACGTAAATTTGAAGAAGTTTTCCAAGCATACAGCGGTGACAATAATTATCCAGGAACCATTGATTTTATACATTACGAGGAGAAGAACAACTTTAAAGGGTCAAAGTTGACGGTCTCTTGTAGTGTGATACGTATTAACTACGGCAATAAAAGCATAAAAGCCATTATTGCTAACACATTCCCAAATCAAGCCCTGCCTAATGCTTATGATTTAATGGCAGCTTATGGAGAATTCTGCTATAATTGCCTATTGAAGCACTTGCCCTAACAGCTGGTTATAAGCGCCCCCAATATTTATGCAGAAGCAAGGGACCTTTCCACCACCATCTTCGGTTTCATGGATAATATAGGTTCAGGGATGCACTAATGATGAGGATGCGGCGCCGACACTATGGAAAAGGCGATAAAAGGCAAGCATATGCTTGCCTTTTTAATTGGATTAAGGAGTAAAAAACGCTGTTTTTGTTTCCTGTGGGAAATAAAATTGCTATATTTGTGTAAAATAATTGCTTATAGGTATGCAGTTGATTACAAGAAAACTCTATGCAGATAAGGTTGATGCATGGATAGGCAAGGGACAAATAATAGTCCTCACAGGTCAAAGGACCTAATAGCTTCTGAGGAAACAGAAAAGAGAGAGTTTGGAAGTTTGGATAATATCAAGGATAATTACCCTAAGTATGTCATTTCCATGACTCCTCTTGTGAGAAGAAGTGATCGCCAGGGAGTGGTACACTTGGGGTTGCGCGAGTTCCTTAAGAACGGGTTTGAAAAAAGTTGCCCTAAATATTGAATTTTTCTCCTTTTGTGACTATATTATATAAGGTAATATAAGAAATAGGTAATATGAAGTACTACAATTGTCACACGCTCTCCAGCAATTACGACATTGCATTGAACCGTATTTTCTATACGGGCAGGTTCAGGGATGCTTTTACAGCAAGGTTTCGTTTGTGCCCTCGTGGCCTGACTATGTCTTGTTGCACTAATGATGAGGATACGGCACCGACATCCTTCTGCGTTTGTGTCAAGAGGTATGGATATGAGAGTTTGTCCAACAATGGTTTTGAATACTCCGACATGATGGACTATGAGACAGACTTTGCGGCAGAGGAAAGGCTGACTCCGGAAATGGAAGAGTTCTGCGTGGAGTACATCAAGCAGGTGGATGCCGAACTCTACGAAACGGTGAAGAAACTCTGGAAGAAGTGATTTCGTAATTTCTGTAAAAGAATTGATGCCAGCAGTGTTAATCAGAACTGAATGTAGAGGAATGTTTGATACGCATAGAATAAACATAGAAGGATTTTGCAGCGACAGAGGTTTTTTGTTTCACAGGAACGGGAGCGGTGCTTGGGGCAATGACAGGTATTGGACCTATTACAAGGTGGAGAACAACGACAGGACTGTGTTCAGCATCGAATATTTTCCTGTGCGAAATTACCTTAAAATCTGCCACGGCAACAGTTGCTACCAAGGGACACCAGAATCATTGGAACACATGCTGGAACTGTTGTCGGCAATGAGAATAGATATTGAAGAATTAGCACTTGACAAGGATATATAAGGATTTATACGAGATACCATTATGACAGAAAATGAAAGACGATTTGCTGATCTTATAGTGAACTATGACCAGCGTGTCATGGAGGCATGTGAGTACATTAAGACTAACTTTAATGTTTCCTCGGAATTTGATGCAAAGGCAGGAACGCTGAGACTCTATGTGACCAATGTGAATGATGCGTTGCAGATACTTGCTGCCAAGGAATATCTGGAGGAAACGTTCCCCCCAGGAATGGTGCTTGTCACCCCTTAATTAACCCCAAGAAAGCAGTTATGAGTAAAAAGGTTTTGTATTTCGACATGGACGGCGTGCTGGTAAATTTCCAGTCAGGCATAGACAAACTGAGCGAGGCTGTAAGGCAGGAATATGAGGGCCGGCTGGACGAGGTGCCCGGCATCTTTGCCCTGATGGAACCCATGCCCGGAGCCATAGAGGCGGTGCACCGTTTGCAGGAGCATTACGAGGTGTATATCCTTTCCACTTCTCCATGGAAGAACCCTACCGCGGCAAGCGACAAGGTGGCATGGGTGACGAAGTATCTGGATGACGTGTTCCACAAGCGTATGGTTCTGACGCATTGCAAGAACCTGTGCAAGGGTGATTTCCTCATAGACGACCGCGGTAAGAACGGCACCAGCGAGTTCGAGGGCGAGTGGATACACTTCGGCTCGGAGCGTTTCCCCGACTGGGACAGTGTAGTGGCATATCTGCTTTCTCCCGACAAGGTTCGGGATGCCGTTCGTCTGCACCCTTCGGGTAATGCTAAGGTGCCGACAATAGAGGAGGCGATTGGGGAACGTTGAACGTTGAACGTAACGTTCACGAGTAGGGACGCTGCGTGCAGCGTACGGCAACAATCCCTTTGCAGTATAAAGGCGGACGCAGCATGCCGAGTCCCTGCACGCAGGTCGCTCCATTGGGAATAGAGTGTGTGGGTGTCGGATATACAGTTAATGAAGAACAAAATCAATATGCTCAGTTTCGAGGATTATTCGTTGTCATTGTCGTATAACGAGGAAAGAGGATATTACGAATACGTAGGGTGCAACAATCGCAGCATCGTCAGGAAAGGTTCGTTTGTGCACCTTATGGCGAGTATGGGCAAAAGGGATTTTGCCGTTTTGGACGCCTATAGTTGTGGGCTTTCCAAGGAAGAAAATGTCCGTTCCAACCGCGGTATGAGGGAGGTTTTGCAGGCATCGTCTCTCCAGGCCTATTGTCTGGTATGCAGGACACAGGCAGGAACCGTGGCACGTCATTATCTTGTGGAAAGGCCCGATACAATGCCATCGGATGAATTTGAGAGGTGCATGGCGGATTGTCTGAAGGCAGGTCTGTGCAGGGATAGGGCTGCTCTTTATCGCAGACAGTCCGAATATCTCTTCCAGTACCCTGATGGCACGATCGCGAATGACGCTCCTGTCCTGACGGATGACATCGTAGTGGGTGTGGAGGAACCTGCCACCAACATGGGCAGGATGATGTATGCAAGGCACGGTCTCTGCTATCCGTCTGCTTTCTGTCGTCAGGGCAGGAAGATAAATGTTGTGAAGTCCGTCACAAACGATGAGTCAGAGCATGAACCCAACCCCATGTCTCACGACCGCGGTTTCATTAAGAGGTTGAGGGAGGGACGTAAGTAAAAAGATTTAGGAAAAGTAATATAGTTGTAGATAAAAAGTCTTGTATCCGTATGGGTATTTCAGAAATGATTTGTATTTTTGTCCCATAAAAAGTGGTTGGCATGTCCCGGGAAGAAGGTAATAGACTGAGGTATATGATAGCGCTGATTGCTGAGTTTGCAAACAAATTCGGTATAGGAGAGAAGCAGGCATATAATTATCTTGTCCGCTTCAAGGGCATGGAGCATCTGTCCTCCTATTACGACGTGATACATACGCAATCATTTGACGATGCGGTGGAGACTATGGTACAAGTGTGTGGGAATAATGGTGGAGGATTGAGATGAGGTTGTATCATGGTTCAAACGTGGAGGTGACAGTTCCTGATCTTACAAAATCCAAACCTTATAAGGATTTTGGCCGGGGATTCTATCTGTCGGCAGATAGGGCACAGGCATTGCGAATGGCAGAGCAGAAAACCTTGCAATTGATGTGTGGCGAACCAGTAGTGTCTGTATTTGAGTTTGATGATTTCGAACTCAATAGCCACGAGTTGAAAGTTAAAGTCTTTGAGAATTATAGTGTGGAGTGGGCAAGGTTTATATTGAGAAATAGAAATATCAAAGAACCGCTTCCCGTTCATGATTACGATATTGTTTACGGACCTATAGCCGATGATGGCGTAACATTTCAACTCCGTAGATACCAGGCTGGAGTAATAAGCATAGAAGAACTTGTTCGTGAACTACAATATGCGAGAGGTATAACGTTCCAATACTTCTTTGGGACAGAACTGGCATTATCAAAACTGACAAAACTATGGAACTGACTGATGGACAAGTAAGGATGATGCAAGAGGAGATGTACGCAGAACTTATCCAGATTCTGATGGAAAAGTATGCCTATACAATGGAGCAGGCAATGGATGCATTATATAACTCCGAAACCTTTGCCCGATTGCAAGATGCCAGGACAGGATTGTATTACCAAAGTCCGGGGTATGTCTATTCGTTCTTGAATAACGAACTTAGCCTCTGTGACTATAGGAAGTAATGCTATGACGTAATTTTGAACTCAGCCTTAAGTTCGTCTACAAGATACTCATCGCTCATGCAGTGCATGTCGGCAATACCTTCGCTGATAAGTTCGTAGGTTTTAGAGTCGTAAAACATACCCAATGCTTTTTCGTAAGAGAATCCCGTTTCATCGGCAAACATCTGCACGATACGGGCGTATTTCTGCTGAAGTATTATCTTGTTGGCCTGCATGGTTCAGAGTTTTATGGATTCTATGAAATGAAGATGCTTGTCCAAAACCAGTTGGTTGGTGATGCATACTTGGTGATTAGGGCGTTTGAAACGCAGTTGGTCAAGCGCTTGCTCAAAGGTGTACACACCAGAGAAGTAGAGGTCGATAGTATTAAAAACCTGGTCATCGGCAATACCTCCTTCTATAATATCATATGTGGTGTGAGGTTGCCCTTTACGGCAGGCGGTGATAAAGTCAAGCCATTTGCTGTTGTAAGCGTCAAATATTATGTGCGATACTTCCGGCAGAACTTCGTCAAGTTCGTAAATATTGAGAAAGGCCTCCTCGCCTTTTCGTAGGAAACGCTGTCCATAATTAATCGCCTGCTCGCGCAGTGGAGTCAGGTAAAAACCTCGGCCAAAGTCAAGGTGTTCGCGTGAATGGCTTAGGTCGGGTGTGTTTACTTCTGTATTTGACGTGTGGTATAAGCGTTTCATGGCAAAACTCCTTTCTTCTTCATGTATCCCACCAAATCTTCGATAATATATTCCTTGGAAAACGTGTGCAGTACATCGTAGCATGGTACGATGTAGTCCGATATGATGCCTGCATTCTGTAGTTTGTGGTAAACGTCGCGGGCATTCATATTAAGATGGTCGGCGATACTTCCGATGCAGAATATGGTGAAGTTCAGTGATTGTGGGTTCATGTCGGGTAAACATTATATTAACTTCCAAATGCAAATATACGGCTTTTATTTGTGATTTCAGTAATGTGCAGACATTTATCATTACAAATGACATATAGTGCCTTTTCTTGCATAATCTTGCAACGAAAGCCTTTTATGCGTCTATTTTGCATAAAGTTGTAGCATTTGTGGTGTCATAATGTCGCTGATGATGCTATTTTTTTGTAACTTTGCACGCAAATTTGAATAAATGGGCATGGAAGTTATGCCCGAAGATATGGAAAAGCAAGACAAGAAGGCCAGACTGCAGGTTATCCGCACCATAGTGGGCAACTGCCCGATAGAGAACCAGGAGGAACTTGCAGTGGAACTGGAAAAGGCCGGATTCTCCACCACACAGACCATGCTGAGCCGCGACCTGAAGCAGTTGCGCATCTCCAAGGTGCGCACCCGTTCGGGAAAGAGCGTCTATGCCCTGCCAGGTGTGGTGTACTTCGACCCTGCCAAGACACGCGAGGAACTGAATGCCACGAAGTGGTCCCTGCAGTTCAGCGGCAACATGGCGGTGCTGCACACTCCGCCGGGGCATGCCTCGCTGGTGGCATACGAGATAGACGAGATGAAGTCGCCGTTGCTGCTGGGCACCGTGGCAGGTGACGATACGGTGATGATAGTGATGGCCGAAGGCGCCAGCCGTGAAGTGTTGAGCGAACAACTTATGGAGGCCGTGCCTCAATTAAGGAAGCGCAGGTAAGAAAGTAAGAACGATGGAAGAAAAGAAAGAAAAGCGTACATTCGAGAATAGCAACATCAGGATAGTCGTTGCAGATGCCAGTCACGAGAAGTATGTAGACGAGATTCTGCAGACTATACGCGAGGCTGCACGCAAGCGTGGTACCGGTATTGCCGAGCGTACCCACGAATATCTTGCCACCAAGATAAAGGAGAGCAAGGCCATTCTGGCTTTGGACGGAGACCGCTTTGCCGGTTTCAGTTACATAGAGACATGGGGCAACAAGCACTATGTTACCACCTCGGGCCTGATTGTGCACCCCGACTATCAGGGGCTGGGCGTGGCACGCCACATCAAGGACTATACCTTCACTCTGGCCCGTCTGCGCTGGCCCCATGCCAAGATATTCTCCCTGACCAGCGGTGATGCCGTGATGAAGATGAATACCGACCTGGGCTATGTGCCCGTAAGTTTCAACCAGTTGACCGATGATGAGGCTTTCTGGCGTGGATGCCAGGGTTGCATAAACCACGACATACTGGAACTGAAGCAGCGCAAGTTCTGCGTGTGCACCGGCATGCTCTGGGACCCCGAGAAGCATCATGGCGAACCCACCAGCCTGGAGGTCATCAAGGATGTGATGAAGGCGCTGGTGCTGAGGGGGATTGAGTAAACGGAAAACGGAAAACGGAAAACGGAAAACGTTTAGCGGTGAGCGGTGAGCGAAAAGGCGTACTCCTTTCGTTTCTCTTAGCGCAACGCCACACTGGGGGCAGGGTTGGATGAACGTTTTTCGGATTAGTCGGAATATTCGGATTAGTCGGAATACTCGGAATACTCGGAATACTCAGACAACTCGGAATAAGAAAAAAGAACTAACAATATACAAGATGGAAAAGAAGAAAGTTGTGGTTGCCTTCAGTGGCGGCCTCGATACCAGTTACACCGTGATGTACCTGGCTAAGGAGAAGGGCTATGAGGTGTATGCCGCATGTGCCAACACCGGTGGTTTCAGCGCCGAGCAGTTGAAAGCCAACGAGGAGAACGCCTACAAGTTGGGCGCCAAGGAGTATGTCACTCTCGACGTTACTCAGGAGTACTATGAGAAGTCGCTGAAGTACATGGTCTTCGGCAACGTGTTGCGCAACAACTGCTATCCCATCAGCGTGTCCAGCGAGCGCATCTTCCAGGCCATGGCCATTGCACGCTATGCACGCGAAATAGGTGCCAGCGCCATTGCCCACGGCTCTACAGGTGCCGGCAACGACCAGATACGTTTCGACATGACCTTCCTGGTTATGGCTCCCGGTGTGGAGATCATCACACTGACCCGCGACGGTAACCTTACTCGTCAGGAGGAGGTGGACTACCTGAACCAGAACGGTTACTATGCCGACTTCACCAAGTTGAAGTATTCCTACAACGTGGGAATCTGGGGTACCAGCATCTGTGGCGGCGAGATTCTGGACAGCACACAGGGCCTGCCCGAGAGCGCATACCTGAAGCACCCCACCAAGGAAGGCACAGAACTGCTGAAACTTGGTTTCGAGAAGGGCGAACTGGTGTCTGTCAACGGCACACGCTACGAAGACAAGATACAGGCCATACAGGCTGTTGAAGAGATTGGCGCTTCATACGCCATAGGTCGCGACTGCCATGTGGGCGACACCATCATCGGCATCAAGGGCCGTGTGGGCTTCGAGGCTGCAGCACCCATGCTCATTATCGGTGCACACCGTTTCCTGGAGAAGTACACCCTGAGCAAGTGGCAGCAGTACTGGAAGGAGCAGGTGGCCAACTGGTACGGCATGTTCCTGCACGAGAGCCAGTATCTGGAGCCTGTCATGCCAGACATCGAGGCCATGCTCATCAGCAGCCAGCGCAATGTTACTGGCGAGGTGACACTGGAACTCCGTCCCTACAGTTTCCAGACCATGGGTGTGGATTCTCCCAACGACCTTGTCAAGAACAAGTTGGGCGAGTATGGCGAGACCGCCAAGGCATGGAGCAGCGACGATGCCAAGGGCTTCATTAAGGTAAGTTCTACCGCCCTGCGCGCCTACTATCTGGCACATCCGGACGAGGAGAGATAAAGGACCCACCCCCAACCCCTCCCTATATGGAGGGGAGGTGTGTGCGGCGAAGAGTACCTTCAATATAAATGACAAGAAAGAATAACATTTAAACAGACAGTAATATAATTATGGATAAGAGGTTTGCTTTGTCTGCAACAGACAAGAAGATAGCAGGTGTATGCGGTGGTATTGCAGAGTACTTTGGAATGGATTCTCTGCTGGTGCGCATACTTTTTGTAGTACTGCTTTTGGGCGGTTCTCTGGGTTTCTGGGCATACATCCTCCTGTGGATTCTTGCTCCCAAGAGTAAGTAAACGATGGTTAGGGTAGGCATACTTGGAGCGGCAGGTTATACCGGCGGTGAACTTATCCGCGTGCTCCTCAATCATCCCGAGGCAGAGATAGTCTTTGCCAACAGCGAATCCAATGCCGGCAATCCCGTGTGCGAGGTGCACGAGGGACTGTATGGCGAGACCGACCTGTGCTTTACCAGCGAGATGCCCTGGGAACAGGTGGACGTGGTGTTCTTCTGCTTCGGTCATGGCAAGAGTCGTGCCTTCCTGCAGGAGCACGACATCCCTGCACATGTGCGCATCATAGACCTGGCACAGGACTTCCGCATTGCCGGAGACCACGACTATGTCTATGGATTGCCCGAGACACACCGCGAGCAGACACGTGGTGCCATGCACCTTGCCAATCCCGGTTGCTTTGCCACCTGCATACAGTTGGCTCTGCTCCCCGCCCTCAAGGCTGGCATGCTGAGCGGCGACATACACGTGAACGGCATAACCGGTTCTACCGGTGCAGGTCAGAAGCCCGGCGCAACGACACACTACAGTTGGCGCAACGACAACATTTCCGTCTACAAGACCTTCAACCACCAGCACCTTCTGGAGATAAACCAGACAGTGCAGGAACTGCATCCCGGTTATGACGGCCGTGTGCTCTTCATCCCCCAGCGCGGTTGCTTTGCCCGTGGCATCTACGTTACCGCCTATGCCAAGTGCGACGCTCCCATCGAGGAGGTGCAGAAGGTGTATGCCGACTACTACCAGGATGCCGCATTCACGCACTTCGTCGTGAAGTCTCCCGACATGAAGCAGGTGGTGAACACCAACAAGGCCGTTGTATATGTGGAGAAGTACGAGGACCAGTTGCTCATGATCTGCTGTATAGACAACCTTCTGAAGGGCGCTGTGGGTCAGGCCGTGCAGAACATGAACCTGATGTTCGGACTGGACGAGAAGGCAGGCTTGAACCTGAAGGCGAGTGCATTTTAGGGGATCCAAGGACCGGACCCTCCCCCCAACCCCTCCCTGCGAGGGAGGGGAGTGGTTACGGACGTTAATTTGAGGACTCGGCATGAGGAGTTCGCTAATAAAATAATGTAATCGGACACGTCATGCCGTGTCCCTACCTTCCCAGAACATCATACTCCCTCCCTTGTGGAGGGGTAAGGGGGAGGGTCTTTAATACTATGGAACTATTCGACGTTTATCCCCTTTTCGACATTGCCATAGACCGTGGCGAGGGATGCCACGTATGGGACGAGGAGGGAACAGAATACCTTGACCTCTATGGTGGTCATGCCGTCATCAGCATAGGTCATGCACATCCCCATTATGTCGAGGCCATTGCCTCGCAGGTGGCACGTCTGGGCTTTTACAGCAACTCGGTGCAGAACCCCTTGCAGAAGGACCTCGCCCTCACTCTGGGCAAGGTGTCCGGCTACGAGGACTATCAGTTGTTTCTCATTAACTCCGGTGCCGAGGCCAACGAGAACGCACTGAAACTGGCCTCTTTCCACAACGGCCGCACTCGTGTGCTCTCTGCCGAGAAGGCCTTCCATGGCCGTACCTCTCTGGCCGTTGAGGCTACCGCCAATCCCAAGATTATCGCTCCCATCAATGCCAACGGCCATGTCACCTATCTGCCCATCAACGAGATAGAACCCTGGCGTGCCGAGATAGAGAAAGACGACGTGTGCGCCGTCATCATCGAGTGCATACAGGGTGTGGGCGGTATCCGCATGGTGGAGGCTGGCTTCCTGAAGGAACTGCAGGCTCTGTGCGAGGCTCACAACACCGTCCTCATCTGCGACGAGATACAGTGCGGCTACGGCCGTTCCGGCAAGTTCTTTGCCCACCAGCATCTGGGCGTGCGCCCCGACATGATCACCGTGGCCAAGGGCATCTGCAACGGCTTCCCCATGGGAGGCGTCCTCATTTCGCCCAAGTTCACCCCCGTCTACGGACAGTTGGGCACCACCTTCGGAGGCAACCACCTCGGTTGTGCCGGAGCCTTGGCAGTGCTGGATGTTATCGAGAGCGAGGGACTTGTGGAGAATGCCGCCCAAGTGGGCGACTATATCATGGAGCAGTTGCGTGCCATGAACCTGCCTCACGTGGTGGACGTGCGCGGACGCGGCCTGATGATAGGCATAGAACTGGACATCCCCTACAAGGAACCCCGTACCCGTCTTATCAAGGAGGAGCACATCTTCACCGGTTGTTCCGGCACCAATGTCATCCGTCTGCTTCCCCCTCTGTGCCTCACTAAGGCCGAGGCCGACCGTTTCCTGGAGGCTTTCCGCAAAGTACTGTCGTAAACATGAAGATTACAGTCATAGGCACCGGCAACATGGGCGGTGCGCTGGTAAAGGGATGGTGCCGGGCAGGACTTGCCCGGGACATTGCCATTACGGCCCGTACCCTGGCCACCTTGGAACGTTACACCTCCGTATATCCCCAGTTGACGGCCCACACAGACAATGTGCAGGCCGTGCAGGGAGCCGACGTTGTTGTCCTTGCCGTCAAGCCCTGGCTTGTGGACGAGGTAGTGGCAGAGATACAGCCTGCCTTGGGCACAGCCGTTTTGGTCAGTGTGGCAGCCGGAGTGCGCCACGAGCGCATAGACGTGTATGCCATGCCCAACATTGCCGTGGAGTATGGCGAGGGCATGACTTTCATAGAAGAAGCATCCCCTTATAATATAAATAAGGTGTCGGAACTCTTCTCCCTCTGTGGGCGTGTGCAGGTGGTGCCGGCAAAGCAGATGTCTGCCGGCATGCAGGTCTCCGGTTGCGGCATAGCATACGTGATGCGCTATGTGCGTGCCATGATGGAAGGCGGTGTGGAACTCGGTCTTCGTCCCGACGAAGCACGTCAGGCCGTCCTTCAGACCATGAAGGGAGCCGTGGCCGTACTCGAGGAGAGCGGACGCCATCCCGAGGATGCCATAGATGCCGTCACCACCCCAGGCGGATACACCATCCGTGGACTCAACGCCATGGAGGATGCAGGCTTCACCCGTTCCGTACTGGCAGGGTTGAAGGCCAATGAACAGAAGAAATAGCATGAAAAGAATAGCCGTAAAGATAGGCAGTGCAGTGCTCACCCGGGCCGACGGCACTCTGGACGTTACACGTCTGTCGTCTCTCGTAGACCAGATTGCCGAATTGCGCCACCGTGGCATAGAGGTCATTCTCATTTCCTCCGGTGCCGTGGCATCGGGTAGGGGAGAGTTGCACCTCAGTCAGCAGAGCACTCTGGAGATGGACTCCGTGGAACAGCGCCAGTTGTTCTCTGCCGTGGGTCAGGCAAAACTCATAAACCGCTACTACGACTTCCTGCGTGAGCACCATATCCCCGTGGGTCAGGTGCTGACGCAGAAGAACGACTTTGACTCCGAGGAGCACCGCGAGAACATGCGCCGTTGCATGGAAGTGATGCTCTCGCATGGTGTCTTGCCCGTAGTGAACGAAAACGACACCGTCTGCATCACCGAACTCATGTTCACCGACAACGACGAACTTTCCGGCCTCATTGCCCGTCTGATGGGCGCCGACACCCTCATCCTGCTGAGCAACGTGGATGGCCTCTACAACGGTCGTCCGGGCGATGAAGGCGTCAGCCTCATACCCGTAGTGGATGCAGGTCGCGATGTCAGCGAATACATACAGACGGAGAAGTCCGGTGCCGGACGTGGAGGCATGCAGAGCAAGTGCAAGACTGCTATGGAGGTAGCGGCCTCCGGCATAGACGTGCTTTTGGCACGCGGTAGCCGCGAGAATGTGCTCGTGGACCTCGTGACCAATGCCCCTGCCGTGCCACATACCCACTTCCAGCCCGGAAAACCTTAAAGTCCTTAAAGTCCTTAAGGTCCTTAAAGTCTCTAAGGTCCTTAAGGTCCCTTCCCTTTAACCCCCAACCCCTATGGAATCAGAATACATAAAACTCGCCTCGCGCCACCTCGCCTCCCTGGGCGCGGAAACCATAAATTCCCTGCTTGTGGACATGGCCGATGCCGTGGAGCGCAGCACCGAAACCATACTGGCAGCCAATGCCCACGACCTGGAGCGCATGGACCCTGCCGATCCCAAATACGACCGTTTGCGCCTTACCGCAGAGCGCATATCAGGCATAGCATCGGATTGCCGCAATGTGGCATCCCTGCCATCCCCCCTTGGCCGTGTGCTCAGTCATAGAGTACTGGATAACGGGCTGGACATCAGCCGCATCAGCGTACCCTTTGGGGTCATCGGCGTTATCTATGAGGCACGCCCCAACGTAACCCTCGATGTTGCCGCCCTCTGCCTGAAGGCAGGTTCTGCCGTGGTGCTAAAGGGCGGTTCGGATGCCGAGGAGAGCAACAAGGCTATCTGTGCCGTTATCCACAACGTCCTGTTCGAGCACGGTCTGGACCCTGCCACCGTCACCCTTCTGCCTGCCACACGCGAGGCAACGGCCGAACTCCTTTCTGCCGAGGGTCTGGTGGACCTTATCATCCCCCGCGGTTCTGCCGGACTGATACGCTATGTGCGCGAGAACTCCAAGGTTCCCGTCATCGAGACCGGTGCCGGAGTGGTGCACTGCTATGTCGACAAGGATGCCGACATGGACAAGGCAAAGCGCATTGTCCATAATGCCAAGTGCCGCCGTGTCAGTGTTTGCAACGCCTTGGACTGTCTGCTGGTGCACAAGGACCTGGAACCTCGCCTGGCGGAATTGCTTGCCCCCATGCAGGGACAGGTGGAGTTCCACTATGGCGAATATGGCCGCGAGTGGCTCTCGCACGATCTGAGCATACGCATCGTCAGCGGACTGGACGAGGCCCTGGCGCATATCCGTACCTACGGTTCCGGCCATAGCGAGAGTATAGTTACGGAGAACCAGCATACCGCCGACCGCTTCCTCCTCGAGGTGGATGCCGCCTGTGTCTACCACAATGCCCCCACCTCCTTTACCGACGGGGCGCAGTTCGGACTTGGTGCCGAGATAGGCATCTCCACCCAGAAACTCCACGCCCGTGGCCCCATGGCACTGGAGGAGATAACCACCAGCAAGTATGTAATAAGGGGTAATGGGCAGACGAGAAATTAAACGGAAAACGGAAATTGGAAAACGGTGAGCGTGGTGCGGATGAGCGGTAAGTGGAAAAGTTAACACCCAACAGTAGGGACGCAGCGTGCTGCGTCCGCAAGACAACAGGAAGAGATAATTCAGACGCTTAAACCTCCTTACTCGCAAAACACTCTGCCTTTAACCTATTCGGACGCTGCACGCAGCGTCCCTACCTTTCCTGTTCCTCCGCTCCCCGCTCCCCGTTAAAATAAAGATATGAAAACTTTTCTCAATGTACAAGACCTTGGCGACCTGAAGCAGGCACTGGCCGAGGCACGCGAAATCAAGCAGGACCGTTTCAAGTATGTGGAACTTGGTCGCAACAAGACCGCCCTGCTCGTATTCTTCAACAACAGTCTGCGCACACGCCTTTCCACACAGAAGGCTGCCCTGAACCTTGGCATGAATGTCATTGTGCTGGATGTCAATGCAGGAGCCTGGAAACTGGAAACCGAGCGCGGTGTCATCATGGACGGTGACAAGAGCGAACATCTGCTGGAGGCCATTCCCGTGATGAGCAGTTATTGCGATGTCATTGGTATCCGCTCCTTTGCAGGTCTTACCGACCGCGAGTATGACTATGCCGAGACCGTCTACAACCAGTTTGTGAAGTACTCTGGTAAGCCCGTCTTTGCCATGGAGACCGCCACCGTGCATCCACTGCAGGCTTTTGCCGACCTCATTACTATCGAGGAGCACAAGCAGACGGCACGTCCCAAGGTGGTGCTCACCTGGGCTCCCCATCCCCGTGCCCTGCCGCAGGCCGTTCCCAACAGTTTTGCCGAGTGGATGAATGCCGCCGACGTGGACTTCGTCATCACCCATCCCGAGGGTTATGAACTGGATCCCGCCTTTGCCGGCAACGCCCGTGTGGAGTACGACCAGATGAAAGCCTTTGAGGGTGCCGATTTCGTCTATGCCAAGAACTGGTCATGCCCCGGCGTGACACGTCCCGAGGACTATGGCAAGATACTGGCCGACTATCACGACATGCTCGACTGGACCGTGTCCGACCGTCAGATGGCAGTTACCAACAACGCACGCTTCATGCACTGTCTGCCCGTACGCCGCGGCATGATTGTCACCGACCAGGTCATCGAGGCACCCACCTCTCTCGTCATCCCCGAGGCCGCCAACCGCGAGATTTCTGCCACCGTGGTGCTCAAGCGCATCCTGGAAAGTCTCTAAAGCCCCTAAGACTCTAAAGACTCTAAGGACCCTAAGGACCCTAAAGTCCCTAAGCCCCCTAAAGTCCCTAAACGCGCAATTCTTCCACTGGCAACGATAATATGCACGGTTTCCTTTGAGACTGTGCATATTTTTTGCTATCTTTGTCCCCGCTTAAGACGCCATAACTCACTATTACATAACCTAAACAACCAAAGAATGAAGAAGTTTTATCTCCTCCTCGTAGCCATGCTCTGCGGTGTGGCTGCGACTTGGGCGCAGGACGCAAACACCTCGTGGTCGGTGGGTTCTGCCGCCAACGACAAGGCCAACATCACATGGATTGGTTTCACCGTCCCCACAGTGAACGACGAGGGCGATGCCGTGACAGAGGTTCCCCTGCACAACATCCACCTCTGTACCAACAAGAACAACAGTGGCGAGAAGACCGCCTACATGGTAATCTCCTCCACCAAGGACATCAATGGCAAGGTGGGCATCTCCACCAACAATCCCGAACCTCAGCACAATGCCCTGATAGAATACACTTTTGAAGACATCACCCTGCAGGCTGGAAGCACCTACTACATGTTCTTCTCCACCTCCAATACAAATGTGGCATCCTGCGGACAGCGCATTGCCATCGACAATGCGGGTGGCAATTATGAACCCAAGGTTAGTGCCGGCGGTTCCGAACGAACCTGGGTTCCTTATTTCAAGGTTAATGTTGCCGATGCCAATGCCGTTCCTCCCGTATTCTCTTCTGTCTACGGTGAGAAGTGGCTCCGCCTTACCAACTGCAACAATGCCAACTATGCATGGAGTGCACCCTCTGCCAGCAAGGCAGGTACCGCACAGATGGACATGAGCCAGGAGAACCAGTTGTTCTGTTTCGTGGGCAACAATACCGACGGTTTCACCATCTACAGCAAGACGCTCGGTGAGGATTACAAACTCAACGCCAGCACTTCTCCCGGCGACGGCACTGTGGCTTCATGGACCACCGGTGACGCAGCAAAGTGGTTCCTGGACATGAGTCAGAACTCTGCCGCCACCAAGCCCGGTATCGGTGTCACCACCAACGTGGCAGGCGGTTTCTCCCTGAACATGTATGGCGGAGCAGGCGGCGACCTGAAGTTCTACGGCATTACCGATGCCGGTTCACGCTGGAGCATCAGCCGTGTCAACCCTGAGGCACTGGACATCACCTTTGCCGTAACGGGCGAGACCAAGTATCCCGAGACAAACACCCGCATCGGTGACTTCAAACTGACATACGGTACCACCACATCCACCACCACCGTTACCAAGGACCTGGACGGCACTGCCATGAAGTTCTACCTGCCCTACGGACAGGAGGTGAGCATGAGCACCTTCACCTACCACGGATGGAACGCATCCATCCAGGAGGGCGAGAAGACCACCGTCACCTTCACCGGCGACATGGAGAGCGAGTACCAGTACCTCTGGTATCACAACAATCCCCCATACCGCATTCCAGCCATTGCCACACGCAAGGACGGCAAACTGCTGGCCATCAACGACTACCGTCCCTGTGGCGGTGACATAGGCTTCGGCCGTGTGGACCTGGTACAGCGTATCGGTTCTCCCGACGGCACAAAGTGGGAGGAAGGTACGGTCATCATCCAGGGTAACGAGAAGGATTCATGGAAAGGCAATGACGGTTTCGGCGATCCTGCCCTGTGCATCGACCGCGAGACAGGACGTGTGCTTCTCATCTGCGTGACGGGCCGTACCGTATGCGGCAGTGCCACACGCGAGAACCCCAACCGCATAGCACGTTTCTACAGCGAGGACGGAGGCGAGACCTACCATAGCGTGGTAGAGGGCCGCGACTCCATCTATGACGACATCACCGAGGAGTTCTACGGCCTTTGGGACACCGAGGCCTACAAGGCAGGCGACAAGACCAGCACCGACCAGTACACCGCACAGAGTTTCTTCTTCGGCTCGGGCCGCATCTTCCAGAGTTCCAAGATAAAGGTGGGCGAGTACTACCGCATCTATGCCGCCCTGTGGAGCAAGGACATGCACAACCGTGTGGCATACTCCGACGACTTCGGCCTGACGTGGCACATCCTGGGCACACGCGAGGACATGCCCTTCCCCAACTTCGGCAACGCCAACGAACCCAAGTGTGAGGAACTGCCCAACGGCGACGTCATCATGTCTGCACGCAAGCCTCACGGACGCTACTACAACATCTTCACCTATTCCGACATAGAGAAGGGCCAGGGTTCATGGGGCACAGGCACCAACAGCAACATCCCTGCTCCCAGCGACTGGAACGGAACCAACGGCGAGATTACCACCTATCAGGTGGAGGATGCGGACGGCAACCTCTGCAACATCGCCCTCCAGTCACTGCCTCTCGGTCTGGAAGAATACCAGGGCGACGTGCGCCGCAATGTAGGTTTCTACTTCAAGGACATTACCAGCCCCTACAGTTACCAGAAGGCAGGCAAGAACGACGTGGCAACCTTTGCCAACGGCTGGCAGAAGGGCATGGTGGTGAGCACCACCCAGTCAGGCTCCGCTTACAGCACCTTCACCCTGCAGAATGACGGCCGTCTGGGCTTCTTCTACGAGGAGACCCCCGGCGGCTACTCCATGGTGTACGTGCCTCTGACCATTTCCGAGATTACCGGTGGCAAGTACGTCCGCATAGTGGGCGATACACAGCCCACCGATGCCACTCCCTTGGACATCACCTATACATATATGTATGGCGACACGGAATGGTACACTCAGAACGATGTGGCATACGTGGGCGAGAACTTCCCACCCGTCTATGAACCGGCATACGTCAGCGCAAGCGGTGCTCCCGAGCGCAAGGCAACTGCCGAGGATGCAGGAAAGAACTTCGTCATCTCCTGCACCTTGAGCGAGGACATCCCCTTCCTGCCCTCCGCCTCTTTCGACCAGGGCGTGTGGTATTCGCTCACCATCCGTGGCACGAAGTATCCCCACTACGATGCCTCTACCGGCAAGTTCCCCTGCGCCACCTCCAAGCAGACGGGCGACAAGACCCTGTTTGCCTTCGTGGGCAACCCCTACACGGGTTACAAGGTACAGAACCTTGCCCTTGGCGAGGAAAAGGCCGTGGGCGGTACCGTTACCAACAACGGCCACGTCAGTCCCGTTGCTTTCGAGTCTGCCCCCTACTTCGTTCTGGAGGACAACAACGGCCACCTTGTATTGCGCAATACAGCAAACTCTCTTGGCTACCTCAACGACATACAGGGCACACTGGGCTACTGGGTCAACGCCTCTGCCGCCACCGATGGAGGTTCCACACTCACCTTCACCATGGAGCAGAACAACGCTACCGGCATCGTGGAAACTCTGAAAACGGAAAGCGGAAACCAGAAAACAGAAATCTACGACCTGAGCGGACGTCGCCTCTCAGCCCCTGTAAAGGGTGTCAACATCGTGAACGGCAAGAAGGTGGTAATTAAGTGAGAGCATGGTAGGGACGCTGCGTGCAGCGTCCGCCAATAAGACCTTGACAATACTCTCGGACGCAGCACGCTGCGTCCCTACAAAGAGTCGGACGCCAGCAACTTGAATGCAGTTATGGTCGTAGTTAAGTGAGGCGGTAGGGACGCTGCGTGCAGCGCCCGCCAATACCCCCCTTGACAGCACTCTCGGACGCAGCACGCTGCGTCCCTACAGAAGATGGAGTGTCAATACATCAAACCCATTTGGGCGGCCAGGGGCAATCCTCTGGTCGCCCAAATGTTTTTATCATGCCACTTGGGGGTGGATTCGTATCTATGGAACAATGTCCCGCTGAGGAGCATGACAAATGCCCTCGGGACGTCAAGGGTCGGTCCTCCCGAGGACCAGGCCGAAAGAACCGGGAACTCTCGCCTCGGTCCTCGGGAAGACCAATTTGGGGGTTCAGGAATAGCCGAAGGGATTGGCGGGCTCGAACTTGATAATACTCCATTGTATTGCACATGACGTGCGGGCTATGTGCAGTGCAGAGTCCTTAAAACATGTTAAATGTTAAGATTTGTTAACGGGGGGGGTACAGGCAATATTGTTATGACTTCTCACAGATAAAAGCGCTACCTTTGTAACGATATTTACCCCTCCCATGTGGTAGTGTGTAGTATCAGAAAGATAAAAAGGTATCTGTAGAGGATAATATATTTTAGGGAGTCAATAGGGTTGAGAGCATTATTCGTTTTCTTCTTTTCGGTTATTTGTTTATGCTATCCATGCCATGCCCATGGCGTGACGGACAGTGTAAACAGCGACCGCTATGCCCTTTACTATTATTGCGACCGTATAGACCTTCAGGAAGACTATCTTGACAATGCCCTGCAGATGGCACGTATCAGGGACATCCTTGCCCGTTCGCCACGCATAGACAGCATTGCCATTTACGCCTATGCATCGCCCGAGGGTGCACCTCATCGCAACGATTGGCTTGCAAGGCGTCGTGCCGAGGTGGCACGCGACTTCATCCTTGC
Source organism: Bacteroidaceae bacterium (assembly GCA_045606445.1). Classification (GTDB taxonomy): domain Bacteria; phylum Bacteroidota; class Bacteroidia; order Bacteroidales; family Bacteroidaceae; genus Physcousia. The sequence goes on from JAZURY010000025.1 coordinate 39,770, forward strand.
CAACCTGCCCAACGACAGTGTACTGCTGCCACAGAACATCATCCTGCATCCTATGGGCGAGAACTGGGAAGGACTGTATGAGGAACTGGATGCCAACTACCATCTGATGAACAGGGACCGTGTGATGAAAATCATGCGTGCTGACGTTCCCACAGAGACAAAGAAGTGGCGACTGAAGCAACTGGACAACGGTTTTACCTACAACTGGATAATCCGCCATCACATGCCTGCCCTGCGTGTGGCCACTTGGCTGTGCGTGTACCAGCCCATACCGGAATTTGTGGCGGATACGATGCCCGACATTAGGGTGGAGATGCCCACCTTGCCTGCACTGGAACCCTTGCCGGTTACCGAGGTTTCATACAAGAAGAAGACCATTTTGGCTCTGAAGACCAATCTCCTGTACGACGCCCTTAGCCTGGTGAACTATTCCATAGAGGTGCCTATTGGCGACAGGTTCTCTGCACTATGGTACCATCAGTTTCCATGGTGGACATGGGGCGAGGCCGACAACCAGTACTGCATCCGTTTCCTGAGCATAGGAGGCGAGGGACGTTGGTGGTTCAAACCCAAACCGCGTCCGCAGATGGGCAGGCGTGTGCAGCGCGACAGGCTGATGGGGCACTTTGTGGGCCTGTATGCCGAATCCGGCAAATGGGACTTCGAGTGGGGGCGTGACATCTGCCATCAGGGCGAGCACTGGAGCGTAGGCCTGAGTTACGGTTATTCCATGCCTTTGGGCCGTCGCTTCAACATGGAGTTCTCCGTGTCTGTAGGTTATGCTTCCATAGCCTATCGCAAGTTCGAGCCCAGCGAAGACTACGAAATCCTGTGGCGCGACCCCGTGAAGCACGGGCGCTGGCACTACTTCGGCCCCACCAAGTTGCAGGTATCCCTGGTGTATCCCATCCTGCTGACGACAAAGAAGAAGGGAGGCCGCAAATGAGGATGAAACCCCTATATCCGCTGCTGTACGCATGCGCCATGGTCTTCTTGCTGCTTTCCTGCGAACACCGTCCGCTGGAGGACCCGGCAAATGCACACTATCTGCGCGTATACCTGGACGAAAACCTCAGGAATGTGACATTCGGATTCTATAACGAGCAGTACGAACGTCCGAATTATTCCAGCCCCAGGGTGGTGCGTGCCGTGCTGGCCGATCCCCAGACAGGCAAGGTGGTGGCAGAGAGATATCTGCAGCGGCAGGGTACGGACGAGAACGGTTATTATATTGATGGCTACATCAATGCCCCTCCCGGCACATATAACCTGCTGGTATATAGTTATGGCGCCCCATATACTATGGTACGTAACGAGAACGACTATTATACGATGCAGGCTTATACAAACCGCGCGAGCGACTACTACCACAAGTATATGCCGGAACTGATGCAGAGAATAGATGCCGGTTCCATCCGCCAGCAACCCGACCACATGTTCCACGAAATGATGGAGAACATTGTTGTAGGCAAAAGTCAGGGCGTGGACACCTTGCGCAATGCCAAAGGAGAGCACTTCAGGGCCCGCAGCATGGTGCGGAGTTACTACATACAGTTGAAGGTGAAGGGCATTGAATGGGCACGCTCGGCAGTTTCGGTGCTCAGCGGTATGGCAGGCTCTTCGTACATGCACAGATACGACGGCATGGCTGCTTCGGACCCGGCGTATGTGCTTTTCTCTCTGAAGCAGGCCAGCCGGAGCCGCTCTTCCGATGGAGAAAGCACCACGGCAGTGCTCTATACCACATTCAGTACCTTCGGCAAACTGGCCGAGGAGAGAAATATGCTTACCGTAACCTTTGAGTTCTCCAAGGTAGACGGTACCACGCAGGTGGAGCAGGTGGATATAACGGATATGTTTGCTACGCCCATGGTGCGTGACAACCAATGGATATTGCTGGAGCACGAGGTGGAGATAGTCCCGCCGGACGATTCCGTAATAGGCGGAGGAATGACTCCCGGTGTGGACGACTGGACGGACATAGAATCAGATATATATTTATAAGAGTAACAAATAACATTAATAACTTTAACCCAATTATTAACTTAACGTTTCATTTACTATGAAAAAAAGAGTTTTGATTATTGCATTGGCAGGCGTTGCCTTGTCAAGTTGTGTGTCTGAACAGACGAATGATGCAGGTGAGGTTACAGGTCCCGTGAAGTTGACCTTCGACTCTCCCGTACTGATGAACAACTCTGGCACCAGAGCTAATTACTACGGCGAGGTGGGAAACCATACCTATGAAGGTTCAACCACCGTTTACAAGTATCCCAAGGAGGAGGACTTTACCATTTATGCAGTTCAGCACGATGGAGATTTTGCAGGTTGGGCTTCTGCCCAGGCACACGCAATCAACGACACCCCCGTCAAGTACGACCAGAGCGTGGACGGTTGGGCACCCAAAACAGCAGAAAACGATTACTATTACTGGCCTGCTGGCAAGATGTCATTTGCCGCAAGTTCTCCTGCTGACTTGGAGTTGCCTGGCAGCGCTACGAGGACGTATGGCGCAAACGGTTTGACCATTACCGGTTTTGAAATACAGAGTAATGCCGCCAAGCACTACGACCTCTTGTTCAGCATCAGAACAACCAACAAGACTTCTGCCGACATGCTCCAGGGTGCAAGCTACTACAGTGGTATTCCCATTCAGTTCCAGCATGCCCTTTCATCTGTCCGTTTCTCAATCCAGAACGAGACCGATGCAGACGTCGTTTTGAAGGAAATCAAGGTCTATGGTGTGAAGTACAAGGGTGATTTCGCTGAAAACCTGGTAGAAAACACTTCCGACTATTCTCAGTACGAAAGAGGAACCAATGTTGACCCCAAATGGACTCTGGACAGTGATATTATAGATGAGGCAAATGGCTATGTGGGATTCCATGGCAGCGTAGGGTTCCCGCTCTCTGCCCAGTATGTGGCTTCGCTTGCCGCAAGCGATACGGATGCTGCCGATGAGAACGAGGAATCACACCAGTTGCTGCTGATGCCTCAGGAACTGACCGACGATGCATGCGTGAAGGTAACCTACACCGTTAATGGTAATCAGCACAGCAAGATAGCCAAATTCAATGAGTGGAAGGACCTTTCCAATAACGACGTGGACGAATGGAAGATGGGTGTACGCTACACCTACCGTCTGGTGTATAGCCAGGGTACTGCCGATAAGGATAAGATCTACTTCTCTCCCAGCACTGACCAGTGGGTGGAGCATGATGTTGTCGTAATAGAATTGTAATAGATTTTGTAAAACGAATATCAAATTCCCCGGATGCGGGTTCCAGAGCCTGCATCCGGGGATGACTGAGAGTCGGAAGTTCAGTTTGTAGTGTACATGATTTCCCAAGTGCGCAATACCATACGCAGGGTGCTATGCCTGTCGGTGCTGCCTGCCTTGTTGCAGGCATGCAGCGAAGGGGCGGAAACTCCTGTGCCACAACCGGAGGGTCCTGCCATAAGGTGGGGCGTCTGTTCGGATGAGGTTCAGGTGACCAGGGCATTGGTGGACGACAATGTGTTGCGCACTTCATGCACCCCCGATGCACACGGGAATTGTGAGAGCATCGGAGTTTGGGGACAATACGCCATTGACGAGGGGGGGCAGACGAATGTCTACTCCGAATTCGTGGCAACACCTCTGACCTATGCGCGCAAGTCGGTGGACTCCAATCCGTACAACGAATGGAACTATCCTGGCGAAGCACGCATGTGGCAGATTGGAGGCAGATATGACTTCAGGGCATGCTATCCACAGGCGCTGATGACAAGTCTGATGACCCAAATGGATGCCACCATAATACAGGGAGGTCCGGTCAATACCTCCGTGATACAGACGGACATGCTGGTGACCGCCACACACGTGGATACACGTACGGATGTGCTTTCGGGACCTGTGAACCTGAATATGCAGCATGTCTTTTCTGCCCTGAGGTTCAAAGTTAGGGCAGAGGATGGCTATACCCCTCCGGATGGAGATGGGATAACGTCATGCTGGTTGCAGAATACGGGCGAAGGCACGGACCTGTTCTCGCCTTCCGGATATCTTGTCCATTCCGGGAACAAGGATCCTAAAATAACATGGTACACCTACGAATCTGTGTCGACACCCATGTACAGATGGGAAAACATAGGTGTCGGTTTCATGACAGAAGGTATATTGTACACGTCTAACGGAACGACTGCAGGTATAGAATACACCGGCAACAACGGATGGCTGTTGGTTGTCCCGCAGACAGTAAGGCAGGGTACGTTGCAGTTCTGCTACACCCTGAAGAGTTCCGGCGAGCAGGTGTTCAGCGTGGATATTCCTGCCATCACCTATGAGCACGGCATGCGCTACACCTATGTACTGGTTATAGACGGTGCCGAGGTGACGCTGAAACTGGGTATAGCCAAGTGGAACCAACTGGATTCCGTCTACGATATCGTCTTATAGAACATTATAGAAGAATGAAGTACAGGTTGATGCTCCTTTACGTCTTGTGTGTGATGCTGCTTATGGGCGGCTGTGCCGAACTTGCTCCAGAAACGGATGTGGAGCAGGGTACTTCACTGACGTTAATGCTCAGGAATGGGGACATCCGTCTGGAAAAAACAAGGGGCGTGGAGGATCTGGACGATGACGGCGAGGTGTCGCAACTGGAAGAGGTGGTAGATGGCAGGCGGATGTACCGTTTGGCGGTTTTCCTGGTAAGCGACGGAACCGTAGTGGCATCGGAAGTGCTTGAGGCTGGTGATTCCCGTTTTAGTCTCGGATGTACTGAGGCTACGGTCAGTTTCAACAAACTGGACTATAGCAGGAACTATCAGTTGTATGCCGTGGCCAACTATGGAGAATACGATGCCTCGACGGCAGGACATCTGGCTGACATCGCGGACGTAACGGAAAGGATCAGTATTGCGTCTTCTTCCTCCGGCTTGTGTGCCAAGGGAACTCCATACCCGCTGTCTTTAAAAAAAGACATTGTCCTGAAACCGGGTGTCAATACGGTATCGGGGGAGTTGGTGAGGACTTACGCGCGCATACGTATTAATATAAGGAATCAAAGCCGGTCGGATTTGGAGATAACCAAGTTGCAGTTTGCCGGCAAGTTCACACAGAGTACGGTGGATTTGTTTGATGAGGGAGGAGTTGCCGATGTAATGCCATCGGTTACATCGGACGATGCAGTTACGCCGTTCGTACAGAATACTGTTGTTGCAGGAATAGGGGAGGACAATAGCGTTGCGGAGGCAACGGTCTTTGATGCCTACATGCTTGAAAGCAACGGAGGGACATATCAGTACACACTGGGAGTAAAGTATAGCGGAGGCGTGTCGGAAACATATTATTCGGTGGCAAGCAGTTACATAACAAATCCGAACGATGTGGAGGATGGCGGACTCTATGTAATATACAATGCCAATGCCGGACGCTATCTTTATGACAATGGTTCGGATGCATTGGCATCTGCGGAATCTCATATGTCAGATGGAGAACTGGACCACAACTGTGTGTGGAGGTTTGTAAGGACAAACGGAAATAGTTACAGGATAGAGTCTGTGGGAAGAAGCGGATACACTATCAATAGTTCGGGAGTAAAGAACAATACCGTGCCGATGGTGAGTGTTGCAGGAAGTACGGACTATTTCACATTGTCCCAGACAGGTTCCTACATGAGATACATGCTGCTGAGGTCTACGTCCAGCAGTTACTATCTTGCAGTCAACAATGGCGGTACGCCTATAGGCGCTACGTCGGGAAACAGCAGGCGTTTCCGCCTGTACAGGGTAACTGCCTCAACGGAGAGCAGTGATGTGAAGCATGAGGCAGACATACCGATAACGACGGTAGACAAGAAAACCGGCGAGTCCGTTCCTATGCAGAGACTGAACAGAAACGATTTCGTGAATATACTGGTGAATGTCTCCTATAATGATAAGAGCGGTGAGGTGGAGTTCGAAGTTTCGGATTGGAATGAAGTAGATGGTGAGGTGACGTTTGAGTGAGAGGGATTATATGATGAAAGACTGGATACGTATATTGGGCATATTGCTTCTGGCATGCATCTTTCCGGTAGCCTGTACAGAGGATGAACTCGTGTCGCCTGCAAATGTAGGTGACAAGGAGGTGGTGGTGGCGCTTCCTTTTGGTTCTGTAGAGCATGAGAAAATCCAAATCACGACACGCAGTACCTATGATATTCACTATGAGTCTATGGTGCGGAATATGTACGTCTATCTTTTTGCTGACGGCAGAAAGGTATATGGACGCTATTTCGATGCCGACGACCTGGACCAGACAGGCAATAAGGAGTATTGGGAGGTGGACAATATGCCGTCGGACGGAAGTTCCGGACAAACGCATGGAACCTTGCACCTTTGCGTCCCTACCGTTTCCGGAGGCGGCGCGGAGATAGTCCTTGTGGCCAATATCGACCTGGACTTTATGAACTTGTCAGAGGACCGCTTGGGACTGGTACGCAGCAAGGAAGAGTTGAACAGTCTGTTGGTGTCTTTGAACCAGGACTTGCCCGAGCGCAATGCAGGATACTTTATGATGACCGGCAGCAGAAGCGGTGTGGGCATATCAGAGGATGGTACTATCACGGTGCCTGACGGCAGGATAATGCTGGAACGGCTGGATGCCAAGGTCCAGGTTAATGTGAGGGTAAACCCTACGGAGGAGAGCGATAACCAGAGGGTTGAGGCTTTTAGCCCGGAGTCGTGGCAGGTGATAAACCTGCCTAAGACTTGCTTGCTTATGCCAAGCAACGGCGGAGCGCAACCTTCAGAGGACGGTTTCTTCAATACCAACCCCAAAAACTTTGAAACCACAGAGAACGAGGAGGTGAATGGCAATCCTACGGGTGGTGTGCTACACGGCTTTTCGTTCTACACATTGGAGAATCTGAAGTCGGCCTACAGGAAAAAAAGCGTGGGTGGCAATTATCATAACCGGGACAGACGCATAAAGTACACAGATGATCCAGAGGCAGAAAATTACGGCCAATATAATACAGAGGGAGGCATGTGGGAATATGCTCCGGAGCAGGCTACGTATATCATAATCAAGGGCGAGTTGAAGATGGTGGTGGATCCGGGCCTGACCACCGAGCAACACCTTATTGCAGATGTGACATACGTGGTGCATCTCGGTGATTTCGCCACCGACAAGGACAATTACGACGTGTGCCGAAATACTCACTACAAATACACCGTCAACATAAAGGGTGTGGACAAGATTGAGGTGGAGGTGGAGACCTCCAACGACAATACTGCCGGTATTGACGAGGACCAACCTGGTGCCATGGGGCACCTCTACGAGGCAGAGGAGGATATATACACATTCGATGCCCACTATGGCCAGCGCGTATATACTATCAAGGCCAGTGAGGTGGATGTGGAGAACATGACCTGGTATGTGCGAACTCCTTTCGGCAGAGAGGGCGTGCCCATGAAGGATGCTTTAGGACAGGAGATATACAACGACCTGGATTACAAATGGGTGGAGTTCATGCTCAACGAGATGGAGGATGGCGGACTCTATAGTGAAGGATGCCAGAGATACCCTGCGGACAAAAGCAGGCTGAAGACGGTCATCGACGTACTGGCGACAATAAAGGCGGAGACTTTGAAGTGGAGGGCAGGCGAACCAAGTCTGTACGACAACAACGGAGAGATGAAACTGACCGTCTTCGTGGACGAATTCTATTACTACACCAATCCCATGAATCCCGACGACTCGGACATCCTGTGGAAGAAATTTGCCAACCAGCCTAACCGCCTGATGCACATCCTGTGCAAGAACCAGCGAAGCAAGGACGGGGACAGTTCCCTCACGGGCAGCATCCTTACCATCAGACAGCGCTCCATCCAGACTCCGTACAACATAAACATGTCCAGGACCGACTTGAATCAGGCATGGGGATGCGAAACGGAGGACGAAACATATAACATAGGATGGTTCTATCACTCGGACGAGAGGATGAACTCCGGAGCAACATACAAGATAACGTCATACACTCCGGACAATACCTCCAAGTCAGATGGCCTCTACAATACGGCCTGCCTGCTGAATCTGGTAATGGGTGTTGGCAACGGCAAGACGGTGAATTCTGGCTTGCGCTGGGATACTTTTATCGACTATTCCGGTTCTGAACCTCAGTTGAAGGGTATTTACAGGGCAGGTTTGTATTCTGTGCTTTTGCGCAATAGGGACACGGACGGTGACGGCATAATTGACCCAGAGGAACTGCGTTGGTATATCGCATCGTTGGATCAGTTATGCGGATTGTTCCTGGGCGACCAGGGACTTAGTTCGGAAGCCCAGCTGTATCCAATCGAGGCCAGCAGAGAACCAAATACGCCAGTCGTGGGTGGCGCATTTGACGGTGTGTATCCCTGGCGCCTGCATGTGGTAAGCAGTACGGCAAATGGGCAGGTGGCAGGAAACATGCCTGTTATAGTGTGGGCAGAAGAGGGTGCTTCTACAGGCGAATATCAGTCGCATTACAACAAACCGGCCTATTCCCCGGTACGTTGTGTACGAAATCTTGGTATGAAACTTCCTTCGTCTTCCAGCATTGTTTCACCTGGCATGAATTATCCGGAAGATGAACTGGTGATTGCGGAGGAAACCACAGGTACGCTAAATGCCAATTCCGTTTATCGTTTCGATTTCAGAAACATGAACGAGGAGTCCTTGCGTTATTACACCACACGCGAACTGGTGCCTGGCGACGAGTACTCGGTGATGAGCCGCCTGTACTATGGATTCGAGACAGGACCGTTAAGCACCAATTATCCCATAGGAAACAATGCCTCTCCCTATATAGCCCTGAAAGGAAATCTGGAGAACGGCATTACGCATGCTCCCGAGGCAGGTTACCGTATCCCAAATATTCGCGAGGGTGTGGTGATGCAGTTGTACTGTGGCAGTAACACCAACTGGTGGGGCGGTAGCGGTTCGTTGGTTGGCAGTTACTATTCATTCGGTTACTATGGTAACCAGTACGACCGCTCCGGCACCTCCCATTTCTATTCTTGGTTCATCTATCGCGACCGTGTCACCTTGGGTAGCGTAGGCGAAAGCATAAGCCGAGTGCGCTACGTCAAGGACTGGCTCCCGTAGCAGATACTTTTGCCAATCTTCCTGCCTGTCCTCCTGACGTTTTCCATGGCAGTGTCGTGCTGCATGGCCAGTTCTTCGGGGAGGTTGTCGGGGTTGATGGAGAGGATTTCTCTGAAACAGCTTTCCTGCAGTTCCCTGCACCACTGTATGCAACCGCCTACGGCTATGGTGGGGACGCCTTGGGCTGTTGCCCTTTTCAGCACTCCTCCGGGTGCTTTGCCCATGAGGGTCTGACGGTCTATGCGCCCTTCGCCGGTGACAACAAGGTCGCTGCCCTTGATGATGTCGTCAAAATTTATGGCGTCGAGAACCAGGTCTATGCCTTTCATCAAACGTGCATCGAGCATGGCCATCATGCCAGCGCCCATGCCGCCGGCTGCACCTGCTCCGGGAATGTGTGCTATGTCCTTGCCGAGTGACCGTTGTATCGCTTCGGCATAAACATGCAGACCTTTATCCAGCAGCGCGACCATCTCCGCATCGGCACCTTTCTGCGGTGCGAAGATGTAGGCGGCTCCATTGGGACCGTGAAGCGGATTGTCTACATCGCATGCTACCGTGAACTGACATTCGCTGAGTTGTGGCAGTGCCTGTGATGCGTCTATCCTGTGGATATGTCCAAGGATTTCTCCACCACCGGCAAGTTCTTGCCCGTCCTTGTCCAAGAAACGGTAGCCAAGGGCACGGAGCATACCTGTGCCGCCATCGTTTGTGGCGCTGCCGCCTATGCCTATGAGGAACTTCCTGCATCCCTGGCTTATGGCATGGGCAATGAGTTGGCCGGTCCCGTATGTCGTGGTCTTCATGGGGTTCCTCTCCTCGGGACTTAGCAGGGGCAGACCGCTTGCCGATGCCATTTCCATGATGGCAGTATGTTCGTGCCTGATGATACCGTACCGTGCCTTGATGTCGCGTCCGAGCGGGTCGGATACGGTTGTCTCGCACCATTCCCCATGCAAGGTCCTGACAAGTGCTTCTGCGGTTCCCTCTCCACCGTCGGCTATGCACACCTTGTTTACGGTGCAGTGGGGTAGGGCGCTGAGCAATCCTTCCTGAAAGGCATCCGCCACTTCTTCGGAGGTAAGCGAACCTTTGAATGAGTCGAAGGCAAGGGTTATGGTCATGCGTTGTCGTGTGGAAATATTTGTATGTTCGGCACACAAAAGTATCATAAATGCTTGACTAATGCAAGAGAAGAAGAAAAAAATGACGTTGATGCAGTCATTGTGTGCCTTTTCGTATGCGCGCGCGTATAATAGTCTTCTCTTGCTTATTCGTACCCTTGACCTGTCGGTCTAAGGTACTTTTACTCGGAAACCCCTAAGAAACGTAGATTTATAAAAAGACTCACCAACCTTGCGCATTTGCAGATTTATCACTACATTTGCGGTGGTAAAATCACTGCTTTAAAGTAGTTATGGACAGGAACAGAGCATGCAATTCGCACTTCTACAAGTGGGTGCTTGTAGAAGTGTGTTTGCGCATAGTCCTGTGTATCAGCAATCCCCTGAACGCCACAGGCGTCCTGGTGGTACGCACCAGTACAGGCATTAGTTATAGAGTGTCTAACCCCTAAAACAACAACCCGATAAAACATTAAACGATGAAAAAGATATTTACTCTTATTGCACTGCTTGCCTTTGTCCTTGGTGCCATGGCACAAGGCCAGTATTTTTATGAATGGAAGGACGGAAAGTATGTCCAGCGCTCCTTGTCCGAGGTAGACTCCATCACATTCTCACTTCCCGAGTCTCCTGAAAAGGAGTATAAATATGTCGACCTCGGTCTCCCCAGCGGAACCCTGTGGGCTGACCGCAATGTCGGTGCTGACTCTCCCGAGGCCTACGGCGACTATTTCGCCTGGGGCGAAACCACAACAAAGAGTATTTACGACTGGAGCACCTACAAGTGGTTCCGAGGCGATGATAATACCCTAACCAAGTACTGTACCAATAGTTCTTACGGCACCATAGATAACAAAACCGTCCTTGACCTTGAGGACGATGCCGCCTATGTCAATATGGGTAAAGAATGGCGCATGCCCACCTATGATGAACAGGAAGAACTCAGAAACAACTGCACCTGGACATGGACCACCCAAAACGGAACCCGAGGTTACAAGGTAACCGGTCCTAACGGCAATTCCATCTTCCTACCTGCTGCCGGCTATCGCTACGATGGCAAACTCGGCAGCGCAGGCTCCTGCGGTAACTACTGGTTGTCTTCGCTCTACGAGGGCAATTCATACGGCGCGTGGCGCCTGTACTTCGATTCGGGCGGTCGCCTCACGGAGTACTACAACCGCTACTACGGGCACACCGTGCGTGCTGTGGTGCGTTGAGAATTTGTGCATCCAAGTACCAAGAGCAAAGAACAATAACAATATTCAGTTGTAACTAAAGTCTGTGATGCTTGAAACTCCATGGGAGCGAGAATGTGTCAAAATAGGCAAGTGGTCTAAAACGATGACTTTTTCGTTACTTTAGACGTGCTATTGCCCGATATGATGTCTAAAACGATGATTTTTTCACCACTTTAGACATGGTATCTAAAAAATAATCATATCTTTGCAATGAACTAAAGATAAGAGAGAATAGTATGGGCAACATCACGCAGCGTCCCTACCATGTTTCTGCTTTCGCTTAACCGTTTTTTCGGAAAATCTCTCACTTATTCGTACCCTTGACCTTCGGTCGAAGGTACTTCTGCTCGGAAGTAAAAAAAAATCCAAATTTATTTTGTACTTCTCTCGCTTATTCGTACCATTGGCTTAGCCGAAGGTACTGTTTGTTTTGGCGCGTTAAAATCATAATCTTTCTCCCGTTTTCTTGCTTTTGTTATATAAGTGTTATATATTTGTAAACACAATTGTAAACACAATTCGGGACTATATACAATATAAGGTGTAGTATATAAAGGAATGAGTGCATGAGATATATTGCAACAATACTTTTGCTATTGAAGACCGTAACTTTCTTATGGTGCGGTATCGTTTTGTGGAGACGACGCAGCGAGACGGGCGACTGCTCTCGTAACATACAGGCTGTGCTATGTTGGATAGGGGCAATTTTTGCTTTTATGTTTATTTTTCGTACTTGGCAAAAGACAACTACGGCTGATGGAGCGTTTCTGGAACCAGAGCACATTTTTGTGCCTGTTCTCATTCAGATGACCTATTTCCTATATCCTTTGGAGGTGATGCGGCCTACTGTCAGTCGTGCCAAAATATACACCATGCTTTTTGCGCCTTTGCTTGTGTTGGTGCTTATAGGTATGTGCTCAGGCATCGAATATACTCCTATTTTAAATTATGCTGATCTGTGGGAACACCTTGGTGAGTTCAATGTACAATTTCGTCTCCTCACCCTCATCGTCATGTTGTTCTATAGTTTTTCGCTCTTTCTGGTTCCTTATGATTGGCATCACAGTTCCGCCGACCGCAAGTTTATTCTCACTTATTCTTCCGGCTTCTGCATAATAGGTCTTGTGCACTTTCTAACACAGATGACTCATATGTACTGGCTGGTGCTCATACATGATCTGCTGTGGATGCTCTTCTTTATACTTGTAACAAACTACGAGCTCTACGAGCGTCTTCTGCCGTCTTCTTCTATTGACATTAATACTCATGGCAACGATGTAGTTTCAGAAGATGATACTCTGTGGGAACACATTGCACTACTGCTCGAGAGCAATGGCAAGTGGCGTAGTCCGGAACTTAGTCTTACTTCGCTTTCGGAGCAGCTTGAGTCCAACCGCACATATGTTGGCGAAGCGTTCAAACGCAACACTGGACGCACCTTCGTGGACTACATCACACATCGTCGCATTAACTATGTCGTGGAGAGTATGAAGCGCCATCCCGAAGCAAATATTAATGAGTTATTCAACTATGTCGGCTACCGACAAAGGTCCACAGCATGGAGAAACTTTCAAAAAATTACAGGTTTCACCCCAACAGAGTTTATTAAAGGATTAAAATAGATGAATCGCCCGTTTCTTCGATGAAATGGGCGATTTTCTTGTCTTTTTGCAAGCCTTTACATTGACTTTATAATTTTTGTAAAAATGCAACGCCTGTGTTGTAAAACGACAACGCGGATAATTTTATTATCTATGCCTTATGTTGTAATTTTGCCGACTCAAACGGACATGGTCGTTCCTGTTCGCAAAATGATATGCTAAGAAAGAAGGTCCATGATAGGGTTTCCCCCAAAAAAGGATGATGCCGGCACTGCTGGTATGTAGCAAAATCTATGCTGTGTACGGCAGTCGTGTAACACCAATCGTCATGCTGGCGACGGTCGTTCCCGCTTTACCTTCGTTAGCATTCCAGAGTTAACAAATGTTAATGGGGGGGGGTAAATCGGCAAATTGCATGCTGTAAAGCATATAATTTAGTTAAAAAGTCTTGCCTTTGTGCCCGAAAACGTTTTGGACTACATAAGGGAGAGTAGGTTTCAACCGTGACAGAACTGGTTTCTGGTTACGTTGTATATAAGGTTTAGTTTGTTTAGGAGATTGTTGCAAGGATGTTGAGGTTGATCATCTTATTATTGTGTTCCTTATGCATGACAACGGTGTATTGTCGTGCAGACAAGGATACAGTGAGCACGCAAGGTGATCACTATTACCTATATTATTATAGGGATCGTGTCGATTTGCAGGAAGACTATCTCGACAACGAAAGGCAGATGGCGCGTATCAAAAAGATAATGTCGTTGTCTCCCCGTATAGACAGCATTGTTGTCTATGCCTACTCCTCGCCTGAAGGAACTCCCCGCCGCAATAAGTTCCTGGCTCGTGAGCGTGCCAAGGTTGCGCGTCAGTTCATTCTTGACAACCTCCCCAATGATTCTGTCCTTAGACCCGAGAACATCATCCTCCGCCCAATGGGTGAGAACTGGGAGGGCCTCAGAAAGGAAATCCAAGAAAACTATCACCGGAAGAATCGTGACAAGGTTCTGAGAATCCTGGACTCAAAGGTCAATACCGAGTCCAAGAAGTGGCGTCTGCAGAACATAGATAACAGCTATACCTGGAAATGGATTATTAGGAATCACATGCCCCAGTTGCGTGTTGCAACTTGGGTTTGTGTCTTTGTTCCAACTCCAGAGCTCTGTGAGGACACTATATTTACAGAAGAAACAGTAGAGCCGCTTCCTGAGATTGTCCAGCCGCAGGATTCGGTAGTACTCGTAGACACCATAGTGCCAATTGAACCGATTCCTGTAGCCAAGCAGCGTAAATTGCCCGTTTGGGCACTGAAGACCAACTTGCTTTACGATGCGGCTCTTGTGCCCAGCCTGGGTGGAGAGTTTTATCTGGGCAAGCAGTGGAGCATTGCCGCCAACTGGCAGTATGCATGGTGGAACACCAAGAAGTGGTTCTGGCGCACGTACGGCGGTGAAGTGGCTCTGCGCATGTGGCTGGGCAAACAGGCAAAGGCCAAGCCTCTTTCCGGGCACCACGTAGGATTGTACGGGCAGATTCTTACTTACGACTTCATGTTGGGCAGTTCCGGTTATATGTCGGGCAATCCCAGAGAGAGGCTTTTCGACAGGCCTTCCTATAGCGTAGGTTTGGAATACGGTTACTCTTTGCCCATAGCCAAGAGGCTGAATCTGGATTTCGTGATAGGTTTGGGTTATCTCAGGGGCATACACAATGAGTATCGCCTTATTGATGACTGCTATGTGTGGCAAGCCCAGAAGAAGGTAAGCTATTTCGGCCCCACCAAGGCAGAGATAACGTTGGTATGGCTACTGGGCAGTGACAACATAAGCAAAAGGAAAGGAGGCAAGAAGTGATGAGACGTTTCAATTTCCTTTCCGCCTTGTTGCGATGCGGTGTCCTGCTCCTCGTGCTATTCGGTACGATGTCATGCGAGCACAAGGACCTGTGTTTCCGCCATCCGCATGATGCTCTTGTCAGAGTGGACGTGGACTGGAGCCAGTTCCACGAGGAAACCCTAACCGGAATGAGTGTGATGGTATATCCGGAAGATCCGGAAATGCAATGCAGGACGGTGCTTTCCAACGAAATATCCTATGCGACCATGGCCCTGCCTGCCGGCAGGTACAAGACCCTGGTCTATAACCAAAGCCCCACTGAGTTCGGTTCTGTGTATTTCAGCGATATGGACCAGTTCTACAAGGCTGTGGTGAAGGGCAACAAGATGACTTCCCGATGGTACGTGACACGTGCAGAGGACGAAATCGTTATCATGCAGCCGGAATGGATAGCTTGTGACAGCCAGACCGATGTGGTGGTGACTGACGAGATGGTGCAGGCTACCGACGAGATGAAACTGCAGCAGGCCATGCAGACCAAGCAGGGAAGGACACGATACGAGTCGGCTTTCCCCATTTCCAGCCTTGTCCCCCTGAACATAATCTCCACACTGAATGTAAAGGTGTACGTGAAGGGTATACACAACCTCCGTTCTGCCAGAGCTTCTGTAAGCGGTTTTGCCGACGGCTGTATGCTGGCAACCAGACAATATACCACCACGACGGCAACGCACTTGATGGAAAAATGGTCTGTTACAGTAGCTCCTGCCGATCCCACGCAAGGTTACATCTTCGGTAGCATATCCTGTTTCGGACTGCCGGCGGACCATCAGGGATTGGCAGAAGAGAATAACTTCATCCTGGATGTGCTCCTTGTGGACAACAAGACCATCTTGCAGTTCCCCTTCCAGGTGGGAGATGCTTTCGTAAAGCAGACAGGCACGGATGAAACACATGAGCTTTCCATAAATCTGGAGATATATTTGGACTCCCCCCTACCCGATGTAAAACCGGAAGGTGGTTCTGGCAGTGGTTTCGATGCCACGGTGGACGATTGGGGACCAGAAGAAAATGTAGACATTAATATGTAATTCCACTGCCCATATATATAATAATGTATATAGATAACAAAACAACTTATTTTATTAATATTAACTTTTAATTGTTTTAGACATGAAAAAGAGTTTATTCACAGGGTTCATCGCCCTTGCCGCTCTGACAATGACGAGCTGCTCAAATGATGAAAACATGGTTAGCATTCCTCAGGGCAATGCCATTGAGTTCGGCACCTATGTGGGTAGAGACGCACAGACACGTGCGCATTCTGTTGAAACTCTGGCTAAGCTTGCAGAGGATGGTGGTTTTGGCGTATATGCTTATTATACGGATAATGGCAATTTCAATCCGGCTTCTTCTACACCTAACTTTATGAAGAACCAACATGTAACGTCAACAGATGGATCGACCTGGACTTATGCTCCAGTAAAATATTGGCCAAATGAAGTAACCGATAAGCTCAGTTTCTTTGCCTATGCACCTTGGGATGCCAATCCTACGGTAGCTGCATCTGGTGACCCTGTTCTCACATTCACTGTTCCTGCGGACGTAACTGCTCATACAGACCTTTTGGTGGCTGATGCTAGCGCCTTGATAAACATGACTAAGCAGAACACAACAGGAAGCGTGCTGTTCAATTTTAAGCATGCGTTATCTCGCGTAGGTTTCAAAGTAGAGGCTGTTGTTGATGAAGTTAATAACCAAGGAAATGGTGTTGTAGACAATGATAGCCAATATGACAAAGTGATTGATGGAAATACTACTGTTTCTGTTCAAGAAGTGCAATTGATAGGTGATTTCCATACAAGTGCATCTATTAACATGAATACATCTGCATGGAGTAGCTATTCAGGTACAACTTCAAGTTATAGTCTTTCTTCTGTTTCTGGTGATTTTGAAGCAGTAGCGAATAATGTAACACATGAAAAACAGCAATTAAACACGGCTTCAGAATACATGATGATTATTCCTCATGCAACAATGGGTGTTAAGGTTAGAGTTAAATATACAGTAACAACAGAAGATGCCAATCTGGACGGAGACAAATCAGTAGTTGAAAATGATATCACTTCTGATGAATTCGCCTTTACTTTTGATCAAGGTAAGGCTTACAACTTTGTGCTTCATCTTGGCCTGACTTCTGTTAAGTTGTCAGCTTCCGTTTCTGGATGGGAAGAGACAGATCATGTAGTTAATGTTCCTTTGAACGAGATGTAATTATGTTCCCCCCGGCCGGTCCCTGACCGGAGGGAATTCCAATGATGCTATAGGTTGGGCGGGGTTGAATGTCCCCTCCCAATCACAAAGACGCAGAATGCAGTTGTAGTTAGAACACAATAGCAGCGCAACAACAATCCCGGGCGGGCTTGACCGCCTTCCCGGGAACTAATGAAGATGAAAAAGAAATAAATGGAAGCAAAACAAAGCCCACATATCACCATTCGTCGGGTAGCGAGAATATGTATTTTCGCTCTGCTCCCTGCTCTATTGGGTTGTGGAGACCAAGATGTTCTGGAAAACAACCTTCAACTATCAGACAGGGAAATAGAACTGGGGGTAGATGGTTGGAGGCCCATGACCGAGTCGCGGGCCACCATCTTTGAAGACGAGGACGATTTCCTGAATGATGATGAAACCGGAAAGGGCGGAGGTAACTTTACGATGCACGCTTATTTAAGAGAGACAGGTGCAACCTACATCGGTGGAAGCAGAGCATGGTATTTTGTGCCCGATGGAGAGACCAAGGGCAACTGGAGATTTTACGACCAAGTAAACAACCGTTTTATACAATATTACTGGCCTCAAAACAATACAGTGGATTTCTTTGCCTATATGCCTTGGAAGGGCAGCGGCAGGCAGAATATTATAGAAGTGGGAAACTACACTCCTGGTACGGGGCTGACAGTCAATTGTGAGATGCAGCAGCCAACTACATTGGAAGATGTGAACGGACAAGAAACCATCATAGCCTATACAGCAAACAAAAGCAAAGCGGACAAGTCGGTGAACATGCACTTTGTACATCCATTCTCGGCTGTATATTTCAAACTGAAACAAGCTCATCGTAATCTGAAAATCAATTGGTTCAGATTTGATAATGTCTATTTGAACGGAACCTCTTCCATGAATTCCAGTACTGATGGCAGTACTGTAGTTGCATGGACACCAAAAGGAACTCCTGGTACATTTTCCATACCGGTAGCAAAGACCATTCCGGATGACATCAACTTTGGTGGTGATATCGGTGGACCTTATATGGTAATGCCACAGGTGTTTGACCATAAGGCAACGCCAGCCAATCCAGATGATGACGTGATGCTGACAGTCAATTACACATGGGACGACGGTCTTGATACAGACGTGACAAACGATACCAAACAGTTTTCCCGTTCCATTACGACAACCGGTGTAACGGAGTGGATAGCAGGAAAAAAATACACTTACATGCTTGACTTGGGAGACAATAAGGAAGAAATTCTTTTTAAGGTGATTGTTGAGCCTTGGGATGTGGAAGGCTACGATCATATAATTGATGTGCAATGATGATGAAAAGAAATCTCCTGTATACAGTTGTTGGTTTAGTGTTGACAAGCACGGTGGCCTGTACTAATGATATTCAGGTCATCGGACAGATGGATGAAGGACCAGACCGCATCTATCTGGCTGTTGGTGTGGATGGTGCTGTTCCTTCTCGTTCACCTTTTTATCCGACTGATGGAAACGGTACGGTATTGACTTCTCCTTCCATGGAGCATCCATTGGACGTTTCGGTATGGGCTTCCACTACTCCCGGTGAATATCCTAATTCAGGATTGAACGGCAAATCAGGTAGTGTGGCTATTCATACCCAGGCTCACTTTATAAGCGGCGACCCCCAATTGCTGGGTGAAGCCATCTACCCTAAGCAACCATCTGGGAGTGAAACTCCGATTCCGGTCAATTTTATAGGTCTGCACCCTAAAAGTGTGGCAGGGGGAAACGTTTGGACAGTATCTCCAGACAATAAGAATGCTTCTTACGTTTTTACTGGCAAGGAAGACGTTATGTTTGCTCCTCAGATTTCCGGAACTTATGGAATTGATTATAACAGTTCTCCTGCGTTCCATTTCTACCATCTGCTCACATGGCTCCGTTTTGAGGTGGTAGCAGACAAGGATGAGACAGATGTGAAGAAGCGGGAAGCTATAGCGGCTGCTTGGGGAAAAATAAAGACGCTGACCATCAAGAGTAAGAACAAAGTTACAATACCTAATGTAGGAGGTGTGACAAGCGGAAACTTGGTAGGGTCGGTGTCTTATGACAATGAAGTGGACATGTCTTTATACAAGACTGCCTCGGATGACGTATATCCGGAAATCGGCGGTAGCGTTATTCCCACCAAAGGCATTGAGGAAGTGGCTTATGTGATGTGCGCTCCTGTAACAGGTGTTTATAAGGATGCAGATGAAAAGATGGTGCCCGAATATACGTTACATATCGAAACAGAAAACCGCACATTGGATATTCCTGTTGATTTAAGAATAGCTGATATTGTAGATAAGAACAATGATGGAGTTATATCTGATGAAGAAAGAAAAGCCGCCTTCTTCCTTGAAAGTACGATGGGTAAGCAATTTACCATTCTGCTGAATTTTAAGATGGGTGATGTTATCAGCGTAGCCACAATGATTTCGCTGGGAGGCGAAACTGACTGGTTTACGCATGGTACTGGTAACGGAGATATAGGAGAAGAAGATTTAGATATTCCAGTTAGTGAATGAGAACTATGAAAGGGATATATACCATATTATATATTATAATGGCCATGGTGGGCTGTATGTCTTTGATGGCATGCGCGGAACAGGGAGAATGGATGGACGACAACAGCATTAGTTTGCGTGCAGAGGTGGAACGGGTTGCCCCCATGTCTCGTAGTGGCAACTATGCGGAACCGGTGGCTGATAATAATCTGAGAGCAATGGTTTGGTTTTCATTCGATCAAGATGAATATCCAGAAGCAGAAGGGAGCATAGACCCTGAAACTAACATTCCTGGCCATTACGTAATAGATTTTAAAGGTGAGGAAGCCGCTTTCCCAAATGTGACGAATGAAAACATGAGACCCCGATATCCAATAGATAACACACCAGTTTATTGTGTGGGTTTCTATCCGCATGAAGGTTGGGAAGGTTGGAACAATAATGATTCTAAAGTGACACATGAGATTACTGGGTTTGAAGACCTGATGTACGCTCCGCCCATTATCGGAAGTTGGAATAACCACTTTGATAAACATCAGTTTTTGCACCTGCTTACTTGGCTGAAGGTGTGCGTGTGTGCCACCACCACAGAGGCTGGTAATTATTGGGGTAGGTTGAAAAGAATTACGCTGAAAGATGTGCCTCAAGAATTGCAAATAAACAATCTCTCGAAAATGCAGAGTGATTACGGTAAAAAGATAACATCTGATGATATCTCTCCATTAAAAGATACTGAGGGGAATTCGATAATTCATTCTGTGGACATCTTGAATAATGACCCTGGCATAGACTTGGGAATCAATCTTCAGGATGTAGGTTCCATCTTCTGTTATCCACAGTCTTCTTATACTATAGTTGTAGAATGCGAAAATGGTGAGACAAAAGAAATAGAGATAGATCTAAATCCACTATCAGGCACTATAGGTTTTCCCGCTGGGTACCAATATGTAATTACACTTAATTTTCATCCGTTCAATGTGGTGGAAGGTGTGTGTACACTGCAGGAATGGAATGCTCAGAATGAAGAATTGTATCCTGATGCTCAACAATAAACAATAAGAACAATGAAGAACAGATATACTATTTGGAGATGCCTTACTGCCTTCATGCTCGTCATAGTGGGAGTATGTGCCTGTACAGATGAGTTGGAGGGATTGGGAATTAGTTCCATTCGTCCCACGGATGTTATTTGTTTTAACGCTTCATTGTCTGACAACCGCTCTGCTTCCCAAACCAGAAGCGCATCTGGTCATTTGGAAATTGAACAAGAAGAATGGTTGGTAGGGGAACGGATTGTGACACGAGGAAAACCTGTAACATCGTTGGAAGGCTCTGCCGGCGTCATCGGATATGTGTATGACAACACATGGACCACTTCGGTTAAACCATGGTCGGGGCTGTATAATACGGAATATGTGTTCAATGGAGATGAACTGACGGCAAAAGAGAATGATGTCAGATGGAATACCTTAAAGCTGAGCAAAGCCAGATTTTATGTGTATGCACCATACAGTATAAATGGTGGGAAACTGTCAAATAACGAACAAGGGGGGAATCCGACAATAACATACACCGTTGATGCTACTCCTGCCAATCAGCAAGACTTGATTGTGGCTTCATGGGATGGACCTGCCAGTTACAAGCAGAGCATTCCCCTCTCGTTTGAACATGCCTTGACTGCCGTAAAGTTTAAAGTGGGATTTGAGTGTACGGTAACAAAGCTTGAAGTTATAGGCATATATAATAGTGGTACTTATACTTTTGGTGATGGATGGGAAGTTTCAACTACTTCTTCTACGGGGAATTATGAAATTTCTTCATTGACCGAAGATAACACCTTGATGATGATTCCGCAGAAATTAGGTCCGGATGCAAAAGTTGTACTTCATTATACAAAAGAAGGTGAAACGAAGACTATCACATCTCCGCTGAAAGATAAAGTGTGGCAAGCCGGCAAGATGATTACCTACACTATCCATGAAACTAAAGCACCCGAGACCATTTATTTTGATTTGGCGGCAGGGAATATCTTAATCTGCTGCACAGAAGATGATCAGAATGCACCTTCGGAAACAGACACTTATATTGGTTATGTGTATAAAAACGGTACTCCTACCGAAGTGAAAGGTGATCATAAACCATCCAACATCTACTATGTTTATCAAACTGATGGAGAAAATAGATATACCCCAATCACATATAATGGTAAGCCTTGGGCCGATTTCATAAAGAACAACGCTTCTGTTGCAGGAGTAATAAAGGCATGGAATTATGCTGCACAAACTGCCGGTAGAAAAGCCACAAGCAACAGGATTCGAGTATATGGCTCGAATAAAGAGGTGAATCTCACAATAGACAACATCTATACGAACTATGCAGAAAGATCTGTGTCACGCACAAAAGCCGGAATCGGATTTAATGCTGGAAGCACCTCGAAACTGACCATTACGACAATTGGAGACAACAGAGTAAGTGCCATCCATTATCATGGTGGAAAAGATAAAAATAATCAATTAATTTTTGAAGGAACTGGCTCATTAACCGTCTGCGCAGCTTCTGGTAATACAGAATTCTACAATGATACATATGTTGGAGAAACAACAAGGAATGATACTACATTTATTGATAACCATTGGTGTTCTGCTATCGGTGGAAATGATAGCGGTGAAGGAAATAGTTGTGGAATAGTCATTAATAGTGGTAATATTTTTGCAGGAACAACTAAAGCTGAAAATTGTACTGCAATTGGAGCAGGAGGAAATGATAGGGGAGTAATAACTATCAACGGTGGTAATGTTACTGCTGTAGCAACAACTACAGGAACAGCAATAGGAGGTGGCATTGGGTTTAATTCTGCAGGTGGTTATGGTATTATAACAATAAAAGGTGGTAATGTATATGCATACAACCACCAAAACAGATGGAGCATTCCAAGTTCTGCCATTGGCGGAGCTGGATCAAGTGCTGCTGCAGGAACACAAGGTGATGTATATATCAATGGCGGATATGTGTATGCATACTCAGCTTTAGGAACAGCTATTGGTGGTGGAAGTAGTAAAACGAATGTAGGAGGTGATGCATATGTTACAATAACAGGAGGCCAGATTATAGCAAAAAGTGGTAGTGGTGCTGGTATTGGCGGAGGCAGTGCTTACACAGTGGGAGATGAAAAAGACACAAATTACAATGGCGGTACAGCTAACGTTAAAATATCCGGAAATCCGATTATTCGAACAGGCTCTATCGGTGGTGGAAATACAAGTGCTAAGAATGGAAAGATTGGTTCAGCCTCCGTTAATATATCTGGTGGAGACATTCAAGCGCAATTTGTGATGGCAGCAGGTGCTAAGGAAACACCTGAGTTTACTATGTCAGGTGGAATCATCCGAAACAGTTATGTGGATGATGAGGAATATATCCATATCAAAAAACAAGGTGGTGCTGTCTACTTAGAAGATGGAACCTTCACCATGTCGGGTGGAACTATCAAGAACTGTTCTGCAGTGCAAGGTGGAGCAGTTTATATAGCACGAAAATCAACAGAACAAATGGCAGAAGGCCAATTCAATTTCAAAATGGAAGGTGGAGAAATTCATTCGTGCTTTGCAACTGGTGGTGAGATTGGTAACACTCCATATTTAGGACATGGTGGAGCAATTTGTTTAAATGGTGGACAGATTCATATGTCAGGTGGAAAGATTTGGAACAACTATTCCGAAAATGGTGATGGTGGTGCTGTATATATCAGCAACGGTAACTTCTTTATGAAGAATTTATCTCGTATTATTACACACAATTATCCTACCATTACAGGAAATGCAGCCCACAAAGGTAATGGTGGTGGCGTGTTTGTTTCATCAGAAAATGGAAAATCCGTAATGGTGGATTTGTTGCAAGGTATCATCACCAATAACACAGCCAACAACTACGGTGGTGGCATCTGTGTGGATATGGGTAACACAGAAAATGCAGCAACTGTAACCGTTGGTGCTGATGGACAAGGAGTAACTGTAGGTGATGCGAATCCTAAGATTTCTGGTAACATGGCCATGATGTCTGGCGGTGGACTTTATGTAAGAGGTATGAATGCCAATGTTACTATTAATAGTGGTATGATAGCTCAGAACAAAGTTTCTGCCTATGTAAAGAACCAGGATGTAGCGAACGAAATGGGTGGTGTGACATTGAATGCAGGTCTGGTAACACATGTGGTTGTAACATTCGATGGTAATGAAGGTACAGTTGATGGAACGGACCCCTATTATACTCAAAATATTGTAACCAACACGAATAGTAAATTAGCGCCAAATCGTTTCGAACGTGATGGTTATAATTTCGCAGGTTGGAACACTCGTGCGGACGGCTTGGGTGATTCTTATTCTGAAGGAGATGCAAAACCTCATTCAAGGGATATTACACTATATGCCCAATGGGAAGCACAACAATAATATTATAGGGCGCCATTTCTTCTATTAACAGCCTTATAGATAAGGGCAGAACGAATGAAAGGAAAATCGCAGTACGGTGCAATGGCGAACGCACCGTGCTGCGTTGCGTTTCGGATACTGGTGCATCGGCCACCGCACCGGTATGCGATTATTGGCCGCCACTATATAGGGACGTTCTAAAAACAAGAAAATCCTTCCTTACTTTATGGAATAAACTTAAGGATTTCTCTCTGCCATACGACACAGAGAAATCCTAATGACCGATTTGGGTTTATAGCAAAATTAATGCAAGCATTATTTTGTTATTCTCTCACTTATTCGTACCCTTGACCTATTGGTCGAAGGTACTTCTGCTCGGAAGTAAAAATAAATCTAAATTTATTTTGTACTTCTCTCGCTTATTCGTACCTTTGCATGCGTCATCAGGGGTGCATGGCCGATATTGGCCTTGCTGAGAATATACCCTCAAATGATCTGAACCGGGTAGTGCCGGCGTAGAGAGTATGAACGGTCCGTTTCCTTATATATATAAATAAGGTAAAGGGGATGGGCCAATTTTCCAACCAGTAATTCGTAACGGTGATTACGAACGAAGCAAAGAAAGGATTCCTATGAAAGGAAAGTTTCTTGCCGTACTTGCATTAGTGGGTATGGCGGGCATGTCCTATGCCCAAGAGAGGGAGCAGGACTCTGTCCGTGTGGCAGAGTTGGGTGAGGTAGTGGTAAAGGCGGTAAGTGCCCCCAAGGGTGCGCCTTTTGCCGTGAGCAGAATCAGCAAGATGGAGTTGCAGGAGTTCTCCACAGGCGGGCAGGAGTTGCCCTACCTGTTTGCACGCACCCCGGGTGTGGTGGCGTGGAGCGAGAACGGACTGGGCACCGGTACGGTGTACATGCGTATGCGTGGCAGTGCCGGAAGCCGTGTGAACGTCACTCTGGACGGCGTATCGCTCAATTCGCCTGAAGACCAGTGCGTCTTCTGGGCCAACATGAATTCCTATGCCTCCCTGTTGGGAAGCGTGCAGATACAGCGCGGCGTGGGCAGCAGCACGACGGGCGACGGTGCCTTCGGAGGCAGCATTGCCATGCAGACCAAGTTGCCACAGATGGACCCCATGCTGGAGGTGACGGGAAGTTACGGCAGTTACAACACATGGCGCACGGGAGGTCAGTTCTCCACTGGTCTGCTGGGCAAGCATTGGGTGGTGGACGGAGCCTATCATCAGACCACTACCGATGGTTATCTGCATGGCACGCATGGCAAGAGCGGAAGTTACACGGCAGGTGTGGCATGGCTGAGCGAGGACACTCGCCTGGTGCTGAAATACAGGAACTTGGGCAACTTTGAAAGTACCGGTCAGGCATGGAACGGAGTGACGGCAGGCAACGATGACTACAGCCTGAATGCCTATGGCGGAGTGAAGACCTACGAGGACCTCTACCGCATGGGACTGGGCAGATACAACAGTCTGTACGAGCGTTTCATAGAGGACTGGGACGACCCCACGGCATGGAAGACAGAACGCTATGCCAAGGTGGACGGAAGTCTGTGGGACCGCACTACGGACAACTTCTGGCAGAACCACAATATCCTGTCTGCGGCTTGGCGCATAAACGACCATTGGAGCACCACGGCAGCCCTGCGCTATACCTATGGCTATGGCTACTACGACGAGTTCCGCTATCAGAACAAGGGTGCAAGCAAGTTCGGCCTGAACTATGTGCCGCAGGACGGCAGCAACCGTAGCGACTTCGTGCGCCAGAAGGGCCTCACCCAGCACACCTATGGCGTGCATCTGAATGCCAACTACAAGGACCGCCGTTGGGATGTCGTCACCGGCCTGTCTGCCCAGGGCTTCACCGGCAACCATTTTGGCTACCTGACCTATATCAGCAACGAGGACCTGCGCAACCACTATATACCCACTCCAGGAGGCAAGTACCAATACTACGACAGCGATGCGCAGAAGAACGATATCTCCCTCTTTGCCAAGGCCACGCTGCACCTCAGCGACCAGTGGGATGCCTTTGCAGATGTGCAGTACCGCCACGTGGGCTTCCGCACGGACGGATATAACGACAAGTTCGTGAAGGATGCCGACGGCTTGTATCAGGCACAACCGCTCAACGTGGACGTGACATACGACTTCGTGAATCCCAAGGCTGGTTTCGCCTGGCACAAGGACGGACATCGTGCCTATGTGAGTTATGCCATGAGTTCCAGAGAGCCAGAGCGCAACAACTTCACCGACAACGGCCAGAGCGGTGCTCCGCGTGCCGAGCGTCTGCACGATGTGGAGGTAGGCTATTCCTATGACGGCAAGAACTGGTATGCCTCGGTGGGCGCTTACTATATGGGCTATAAGGACCAACTTGTGCAGACGGGAGAACTGAGCGACATAGGCGAGGCGCTGACCACTAACATCGAGGACTCCTACCGTATGGGACTGGAGGTAAGTGCCGGTTACACACCCTTCAAGTGGTTGTCTCTGGACGTGAACGGAGCCTTCAGCCGCAACCGCATACTCTCCTTCGACGAGCATGTCAGTTACGACTGGGACGAGTCCTTCCAGGTGAAGCATTACGACAACCCCACCCTGGCCTTCTCTCCCTCTGTGGTGCTCAACGGCATGGCCACCTTCCGTTGGCAGGGACTGAAAGCAGTATGGCATACCAACTTCGTCAGCCGTCAGTATCTGGACAACACCCAGTGTCTGGACCGCTCCCTGCCTCGCTATAGCACCACGGCCGTGCGCCTCAGTTATACCCTCAACCCAAGGCAGAACAGCGCACGCCTGAAGCAAGTCGTCTTCGGTCTGGACCTCAACAACATCTTCGACCGCCACTTCGCACAAAGTGGCTGGGTGTACAGCAGTGTCGTGCCCGACTATGGCTTCACCGAAGAGAACCGCTACTACCAGATAGGCTACACACCCTCGGCAGGGTTCAATCTGATGGGGCATGTGACGCTTTCTTTTTAACGGTTAGCGGATGAACGGTTAGCGGTTAGCGGATGAGCGGATGAGCGGTGAGTGGTTCGTGAAGATGTCAGTGATAAAAGTTTTTATAAGATTTATATAAACATATATGAGTGCTCAGTATTTTACATATCGTGACTTGCGTGTTTATCAGCATGCAAAGGATTATGTGATATTTGTTTATGCTTTATTAAAACAATTTCCCAAAGAAGAAAACTATGCTCTATGTGACCAATTGAGAAGAGCTTGTGTATCAATACCATCAAACCTTGTTGAAGGTATGTCACGTACATCGTCAAAGGAGCAATTGCATTTCATAGAGTTTGCCTATGGCTCGCTTTGTGAAACAATGTGTCAATTGGAAATCGCTTACGAATTGAATTTTATAGGCGAGGACGACTTGAAGCAAGCTGAAGCTCGTACGACCGCAATAGCCCAAATGCTATCAGGTCTAAGGAATAAACGTTTAATTTAATTAACAGTGAGTGGCGAGCGAATGAGCATATAACGAATAGCGATAGTGAGTTCGCTCACCGCTCACCGCTCACCGCTCATCCGCTCATCCGCTCATCCGCTCATCCGTTCACCATTATGGTAGCATACTTAGATTTCTTCGTTTCCCTCCTGGGAATACTTTATCTCTGGTGGGAGTATCGTGCCCACTGGATGGTGTGGGTGGCAGGCATCATCATGCCCGCCATCGACGTGTATCTTTACTATGAGGTGGGCCTGTATGGCGATATGTCCATCTCTGTCTATTACCTTCTGGCAGCCTTCTATGGCCTGCTCCTGTGGACCATGCCCGGATATGGCAAGCGAGTGAAGACCTCCTCCGGCAAGGAAGTCCTTGCCATCACCAGCATGCCCCTGCGTGTGGCATTGTGGCTGGCCGTGGCTTTCCTGCTGATATGGGCCGGCACGTGGTGGTTCTTGGACAGGTACACCAACTCCACCGTGCCCGTGCAGGATGCCCTCACCAATGCCATCTCCATTGTGGCCATGTGGGCCATGGCAAAGAAGTATCTGCAGCAGTGGTGGCTCTGGTTCGTGGTGAACATCATTGATGTCTACCTGCTTGCCTACAAGGGGCTCCCTTTCAAGGCCGGCATCCATGTGGCCTACACCGTCTTTGCCGTCCTCGGTTACCTGAGGTGGCGGAGGATGATGAGCGCCGGGAAATGATGCCTCTCCCGCAATACTGCCCGCTTTTTCGCCATATTTTGCCCTTGAGGATGAATTATTTTGCGGGGAATGCGTAGTTTTTCGGAATTTTGTTGTACCTTTGCAACCCGAATGGGCATACTGTGCCCCTCCTTATCGTATATACATAATTAATATATATAACAAATAAAAAATTAAACAAAATGCCTACAATTCAACAATTGGTAAGAAAAGGCCGTGCGGTGATGGTAGACAAGAGCAAGAGCCCCGCTCTGGACAGCTGTCCTCAGCGTCGTGGTGTCTGCGTTCGTGTTTACACTACCACACCTAAGAAGCCTAACTCAGCTATGCGTAAGGTAGCTCGTGTGCGTCTGACAAACTCTAAGGAGGTAAACTGCTACATTCCCGGTGAGGGTCACAACCTGCAGGAGCACAGTATCGTCCTCGTTCGCGGTGGTCGTGTAAAGGACCTGCCCGGTGTACGTTATCACGTTGTACGTGGTACTCTGGATACCGCAGGTGTTGCAAACCGCACACAGCGTCGTTCAAAGTACGGTGCAAAGCGCCCCAAGGCTGCTAAGAAGTAATCTCCGGCAGAACAACGGTTCCGCGGAGTTCAAGTAATTAAAGAACAACCGTTTTGGTGTTGCAGACAGTGTCCTGAGTAAACCCTGCAGCGGCAGGAGTTGAAGAAGAAGTACAAGATGCAAACCTGAACACAAAACAAGAAGAAGAAAATGCGTAAAGCTAAACCAAAGAAGAGAGTTATCCTTCCCGATCCCAAGTTCGGCGATGTGAAGGTTTCAAAGTTCGTTAATCACCTGATGTACGATGGCAAGAAGAGCATCTCATACGATATCTTCTACAACGCCCTCGAGATCGTAGCCACCAAGATGCAGAGCGAGGAGAAGCCCGCACTGCAGATCTGGAAGGAGGCTCTGGACAAGATTACTCCCCAGGTGGAGGTTAAGAGCCGCCGTATCGGTGGTGCTACCTTCCAGGTGCCCACAGAAATCCGTCCCGACCGCAAGGAGAGCGTGAGCATGAAGAATATGATCCTGTACGCCCGCAAGCGTGGTGGCAAGACCATGGCCGACAAGCTGGCTGCCGAGATTCAGGACGCTTACAACGAGCAGGGCGGTGCCTTCAAGCGTAAGGAGGACATGCACCGTATGGCCGAGGCTAACCGTGCATTCGCTCACTTCCGTTTCTAAAATAAATCCATCACTTAAACAGTTTACGACACAATGGCAAAGCAAGATCTGCATTTGACTCGTAATTTCGGTATCATGGCCCACATCGATGCCGGTAAGACAACTACCAGTGAGCGTATCCTCTTCTACACCGGTAAGACACACAAGATCGGTGAGACCCATGACGGTTCTGCCACCATGGACTGGATGGCTCAGGAGCAGGAGCGTGGTATTACCATCACCTCTGCCGCTACTACTGCTTACTGGACCTGCAAGGGCAACAAGTACAAGTTCAACCTGATCGATACTCCGGGACACGTGGACTTCACTGCTGAGGTAGAGCGTTCTCTCCGTGTACTGGACGGTGCGGTTGCAACATACTGTGCAGTAGGTGGTGTTGAGCCTCAGTCTGAGACCGTATGGCGCCAGGCTGACAAGTACAACGTTCCCCGTATCGGTTATGTAAACAAGATGGACCGTTCAGGTGCTGACTTCTATGAGGTTGTGCGCCAGATGAAGGAGGTTCTGGGTGCTACTCCTTGCGTGGTGGCTCTGCCCATCGGTGCAGAGGAGACTTTCAAGGGTATCGTAGACCTCATCAAGATGAAGGCCATCCTGTGGCACGACGAGACCATGGGCGCTGAGTACAGCCTCGAGGATATTCCTGCCGACATGCTCGCTGAGTGCGAGGAGTGGCGCGGCAAGATGATCGAGCTGGCTGCTGAGCAGGACGACACTCTGATGGAGAAGTACTTCGAGGATCCCGAAAGCCTGAGCGAGGAGGAGATCGTAGCCGCTATCCGTAAGGGTACTCTGAACCTGGACATCGTTCCCATGACCTGCGGTTCTTCATTCAAGAACAAGGGTGTACAGACCCTGCTCGACTATGTCTGCATGTTCCTTCCCTCTCCCCTGGATACTCCCAGCATCGTGGGTACCAACCCCGAGACCGGCGAGGAGGAGTCACGCAAGCCCAGCGAGGACGAGAAGACCGCCGCTCTGGCGTTCAAGATCGCTACCGATCCATACGTAGGTCGTCTGACCTTCTTCCGTGTTTACTCTGGTAAGGTTGAGGCTGGTTCATACATCTACAACGTACGCTCTGGCAAGAAGGAGCGCGTGAGCCGTCTGTTCCAGATGCACTCAAACAGCCAGAATCCCGTAGAATGCATCGCTGCTGGTGATATAGGTGCCGGTGTAGGTTTCAAGGATATCCACACTGGTGATACTCTTGCCGAGGAAGGCGCACCCATCGTTCTGGAATCTATGGACTTCCCCGATCCCGTTATCGGTATCGCCGTAGAGCCCAAGACCCAGAAGGACCTGGACAAGCTGAGCATCGGTTTGCAGAAGTTGGCTGAAGAGGATCCCACCTTCACCGTGAAGACCGACGAGCAGAGCGGCCAGACCGTTATCTCCGGTATGGGTGAGTTGCACTTGGATATCATCATCGACCGTCTGAAGCGCGAGTTCAAGGTAGAGTGTAACCAGGGTAAGCCCCAGGTTAACTACAAGGAGGCTATCACCGCTACCGTTAACCACCGTGAGGTTTACAAGAAGCAGTCTGGTGGTCGCGGTAAGTTCGCTGACATCATCGTCAACGTTGGTCCCCGCGACGAGGACTACAACGAGACTCCCCTGCAGTTCGTCAACAGCGTTACCGGTGGTAACATTCCCAAGGAATTCATCCCCAGCGTACAGAAGGGCTTTGATGCAGCCATGAAGAATGGTGTGCTCGGTGGTTTCCCCATGGACAGCCTGAAGGTAGAGCTCGTGGACGGTTCATTCCACCCCGTTGACTCTGACCAGCTGTCATTCGAAATCGCTGCCCAGATGGCTTACAAGGCATGCTGCGCCAAGGCCAAGCCCGTACTGATGGAGCCCATCATGAAGCTCGAGGTAGTTACTCCCGAGGAGAACATGGGTGACGTTATCGGTGACTTGAACAAGCGCCGCGGTCAGGTAGAGGGTATGGACACAACCCGTACCGGTGCACGTCTGGTGAAGGCTATGGTACCCCTGGCAGAGATGTTCGGTTATGTAACCGCTCTGCGTACCATCACCTCTGGTCGCGCTACCAGCTCTATGACCTATGACCACCATGCTCCCGTGAGCACCGGTGTTGCCAAGGCTGTACTTGAGGAGATGAAGGGTCGTGCCGACCTGCTCTAATCCCGCAGGCGAGATAGCCCTATAAGCAAACAAGGTTAAGGCAAGGAGCAACTGTTAGCAAACGACTCTTAATGGTTGTTCCTACCTTATTAATAATAATAAAGAAATAAAAGTAATGAGTCAGAAAATTCGTATTAAGCTGAAGAGCTACGACCACATGCTCGTAGACAAGAGTGCAGAGAAGATCGTTAAGACCGTTAAGGTAACAGGTGCCGTTGTATCTGGTCCTATACCCCTGCCCACTCACAAGCGTATCTTCACCGTAAACCGCTCAACCTTCGTTAACAAGAAGAGCCGTGAGCAGTTCCAGTTGTGCGCATACAAGCGCCTGATCGACATCTACTCAAGCAACGAGAAGACCGTCGACGCTCTGATGAAACTGGAGTTGCCCAGCGGTGTAGAGGTAGAGATCAAGGTGTAATACCCCTCTGCAAGCATGTTTGACAACATAAAAGGCCCTCGTGAGAACATCATGAGGGCTTTTTAGTGCCCTTTTGGGTGTTAAAACGCCCTTTTTCGCCATATTCAGTGCAATATTTCGTATAAACTCTTGTGTATTAAAGCAAAAATACGTAACTTTGCACTCGAAAAGGAAAAGAATGCGCTGACCTGCGGGTTATCAGACTTTCCAGGAAAGAACGCCTATGGTGGCGGTTCTCTTTTTGTGTGCCTACAGGTAGGCTTCGCGAAAGGGAATGAGAATGAGAAAGAATAAACAAATTAACAACAAATTATTTAATTAAACTGAAATGCCAGGATTATTAGGAAAGAAAATCGGAATGACATCCGTTTTCAGTGCCGACGGTAAGAATGTACCGTGCACTGTTATCGAAGTTGGTCCTTGCGTGGTTACTCAGATTAAGACCGTTGAGAAGGACGGCTACGCAGCTGTTCAGCTCGGTTACGAAGAGGCAAAGGAGAAGAATACATCTGCTCCCTTGGCCGGTCACTTCAAGAAGGCTGGTACCACCCCCAAGCGCCACTTGGCTGAGTTCACAGATTTTGAGGGTGAGCTGAACCTCGGTGATTCAATTACCGTAGAGCTCTTCTCAGACTGCTCCTTTGTTGATGTAGTGGGTACATCCAAGGGTAAGGGTTTCCAGGGCGTTGTGAAGCGTCATGGTTTCGGTGGTGTAGGTCAGTCTACACACGGTCAGGACGACCGTCTGCGTAAGCCCGGTTCTATCGGTGCTTGTTCTTATCCCGCAAAGGTGTTCAAGGGCATGCGCATGGGTGGTCAGATGGGTAACGAGCGTGTTACCACTCACAACCTGCAGGTGTTAAAGGTTATTCCCGAGCACAACCTCCTTCTCATCAAGGGTAGTGTTCCCGGATACAAAGGTTCAATCGTTAGCATAGTAAAGTAAGATGGAAGCAAGTGTATTGAATATCAAAGGTCAGGATACTGGCCGCAAGGTAGTACTCAATGATGCTATCTATGCTATAGAGCCCAACGATCACGCAATCTATCTGGACGTCAAGCTGATTATGGCCAACAAGCGCCAGGGTACAGCCAAGACCAAGGAGAGAAGTGAAATGAGCGGTTCAACCCGCAAGCTCGGTCGCCAGAAGGGCGGTGGCGGTGCTCGCCGTGGTGATATCAACAGCCCCGTACTCGTAGGCGGTGCCCGTGTATTCGGCCCCCAGCCCCGCGACTATGGCTTCAAGCTGAACCAGAAGGTTCGCCAGTTGGCACGCCGTAGCGCTCTCGCATACAAGGCTCAGGAGAACGCAATCGTAGTTGTTGAAGACTTCACATTCGAGACTCCCAAGACAAAGTCTATGCTGGAGGTGTTAAATAATCTTAATATCGCAGGCAAGAAGACTCTCGTAGTTACCCCCGCTTCTGATAAAGGCGTATATTTGTCTGCTCGTAATCTCCAGCGTGTTGCAACCATGCCCGCTGCTGCCCTGAATACCTATCAGGTTCTGAATGCAGACGTTATGGTTGTGGCAGAAAGCGCTCTGGCTGTTATCGAAGGTAACCTCACTAAGTAATAAAGACGTACAAGAACTATGACATACATTATCAAACCTCTGGTCACTGAGAAGATGACTGGTATTACAGAGAAGCAGAATAAGTATGGCTTCGTGGTACGTCCTGAGGCAAACAAGATCGAGCTGAAGAAGGAGATCGAGTCTCGTTACAACGTAACCGTTACCGATGTTAATACATGCGTGTACGCAGGTAAGAATAAGACTCGTTACACCAAGGCAGGTCTGCTGAAGGGTCGTACAAACGCCTTCAAGAAGGCAATCGTTACTCTGAAGGAGGGCGATGTAATTGATTTCTATAGCAATATTTAATTAAGAGATGGCAGTACGTAAATTTAAGCCCACAACACCGGGCCAAAGACATAAGATTATAGGTACTTTCGAAGAGATTACTGCATCAGTACCTGAGAAGTCTCTCGTATGTGGTAAGAAGTCTACCGGCGGTCGTAACGTGACCGGTAAGATGACTGTCCGCTATATCGGCGGTGGCCACAAGCAGAAGTATCGTTTCATCGACTTCAAGCGTGAGAAAGATGGTGTTCCAGCAGTCGTAAAGACAATCGAGTACGATCCCAACCGTTCTGCTCGTATCGCACTTCTTTACTATGCTGATGGTGAAAAGCGCTATATCATTGCTCCTAACGGACTGAAGGTAGGTGCTACCGTAATGAGCGGTGCAGACGCTGCTCCCGAGGTAGGTAACGCACTCCCCCTGCAGAATATCCCCGTAGGTACCGTGGTTCACAACATTGAGCTGCGTCCCGGTCAGGGCGGTATGCTGGTTCGTTCCGCAGGTAACTTCGCACAGCTGACCTCTCGTGAGGGACGTTACTGCGTGATCAAGTTGCCCTCTGGCGAGACACGTCAGATTCTGAGCGCATGTAAGGCTACTGTAGGTAGCGTAGGTAACAGCGACCACGCTCTGGAAAGCTCTGGTAAGGCAGGTCGCAGCCGTTGGTTGGGCCGTCGTCCTCACAACCGTGGCGTTGTCATGAATCCCCATGACCATCCCATGGGTGGTGGTGAAGGTCGTCAGTCAGGTGGCCATCCCCGTTCACGCACTGGTCTGTATGCTAAGGGTAAGAAGACACGCGCACCCAAGAAGCAGTCCAACAAGTATATCATTGAGAGAGCCAACAAGAAGTAATCAACGGAAGTTAACAGCGTAATATTATGAGTCGTTCATTAAAGAAAGGTCCCTATATCGAAGTTAATCTTGAGAAGAAGGTTCTTGCCATGAATGAAAGCGGCAAGAAGAACGTAGTCAAGACCTGGGCTCGTGCTTCTATGATCTCTCCTGATTTCGTAGGACATACAGTAGCCGTGCACAACGGAAACAAATTCATTCCCGTTTACATTACCGAGAACATGGTAGGTCACAAGCTGGGCGAGTTCGCTCCCACCCGCAAGTTCGGCGGCCATGGCGATAAGAAGAAGAAGTAAACGGAACCAACAACTGGATAAAATAAGAATAATATAATGGGAAAAAGAAAAAGATTAGCTGCTGACGCAAGAAAGGAAGCACGCAAGGCCCAGAGTTTTGCCAAGTTGCAGAACGTTCCTTCTTCTCCCCGCAAGATGAGATACGTTGTTGATCTGGTTCGCGGAATGGAGGTGAACAGAGCCCTGGGTACATTGAAGTTCTGTGCCAAGGCTGCCAGCGCAGACGTGGAGAAGCTCCTCCGTTCTGCCATCGCTAACTGGGAACAGAAAAACGATCGCAAGGCAGAGGACGGAGAACTGTATATCTCTAAGATTTTTGTGAACGAGGGTGCTACCCTCAAGCGTATGAGACCTGCTCCTCAGGGTCGTGGTTACAGAATCCGCAAGCGTTCTAACCACATCACCTTGTTCGTTGACACTAAGAATGATTAATTAGAAAAGAAACATGGGACAGAAAGTTAATCCTATAAGCAACCGTCTCGGCATTGTCCGCGGTTGGGATTCAAATTGGTTTGGTGGCAAGAACTACGGCGACACTATCCTCGAGGACAGCAAGATCCGTAAGTATCTGAATGCCCGTCTTGGTGACGCCAGCATTTCACGCATTGTCATCGAACGCACACTGAAGATGGTGACCATCACCGTGTGCACAGCCCGTCCAGGATTGATCATTGGCAAGGGTGGTGAAAAGGTTGACAAGCTCAAGGAAGAGTTGAAGAAGGTAACCGACAAGGACATCCAGATCAACATCTTCGAGGTTAAGAAGCCCGAGTTGGACGCAACTATCGTAGCAAACAACATTGCACGTCAGGTTGAAGGTAAGATCGCTTACCGTCGCGCCATCAAGATGGCTATCGCAAATTCAATGCGTGCCGGTGCCGAGGGTATCAAGGTTCTCATCAGCGGTCGTCTGAACGGTGCTGAAATCGCACGTTCCGAGATGTTCAAGGAAGGCCGTACTCCCCTGCACACTCTGCGTGCCGACATCGACTACTGCCATACAGAGGCTCTGACCAAGGTTGGTCTGCTCGGCATCAAGGTATGGATCTGCCGCGGAGAGGTATATGGCAAGAAGGACTTGGCTCCCAACTTCACTCAGGCTAAGGAGCAGGGTCGTGGTTTCGGTGGCAACGGCGGTGGCAAGAACTTCCGTCGCAAGAAGAACAACAACCGTTAAAAACTGAATTAAAATGTTACAACCAAAAAGAACTAAATACAGAAGGCCACAAAAGAATCACCGCAAGGGTAATGCAATGCGTGGCAATCAGTTGGCATTCGGTAGCTTTGGTATCAAGTCATTGGAAACACGTTGGATTACAGCACGCCAGATCGAGGCAGCTCGTGTGGCAATGACACGTTACATGCAGCGTGAGGGTCAGAGCTGGATTCGTATCTTCCCTGACAAGCCTATCACCAAGAAGCCCGCTGACGTACGTATGGGTAAGGGTAAGGGTGACCCCGTAGGATTTGTGTTCCCCATTACCCCCGGACGTATAATTTTCGAGATTGAAGGTGTAAGTTACGAAATCGCGAAGGAGGCTCTTCGTCTTGCAGCTCAGAAGTTGCCCGTGACCACCAAGTTTATTGTTAGACGTGATTACGACAAAAACGCATAATAATGAAGATTGCAGAAATTAATGCGATGAGCGCTTCTGAACTTGCAGAGCGCATCGCCGTAGAGGTTGCCAACTATGATCAGATGAAGTTGAATCATGCCGTTGCTCCTCTGGAAAACAACTCTCAGATTAAGGCCGCTCGTCGTAACATCGCCCGCATGAAGACGGTGCTCCGCCAGAAAGAGTCAAACAAGTAAATAGGTACTTCAAGATATGGAAGCAAGAAATTTAAGAAAAACTCGTATGGGTGTCGTGGTAAGCGACAAGATGGACAAGACCATCGTGGTTGCTGCCAAGTTCAAGGAGAAGCACCCTATTTATGGTAAGTTCGTTGCGAAGACGAAGAAGTACCATGCACATGACGAGAAGAACGATTGCCACAAGGGTGACACCGTTCTGATTATGGAAACTCGTCCTCTGAGCAAGACCAAGAGATGGAGAGTAGTAGAAATCGTAGAAAGAGCTAAGTAAAAATGATACAGGCAGAATCTAGATTAGTAGTAGCAGACAACAGCGGTGCCAAGGAGGCAAAGTGTATCCGCGTCCTCGGTGGTACCCGTCGCCGCTACGCTTCTGTAGGTGATGTGATTGTCGTTGCTATCCAGAGCGCAATCCCCACCAGTGATGTTAAGAAAGGTGCAGTATCAAAGGCCTTGATTGTACGTACTAAGAAGGAAGTTCGTCGTGCTGATGGTTCATATATCCGCTTCGATGACAACGCATGTGTACTGCTGAACAATGCAGGCGACTTGCGTGGCAGTCGTATCTTCGGTCCTGTTGCCCGTGAGCTTCGTGCCGCAAACATGAAGGTCGTGTCTCTGGCACCTGAGGTTCTTTAATATTCAAAGACGAAAGAAGAACAATGAGTAAGTTACACATTAAGAAAGGCGATACCGTAATCGTTAACTCTGGCGAAAGCAAGGGTCAGAGCGGTAAGGTGTTGAAGGTGTTCGTTAAGGAGCAGCGTGCCATTGTCGAGGGTGTAAATAAGGTTAAGAAGAGTCAGAAGCCCAGTGCCAAGTACCCCCAGGGTGGCATCATCGAGATCGAGGCTCCTATCCACATCTCTAACCTGAACCCCGTTGACCCCAAGACTGGCAAGGCTACTCGCATTGGTAGAAAACTGAACGCAGACGGCAAGTTGGTCCGTTTCGCTAAAAAGAGTGGAGAGGAAATCTAAAATGGCAAATACTGCAAGCCTTAAGAAAGAATACGCAGAGCGTATCGCTCCTGCATTGATGAAGCAGTTCAACTATGACTCTTCAATGCAGATCCCCGTTCTGAAGAAGATTGTCATCAACCAGGGTTTGGGTATGGCTACTGCCGATAAGAAGATTATCGAGGTTGCCATCAAGGAAATCACCGAAATCACCGGTCAGAAGGCAGTTGCAACCTTCTCTAAGAAGGACGTTGCTCAGTTTAAGTTGCGTAAGAAGATGCCCATCGGTGTTATGGTAACTCTGCGTCGTGAGCGCATGTATGAGTTCCTCGAGAAGTTGGTTCGCGTGGCTCTGCCCCGTATCCGTGACTTCAAGGGTATCGAAAGCAAGTTTGATGGTCGTGGTAACTATACCCTCGGTATTCAGGAGCAGATCATCTTCCCTGAGATCAACATCGACGCAATCGACCGCATCCTGGGTATGAACATTACTTTTGTAACCACAGCCAAGACCGACGAAGAGGGTTACGCCCTGCTCAAGGAGTTCGGTCTTCCCTTTAAGAACGCTAAAAACTAACACAGAGTTATGGCAAAAGAATCAATGAAGGCTCGCGAGGTAAAGCGCGCAAAGATGGTAGCTAAGTATGCTGAGAAGCGTGCCGCTCTCAAGAAGATTATCAACAATCCCAACACAGATCCCGTTGATGCTTTCGAGGCAGCTCAGAAGCTCCAGGCAATTCCTCGCAACGCTAATCCTATCCGCCTGCACAATCGTTGCAAGATTACAGGTCGTCCCAAGGGATACATCCGTATGTTCGGCATCAGCCGTATACAGTTCCGCGAGATGGCTTCTGCAGGTTTGATTCCCGGCGTAAAGAAGGCAAGCTGGTAAGCAATTCTTGACGGGCCCTTCCGGGGGCACGTCAAGAAATCATATAGTTATCTTTTAATATTGTCGGGATAGTCCCGATTAATTAAAACCTTTTAAAAAAATGACAGATCCAATTGCAGATTATTTGACGCGCTTGCGTAATGCAATCCAGGCAAAGCACCGTGTGGTTGAATGCCCTGCGTCAAATTTGAAGAAGGAAATCACCAAGATTCTCTTCGAGAAGGGTTACATTCTGAACTACAAGTTCATCGAGGATGGCCCTCAGGGTACAATCAAGGTAGCCTTGAAGTATGACGAGCAGACTCGTCAGAACGCTATCAAGAAGTTGATTCGTATATCAACTCCCGGTATGCGTAAGTACACCGGTTACAAGGATATGCCTCGTGTTATTAACGGACTGGGTATTGCTATCATATCCACATCCAAGGGTGTAATGACTAACAAGGAGGCTGCCGAGCTGAAGATCGGTGGCGAGGTTCTTTGTTACGTATATTAATAGGAGGATTTAGCAATGTCAAGAATAGGTAAATTGCCCATTACTATCCCCGCAGGTGTTACCGTCAGCTACAACGACAACGTTGTAAGCGTTAAGGGTCCTAAGGGAGAGATGAGCCAGGCTATCAATCCCTCTATCCTGGTGAATATTTCTGGATCAGAAATTACATTCGAGATTGACGAGGCTGCCGATATCGACGCAAAGCAGAAGCATGCTTACCATGGCCTGTACCGTTCACTGGTAAACAACATGGTTGTCGGTGTAAGCGAAGGTTACAAGAAGACTCTTGAACTCGTAGGTGTTGGTTTCCGTGTAAGCAATCAGGGTAACCTGATAGAGTTGTCTCTGGGTTTCACCCACAGCATCTTCATTCAGCTGCCTTCTGAGATCAAGGTTGAGACCAAGTCTGAGAGAAACCAGAATCCTCTGATTATCCTGGAGTCTTGCGACAAGCAGTTGCTGGGTCAGGTATGTGCAAAAATTCGTTCTTTCCGTAAGCCCGAACCTTACAAGGGTAAGGGTGTCCTCTTTGCTGGTGAGGTCGTACGCAGAAAGTCTGGTAAGTCAGCAGGTGCAAAGTAAATCTTTAAAACTGTAAGATTATGACAACAAAATTAGAAAGACGAATTAAGATCAAATATAGAGTTCGTAACAAGATCTCTGGTACTGCCGCACGTCCTCGTATGAGCGTTTTCCGCAGCAACAAGCAGATTTATGTACAGATTATCAACGACCTGACAGGTACCACTCTGGTAAGCGCCAACAGTCTCGGCATGGAGGCTTGCCCCAAGAAGGAGCAGGCTGCCAAGGT
Organism: Bacteroidaceae bacterium; assembly: GCA_045606445.1. GTDB lineage: Bacteria > Bacteroidota > Bacteroidia > Bacteroidales > Bacteroidaceae > Physcousia. The sequence goes on from JAZURY010000025.1 coordinate 79,834, forward strand.
TGGCGAACTGATTGCCAAGAAGGCTCTCGAGGCCGGTATCACAGCAGTTGTGTTCGACCGTAATGGCTATCTGTACCATGGTAGAGTTAAGGAAGTGGCTGACGCTGCACGTAACGGAGGACTTAAATTCTAATAACGATTATGGCAATTAAGAACATAAATATCAATAGCGAGGATTTGAAGGACCGTTTGGTTGCTATCAACCGCGTTACTAAGGTTACCAAGGGTGGTCGTACTTTCACTTTCAGCGCAATCGTCGTGGTAGGTAACGAGAACGGCGTTATCGGCTGGGGTCTGGGTAAGGCCGGTGAAGTAACTGCTGCCATTGCCAAGGGTGTAGAGGCTGCCAAGAAGAATCTCGTTCAGGTTCCCGTACTGAAGGGTACCGTACCTCACGAGGCTGCTGCAAAGTTCGGCGGTGCTGATGTTCTCATCATGCCTGCAAGCCATGGTACCGGTGTTGTTGCCGGTGGTGCTATGCGTGCTGTGCTTGAGAGTGTTGGTGTTACTGACGTTTTGGCCAAGTCAAAGGGTTCTTCAAACCCCCACAACCTTGTAAAGGCCACTATCAAGGCTTTGGAAGAGTTGCGTGACGCTAGAACCGTGGCTCAGAACAGAGGTATCAGTTTGGAACGTGTATTTAAAGGATAAGGAGGAACAGAA
>JAZURY010000026.1:0-9068 GCA_045606445.1 Bacteroidaceae bacterium
TACCAAGGCCCGAAAGCAGGAACCCGAGGAACAGGAAACGTGCCAGGGGGATAAGGTCGGCGTCGCCATAGAATCCTGCTATCAGCGGTGCCAGGAACCATAGGATGATGTACAGGCTTCCGCTCACTATCAAATTGAACCAGAAGACGGCGTTGTACTCCCGGTCGGTCGGTTCCTTCTTGTTGCACAGGGCGGCAAAGATGTTGAGCATATACACCTTGCCCCAGTCGGCAGGAGTGAGCAGTCGCATCAGCGCCAAACCGAACAAAGCACCGAGCAACTGCATTATGCCATTGCTCATACCGCCCCAGATGAGGCCGCGTGCCGTGCGTTCTTTCAGAGATTTCTCGCTCATAACAGCACCAAAATTAGTAAATATTACCGAGTTTTGCTCCCCGATGGCACTTAATTGTCCTAAAAAGCATGCACGCGGGCATTTTCCGTTCCTCGCGCGTTCGTTACTTCATTTCTTTTTGCTACCTTTGCGGGGATTAAAGCCTTGTTTTTGGGCTTTTATGGCAGAACGTAACGTAAAACAAAACCTAAAATAATGGAAAAAATTCAAGAACTCACAGAGAAAATCTATCGTGAGGGCGTAGAGAAGGGTCAGGCCGAGGCCGACCGCATTATCCAGGAGGCCAAGGAACAGGCCGCCCAGATCATAGCAGAGGCCAAGAATAAGGCCGCTGAGATAGAGACCGCCGGCAAGAAGACAGTGGCAGAACTGGAAACCAACACCAAGAACGAGTTGAAGTTGTACACTGCCCAGTCCCTGAGTGCCCTGAAGAGCGAGATTGCCAATGTGCTCACCGCATCAGCAGTGGGTCAGGCTGTTGGCAAACTGACGGCCGACAAGGATTTCCTGTGCAAGTTTACCGTAGCCCTGGCCAGCAAGTGGGTGGAGAACGAACCCATCGTCATAGAGTCTGCCGATGCCGACGCGCTGAAGGCATATTTCGTCAAGGAGGCAAAGGCTGTTCTGGACAAGGGCGTGAGCATAGAGAAGGTGAATGGCCGCAACAGCCTGTTCACCATCCAGCCTGCCGACGGAAGTTACAAGGTAAGTTTCGGCAAGGAGGAGTTTGAGGATTACTTTAAGTCGTTCCTGCGTCCACAACTTGTGCAGATGCTGTTCTAAAGGAAGAAGATGGCAAGCTACTATTGTCTTATGGCCGGTTTGCCCGAGATTAACTTCTCGGACCCTAAGCCGGGATGCGACATGGAGGAATTCATGGAGCAGTTGCACGAAGCGCTGGTTCCATGGGATGCACGCCTTATGGCCCAATACTATTTCATGCTTCAGGATTGCCGCAATCTGGTGGCATTGCTGAAGGATCCCGAGGCCGATATCAAATACAACGGAAACTTCAACAAGGAGCAGTACAAGGACCTGATAACAAGCGCTCAGGAAATGAACTTCAACGTGCACCGCTATCCTGAGTTCATGAGCGAGTTTGCACGTGCATGGAACTTCAACAAGGACAAGAAGGGCTACTTCCCCGAGGATGAGATGCTCTGCCAGTTCTATGAGTACGCCATAAACACCTGCTCCAACGAGTTTGTCCGCAGCTGGTATCAGTTGAACATGGATATCAACAACATCCTCACGGCCATGCTGGCCGCCAAGCAGGGATGGAAGGCCAGCGACTACATTAAGGGAGAGGGCGAGGTGCAGACCATGATACGCGAGAACAACGCCAAGGACTTCATCAGACACGTGGGTATGGACAATATCCAGGAACTCAAGAAGATCGTGGAGGAGACCGACCCTGTGAAGAAGGAGAAGATGATAGATACCTTCAAGTGGCTCTGGCTGGACGAACAGACGTTCTTCGACCCCTTCAACTTCGATGCCGTGTTTGCCTACATGTGCAAACTGGAGATGCAGTACCGTTGGGCCAATCTGGACGTGGAGCACGGCAAGGCGCGCTTCCAGAAGATAATCGACGACCTGCGAGGTTCCGCCCAAGTCCCCGACGAGTACAAGCGCAAGGGTGCATAGGCGTAAGTGCATAATTCAATCCCCCCAACTTATTCAAGGAAATAACATAACAAGATATGACAAAAGGTATAGTTAGTGGCGTAGTCTCCAACATGGTGACACTCCGTGTGGACGGACCTGTCCTGCAGGGCGAGATATGCTACATTACGACTGGCGGCGACCGCCTGATGGCCGAGGTCATCAAGGTCGTGGGCAGCGACGTGTACGTTCAGGTGTTTGAAAGTACACGTGGCTTGAAGGTAGGCTCCCAGGCCGAATTCACCGGACACCAGCTGGAAATCCAGTTGGGCCCCGGTATGCTGAGTAAGAACTACGACGGTCTGCAGAACGACCTCGACAAGATGGACGGCGTCTTCCTGCGCCGCGGCCAGTACACCGCTCCTCTGGACGAGGACCGTCTGTGGGACTTTGAACCCATCGTTAAGGCCGGCGACCGTGTGCAGGGCAGCGACTGGCTGGGCAAGGTGGAGGAGAACCACCAGCCTCTGAAGATCATGGCTCCCTTCCAGATGGAGGGCACTGCCGTGGTGAAGAGCATCGTTCCCGCAGGTCAGTACAAGGTGAACGACACCATTGCCGTGCTGATCACCGAGGCCGGCGAGGATATCAACGTGACCATGGTACAGCACTGGCCCGTGAAGTTCGCCATGACCAACTACAAGGAGAAGCCCCGTCCATTCAAGTTGCTGGAAACAGGCGTGCGTACCATCGATACCTTCAACCCCATCGTAGAGGGCGGTACAGGTTTCATCCCCGGTCCCTTCGGTACGGGTAAGACCGTGCTTCAGCATGCCATATCAAAGCAGGCCGAGGCCGACATCGTTATCATCGCCGCCTGTGGTGAGCGTGCCAACGAGGTTGTGGAAATCTTCACCGAATTCCCCGAACTCATCGACCCCCATACAGGCCGCAAGTTGATGGAGCGTACCATCATCATCGCCAACACCTCCAACATGCCCGTTGCCGCCCGTGAGGCATCAGTGTACACCGCCATGACCATGGCCGAGTACTACCGCTCCATGGGTCTGCGCGTGCTGCTGATGGCCGACTCCACCTCCCGTTGGGCACAGGCTCTGCGCGAGATGAGTAACCGTATGGAGGAACTTCCCGGTCCCGATGCCTTCCCCATGGACTTGGGTGCGCTGGTGGCCAACTTCTACGGCCGTGCCGGATACGTTTACCTGAACAATGGCGAGGTGGGCAGCGTTACCTTCCTCGGTACCGTGTCTCCCGCCGGTGGTAACCTGAAGGAGCCCGTAACCGAGAACACCAAGAAGGTGGCACGTTGCTTCTACGCTCTGGAGCAGGACCGTGCCGACAAGAAGCGCTATCCTGCCGTCAACCCCATTGACTCTTATTCCAAGTATCTGGAGTATCCAGAGTTTGCCGAGTACATCAAGGGACACATCAACGAGGAGTGGATTCCCAAGGTTCTCGCTTTGAAGACCCGTATGCAGCGCGGTAAGGAGATTGCCGAGCAGATCAACATTCTGGGTGACGACGGTGTGCCCGTGGAGTATCACGTTACCTTCTGGAAGTCCGAGATTATCGACTTCGTCATCCTCCAGCAGGATGCCTTCGACGAGATAGATGCCGTTACTCCCCTGGAGCGTCAGGAGGAGATACTGAACCTCGTTACCGCCATCTGCGACAAGGAGGATTATAAGTTCGTGGAGTTCGAGGAAGTTACCAGGTACTTCAAGAAGATGATCAACCTGTGCAAGCAGATGAACTACTCTGTCTACAAGAGCGAGCAGTACTACGACTTCAAGAAGCAGGTAGAAGCAATGTTATAATATATATAAGGTATGGCAACAGCATTTCAGAAAGTATATACAAAGATAAGCCAGATAACCAAGGCCACATGCTCCTTGAAGGCAAAGGGTGTGGGTTATGACGAACTGGCAACCATCAACGGCCGTCTGGCCCAGGTGGTAAAGATTGTGGGCGACGACGTTACCCTGCAGGTGTTTGAGGGTACGGGCGGTATCCCCACCAATGCCGAGGTTACCTTCCTTGGCAAGGCTCCCTCTCTGAAGGTGAGCGACGACCTGGCAGGCCGTTTCTTCAATGCCTACGGACATCCCATCGACGGAGGTCCCGAGATTGAGGGCAAGGAGGTGGAAATCGGCGGTCCTTCAGTGAACCCCGTGCGCCGCAAGCAGCCCAGCGAACTCATCGCCACCGGTATTGCAGGTATCGACCTGAACAACACCCTGGTGTCCGGTCAGAAGATCCCCTTCTTCGCCGACCCCGACCAGCCCTTCAACGAGGTGATGGCAATGGTGGCCATGCGTGCCAAGGCCGACAAGATCATCCTGGGCGGTATGGGTATGACCAACGATGACTATTACTTCTTCCGCAACACCTTCTCCAATGCAGGTGCGCTGGACAGAATCATATCCTTCATCAACACCACCGAGGACCCTGCCGTGGAGCGACTGCTCATTCCCGACATGGCGCTTACCGCAGCCGAGTACTTTGCCGTGGAGAAGCATGAGACCGTGCTGGTACTGCTTACCGACATGACATCGTATGCCGACTCTCTGTCTATCGTAAGCAACCGTATGGACCAGATTCCTTCCAAGGACTCCATGCCCGGTTCGCTGTACTCCGACCTGGCCAAGATCTACGAGAAGGCCGTGCAGTTCCCCGAGAGCGTAGGTGGCGGTTCCATCACCATCATTGCCGTAACCACACTGAGCGGCGGCGACATCACCCATGCCGTGCCCGACAACACGGGTTACATCACAGAGGGCCAGTTGTACCTGCGCCGCGACAGTGATGTGGGCAAGGTGGTAGTAGACCCCTTCCGTTCGCTGTCTCGTCTGAAGCAGTTGGTGGCAGGCAAGAAGACCCGCAAGGACCATGCACAGGTGATGAACGCTGCCATCCGTCTGTATGCCGATGCCGCCAACGCAAAGACAAAGTTGGAGAACGGTTTCGACCTGACAGACTACGACAACCGTTGCCTGGACTATGCAAAGGACTATGCCGAGAAACTTCTGGCCATCGACGTGAACCTGAACACCGAGGAGATGCTGGACGTGACATGGTCTCTGTTCAATAAGCACTTCGAGTTGGAGGAACTTAATATCAAGAAGGAGTTTACCGACCAGTATTGGACTAAGAAAGGGTAGGTTCTATAAATTAGGTTTGAGTGAATTATTGCCTATCGTGCCGTATATTCTTTGTCTGATAGAAGGAACATAGCGGGCTATGGGACTGATGGAAGACAAGGAAGAGACAAACGAGAGACAAGAAATCACCAAAGTTCTAATGGAACTTACCTACAAATAATTAAACTAATTTGTAGTACCTACCAATAGTCATGGCAATAAAATATCAGTTTAACAAAACGTCGCTGCAGGCCCTGGAGAAGAACCTGAAGATGCGCCAGCGTACCTTGCCTATCATCAAGAGCAAGGAGACGGCACTGCGTCTTGAGGTGAAGAAGTGCAAGGACGAGGCCGAGGTGCTGGAGGAAAGGCTCCAGCAGCAGATAGAAGGCTACGAGTCCATGTATGCTCTGTGGGGAGAGTTTGACGCCTCGCTGGTGTCGCTCAAGGACGTGGAACTCGGCGAGAAGAAGATTGCCGGCGTTCGCGTGCCCTTGTTGCTGAACATCAGCCTGGAGGTCCGTCCCTTCGGACTTTTCTCCGCCCCCAAGTGGTACTTCGACGGAATACAACTCCTGCAGGGACTGGCCAAGACGGCCGTGGAGCGCGAGTTCGTGCTGGCAAAACTGGACCTGCTGGACCATGCCCGCCGAAAGACCACACAGAAGGTGAATCTCTTTGAGAAGGTGCAGATTCCCGGCTATCAGGAGGCCATACGCAAGATTAAGCGCTTCATGGAGGACGAGGAGAACCTGTCCAAGTCCAGCCAGAAGATTCTGAAGAGCCTTCAGGCCAAGCGTGCACAGACATTGGAACCCGAATCATCAGTAGAAGGAGAGGAGGTAGAGGCTTATGATTGAAAAGATGAAGAAGTTCACCTTCTTGGTGACTGACCGCGAATACGAGAGTTTCATAGAGACCATCCGCGAACTGGGCGTCGTACACGTCACCCAGTTGCAGCAGGGCGCCACCAGCACCGAGTTGCAGGAGGCAATCTATCTGGAGCGCCGATACTCTACAGCACTCGACTTCCTGAAGATTTACGGCAAAAAGTATGCATTGAAGTTAGGTGTGCAGACTCCCGAATACGACACTCCCCTCAGCCTCTTGGAGAAGGTGGAGGGCCTGCAGGCGCAGGAGAACGCCCTGCTCCACGAGGAGGACGAACTGAAGAAGGAGTTTGAAATGCTCGACCCCTGGGGCGACTTCTCTCCCGAGAAGGTGCAGAGCCTGGCCGAGACCATAGGCATGGAGATTCACTTCTACCGTTGCACCAGCAAGAGGTTCAAGGCAGAGTGGCTGGACCAGTTCTTTGCCGTACCCGTCAACGAGTATGACAAGAAGACTTACTTCGTCACCTTCTCCGAGACACGTCCGGAGATACAGGCGGAACACCTCACCCTGCCACAGAAATCTCTCTCTCAGGTGCATGCCGAGATCGGCGAGGTGAATAAGCAGAAGTTCATGGTGCGCCAGCAGATGTCGGCCGTGGCCAATAGTCTGCTCCCCGTTCTGGAATCAGGACGTGTGGAGGTGGAGAACGATATTTCCCTTAGTAAGGTGCATCTCAGTTCGGAGAAGACCTGTGGCGATGTCCTGCACCTGATGCTCGGTTGGGTGCGTGCCGATTCTACCGCTCCCCTTACCGAATACCTCGACAAGGAACACATCTACTACGAGATGGAGGACCCCGCCTTCGAGGACGATGTTCCCGTGCATATCACCAACGGACGCTTCTCGCGTCTGTTTGAGCCCATCCTGAAGATGTACTCCCTGCCCAACTACAACGACCTTGACCCCACGCAGTTCTTTGCCCCCTTCTTCATGCTCTTCTTCGGATTGTGCATGGGCGATGCCGGCTATGGCCTGCTCATCTTCCTGACAGGCCTGTTCATGGCCCTGAAGGGTAGCGAGGACAGGAAACCCTTGGGCAAACTGGCCATGTGGCTGGGTGGTGCCACTATTGTCTGTGGCCTGTCCATGGGTACGGTGTTCGGCATAGATCTCACCCAGTTGGATTACCCCTTCCTGCAGGCCATGAAGCCCTATTTCCTCAGCGACAATGGTGTGGGTCTCATCTTCGGCTATAGCCCCATGATGGTGTTCTCCGTGGTGATTGGTATGGTACAGGTACTCCTGGGCATGATACTGAAGGGATGCAAGGCCATCAAGAACTATGGCTGGCCCTATGCCGTGGGCACCTTCTCGTGGGTCGTTGCCCTGTTGGCGGTCATCGTGCTCTACGGACTCCCCGTTTGTGGCATGGAGTTGCCCGTCTGGGTGCAGTATCTCCTGTATGGCGTTATCGGCATCAGTGTTCTGGGCATATTCCTGTACAACAATCCTTCCAGTTACAAGAATCCCGCCCTGGGTGTGCTCAGCAACATCGGCGGAGGCGTGTGGGAAACCTATGGCATGGCCACAGGCCTCTTGGGCGACCTGCTCAGTTACATCCGCCTCTTCGCCCTCGGCCTGACCGGCGGTGTGCTTGGCGGTGTCTTCAACTCGCTGGCTCTGGATATGACCGCAGGTATGCCCATGTGGGTGCGCATACTGGTGATGGTACTAATCCTGCTCCTCGGACATGCCGTCACCTTCGGCCTCAGCATGATCAGTGCCTTCGTACACCCCATGCGCCTTACCTTCGTGGAGTTCTTCAAGAACGCCGACTTCGGAGGCGGAGGCAAGGCCTATGATCCTTTCCGTAAAATCAAATAAAAATAAAAATCAATATCAATTAAATTAAAACAAACAAGAAAGTATGGAAATCTTTTTGGTTTATCTGGGCATTGCCCTGTGTGTTGCCCTGTCTGGTGTAGGCAGTGCTTATGGTGTGACTATCTGCGGTAATGCCGCTATCGGTGCTTACAAGAAGAACCCCAACGCCAGCGGTTCATACATGGGTCTTTCTGCCCTTCCCTCATCTCAGGGTCTGTATGGCTTCGTAGGCTTCTTCATGCTGAAGGACCTGGCCGTAGCCGGTGTTGACATGGTAACCGCTTGCGCCGTATTCGGTGTAGGTCTGGCATGTGGTCTGGTATGTCTGTTCTCAGCCATCCGTCAGGCCAAGGTATGTGCCAACGGTATCAGCGCCATCGGTGCAGGCCACAACGCCTTCGGTACCACCATGGTATTGGCCGTGTTCCCCGAGCTGTACGCCATCTTGGGTCTGCTCGTGCTCATCCTGACCGCAGGTGCACTGTAATGACAATCTAAATAAAACTTTATGTCAGCGGGGGCAACTTGACGGTTGCTCCCCTTTTTTTCCTTGCGGTAGAAACGGACTGAGGACTGAGGACACTGAGGACACCCCCCCCTTCGGAGGTGCATAAATAAAGATGGCATCACATTGCGTGGTGCCATCTTGTTTTTAGGTAGTGCAGTTAATCATCCAGCAGTCTTGCAAGTTCGGGGATGTCATGGTTCTCCAAGGTACTTTATGATAACGGCCATCTGCCCAGGCGGGAAATACCGCCTATGCTCATCGTAGCCTAACCTCTCGGGTTCAGCCCCGCATCCTCCAACCATTGGAAGATTTCTTTTTCGTAGTCGTTCATGGTAAGGGTTGGTTTAATGGTTTGTCTCAACAAAGATAACGAAAAATACCCGTATTCCTCCAAACTTTCCAAGCAAAAAAAATGCCCCATCCGGGGCAAATTTTAGTGGCGTTTGAAAATGAGGGAGATAGGGTCAGTAGCGGATGATCTGGACGTTGGGGCAGCTATTGAAGGCATACTTGCGTACCTTGCACGCTCTAGGTATGGAGATGCTCGTGAGGCTGGAGCAACCAGTGAAAGCCCAGTTCTCAATCTTCGTCACCGATGGGGGAATGGAGACACTAGTGAGACTGGAGCAACCAGAGAAAGCATCTTCCCCAATCTCCGTCACCGATTCTGAGATGGAGATGCTCGTGAGGCTGGAGCAACAAAGGAAAGCACTGTTCCCAA
>JAZURY010000027.1:0-78721 GCA_045606445.1 Bacteroidaceae bacterium
GGGCAGATTGGATACGTGTTACGCACCCGTGCGCCGGTCGCCATCAGACATAGCAAGCTATGTCCATGCTGCCCCTCGACTTGCATGTGTTAAGCCTGTAGCTAGCGTTCATCCTGAGCCAGGATCAAACTCTTCATTGTATAATTTTTCTATCTTGTCCCACTTGCATGGGAAACGATAATCTTAAAGTATGATACCTCGGCAAAGGGAATCGACAAGTTTTTCTCTTTTACCCTCCATACATATCATTAATATAGACATGCACGGAGCCTGTACTACAATTTCTGTCTATGAAAATCTGTCAAAGAACTCTTTCTTCTTAGCGCAGGAAAACATCCTCCATGATGACTCGTAGGAGGTGTTCCCGTTTTGCGAGTGCAAAGGTAAGACTTTTCTACAAAACGGCAAAGGAAGGCGAAAGTTTTTTTTAGAAAATGACGAAAAAAGATGCCGGAAGGGCAACGAAAAGAGGGAAGAAGGGTGGATGCACCTTATTTATATTATACGCGCGTACGTAAACTGAGAAGGAATGCATTCTCCGTACCACTCCACATAAGGCGCACAAATACATAAAGCGATAGAAACGCCATCAGCGATGCCACGAACCTGGATTAATGCGTAACAATATGGCACAATATATTACCATCATACAAAAAAATATAACAAATTGCATATAATATTGTTTATTATTCGTACCTTTGTCCACCTAATAAGTAAAAAGCAACAACACATGAGCGACAGATTGTTTATTTTTGACACCACTTTGAGAGATGGTGAGCAAGTTCCCGGTTGCCAGCTCAACACAGTAGAGAAGATACAGGTTGCACGCCAGTTGGAGGCTCTTGGCGTAGACGTGATAGAGGCAGGTTTTCCTGTGTCAAGCCCCGGAGACTTCAACTCAGTAATAGAAATCAGCAAGGCCGTTACATGGCCTACCATCTGTGCACTGACACGTGCCGTGGAGAAGGATATTGACGTGGCTGCCGAGGCACTGAAGTATGCCAAGCGTGGCCGCATACATACTGGCATTGGCACAAGCCCCTCGCATATCAAGTATAAGTTCAACAGCACTCCAGAGGAAATCATAGAGCGTGCCGTGGCTGCTGTGAAGTATGCCAAGCGCTATGTGGAGGACGTGGAGTTCTATGCCGAGGACGCAGGACGTACAGACAACGAATACCTTGCACGTGTGATAGAAGCTGTATGCAAGGCAGGTGCTACCGTGTGCAACATTCCCGACACCACAGGTTTCCGCACTCCCTACGAGTATGGCGAGAAGATAAAGTACCTCTATGAGAATGTAGATGCCTTTGCCGCCGGCAAAGCAATACTGTCCACACATTGCCACAACGACTTGGGCATGGCTACGGCAAACACCGTGGCAGGCGTGCTGAACGGTGCCCGACAGGTGGAGGTGACCATAAACGGTATCGGCGAGCGTGCCGGCAACACCAGTCTGGAGGAGGTGGCGATGATCTTCAAGACTCATCCCGACCTCGGTATTCAGACAAACATAAACACCACCAAGATATACCCCACCAGCCGTATGGTGAGCAGTCTGATGAACATGCCGGTGCAGCCCAACAAGGCCGTTGTAGGCAAGAATGCATTTGCACACAGCAGCGGCATACATCAGGACGGTGTGCTGAAGAACGTGAGCACCTACGAGATAATGGATCCCAAGGAAGTGGGTATCGACGACAATGCTATAGTGCTGACGGCCCGTAGCGGTCGTGCTGCCCTGCGCCATCGCCTCAGTGTGAACGGCGTGGAACTGGACGGTGAGAAACTGGATGCCATATATCAGGAGTTCCTGAAACTTGCCGACAAGAAGAAGGAGGTGACGGACGATGACATCCTGGTGCTGGCCGGTGCAGACCGTTCTGCTTCGCACAACATCAAACTCGACTACCTTCAGGTTACTACCGGCAAGGGAGTTAAGAGTGTGGCAAGCGTTGGCCTGCTCATCGGCAAGGAGCAGTTTGAGGCTGCCGCCAGCGGCAACGGCCCTGTAGATGCCGCCATCCGTGCCGTGAAGACTATCATCAAACGCGAGATGATTCTTAAAGAATTCACCATCCAGGCCATCAGCAAGGGTTCCGACGACATGGGTAAGGTGCACATGCAGGTAGAGCACGACGGTCGTGTCTACTACGGTTTCGGTGCCAATACCGATATAGTAACCGCTTCAGTGGAAGCATATATTGACTGTATAAATAAGTTCAAGTAAAAGACCCCCTCTGCCCTTTGGGCATCTCCCCCTCTATGGGGAGACCTGGCGGGATGACAATATTTGGATGGATTGATTATTAAGGAAATACCATGATCCGTAATTTCCAAACAGCAAGTCCTGACCGATATGATTTACTAAAGGTTTTTGCACGTAAGAATCGCTGTAACCAGACAACAGCAGAAATATGCTTGTGGCAGCAACTGCGAAGTGGAACACTTGGTGTAAAGTTCAAACGTCAGCATATTATTTATGACTATATAGTTGATTTTATATGCTTGGAAAAGAACTTGATTATAGAAGTGGATGGCGCGTACCATTATACGGATGAACAGATGATTCATGATGCATACAGGACAGAAGAATTGGAAAGGTTTGGTTTTAAAATCCTTCGCTTTACCAATGAGGAGGTAATAAGTGAAACAGAGTCAGTAATTAGCAAAATTAAAGAATACATTATAAAATGAAGGAAATTGTAATATCAAACACCCCGGATGATTCTCCCCATAGAGGGGGAGATGCCCAAAGGGTAGAGGGGGTCTCTTTGTTCGACAAAATCTGGAACGCCCACATAGTACAGCAGGTAGAGGACGGTCCCACACAGTTGTATATAGACAGATTGTACTGCCATGAGGTGACGACACCCCAGGCTTTTGATACATTGAGAGACAAGAACATCCGTGTGTTCCGTCCCGAGCAGGTGGTGGCAATGCCCGACCACAATACACCCAGCGACCAGCAGGAACGCATCGACGATCCTATCGGACGCAAGCAGGTGGAAACCTTGGCAAAGAACTGTGCAGAGTTTGGCATACGCCACTTTGCCATGGGCACAAAGGACAATGGCATTATCCATGTGGTTGGTCCCGAGAAGGCCCTGTCATTGCCTGGCATGACAATCGTATGTGGCGACTCGCACACCTCTACACATGGTGCCGTGGGTGCTATTGCCATGGGTATCGGCACAAGTGAAGTGGCTCAGGTTCTGGCTTCTCAGACCATCCTTCAGAGCAAGCCCAAGACCATGCGCATAAATATTGAGGGTACTCTGCCCGAAGGTACTACGGCCAAGGACGTGGCTCTCTACATCATGGCCCAGTTGACAACATCTGGTGCAACGGGCTATGCCGTAGAGTATGCAGGTTCTACCGTGCGCAATATGAGCATGGAGGGTCGTTTGACTCTATCCAACCTTTCCATCGAGATGGGCAGCCGTGCTGGTCTTATTGCTCCCGACGAGACAACCTTTGCTTATCTTAAAGGTCGTGAATATGCCCCCAAGGGCGAGGCATGGGACAAGGCTGTAGAGGAGTGGAAGAAACTCTATTCCGACGAGGATGCCGTATTTGACAAGGAGGTGACATATCGTGCAGAGGACATTGCACCTCGCATTACATACGGAACAAACCCTGGTGCCGGCATTGCCATTGACGAGTGTATCCCGGCATTGGAAGACATTGCCGAGGATGAGCGTCAGCAGTTCCTGAGCATGCTGGAGTACATGCAGTTCGAACCAGGCCAGAAGTTAGAAGGAACTCCCGTGGATTACTGTTTCCTCGGTGCTTGCACCAATGGTCGTATTGAGGATTTCCGTGCCTTTGCATCTGTAGTTAAGGGCAAGAAGAAGGCTGATAATGTTGTTGCTTGGCTTGTTCCTGGTTCGTGGTTGGTACGCCAGCAGATTATAGACGAGGGCATAGACAAGATTCTGGAGGAGGCAGGCTTTGAACTGCGTCTGCCCAGTTGTTCTTCCTGTCTGGCCATGAATCCCGACAAGGTGCCTGCAGGCAAGTTGTCCATCTCTACGAGCAACCGCAACTTCGTAGGCCGTCAGGGTCCCGGTGCCCGTACCATCCTGGCAAGTCCTCTGGTTGTAGCCGCTTCGGCAATCACAGGCGTAGTAACTGATCCAAGGAAGTTGTAGCAGCAGACCCTCCCCTCACCCTCCCTTAGGGAGGGAGGTGTTACTTCTGTAATCAACAAGCGAAGGTGGATAAACACCTTGCTGAATACTATAATAAAGTTCAACTAAAAAGACTTACCCCTACTGTTATATAAAACATTATACTCCCCTCCCTTGTGGCGAACAAGGTCTTTGGAGGAAGCACTGAATGTGCTTCTGTACCTTGTGAGGGGAGAACTTCCCAGTTCGACGCGCGGACTGGGTAAGGGGGAGGGTCCTCATCAATATGAAACAGAAATTCAACATAATTCAGTCAACCTGTATTCCCATTCAGATTGACAATTGCAATACAGACCTCATCATTCCAGCACGCTATCTGGCAAGTACAACACGCGACCCGAAGTTCTTCGGCGATGCTTTCATGCATGACCTCCGCTTTGATGCTGATGGCAATGCAGTGTCAGACTTCGTGATGAACAAACCCGAGTATAGCGAGGCACCCAAGCAGGGCGTGCACGAAATCATCATAGGCGGACAGAACTGGGGGTCGGGCTCCAGCCGCGAGCATGCAGCATGGGCTATCGCCGGTTATGGCGTGCGCGTGGTGATAAGCAGTTCCTTTGCCGACATCCACCGCAACAACCTGCTCAACTGCTTCGTGTTACCCGTCATCGTGAGCCGTGAATTCCAGCAGGAACTCTTCGAGACCGTAGCGGCAAATCCCCAGGCAGAGGTTCGTGTGGACGTTCCCAACCAGACCGTAACCAACCTGAGCACCGGCCACAGCGAACCGTTCGACATAAACGGCTACAAGAAGTATTGCCTGATGAACGCTCTGGACGACATCGACTTCCTGCTGGAGAACAAGGGGAAGATAGAGGAGTGGGAGGAAAAAAGGTAAGTCCCCCAAAAAACGGACCCTCCCCCTTGCCCAGTCCGCGCGTCGAACTGGGAAGTTCTCCCCTCACAAGGTACAGAAGCACATTCAGTGCTTCCTCCAAAGACCTTGTTCGCCACAAGGGAGGGGAGTGGTTACAAAAGCGATATTCTTCTGCTACGGAGGTACCATTTATGAATACAACCGACAAAGACTTGCATAAAACAAATCATCTTACTCCCCTCCCCTGTGGAGGGGGCGGGGGAGGGTCTACCTTTTCCCGTACCATAGAAATAATGGACA
This sequence comes from Bacteroidaceae bacterium, assembly GCA_045606445.1. GTDB lineage: Bacteria > Bacteroidota > Bacteroidia > Bacteroidales > Bacteroidaceae > Physcousia. The sequence continues at coordinate 5,314 of JAZURY010000027.1, forward strand.
CCACTCTGCGCGATGGAGAGCAGACCAGTGGTGTCTCTTTCATGCCCCACGAGAAACTGATGATTGCACGCACCCTGTTGGAAAGGGTGGGTGTGGATCGCATAGAGGTGGCTTCGGCACGTGTCAGCGAGGGAGAGAAACAGGCCGTTGCCAGCATCTGCAAGTGGGCGGAAAGGGCCGGCAAAATAGACAGGATAGAGGTTCTGGGCTTCTGCGACGGTACAACCTCAGTGGACTGGCTCCTGAGCGCAGGATGCCGCCACCTGAACCTCCTGTGCAAAGGCTCCCGGCGTCATTGCGAGGGGCAGTTGCGCAAGAGCGTGGAGGAGCACATCAGCGACATACGCAGCGTGGTGGCATACGCCACGCAGAAGGGTATCAATGTCAATGTGTATCTGGAGGACTGGTCCAACGGCATAAAGGACTCTGCCGACTATGTCTTTGCCCTGATGGACGGATTGCAGAACACCCCCATCGAACGTTACATGCTGCCCGACACCCTGGGTGTGCTGAACCCCATGCAGGTGAGCATGTACATAGGACAGATGGTGGCCCGCTATCCCGAGGCGCATTTCGACTTCCATGCACATAACGACTACGACTTGGCCGTGGCAAATGCCTTTGCCGCCGCAAGTGCAGGATGCATGGGCATACATACTGCCGTAAACGGGCTTGGCGAGCGTGCTGGCAATGCACCCTTGGCGAGCGTGCAGGCGGTTCTTGCCGACCAGGCAGGCTTTGAAACGCGCATCAACGAGGAGCAACTGGGCGAGGTTTCCCGTCTTGTGGAAACATGCTCGGGCATCGTGGTGCCTCCCAACAAGCCCATCGTTGGCGAGAACGTCTTCACCCAGGTGGCCGGAGTGCATGCCGACGGTGACAACAAGGCCGGTCTGTACATGAACGACCTGTTGCCCGAACGCTTTGCCCGCAAACGAGAATATGCCCTGGGCAAGACCTCGGGCAAGGCAAACATCCTTAAGAACCTTGAAGAACTCGGCCTGGAACTGAGCAGTGAGGAGACCCGCATCGTCACGGAGCGCATAATAGAACTTGGCGACAAGAAGGAAATAGTCACCCGCGAGGACCTGCCCTTCATCGTGTCCGATGTGGTGCGTCATGCCACTGCCGACGAGGATGTGCGCCTGCTCTCTTACGTTGTCACCACGGCCTACGGTCTGAAACCTATGGCCAGTTTGCGGTTGGAGATTCATGGCAAGACCTACGAGGAGCAGGCCCACGGAGACGGTCAGTTCGATGCCTTCGTACGTGCCATACGCCATATCTACCGCGAGAAACTCGGCCGCGAATTCCCTTGGCTCGTCAATTACACCGTGGGCATACCTCCCGGCGGACGTACCGATGCCCTGGTACAGACGGCCATCACATGGGATTGGCAGGACAGAGTGTTGCGCACTCGAGGCCTGGATGCCGACCAGATGGGTGCTGCCATCAAGGCGGTGATAAAGATGCTTAATTTGATAGAGAAGGATTATTAAAAGGAGGGGGGACCCCTCCCCAGCCCAACGGACCCAGCAGACCCAACGGACCCTCCCCCAACCCCTCCACAAGGGAGGGGAGTAGTTACAACCGACAATAAATATTAAGCATTAACAAATATATTAACCCTTTAATAAAATCCTCATCCCACCCAGTGAACGTCGTTCAACGTTTAACGTTCAACGTTCAACGTTCAACGATTAAGGGGGGTGAGGGGTCTGATAAAAAATGAAACTTAAGATTGCCGTCCTTCCGGGCGACGGAATAGGTCCGGAGATTATGGAGCAGGGCGTGGCCGTGTGCAGCGCCGTGGCTCAAAAGTTCGGGCATGAGGTCAGTTACGAGACAGCCCTCTGCGGCGCTCATGCCATTGACGAGGTAGGTGACCCCTTCCCCGAGGAAACCTACCAGGTATGCGAGCAGGCGGATGCCGTACTCTTTGCCAGCGTGGGCGACCCCAAGTTTGACAACGACCCCACCGCCAAGGTGCGCCCCGAGCAGGGTCTGTTGGCCATGCGCAAGAAGTTGGGCCTTTATGCCAACATCCGTCCCGTTGAGACCTTCGAGTGTCTTATCCACAAGTCTCCCCTGAAGGACGAAATAGTGCGTGGCGCCGACTTCATCTGCATCCGCGAACTCACCGGTGGCATGTACTTTGGCAAGAAGCAGGAACCCGCCATCAATGCCGATGGTGTGGAAGAGGCACTGGATACCAACTACTACACCCGTCCCGAGGTGGAGCGCATCCTGCATGTAGGCTATCAGTATGCACGTCAGCGCCGCAAGCACCTCACCGTGGTGGACAAGGCCAACGTTCTGGCTTCCAGCCGTCTGTGGCGCAAGGTGGCCCAGGAGATAGCACCTCAGTACCCCGATGTGGAGACCGACTTCATGTATGTGGACAATGCCGCCATGCGCATGATTCAAGACCCCAAGTTCTTTGACGTGATGGCAACAGAGAATACCTTTGGCGACATCCTGACCGACGAAGGTTCCGTTATCACCGGTTCCATGGGCCTGCTCCCCAGTGCCAGCACAGGCAGCAGCACGCCCGTCTTTGAACCCATCCACGGTTCATGGCCTCAGGGCAAGGGCTTGAACATTGCCAACCCCCTGGCACAGATTCTCTCCGTGGCCATGCTCTATGAGTACTTCGACCTGAAGGAAGAAGGCGCCCTCATCCGCGAAGCCGTCAATGCCAGCCTGGCAGAGAACGTCCGCACCCCCGAAATCCAGGTGGAAGGCGCTCCCCGCTATGGCACTCGCGAGGTAGGCCAGTGGATTGTTGACTACATCGCCAAGAAGTAAATCTTGCCATATAACGGCACTCCCGTATGTTCCATGCATCCGCCAAGATGCAGATGCATGGAACATACGGGATTTTTTGTCACGAGGGCAGGAGACCGTCCTCACGAGGGCAGGCATCAGTCCTCACAAGGGCAGGAGACTGTCCTCACAGGAGTGTATTTTCTTTGTTTATGTATGTAACACAGCCCCTCCGTCGCCAATGAGCGATCCTGCTTACCTGCAAAATGCTTTCGGCGTCATGGTTCTTAGAATGCCCTACCCCACCCCGCTACGCCGGTATTCATAAAAAACGCCCGTTTAAATGAGACATAAAAGACCATGAAGACATTGGGGGGCGACTATAGCCCATCCTTACATGAACGATGGTCCGGAGGTATGCATACTGAGAAGTTATCGCAGGAGAAAGCCGGCAAACAGAATTCTCTTCCGTCGATTTACCAACAAACACGCGATTTTCTCCAAATAAAATACATTTATATTTGGATAAGTTAAATTTAAACGATACCTTTACAAGCGTCAAAAACCAAAATTAAGGCATCCCGTAATAATGTCTCATTTAAGCGGACCTCTTTTGGGGACAACCTTGAACAGCCAGGAACAACTAATCTCCAATACGATATGATACTGTGGAATATTATCCAATACTCTTTCAGCAGCCTGATATGGGGCATACTGATAGCGGTTCTATGTATGGCATTGTTCGTTTTCATCATCAAGGGATGGTGGAAGGATGCAATGTTCTCTGTGTGGTCTTACCTGATAGGCGCCGTGCTGTTTGTTCTGCTGGCTTTCCAGTGTACGATGATTGTTGGTTCCCTGAAGATAATAGACACCACGGACACATACGAGACATTTTTCACTGAGATAGTGGACAACCTCTACGAGGGATGGGAACAGGTTCCTACGGAAGACGCCGATGTAGTCATAAAGAAAGCGATAGCCGAATACCCTCTGCTCGAGTACTATATCGGTGGCGGAGAGTTTTCCGGCTTCAACGCCAAGCAACTGCCTGCAGCCATGGCAGACGAACTGCGCTCCTTCATGTGGAAATACATAGGACGCCGCCTGCTGTGGTGCCTGGGTTTCGTATTGGTGGCAGGATTTATAGGCATAAAGACACTGGACAAGCGCTTTGCGTCCGTTTCGCACGGCCATGGCGGCACATCGGGGCGCAACCGGTCCTCTTCCCGCCCCATGCCTGGAGGCACTCACCGTCCCCGAGTGAATACGCACAGAAGACGATAGTGAAGAAAAACATAATTTCATCTAATATAAAACCTAAAATTTATGTCAACAAAAAATTATTGCACAGGCAACCACATTCTGGTTGGTCTTGGAGGCACAGGTGGCAAGATCCTGAAGGCTTTCAAAATGCGCATGTTCGAAGAGTATCCCACCGCCGAGGAACGCAAGAAACTCCCCGTGGCTCTGCTCTATGTGGACTCTACCGACGAGATGATGCCCAAGGACGGACGTTCGCGCCCCGACTTCCGCGTCATGGGTCAGGACGCCTCGTTCACCAACAACGAGTTCCTCAACATCAAGGCCGTGGACGTAGAGCACATCCTGGATCACATAGGCAGTTATCCTTCTGTCAAGGGTATTGTGGAAAATGTTAGCGGCGTGAAGTCTGCCATCGGTTCTTTGGGCGAGGCAGCAGGCCAGAAGCGTCGTGCCGGCCGTCTGTTGTTTGCCGCCAATGCAATCGGTTATGTCAACAGCCTGCGCGATGCCTTCGCACGATGCCAGAGCATTTCAGGCGACACAAGTACTCTGTATATCAATATCTTTGCAGGTCTGTGCGGCGGTACAGGTTCCGGCTCTATTGTAGACGTTGTGGTGCAGACACGTAAGGCATTCCCCGAAGCCGTAATCAGTGTTTATGCCATGATGCCTGAGATGCATCTGCCTAAGGCAGACATGGACCAGGGCCGCTACTACCAGAACGGCTATGCCGCACTGGCAGAACTCAATGCCCTGCAGGCAGGACGCTGGTTCCCCCAGGATGTTACTGGCGGAGGAGAAGCAAAGCAGCATAGCGACAAGGTAAAGGGTGTGGCCAATGGTCTTACCATTTACAGCAATGTGAACGAAAACGGCGTTACCGTCAATTCCCTGAAGGAACTGCCCAAGATAGTCAGCGACTACATCTTCGCACGCATATTCGTGGTGAACGAAACTGCCGATAATCTGGTGGCTATCAAGCATGCTTTCAGATACGAGAATATGGATGACTTTGCCTATGAGTACGACGAGGCTGCCAATGCCGGTGCTGATGGAAGGATTCCTGTTGCAAGAACCAAGAAGATATCTTCTTTCGGTATCAAGCGAGTGATGTATCCCGAACTCCGCATCCTGAAGCACATCACTTACACCGTGGGCGAAAGCGTGCTGTACCAGTTCAAGTACAACAACTGGCGCGAGAACCAGGGCTTCGTCAACGAGGAGCGCAACAAGGACTACAGAAAGGAATACCTGAACTCCGACAACCTGTCCAAGTGGATGCTGGACGAGAAGCACCTGACCCAGGAAGTGAAGGTGCTGGAGTCCGATGCCGACTATCCCTTGTTCTCCGACTACTGGCACGACAAGGCCATCGGCTATGCCGAGGATGCCAAGAAGGCCGATTGCCCCTTGAACGAACTGGACAATATCATGGCCGAGTTCTACACAAGCCATTTCCGCGAGGAGGGCGTCGAGTCATTTTATGTAGGTAAGGCAAAGGCCATTCCCGAGATTTCCAAGGAAATACGCCACGGCATTGAGGCAGAACTGTTCGAAAAATGGAAGGTTGGCGACGTTTCCATCGTGGAATTGCAGAAGGTTTCCAAACTGCTGCTTGAGCGCATGGGCGAAATCCGTACCGAACTGGAAGCACGAATCAAGGAGGCCAAGGAGGAATACGAGGCATGCGACCAGGACCGTCTGGACAACGTTTCCGAATGGAGCCGTCTGGGTATCCTGCAGAGAATGGTAGGTGCCGGCGCACGCCGCTATGCCGACCATCAGGGAATCCTGACCGACTACTACACCGCCAAGACACAACTGATTGCACTGGAATTTGCCAAGCAATTGGCCGCCAAGGTGTTCGTGGAACTGGGCAAGATGGATGCCGACATCCTTTCTTTCAGCCAGAAGATAAACGAGGCCATCGAGGAAACAGAGCGTCTGGTTGCCGCACAGCGCAAGGTGAACAAGGGCCTGGAGGACATGAAGGGCGCCATCATCGAGGTGAGCGAGGACGATGCCATGACAGAGTTCGAGGTAGACCTGAAGATAGACAAGGTGGACATGCCCAACATATCCCGCCAACTCCGCGAGTCAATCCTGCCTCAGGAGGAATTTGTCAACTTCGGCCGTCTTGCCAATGAAATCAGCGTGGACGACATCAAGGATGCGTTCGACGTGAAACTCTCTGCCGTTGTCAAGGCAAAGCACGACGAGAAGGCAGATAGCGACAACAAGGTGCTTGGTCTCAACATCCTTACCCAGTTGCAGCAGAAACTTCGTACTGACGACGACATCAAGAAGTTCGCTCATGACATCGTATCCCAGAGCGGTGCCTTCCTGAAACTGAACAATGACCAGATTCAGATGCACCTGCGCAACAACGAGGGCAATCTCAGTCCAACCAACCCTGCGAGCATAAACAAGAAGGTTATCCTTGTCTCTATCCCCTCTCCCGACGAGAATGTGGGACTGAGCAAGTTTGCCGATAAACTTGAGGACGCTATCAAGAACTCATTCAACCAGAGTACCGCACGTACCGACATTATCATCGACCGCAAGAGCCCACGCAAGGATGAACTCTGCATCATGACCGTGTCCTACAACTTCCCCATGCGTGCCATCGACTGGATGTCTCCATACAAGGAGCGCTACGAGCAGTTCCTGAATACCGGCAACCCCAATACGGACGTAACAAATGCCATCCTGTTGCATAGCGAAGGGGACGGCAAGAACCTCCCATCCGTATTCGCATTGAGCGATGAGGAGATACAGGCAAAACTGGCCGCTAATACACAATATGCACAACCATTTGGCCAACCCCAGCAACCATTTGGTCAGGCTCAGCAACCATTCGGCCAGCCCCAGGGCATGACACCTCCTCCAGGCGGTCCTACACCTCCTCCTCCAGGCGGTCTCACACCTCCTGTCTTCCAGGAGCCACAGGTAAATCTGTTCATAAACGTAGCAGGTCAGAGTTATGGCCCCTACAATTATGCAACATGCAAGCAGTATGCACAGGCCGGCCAACTGACAGCACAGACAATGGTTTGGATGGAAGGAATGCCGGCATGGGCTCCTGCAGGTCAGGTTCCTGCATTGCAGGCTCTCTTTGCTCCCCCGGCAGCAATGCCCGGACAGCCCACACCTCCTCCAATGGGTGGACCCACACCTCCTCCATTGGGATAACAAATAAGATTCATAACAAATAATTCAACGAAAAAGATATGGCATCAAATAGAAGCGAACGAGTTCGCAATAGATATGGTATCTGTCTGAACGACAGTTGTTCAAAGTGTAAGACAAAGGAAGTGCAGGAAATCCCTGCCCGCAAGGATTTCATCTGCGCAGAGTGTGGCAAACCCCTTCGTGAATGTCCACCCCCTCCTCCACCAGTGAACCTGAAGAAGATAATTGGTGGTGTCGTGGTTGCCCTGTTGATTGGTGGCGGTGCTGCTTTTGCCCTGCTTGGCGGTGGAGATGAAAAGACTGCTCCCGAACCAGAAGTAGTGGTGATAGACACCGTTCCCGCCCAGAAGCCCGAGGTTCCCGCCGAGGAGCCCAAGGAAGAGAAGAAGCCTGCTGCTCCTGCCGTTAAGGAGGCTCCCAAGAAGGTTGCGCCAAAACCTGCCCACATGCCCGGCGAACGCTATAAGGGCACTCTGGATCTGGGTTATGGCAAGTATGCCGGCGACATCGTGGACGGCAAGCCCGACGGTGCAGGTGTGCTGACATACACCAAGCAGCAGAAGGTGGTAAGCACCAAGGATGTTGTTGCCGAACCCGGCGAACGTATCGAGGGTGTGTTCGAGAACGGCAAGGCCACCTTCGTCACCCTGTACAAGAAGGACGGCAATACCGTTAAGGTACATAGATAAGAAACCATAAAAAGCAATCCTATCCAGAGGTGTACCCTGCTGGATAGGATTCTTTGATAAAGCATTTAGGGTATGAACTTCAAACGTATAATAACGGTATTCCTCATTGCCTTGTCGGCAGGTCTGGCTATGCGGGCTGCCGGCTTTGCAACAAAGGGACTTGAGCAACTGGCCTCGTGTGTCGGCATGACAGGCTTTGAAAGCCTTGCACCCGGTACACATTATACATATACGTACAAGGGCAGGAAACTTACGGTCCGTGTGAATGAATGGAAGGAGGTGGAGCACATAGGCCTGCTCCTCTTTTCCGAGGAAATGCGCAGACAGCATCCCCTGCCCATCTATGATTTCCTGGAACGCTACCTGTTGGCCCGCAATGCCTTTCCCGACGATTCCGACGAGCAGTTCAAGATGGCCTGGGACAAGGTGCACTTCGCCCACGGCAATGCCCAGACGGCCCTGACGCTGGACACGACGGTATCCTTCTCGGAGAGTCATGTCGGTCTTCGTGTCTACAAGGTCTCATGGACTGATGGAGGCAGAAAACTTCTGGAGATGTCCTTCCAGATGGACTATCAGTTGCTGACTGGATGCAATGCTTTGGAATTGGAGAGTTCCCTGTTTAAGAAACTACGCCGTGGACTGCCCAAGGGTACAGTGTTGCCACAGGTAAACGTTTCTGCCGACGGTACGGAATATACAAAGCATGGCAAGTTCTTCATCAGCCCCATGGTACGTAACGACATCTATTACACCAAGAATGGCAATAATGCCGGTGCATGGTCGTTGGTGTCGGATCCCGCCCGTATGACAAAGACCATATCCAACATAATGATTGCCGCCGAGTCAGACCATGAAATGAAGGTGAGAATCAAATTGGACAAGTACGGCCTGCGAACAGATAGCGCTACCGTAGACTATAAGGTGTGGCGCCAACTGTGTATAGAGGAGGGCTGCGTGCCTTATTTCGGTTTGAAGAGCAAGCTGGGCGACGTGTACCGATGCTCCGTGTTCATGGTCAATGAGACGGGCGGTTATCTGCATTTGCTTAGTATAGACGTGCCCGAAGATGCCGTAAGGATGCCCGAAAAGAAACTTGCCTTGGCAAGGTTATATTGCTACGTTCCGCTACACAACGTATCGGACAATGTGCTGAACCCTACAGAATTTGAACCGGTTAAATAATCAATTATGAAACAGAAGATAAGATTGGCCGTAACATTGGCCGTAGCATTGCTCTCCTGTACCTCAATCCTTGCCCAAGATACGGTAGACGAGAAGAAGAAGGAGATCAATGCCATAAAGAAGAATTCGGATTACATCTATGCCGAGGCAACAATGGCCGACCAACAGGCAGCCATAGACCTGGCAAAGGAAATCCTCTATCAGAATGTGAACGAGTGGGTGGCCAAGCAAAAGAAGTTTGCCGGTGCCAGCAACGTCATTACGGTGAACACCAATTACTCTGTAGAGGACATGACCCTGCCCAGAGGCAATTGGTTCAGAGCATTCATGTATGTCAAGAAGACGGACATTATACCCGCAGGCAACGTAGCCGTAATGAAAGTTGCCCGCACAGAACCCGATGCGGAAAAAGCCGCTCCCGTAGAACCAGCGGTGAAGCAGGAGTCTCCAGAAGACATCATCAAAAAGCAACTGCTGGAATGCAAGAATACAGGCCAACTGTCCACTTTGCTCAAGAACCTCAAGGCAGAGGGGAAGGTAACCGATTACCAGAAACTGAATACTATAACATCCCCCGAGGAATACGTCATTGCCATCTTCAGCAAGGAAGGTGTCATCCGTGCCATACTGAGCGAGGGCTCAGAGCGTACAAACGTGAAAACAGGCCAGCCCGACCAGATTTCCAACTACAAGGGCAACGGGGCAATAGGTATTAAAATAAAGAAATAAGACAGATATGAAAAGGATAATATTATGTATGTTTGCATTGATAGCAGTGCTCTCTGCCAATGCAATTACCGTGACCATTACGGTGGACGAGGGATTTGACAATCCTGCCATCCTGCAAAAGATGGAGGCAAACCTCGGACAGGTCCTTACCGAGATAAACGAGGCCTACTACGGCAAGAGGGACATCAACACTTCATCCCTGCAGATGGACGACCATGCGAAAAACATGCTTGTTACTCTGTGGTCCACCGTGCACTTCTATTGTGACGATGAAGAAGTGGTGGACAGATGCTGGCCCTTGCAGAATTCTTATCTCTTGCGCCAGATTCCCTTGATTCTCGAGCCTCAGGACGAGTCCTTCACAAGCGGCACCTACCAGGAGGCGGTAATAGAGTTCGACAAGACCGGCAAGATTACCGACTTCCGCTTTGCCCTGGACGCACAGTTGTCCGAGAGCATGGAACGTTGCGGTTCTGTTGTCGAGACCGAACGCCGTATGATAATCCTTGACTACATCGAGCAGTTCCGCACCGCCTACTGTACCAAGGACATCGCTTTCATGGAAAAGATTTTCAGCGACGATGCCGTGATCATTACCGGCAAGGTTATCCGCACACGTCCCAACGATTTCGGCAAGTCCAATGCAAAGGTTGTCTACAACAAGCAGACAAAACAGGAATATCTCAGGAACCTGAAGCGTGCATTCCTGCGCAACAAGTACATTGACGTCAAGTTCAGCGAAATCGGAGGCGGTTCAAACGAGGGAGGATGCCCAGGCATCACCCGTTCGCAGAACAACCCCAACTTCTATGGCGTGCGCCTGTTCCAGGAATGGAAGTCCAGCAACTATAGCGACGAGGGTTACGTCTTCCTGCTTTGGAACTTTACCAACGAGAACGAACCCGTCATAGAGGTAAGGACCTGGCAACCCTCCTACATTGCAACCGGTAACGGACAGAAGCAGGCCCTTCCCGAGGAGGACATCTTTAGCATGAGTTCGGTAGAGGACATGATCAAATAAACAAGGACATGAAATTACGTTTGTTAGCATTATATGCGTTATCATGTGTGGTTATGCTTGTCAATGCACAGGAGTCCATGATAACAATATCCAAGGATTCAAGATTATCCAAAGAGGAGCAATTAGAGGGTAAGGCGGCAGTTGTCTTCATATCAAAGTCAGAAGAACTCGTCATCAGTACGACTGTCAATAAAGACCCTATATGCGATACTCCACAGAAGACCGCCCAAGGATTCGAGTACAGGATGGTACTGGACATTTCCGGAGGACGGGACCGCATTTTCAATATTTCCAAGAAGGGCACCACCTTTTCCGAAAAGACCGGACAGATTTTGCTGGAAGCCGACAGATGCATAGGTTTTAACGTGGAGATCGTGAACAACCCTATTACCATGGAAACTTCTGATGAAGGAGGGTATTATATCCAAAGCGGGAACGGTTGGGCACTGATAGAAATAAACAGTGAGATAAAACTGGACCTGACCTACAGTCCTGATCTGCGCGCCATACACAAGAGCGGCCTTTCCAAGGCCGGTACTTATGTGGACTCGCTCATTATCAAGGTATCGGACCTGCATGACATGACCGAGGACCTGAAAGAAAAGACCGTCTCCCTGGAACTCCTGAATGCGCAATACGACTCCCTGCTTGAAAAGCAGGCATCTGATGCGGAAATAGATGCTCTGGAAAAGAAGATTGACATTACCAAAGACGAAGTAGAGAAGATGTCGGACAAACTGAATCATCTGACCTATATAAGCATCAAGGGAGAAGGGACTAACGAACGCACCATAGAGCAGGCAGACGTACTCGCCCTGAACAGCAAGGAAAAAAGGGCATATAAGGTGATGGCGCTGCTGAAGACCGTCTCCGTCTTCAAGACAAAGTACGAGGAGATGCTCAACCAGGCCGTCAGTCACAAGAACTCACGCGACTATTCTGCGGCAAAGATGTACTACGAGAATGCAGCACAGGCCGAGGGGGCATCAGAGAGCGACAAGCAGGCAGCCATGCAGAGCGCACAGCAGATGGACAAACTGGCCAAGTTCAAGGCCGAGACCGACGCTACCGCCGACAAACTGTATGAACTTTCTGCCAACAACAGGGTTGTCAACAAGGAGGCCTTCATCAAGATGATAGACGACATGGTGGAGCGCTACAATGCTCTGCACATGGAAACTGGCGACAAGTTCTATAAGGACGAGGCACAACGCCTGCTCAAAGAAAAGGGCAACCTCGGTTTCGTCTTCAAGGGCAGATGTGTCATTGGCGAGTACAAGGGAGGTTCACTTCAGGAAACACCGCTTACCAATATCAAAATCTACGGTTCACAGTTCTCCAACTGCGAGGATATGGACAAAAAGGACTATCTGCACAAGGGTGAACTGATAACCACCGTTACTGACCCCGATGGCAGATACAGCCTTACATTGAAGCCCGGACAGTACAAGACACTGATATTTGAGGCAACTCATGACAAGAAGATAAAGAAGAACAAGCATGTCAGCGTGGAGGGTCGCACAGACGACAGAAACGTGAAGATACGCTTCACCAAGGACTAAGAAATACATATTATTACAACAATTATTTAAGACTAATGATGAAAAAGTTATTCACCTTTATAGCACTCTCCATGTGCTTGGGACTGATCATGCCTGCTCAGGCAAATACCCTTACCGACAAGAAAGAGAAAAAGGAGAAGAAGAAGAAGGAGAAGAAGCCATACGTATGGGAAATGCCCGCCCTGACCGGCAACAAGGACTTCGACGACTACCTGAAACTGTGCGACGACCTGAACAACAAGATTGTCTCATACTCCGAAAACATTGTCTTCTACGAAGTGGCAGAAGTACATGTTATAGACGAAAGCGGTGAAAAGGACATACAGTACCACGTTGTGGACTCTGCAGGCAACCTCCGTAGCGCCAACAAGGCTTATCAGCAGAACTTCGACCTGATTACAGCATACCCCCTTATCGCCCTGGACATGACCAACCTTACCCTTGCTTCAAGTACTGCATCACTTGCACTTACCGACCTTGGCCTGAATTCATTGACTTACGGCAAGTACCTCAAGGCTGGCCCCATCCTCATTGGCCGTGGCGGCAAGGAGATGAAGGAGATATACAAGCGTGCCCGCAACCAGGCCAAGCAGATCAAGGCCCTGAAAGAAGGAAAGATAGATGACGTCAAGGCCCTGAATGCCGAAATAAACGCTTCGGATGTTGAAGCCGGCACTGCCTCTATCCGCGTGATCGAGAAGCAGAAGACCAACTATGATACCGAGTTGGAAAAGGTAACCCAGGAAGACAACGAGACCCCAATCGAGGATATGGAGATTCCCGAAGAGGAGGTTTAATCCAAACATTACAGAAACAGAAAAGGAAAGGGTGGGTAACCGTCTGCAGAGCAGGCATACCCTCCCTTTCATCCTTATATCAGACTTTATATGGCAAGAATAGCATGTTCCGGCATTATGGTAGGCCTTGGGAGACTTGGCGGCTTGGTGCTGAAAGAGTTCAAGATGCGCATCTTCGAAGAGTTCCCCACCAGCGAGGAGCGCAACCGGCTTCCCGTGGCACTGCTCTATGTGGACTCTACCGACGAGATGATGCCCAAGGACGGACTTCCGCACCCCGGCTTCCGTGTCATGGGCCAGGACGCCTCGTTCACCCGTAACGAGTTCCTGAACATCAAGACCGTGGACGTAGAGCACATCCTGGAGCACATAGGCAGTTATCCTTCTGTGAAGGGTATTGTGGAGAATGTAGACAATTCAAAAGATGTAAGCGATGCCATAGGACAATTGGGGTTGGACGATACACATAAACGCCGTGCCAACCGTCTGCTTTTTGGCGCCAATGCGTCAGGATATGTAAATGCCCTGCGCAACGCATTTTCCCAATGCCAGGCCAGTTCAGAAAACACCAGCGAACCCTGTATCAATATCTTTGCAGGTCTGAGCGATGGTACAGGTTCCGGAACCGTCATAGATGCTGTGGTGCAGGCCCGCAAGGCCTTCCCTTTGGCCTATATAAAAGTGTATGCCTTGCTCCTTGACACCAAGTCCGAATATCATCCCCCTCAGTTCCGTGGCAACACTTATGCCGCACTGGCAGAACTCAATGCCCTTCAGGCGGGCAGGTGGTCTCCCTACGACGTGACCGGCATAGGCAGGGCAGAACTGTATAACTACAGAATCAAGGGTGTTGCAGACAGTGTGCTGATATGCAGCAATGCAGGACAGAACGGACTCTTGCTTCATCCATACCGCGAGTTGCCCAGGGTGGTGAGCGATTTCCTGTTTGCACAAACGTTCATGCCAGATTGCTATGATAATGAGTGCTTGAAAAGGATTATGCGGTTCGAAACCATGGACGATAGGGCTTGCGAATACGACGAGACCGCCAATGAGGACGAGCATGGCAGAATCCCCGTGGCCAGGACAAAGAAACTTGCCTCCTTCGGCATCAAGCGTGTGGTGTATCCCGAACTCAGCACCGACGACGACATCAAGAAGTTTGCACATGACATCATTTCCCAGAGCGGCACCCTGCTGAACCTGAACAATGACCAGTTGCAACTGCATCTGCGCAACAACAAGGGCTGGCTCAGTCCTGACAATCCCGCATCTCGCAACAGGAAAGTTCTCTACGTCTCAATACCCGCCCCCGACGAGAATGCAGGACCTGGCAAGTTTGCCGACAAACTGGAGGACGCCATCAAGAATACATTTTATCAGAACGATGTCCATGCCGAACTGATTGTGGACCGCAGGGGTGCATTCAGGAAGGAAATTCTTGTCCTGACCTACGAATACCTCTTCCCCATGCGCGCAATAGAGGGCATAGAGGTGTACAAGAAATGGTACGACGACACCCTGTATACACATAATCCACGTACAAATGCCCAAAGGTCCGTAGATATCCACACCGAAATGTGCAGGAGGACACTGCCGTCTATAATGCCCGTGCAGGAAGAGTCCTCGCCCAGCATAAAACTGTACGTTGCCGTTGGAGAAAGCATCTATGGCCCCTACACCTATGAAGAATGCCGGATTTTTGTTGCAGAGCAAAGGATAGTGCCCCATTCTCTTGTGTGGATGCCAGATATGCCAGCATGGACAGAAGCAAGCCAAGTCCCCTTCCTGCAGGAATTGTTCCAGCAGATTTATGGATAGGCTTTTTTTTGGGGGGGCCTTGGATGCTCTTATGTTGTTGTAAAGAAAATTCCACGTGCAGATATTAGTGCCTTATGTAATGCGAGGGCAAATCTTGCCCATATCGTATGAAAAATCTCAGGATTAAAAGGGGATTGAGATTCGTGTAATAGTAAAGTGTTAATATTCAATGTCTTTATGGTTAAGTCTCTTGCCTTTCCTCGTGATTCTTGCAACCTCTATTTATGTCCTCGTGATAACGGAGGTCGGTCCTCCCGAGAACGAGGCTTTGACGTCCCGAGGACAGAGGCCCGTCCTCACGAGGGCCAAAACCGCTCTTCGGGAGGCGTGTCGTAAATACGCAGGAACCCAGGGCTACCTTTGCCCTGGGTTCCTGTTGTAATGTAAAGGATTTTGTATTCCTCGGCATGTGCTTGCTCCTGTCGGTTTATCCCAAATTGATTTGGTTTACCCCCCCCTTGCCGTGTGTGTGTACTAAAGCAGGTCGGGCAGTTGGAACAGCCTTGTGCCGTTGCTTCCCTTTATCAGTATGGTGCGGGACGATACTGGGGATAAGTTGAGGCGTTCTTTTGCCTCCTCCACGTTGGCAAATATGGTGTGGGCGGTATGGAGTGCCGAGCAATCCGTTTTCGTGAACTCCTGCCCTACGAGCCATATCTCGTGGAGGTCCATTGTGGCAAGGCGGTCCACGACCCTTTGGTGCTCGGTGGCGCTGTCTGCCCCCAGTTCGCGCATCTCGCCCAGGATTGCCATCTTGTTCCCAGCCTGCATCTGGCGGAAGTTTTCCAGGGCTGCCGCCATGCTGGTGGGATTGGCGTTGTAGGCATCTATGATGAGGCTGTTTCGTTCCGTCTTGCGGAACTCGCTACGGTTGTTGGTGGGCACATATTCCTCCAGGGCCTTGTCTATGAGGGCGGGGGCCACGCCGAAATGCAGTCCTGCGGTAATGGCGGACAGAACGTTGGCAAGGTTGTAGGAGCCTATGAGGTTTGTCTGCACCATGTGCCATTCTGCCTCCGCCTTGCAGTACCAGCGCACGCAGAGCATGGGGTTGCACTCCGCCACCTCTCCCTGCACGTAAGGCACGGTTTCCATGCCGCGTTCCGTTGCCATGGCGGTCAGGTCGGTATCCTCTGTATTGAGAAAGGCAAAGCATCCGCGCTTCTGCAGGTCGTCGTAGAGTTCTCCCTTTGTACGCTTCACGCCCTCGAAGGAGCCGAAACCCTCCAGATGGGCACGCCCCACGTTGGTTATCAGGCCGCAATCCGCCTGTACCATCCGGCACAGGAAGGCAATCTCGCCGGGATGGTTGGCGCCGGTCTCTATAACGGCTATTTCGTGCTCGGGGTGCCGGCGCAGCAGGGTGCGTGGCACACCGATGTGGTTGTTCAGGTTGCCCTGGGTGAAGAGCGTGTTGTACTTTGCGGAAAGTACGGCGGAGAGCAGTTCCTTGGTGGTGGTCTTGCCGTTGGTGCCTGTTATCTGCACCACGGGAATCTTGGTTTGCCGGCGATGGTGTGCAGCCAGTGCCTGAAGCGAGGTCAGTACGTCGTCCACCAGGATGAAACGTGTGTCGCCCTCGGGGACAACATCCCTGCGGTCTACCACCGCCACGGCACACCCCTTTTCAAGGGCCTGCATGGCATAGAGGTTGCCGTCGAAATTCTCGCCTTTCAGAGCGAAAAACATGCTCCCCTCGGGGCAGTTGCGACTGTCTGTAGTAACATCGGGATGTTGCAGAAACACCTCGTATAGTTGTTCTGTGCTTGTCATTGGATTTGCTAAATGGACATTACAAATGCAAAGTTACGAAAAATCCCCAAATAAAAGTCCGCTTTATTTTGTAAATCGCTCACTTATTCGTAACTTTGACCTGCATAAAGAGTGCATGTATAAATAGCAATGAGAAGAAGTGGTGTTTCTGCAACCATAAATGTCGGAGGTCGTCTTGTTTCGCTCGACGGACCTCAGGTAATGGGCATACTGAATGTTACCCCCGATTCCTTCTTTGCCACCAGCCGATGCCGTAGCGAGGAGGAAATCCGACAGAGGGTTTGCACAATGCATCGCGAAGGTGCCACTATGGTGGATATAGGCGCATACAGCAGCCGTCCGGGTGCGGAGGACATTTCCGCGAAGGAGGAACTGCGTCGCCTGCTCCCTGCCATTGCCATAGCACGTGAAGAATGGCCCGAGGCCATCATCAGCATAGACACATTCCGCCCGGAAGTGGCACGCCAGGCCGTGGAGGCAGGTGCCGACATGATAAACGACATCTCAGGCGGAGAAATGGACAAGGACATGTTCCGCACCATAGCCGACATGCACGTCCCCTACATACTGACACACATGCAAGGCACCCCACAGGACATGCAACGGGCACCCCACTACGAGAACCTAATGTGCGAGGTGTTCCGCTCCTTGGGCGAGCGTGTAGAACAACTGCACGAAATGGGTGTGGCAGACATCATCATAGATCCCGGCTTCGGGTTCGGCAAGACCATGGAGCATAACTACGAGATGATGGCCCGACTTGGCGAATTCCGCCTGCTGGGATGCCCCCTGCTCGTTGGCATAAGCCGCAAGAGCATGGTTTACCGTCTCCTCGGCAATACCCCCGAACAGTCACTGAACGGAACTACGGCACTGAACACTATAGCACTGACGAAAGGAGCGGACATTCTCCGCGTGCATGACGTAAGAGAAGCCGTAGAAGCAATCAAAATCTACAGACAATGCTTGATTTCGGACTAAAGGACCTTATAGACATTTTCCTTGTAGCCATATTCCTGTTCTTCGGCTACAAGTTGATGAAGAAGTCACGTTCCGTGAACATCTTCTATGGCGTGCTGGTCTTCATCAGCATCTGGATTCTCGTCAGCAAGGTCCTGGAGATGAAACTGCTCGGTGGCATACTGGACCAACTTGTCAACGTGGGAGCCATAGCCATCATCATCCTGTTTCAGGAGGAAATACGGCACTTCTTCTACACCATAGGTACACATGAGAGGGTAAACAGGCTATGGAGATTCTTCAAACCCAAGGCAACCAACACATTTGAGGAAGACTATCGTTATGACCGAGAGACCATCATGCCCATCCTGATGGCATGCCTGAACATGAGCAAGCAGAAGACAGGTGCACTCATAGTGATGCAGAACGACCTGCCACTGGGCGACTTCATCCGCACAGGCGAGCGCATAGACGCCAAGATATCCCAGCGCCTCATAGAGAACATATTCTTCAAGAACTCCCCTCTGCACGACGGCGCCATGATAATATCCGGCGGACAGGTAACGGCAGCATCCTGCATCCTGCCCATCAGTCACGACCTGGACATCCCCAAGGAATTCGGCCTGCGCCACCGTGCCGCCAGAGGCATCAGCAAGGAAACCGATGCCCTGGCAATCGTGGTCAGCGAGGAGACGGGAGGCATAACGGCCTCCTACAACAACGAATACCTGCCCCACATGGATGCCGAGCGCCTCGAGCGTGTGCTAATGAAGGGAAAGTTCTGAAAAACGGAAAACGGAAAGGTGAAAACTGGAAACTACCACCGCGCCAGCAGACTGTCCCCCTGAGGGGAACGAGCGAAGCGGAGGGGGTGGATGAGAACGGAAAGGGTAATTTGCCCCTAAGGACCCTAAAGACCCTAAAGACTACAGAAATCTCTAAACACTAAACAATATACACGAATATGTCACAGTTAATGCAACAAATCATTGCTCGTGCCCAGCAGAACAAGCAGCGCATCGTGCTGCCCGAGAGCCTGGAAGAGCGCACCCTGACCGCAGCCGACATGTCCCTGCGCGACGGCCTGGCAGAAATCATCCTTATCGGTAATCCCGATGAAATTTTCGCTTTGGGCGAGAAACTCGGCTTGAAGAACCTGGACAAGGCCATTATCATCGACCCCGCCACCAGCGACAAGACCGAGGAATATGCACAACTCCTGTTCCAGTTGCGCCAGAAGAAGGGCATGACCATCGAGAAGGCCCGCGAACTGGTACTGGATCCCCTCTATTTCGGTTGCCTTATCATCAAGAGCGGCCATGCCGACGGCCAGATTTCAGGTGCACTGAGCACAACGGGCGACACCCTGCGCCCCGCCTTGCAGATTATCAAGTGCGCCCCCGGCATCAGTTGCGTCAGCGGAGCGATGCTGATGATTACCGACAAGCCCGAATACGGCGAGAATGGCGTTCTGGTAATCGGTGACGTTGCCGTTACCCCAGTACCCGATGCCAGCCAGTTGGCACAGATTGCCGTCTGCACCGCCCAGACCGCCAAGAGCGTTGCCGGTTTTGCCGATCCCCGTGTGGCCATGCTCAGTTTCAGCACCAAGGGAAGCGCCAAGCATGAGGTTGTGGACAAGGTAATCGAGGCTACCCGCATTGCCCATGAGATGGACCCCGAACTGAAGTTGGACGGCGAACTGCAGGCCGATGCTGCCCTCGTTGCTTCCGTAGGCGAGAAGAAGTGCCCCGGCAGCCCCATTGCAGGTCATGCCAACGTGCTTATCGCTCCTTCTCTGGAGGTTGGCAATATCGGTTACAAGTTGGTGCAGCGTCTTGCCGGTGCCGATGCCATCGGCCCCATCCTGCAGGGTATTGCACGTCCCGTGAACGACCTCTCACGCGGTTGCTCTGTGGACGACATCTACAAGATGGTGGCAATTACCGCATGCCAGGCTATGGATGCCAAGTAAGCGGACATTGTTAATAGAAGTTTGATAAATTAAGGAAAAAAGAAGCGAAATCATGAAGATTCTTGTATTGAACTGCGGAAGTTCATCCATCAAATACGCGCTCTACAACATGACCGACAAGAGCGTTATTACCAGCGGCGGCATCGAGAAAATAGGTCTGCCCGACAGTTTCATCAACGTAAAACTCAACGGCGAGAAGCACAAGATGGAGCGTCCCATCAGCGAGCACACTGCCGGTGTACAGTGGATTTTTGAGGTACTTACAACCGGCGACTATGCCGTGCTGAAGAGTCTTGAGGAACTGGATGCCGTAGGTCACCGCATGGTGCATGGCGGCGAGAAGTTCAACAAGTCCGTTCTGCTCACCCCCGAGGTGATGGAGGCCTTCACTGCCTGCAACGACCTGGCTCCCCTGCACAACCCTGCAAACATCAAGGGCGTGAATGCCGTCAGCGCACTCCTGCCCAACATTCCCCAGGTGGGCGTGTTCGACACCGCCTTCCACCAGACCATGCCCGACTATGCCTACATGTATGCCCTTCCCTACGAACTGTATGAGAAGTACGGCGTGCGCCGCTATGGTTTCCACGGCACCAGCCACCGCTATGTTTCACAGCGCGTGTGCGAGTTCCTCGGTTGCGAGGCAGAGGGCAAGAAGATTATCACCTGCCACATCGGCAACGGTGCATCCATCGCTGCCGTAAAGGACGGCAAGTGCGTGGACACCAGCATGGGTCTCACTCCTCTGGAGGGCCTTGTCATGGGCACACGTAGCGGTGACATCGATGCAGGTGCCGTTACCTTCCTCATGGACAAGTTGGGCCTGGACACCAAGGGCGTTTCCGACCTCCTCAACAAGAAGTCAGGCCTGGCCGGTGTCAGCTGCCTGTCCAGCGACTTCCGTGATATCCTGGCCGGTGTGAAGGACGGCAACGAGAAGGCCCGTCTGGCCAAGGAGATGTACACCTACCGCATCAAGAAGTACATAGGCCAGTATGCTGCTGCCATGGGTGGTGTGGACATCATCCTGTTCACCGGCGGTGCAGGCGAGAACCAGTGGGAGGTGCGCGAAGGTGCCACCGCAGGTCTGGAATACATGGGCGTGAAGATGGATGCCGAGAAGAACCGCTCCTGCCGTGCTACGGAGGCAGTCCTCTCTGCCGATGACTCCAAGGTGACCGTATGCTGCATACCCACCGACGAGGAACTGATGATTGCCCTGGACACCCAGGCCCTTTGCTAAGCATATAAAAGGAAACCGAGTGAAGGTAGTACCATTGCCGTATTGCCTTCGTTCGGTTTCTTTGTTTTTCAAATTACACCTTATTATATAATATATAAAGCAGACTCCATGAACTACATAATAGAGAACGATTATCTTCGCGTTACGGTCAGATCCTTAGGCGCAGAGGTTGTAAGTGTCGTAAACAAGGAAACCGGCAAGGAACTCTGGTGGAATGCCGATCCGGCCTACTGGGCAGGCTATTCTCCCATACTCTTCCCCGCATGTGGCGGCCTATGGAACGGCGAGTACAAGTATCAGGGCAACACCTACAAAATGGTAAAGCACGGTTTTGTCCGCACCATGGAATTCTCTCCTGCCGGCGAACCCGAATACGGACGCATCAGCCTGAGCGTTCAGGAGACAGAGAAAACGAAGGAGCAATATCCCTTTGCTTTCAACCTGACAATAACCTATACCCTCGAGGGCAAGACCCTGACATGTAATGCCAGCGTTGCCAACCCCTCGGACACAGAGGTGCTTCATTACCAGATTGGCGGTCACCCTGCCATCATGCTGCCTGACTTCCAGAAGGATGCCGAGGTGGTGGGATACATGCGTCCCGAACCCAAGGACGGCCTCAGTGTGGTACGTGCCAGCGAGCAGGGCTGCTTCGGTGGCGAGCGTTACTATGTTCCACAGACCGAAGAGGGACTTATCCCCATCAGCGTGGACACTTTCCACAACGAGGCCCTTATCTTCGACAAGTGGCAGGTGAAGGCCATGACACTGCTCCGCACCGACAAGAAGACGGAGATATGCCGTATTTCCCATGGAGCCCCCGTGCTGCTTGTGTGGCAGATGACGGACCTGCTCTGCCCTTATGTTTGCATTGAACCCTGGTATGGTATGCCCGACCGCATCGGTTACAGCGTGGAATTGGACATACGTCCTTATTCCCAGCATGCCATGCCCGGCCAGGTGTCCATGCACAACCTGTGGGACATAGAGTTCTGCCTGTAAAAACCTAATCCTGTATGATAACATTCCTGATATGCCTGACGGCACTTGTCGTGGCATACTTCACCTACGGCCGCTACCTTGAAAAGGTATGCGAAGTGAACCCCGACAATCCCGTGCCGTCAAAGACGCACTACGACGGTGTGGACTATATCCCTCTGCCCAGATGGAGGATTTTCCTCATCCAGTTGCTCAACATCGCCGGCCTCGGCCCCATCTTCGGAGCCTTGCTTGGAGCGGCATACGGTCCTGTGGCTTTCCTGTGGATAACGCTTGGCGGCATATTCATAGGTGCCATGCACGACTTTGTGGCCGGTGTCATCTCTCTGAAGAACGCAGGTCTCAGTCTGCCCGAAATCATCGGCAAGTACATGGGCGAAGGGACGAGGAAGTTTATGCGCATAGCCGCATTGCTGTTGATGGTCCTTGTCGGTGCCGTATTCATGTCGCAACCGGCAGAACTCATAGCAGCCAACATTTCCCTTCCGTCGTTGGAAACGGCCATGTCGTCGAATATGTCGTGGGAAGTGTTTGTGGTCATCATCCTGATTCTTGTCTACTACATCCTTGCCACCATAATGCCCATTGACAAGATTATCGGACGTATCTATCCCGTGTTCGGGCTTGCTGTCCTTGTTATGGCATTGGGCATCCTTGGAGTCTTGCTCGTCCAGTCGGACAAGTACGTCATCCCCGAACTGACTTCCCTCAGCAACTGTATCGCCGATGCAGAGAAGTTCCCCATCGTGCCTATGCTGTTCACCACCATAGCCTGCGGTGCCATATCCGGGTTCCATGCAACACAATCGCCCATGATGGCGCGTTGCATGACTAATGAGATGCAGAGCCGTTCCGTGTTCTACGGGGCCATGATAGCCGAGAGCATCATTGCCCTCATCTGGGCTGCCATAGCCATGGCTTTCTGGGGAGGAGCAGAGGGACTTAACAATGCCATAGCCGAATACGGAGGCAGTGCGGCAAGAATGGTGAATATCATTTCGGTGGAGACATTGAGCCGTTATGTCGCCCCCTTTGTAGTTGTAGGAATAGTTGCATGTGCCATCACCTCAGGCGACACGGCATTCCGCTCTGCCCGACTGATTGCCGCCGACATGCTCGGAATCTCCCAGGCAGGACTCACAAAACGTATGCTTGTCTCCCTGCCCTTGTTCCTGTTGGGCGTGTTCATCATCTTCGCTTTGCCCTTCCAGACCATCTGGAGTTACTTTGCATGGATGAACCAGACCCTTGCCGCCATCACCCTGTGGTGCATCACCGTGTATCTGGCAAAGCACGGGAAGCCCATAATCATAGGCCTGTTGCCCGCACTGTTCATGACTTACGTGTGCTCGTCCTACATATTCATATCTCCCATGATGGTGGGGCTGGAGAACAAGACCCTTGCCTACATCCTTGGAGGTGTGTTGGCATTGCTCGTTTCCATCGTGGCAATGCTGAAGACAAGAACTTCGTCCAAGTAACATTCTCCCTTATATATAGTTTACGTGCCTTAGAGACATCAGTTTCTAAGGCACGTGTATTTTATATGGGACTACAGGATTATCCTGACCTATCCCAGAAGTTCCTTGGCTCTGTTCAGTGCTTCGTCTATATTGTTGCAGAAATTCTTGCTGCCAAGCACTTTGTGGAAGTTGGCCTTCAGCAGTTGCTTCTGTACCTTGGGGGTGATTCCCGAGAGAATTACCTCCGTGCCCTTCTCATGGTTCATCTCCACCAGGGTGGTGAGATTGTGGATACCTGTGGAGTCGATGAAGGGAACGCGGCGCATGCGGATGATCTGTACCTTGGGACGGTTGCCGCCCTTCAGCGCAGACTCCAGTTCCTCGAACTTGTTGGCAATGCCGAAGAAGTAGGGACCGTTGATTTCATACACGGCACAGCCTTCGGGAATGCTCAGGCTCTCCTCGGTTTCCTCGTTGGGGTGTATTTCGTTCTCGATGACGGAAATCTCCGTGGTTTCCATGACACGCTTGATGAACAGTGCGCATGCTATGATGAGGCCTATCTCGATGGCTATGGTCAGGTCGAATATTACGGTCAAGAAGAAAGTCACGAGCAGCACGGTAACGTCGCTCTTGGGGTTCTTCAGCAGTCCCTTGAAGGTGCGCCAGCCGCTCATGTTGTAACTCACCACCAGCAACACGCCGGCCAGTGTGGCCATGGGGATGTACTTGGCGTATGGCATCAGTACCAACAGGATGAGCACCAGCACTATGGCATGTATGATACCGGCAATGGGGGTGCGGCCACCGTTGTTGATGTTGGTCATGGTACGTGCTATGGCACCGGTGGCAGGTATGCCGCCGAAGAGCGGTGTCACCAGATTGGCAACGCCCTGTGCCACCAACTCGGTATTGGAGTCGTGGCGGTCGCCTATCACACCGTCGGCAACGGCGGCACTGAGCAGACTTTCAATGGCACCGAGTATGGCTATGGTGAAGGCTATGGGCAGCAGGTTCTGGATGGTGTCAAAGGTAAAGTTAGGAACCACCATGTCAGGCAGTTGGGCCTGTATCTGGAAACGGTCGCCGATGGTGTCAATGCCCTCTATGCCGAACTGGCTCTTCATAAGCAGAACGGCCAGTGTGCCCAGCAGTATGCCGTACAGGGAACCCGGTATCTTGTTCAGTACAGGTATGCGCCTTACAGCCATGGGGGACAGGATGATAATCAGCAGCGAACCTATGGCAACAATGAAGTTCCACAGGTTGAAGGTGGCGATATTCTTGGCGTAGCATATCCATTTGCCTATGAAGTCGCCGGGAGTCTTCAGGGGAATGGTTATTGCTTCTCCTGTCTCGCTCACTGCCTGCTGGGTCAGTCCCAACACGTCGCCTATCTGTGTGGTGAAGATGGTTACGGCAATACCTGCGGTGAAACCGATGATGATGGGATATGGGATGAACTTGATGACAGCCCCCAACTTGAACAATCCCAGTGCAATGAGTATCACGCCTGCCATCATGGTGGCAACGAGCAGACCTTGCAATCCGTATGCCGGGTTGGTGACTATTCCATAGATAATCACGATGAATGCACCCGTGGGACCGCCAATCTGCACCTTACTGCCTCCAAGGGCGGAAATGATGAAACCTGCAACGATGGCGGTGATAATGCCCTTTTCGGGTGTCACTCCGCTGGCTATGCCAAAAGCGATTGCCAGGGGCAGGGCCACTATGCCGACAATAATACCGGCCATAAGGTCCTTCATGAAACTTTCCTTGTTGTAGCCCTTCAATGAGTCGAGCAGACGTGGTTTCAAGACAAAACTCTTCATAATCCTTGTTGTCTTTGTCAAGTCTCGGTTGTAGGGAGACTCTTCGTAAATCGTAATAAATGTTATAAATCGCTTACAAAGTTACGAATAATTAACGTACTGGTTTTATCTTTGGTTTATTTTTGTTAACTTTGCCACGCTATTATTAACATATATCAATCCGAAACTCATATTTAATCAATAATCTAAACAAAATCAATCTATGTTTGAAATGCTATCTACCCCCATGATAGTGGGGTTGTTTGTGCTTTGGTTCTGTTTCCTTTTCATTTCGTACAAGGGACAGCCAAAGGGGTTGTGGACATTGGCCCTTGCCAATACCGGTGAAAGATTCGGCTACTATACGATGCTTGCTGTGTTTGTCCTGTTCTTGGGCGACAATTTCGGTTTTGCATCGGATTGGGCATCTGAAACATTCTCTACTTTCCTGTTCTTTGTATACCTGTTGCCTCTTTTTGGCGGTATGTTGGCAGACAAGTTTGGTTACAGCAAGATGGTTGTAATAGGTATCACTATCATGTTCTTGGGTTATTTGCTGCTGTCTGTTCCTTTGGGCGGTGCAACACCTGCTCTTGTTGCAATGTGCGCAGGTCTTCTGTTGGTTTCCTTGGGTACAGGTCTATTTAAGGGTAACCTTCAGGTAATGGTGGGCGATTTGTATAATGCACCCGAGTATAAGGATAAGCGCGACAGCGGTTTCTCTCTGTTCTACATGGCTATCAATGTCGGTGCTCTGTTTGCTCCCACTGCTGCTATCGCCGTAATGGATTGGGCACAGGAGTCTTTGCAATATAGCAAGGCAGACTCATATCATTTTGCCTTTGCTGTTGCTTGTGTCAGCGTTATTGCTTCTATGTTGGTTTACTTCTTAGGACACAAAACATTTGCTCATGTAGCAGGTAGTTCTAAAAAGGCAGTTCCTGCCAAGAACGATTCGGAAAAGGTTCAGGAGCCTGTAGTGGAAGAAACTGATACCAAAGAACGTATCGTATGCTTGTGCCTGGTGTTCGCTGTTGTGATTTTCTTCTGGATGGCTTTCCATCAGAATGGTCTGACACTGACATGGTTTGCTGACGAATATACTGCAACTACTTCTACAGGTATTGAGAGCATGATGTTTGATGTAAGAAACCTCTTGGCATGTATCTTCATCGTTTATGGCATCTTTGGTTTGTTCCAGACAAAGGGTTTTGCAAAGGTGTTGGCTGGAATTATGGTATTGCTGAGTGTTGTGTTCTTGTATAACATGATACCTGCTCCCGGTGTTGAAACCAAGTTGAGCGCTCCTATTTTCCAGCAGTTCAATGCATGCTTTGTAGTAATGCTTACTCCTATCAGCATTGCATTGTTCGGATGGCTTGGCAGTAAGGGCAAGGAACCCAAGGCTCCTGTAAAGATTGGTATGGGTATGCTTGTTGCCGCTGCTGCTTATCTGATGTTGGCATTTAGTTGTGTAGGTCTTCCTGCCGCTGACCCCGTAAATCATACCCATTTGGCAGAATTGTCTCCCAACCTCTTGGTAAATACCTATTTGGTTTTGACATTTGCAGAACTTTTGCTTAGTCCTATAGGCATATCATTCGTTACCAAGGTTGCCCCCACCAAATACAAGGGAATGATGATGGGTGGCTGGTTTGTGGCTACTGCTATTGGTAATAAGTTGGTAAGTATTCCCGGTCACATGTGGGGTATGGACCTTACCATAGTATGGGGTACACTGATGGTTATTTGCCTTGTTGCTGCTCTGTTCATCTTTGCTGTCATCAAGAAACTGAACAAGGTCAGCTGATAACGGCTTTTGCACCTCCAAAGGTCTTCCCTAAGACCTTCGAGTGTTAAAATAATGTTAAACGGGCACATTCCTTTCGGAGTGTGCCCGTTTTGCTTTACCTTTGCTGTGTACTATTAAACTATGACACTATGATAACTATTAAGGACCTAACCTTTGCCTATGGGAAGAAGAATCCTGTCCTGCAGGGTTTCTCGCTTGATTTCCAGCAAGGAAACATCTATGGACTTCTGGGAAAGAATGGTACGGGCAAGAGTACTTTGCTTTACCTGATTATGGGATTGTTGCATGCCCAGAAGGGCGAGGTACTTGTGGATGGCATGTCTGCCAAGGACAGAAAACCCGAGTTGATGAGGGAAATGTTCCTCCTGCCTGAGGAGTATGACTTGCCTGCCGTACACCTTTCTGACTATGTCAGTGCCATTGCACCGTTTTACCCCAACTTCAGCATGGAGTTGATGGAGAAATGTCTCTCCTGTTTCGACATGTCGGCTGACGTGAACCTCGGTTCGCTTTCCATGGGACAGAAGAAGAAGGTGTACATGTGCATAGCGCTGGCGGCTAATACACCTTACTTATTTATGGACGAACCCACCAATGGTCTTGACATACTTTCCAAGAGCCAGTTCCGCAAGGCTATCGTAACGGCCATGTCGCCCGAAAAGACAATAATCGTGAGCACGCACCAGGTGCACGATGTGGAGCGTGTGCTGGATCATGTGGTCATCATCGACCGCAACAGGGTATTGCTCAACCAGTCCCTTGTGGAGAATGAAGAACCCGTGGATTTGGAGAAACTGTTTGTTGATACATTAACCCATAACTCTTTGCAACAATGAAAAACTTCGATATAAGACGTTTCTGTGCCGTGGCACGTTGGGACCTCACCATCAACCGTGCCTTTTACAACAAGATGGCTATGGCAATAGCAGCATGCTCCATTCTGCCAGTGCTGTTTTATTATGCCATAGAACTTCTGGAAAAGGTTATGGATTCCGATGGGGTGGGCAAACCCTATTCTTCGTTCTTGGTTGACTTGGAATTTATGTCTGTATTCATAGCCGTCTTTTCCGGCATTGCTTTAACGGTGGTCCTCGGCTTTATGTTTCATAATCTCAGGAGCCGTCAGGGCAGGATTGCAGAACTCACTCTGCCAGCCTCTAATATCGAGCGTTTTCTGTGGCATGCCTTCGTGGTGCTGGTGGGAGCGCATGTGTGGTTTCTGATGTCGGTGGCACTGGCCGAGATATTGAATGCCATACTTGTGGCGGTAACATTCAATTTTGGCGACTATGAATACGTGTCCCTGACGTCAAAGGTGTGCAATAACTTCTATAGCCTCTTGCCAACCGCCATGGTCTTTGACGAGGGTTTCCATCTTGGAACCTATGTGGCAATAATACTTGCTTCACTATTGGGTGTGTCCGTCTATCCGCTCGTCAATGCATGGAAATACCGGCATAACATAGCCTATACCATTTTGTTCTACATCCTGGCATGGTTGCTGGTGATAGTGTTCTTGTCGGCATGTGCCGCTTTCGCCTCCTTCTGCTCATGGGACATGTCATGGCTCTACGGCTCCTTTGAGGGACTTGCTCCTTGGAGCCTCGTTCTTATCATCGATGTTCACCTTGCCTGTTTTCTCTATGTCATGTGGCGTTGCACCTACCGCCTGTATTGCAAGGCACAACTGACCACCCGTCGCAACCCCTAATACCTGCGCTTATGGAATTCAAGAATCAGAAACCGATATATCTGCAAATTGCCGACCATATCTGCAACAGGATACTCCTTGGCGAGTACAGGGAGGACGAGCGCCTGCCCTCGGTACGTGAGTTTGCGGCCGAGGTGGAGGTAAACGTAAATACCGTCACCCGCACCTTTGAATACCTGCAACAGAACGAGGTGGTGGCTTCCCGTCGCGGACTTGGCGTATTTGTCATGCCAGGAGCACGCGAAAGGGTTTATGCCATGCGCCGTGCCGAGTTCTTCAATGTCCAGTTGCCCGAGGTCTTTGCCCTGATGGACACCCTTGGCATCTCCAT
Source organism: Bacteroidaceae bacterium (assembly GCA_045606445.1). Lineage (GTDB taxonomy): Bacteria > Bacteroidota > Bacteroidia > Bacteroidales > Bacteroidaceae > Physcousia. Next base: position 34,424 of record JAZURY010000027.1, read on the forward strand.
GGAGGAGGTGGCGACACAATACGAGACGTCAAGGCACACAACGTGAGGCGATGCCTCTCGCAACACGTTGCGAAGCGCTTAAGAATACATTGTGTTTTATCTAACAATAAGAAGCAATATGACTATTACAACAACACCCAACATCGAGGGAAAGCAGGTTTCACGCTACCTGGGCGTGGTGACCGGAGAAACTATTTTCGGCATGAACGTGGTGCGCGACTTCTTCGCCTCCATCCGCGACATAGTGGGCGGACGTGCCAAGTCCTATGAAGAAGTCCTCGCCCGCGCCAAGGACGAGGCCCTGGCGGAAATGACCGAGCGTGCCAAGGCTCTTGGCGCCAACGCCATACTCAGTGTCTCACTGGATTACGAATCCATCGGCGGAAGCGGTTCCATGCTCATGGTCACCTGCAGCGGCACTGCCGTGTGGGTGGAGTGATATGAAAGTGCAGTTTTTCTGTCCGTTTGTGTACTATTTAGTAAAATAATTCATACCTTTGTACCGTATATTCAAACATGGGCAGAATAACAATCTAACTAAAAGACAACTTCATTATGATTAACTCAGCATCAGAAATCCGTTCTGCAGCCCGTAAGGCTTTGAGCGGTCATTGGGCAGAAGCCGCAATGCTAACCTTTATCTATTGTTTGGTTGCGTGGGCGTTCTCTGCAATCGTAGGAGGACTTGAGCACGTTCAGATAGGTTTGGGAACACTTGCGTCCTTGCTTCTCCTTCCTTTGGGATGGGGATATGCCGTTCTTTTCCTGTCAAACGCCCGTGGTACAGAAGACCCGTTCAATGCCTCTCGCCTGTTCGACGGCTACAAAGACTTCAGCCGCATCTTTACGACTATTCTGCTCATGCAAGTGTATACAGTCCTGTGGACCTTGCTACTCATTATCCCCGGTATCATCAAGGCTCTTTCCTATTCCATGACCAGCTTCGTCCTGTACGATAATCCCGAGATGAAGAACAACGAGGCTATCGAACTCAGCATGAAGATGATGGATGGCCACAAGATGGACCTGCTGTGGCTTTACCTCACCTTTATTGGCTGGGGCATCCTGTGCATCCTCTCTCTTGGAATAGGCTATTTCTGGCTCGCTCCTTATATGCAGACTTCAATGGCTCAGTTCTACGAGGAAGTGAAGGCTGAGTACGAGCAGTACGACCCGAAGAGAGAGCGTTAATAGTGCCTCAAGCAAAATACGATTTCCGTACCGACATACCCACAAATTCATATGCAGGCCTCCGCATTGCCCCACATGTTGGACAATGCGGAGGCCTTATCTTGTCGAGAGAATACCTCACGCATCACACAAAGAGCACACATCACATCATACCCGACTGGGCCAACAATTCGTTTTACGGCAACAAAAAGCAAATTACCATGCCTACGGGGCTAATATTTCAAAAAAATAATATAAATTTGTACGGAAATATAAGGTTCATCTATCATATATAAATATAGAAGTGACGGCACAATACGTGAGACGACTGCTGGATAGCGGCCTGGATTTTGCCCTATACAGATTTCCTGGTGAAAAGGAACCCCACCTGGTTCTGCAAACCACAGGAGAGGCGCAGGTTCTTGATGCCAGCCAACCCCATAATGCCGATACAGTCGGGAATACCTACGGCAAAACCGAGGACCCCTCCGGATTTATTTTCGCCCCTTTCATCAGGACATCCAAAACACCTGCACTGCTGATCAGGCCGGATGTGGCCGTGAGCGGTTGGGAACTGATAGGTATGGAAACCAGGGGACTCACCAAAAGCAAACGCATCTCCCTCTCATCCATAGAACTGGAGGACAGGACTCCATCCATTGACGAAAGCGACGGTTACAAGGTGGCCTTCCGCTCCTTCAAATACCAGTTGGACAGGGAGAACTACCAGAAACTCGTGCTCTCCTTCTCACAACTCAGGAAATGGGAGGGTGCAGGACACGAGGACATCCTGTTCACAAGGGCAGCAGAACGTTTCCCTAACTCCATGGTCTACCTTGTATATACGCACCGTGGCGGCCGCTGGTTCGGTTGCACCCCGGAACTGCTGCTTGAAGGCTACGGCATGAAGTGGCACACCATGGCACTGGCAGGTACACGTACATGGGAACATGGCGAGTGGAACGACAAGAACATACACGAACAGCGTATCGTCTCCGACTACATAGAAGGACAACTGCAGAGTCTTGGTGCCAGAATAACCCGACAGGGACCATACACCTCCAAGGCCGGGCACCTTTTCCACCTGCGCACAGACTACACTTTCCATCTCCCCAAGCCTACTGCACCAATGAGGATACTGGGCATGCTGCATCCCACTCCGGCCCTGTGCGGACTCCCCAAGATGGAGGCATGGAACTTCATCCGCCTGTTCGAGCGCAACAAGCGCCTCTACTATGGCGGCTACCTCGGTCCCATGAACCTGAGGGCCGAGACCAACATATTCGTCAACATACGCTGCGCACAGATACGCCCCGGAGGCAAAGCCCTGTTCTTTGCCGGTGGAGGACTGACCAGGAACAGCATCTTCTCCGAAGAAAAGGACGAGATAAAGAGGAAAATGGACACACTGCTGTCCGCATTGGCGAAAGACCAGTCATAGGCTTTCATAGGTTCTCCCGTAGTTTCCCTGTATCTTCATAGGACCTCATAGAACCCCATCCCCCACCCACCCAAAACAATACAGCATGCTTAGTTCAAACAAAAACATACTGGAAACCCTGTCCGTGCTTCGCCAGCATGGCGTGCACGACTTTGTCCTTTGCCCGGGAAGCAGGAACGCTCCCATATCGCACAGTGTGTGCCAGATTGAGGACTTTTGCGCCCATACCACTACCGACGAGCGTTCGGCCGGGTTCATGGCCCTCGGCATGGCCCTTGCCACACACACGCCAGTAGCAGTGGTGGTAACCAGCGGTTCGGCTTTGACCAACCTCTACCCTGCCGCCTGCGAGGCTTTCTACCAACATGCACCACTTGTGTTCATTTCTGCCGACCGCCCTGCAGCATGGATCGGGCAGATGGACGGACAGACCATGCCACAGGAGGGGGCACTGGGCAAGATGGTAAAGATGAGCGTAAGCCTGCCCGAAGACAACCTTTGGCATGCCAACCGCCTGCTCAACGAGGCCATGCTGGCATGCAAGGACCGCCTGCCACAAGGTCCCGTGCACATAAACATACCCATAAGCGAACCTGTCTATAAGTTCAACGCAAAGGGTCTTCCCGATGCAAGGGTAATAAGACTGAGGAACATCTCGCTCTGGCACAAGACACCGGAGAACGAGCAGGACTGCCTCGTACTGCCACAGGGGCGCACGCTGATAGTGATCGGACAGTTGCACATCACCGAACAGGCTGTCCCGTTCATCCTGCAACAGGTTTCTGCAAATTTCCGCATCGTAGCGGAGAACCTCAGCAAGACACCCACACCCGACTGCACCAATCCTTGCCAGATAGACTGGACCCGCATGAAACGTGTGGACCGTCTGATCACCCTGGGCGGACACATAGTGAACAAGGAACTGAAGGAGTTCTTCCGCAAACACAGACCCAAGGAGCACTGGCATGTCAGCCCCGACGGTGCGGTGGCCGACACGTTCTGTTGCCAGACACATGCCGTAGTGGCATCGCCGGCAGAATTCCTCAACTATATGCTCCTGTGCAACACCTCTAAGTGCAAACCTCTGAAACTTCCACTTAAAGACACGGAGGCAGGGACTGCAGACCCGCGTGTTGACTTACTCGCCGAACTCTTCTCCAAACTGCCCGAAACCGTCAACGTGCACCTGGCCAACAGTTCTACGGTGCGTCTGGCACAGCAGGCCATGACAGCATACCGCAACTACGTGTACCCCATGATATTCTGCAACCGTGGCATCAACGGCATAGAGGGGTCGCTTTCTACCGCTGTAGGTTATGCCAAGGCCCGTCCCAAGGAACCCGTATTCATCGTCATCGGCGACCTGTCCTTCTTCTACGACCAGAATGCGCTCTGGAACGCTCCCCTACCCCAAAACCTGCACATTCTCCTACTGAACGACGGACACGGCAGCATCTTCAATACCCTGCCCGTACCTCAGGCTCCCATGCAAAGCCGTGATGCCATAACCGGCATCCACTCCCTGAAAGCCGAGGACACTGCACGCATGTACGGCATACATTATCTTCATGGCAGGGAGCACATGGACGATTTCATCAGTGCAGAAGACACCGTAATACTGGAAATAACCAGACTCTGAGTTTCCCGGAACACTTCAGAACTCTATAATACAACTTCAGAATATGAGACAATGGACCCCCGTTAAAGAATACCGCGAGATACTCCTAGACGAATGGCAGGGCATAGCCCGAATAACCATCAACCGTCCGCACGTAAGAAACGCCTTCACACCGCTCACCACATGGGAACTGAGCGATGCCATGCGATACTGCCGCGATTCAAGCACCGTCAGAGTGGTCATCCTTACCGGTGCCGACTCTCCACGCAAGGAGGGACAGACGGAGGAAGAATGGATGCGCACCAATGCCTTCTGCGCCGGTGGCGACATGAACGTGAAGGGACGTGGCGGATACATAGGCGAGGACGGTGTGCCGCACCTGTCTGTTCTGGACGTACAGAAGCAGATACGTTCCATACCCAAGCCCGTCATTGCCATGGTAAACGGCTTTGCCGTAGGTGGCGGTCACGTGCTGCACGTGGTTTGCGACCTCACCATAGCCTCCGACAATGCCAAGTTCGGACAGACAGGCCCCAAGGTGGGCAGTTTCGATGCCGGTTTCGGATCTTCCTACCTGGCACGCATCGTGGGGCAGAAGAAGGCTCGCGAGATATGGTTCCTATGCCGGCTCTACACCGCCCAGGAAGCACTGGAAATGGGACTGGTTAACAAGGTTGTTCCTCACGACCAACTGGAAGACACCACCATCGAGTGGTGCCAGCAGATGATGCAGCACTCGCCCATAGCCTTGCGCATGATAAAGCGCGGTCTCAATGCCGAACTCGACGGACAGGCTGGCATACAGGAACTGGCAGGCGATGCCACTATGCTCTACTACTTCTGCGACGAGGCTCAGGAGGGTGGCAAGGCCTTCCTGGAAAAGCGCAAGCCTGAATGGGGAGACACGTATATACCGTAAAAGAGAGGACATGAACATATCCCTATCTCACCGTACCCTGCACTTCCGCAAGCCGGCACGCACAAGCCGTGGCGAGTACCTGACACACGATGCCATCATCATCACCATCAGGGATGAGGAGGGCAAGCGAATAGGACTAGGCGAGTGCGCACCCTTGCCCGATCTCAGTTCGGACCGCGATGCCTATACCCGGATGTCAGATGTGGCACGTCTCATTGAGAAGGCTTTTGCTAGCGACAACTATGCCGAGACCCTGCGTCCCTACCCTGCCCTTCTCTTTGCCCTGGAGTCTGCCATGTACGACTATCAGCAGAATCCACTGCTCTATGACACACCCTTTGCACGCTCCGAGGTGGGCATACCCATGAACGGACTGGTGTGGATGGCAGACTACGATGAAATGCTCGCTCAGGTGAAGCAGAAACTCCGCCAGGGTTTCCGTTGCATAAAACTGAAGATAGGGGCCATTGACTGGCAAGAGGAACTTCGCCTCATAAGTACCATACGCTCACGCTTCAGCAAGGACACTCTGGAACTCCGTGTGGATGCCAACGGAGCATGGACTGCAGAGGAAGCAGAGGAGAAGATTAGGACACTGGCTGCCTACGACATACACTCCATAGAGCAGCCCATCGCCCCCTACCAGTGGAAGGAGATGGCACACCTATGCCGTCTGCAGGACGAAGCAAGGGAAAAGGGCGAGAAGCACTTGCCCATTGCATTGGACGAAGAACTGATTGGTGTGAATACCTTAGAGGAAAAGCGTCTGCTACTGGACACCATCCGTCCGCAATACATTGTCATCAAGCCCACACTTCATGGTGGCATGACAGGTTCCATGGAATGGGTAAGCGAGGCCAACAAGCGCAGCATAGGTTCGTGGATGACAAGTGCCCTGGAGAGCAACATAGGCCTTCGCAACGTGGCACTGCTTGCCGCACGTGTCTATGGTCCGCACATTACCTTCCCCCAAGGACTGGGTACCGGTCTTCTGTATACCGACAACATAGAAATGGACTTGGAACTGCGTGGTTCCAAGATGTGGCGAGCACTGGTAGAGGAAGTATGACACTGGAGGAGTTTCTTGACCAATGGAACGATGACTCGCCCTGCATGGAGGTGCAGACAAGCGGCAGTACAGGTGTGCCCAAGCGTATATATATAGAAAAGGTACGCATGCGTGCGAGCGCACGGATGACATGCGACTTCCTTAACCTCCACAAAGGAGATACCGCCCTGCTATGTATGCCTCTGGACTTCATTGCAGGCAAGATGATGGTTGTGCGTGCCCTGGAGCGTGGGCTGGAACTGCTCTCCGTAGAGCCAAGCAGTCATCCGCTCTGCAAGGCCAGCATGACTGGCATAGGAGACCCTCCCTCCATAGACTTTGCCGCCATGGTTCCCCTGCAGGTATGGAACACGCTCCAGGTGCCAGAAGAACGGGAAGCATTGTGCCGCATACGCCACCTCATCATCGGTGGAGGAGCCATCTCGCAAGCGCTCGAACAAGAACTGCGCACACTGCCCATCAACGTGTGGAGCAGTTACGGAATGACCGAGACCCTCAGCCACATAGCCCTCAGACGCATAACCGAGGAGTGCTACACTCCCCTGCCTGGCATCACACTCAGCCAGGACCAGGACGGTTGCCTCATCATCGATGCACCGCATCTGTGTCCGGAAAGGCTATTCACCAACGACATCGCGCACTTTACCGACGACATCCGTTTCCAGATTATCGGCCGACGCGACAACACCATCTGCTCGGGCGGCATAAAGATACAGATTGAGGAGGTGGAAGCATGGCTGCACTCCATAGGCCTTGACGATGTGATGGTAACATACAGAGACGACAAGGCATTGGGACAGGCACTGGTCTACCTCACCACCACCGCCATCAACACCGAAACCCTCCGCCTGCACCTGCCCGACCACACTCCTTCTGCCAAATACTGGCTACCTAAACGTGTTATCAAAGTAGCATCGCTCCCCATCACCCCCACCGGCAAACCCGACAGGGCAAGGGCCAGAGATATGGCTAAAAGCGGATAGCTCCCCTCCTTTACAAGGAATGTAGGCACACGCTTACCTTGGAGAAATCCTGTTGTTGCATAGCCTCGGATGGTATCATGAAGTTCACCATGCCACAATCAAAGAAGCGAAGGTGCCAACGGTCTTCCTCCTCTATCTGGAGCAACGAGAGCATACCCTCGTTTTCATTCTCCCATCCCTCTGTCATGGCCGGTTGACCGAGCAACTTATGGCAGTACTCCGTTTCTTCCGTTTCTTCAAAAGTAACACTTTCTGGCGGTAGCACAGCAGGTTCACCACTTTCCCAGTAAAGTTCGTGTGTGCATAGGGTTGTACATTTGCATGAATATATCACCCTGAACGAGTCCGGCGACCATTCTCCCATCCCCTCACATCTTGCCTCATCATCACCAAGGAAATAATCCAGATCTGCAAAGAACCAAAGCATGCCATCGTCTGGTAATTCAGAAAGATGGTCAAGGTGCCTTATATCCTCCATCCTTATCTGGCAGATGAATGTAAGATGGTCGCCATCAGAATTGCATGGCCAATCCACATCCTGTGGCAAGTCAGGAAATCCCCACCAATGGCTCTGCCCTACCACAAGAGAAGCATCGCACGGTTCTGTGTTAATCTTTATGGCCATAATCTGCAGGTTAAGACTAGTACGAGACTACGTTAGGCGACGGAAAACCTTTTGCCCACTCAATCGAACATTACCCCTGGGTTCATTATGCCGGGAGTGCGCCACTCTATGCCTCTTCTGGCAAGAGCCGCCGTCTTTGCTGACCAGTAGGCGAAGCAGAATCCCATGCCGCGAGGCACATCCTTCAGTTCCTCCTGTATTTCCCGTTCCACATCGTAAATGGCCTCATCCCATTCGTAGGATGCCTGTATGGGGTCAGCCTTCAGCATGCCCAAGTGGTTCCAGGCAGAGATGCCGTGCTTGGAGAAGCCTGGGTCGTTTATCCAACAGAGTGCATCTATGTATCTGTCCACGGTCTTGAAGTATGTGCTGTCAAAGTCCTTGGCATAATTCTCATAATACTCGCCCTCGTAGTCGGAAGAACAGTCGAAATCCAAAGACAAGCGGTACAGTTCGCAATAGGACTGATACAGACGCGGTATTTCCAAGGCATTTATCATCTGCCCGTTCAGGACGAGGTATATCAAGTGTGCCCTGTATGGCGGAGTCATCTCACCGTCCCTCATAGGAGTTTCGTCCTTCAGGAAGTGCATGAACTTCCTTGCAAGAGGGATGTTCTTCCAGATATTGCCCTCATGAGTATTGCTGCACATCTCTCTATACACTTCCACAGCATGTTCATACTCCCAGTCAAACCTGCCACAAGGATTACTGCTGCAATAGAACACATAACGTTCATGCTCCATGATGTAGTCGTTGGGAATTGAGTAGTTTGGAGTTCCTATCACCTGCCACTCCCTGTTCAAACGGTAGGTTACACCACGGAAAGAGAAAGCGATCTCCTTCTCATCAATGGAGAGGACATGCAATTTATGTCCGAAGAAATCCATATCCTTTCCCACAACGAGGCCTTCCACTGGCACGTTACTTGTGTCCACATGCCTGTTACCTATGCTTCTATCCATGGAGGTGTATACCTCTGCCACATTGAAATACTGCCTCATAAATCCGCCTTTTTCGCATTAGCACGTTGCTAAAATACAATATTTTTCCTATCCATACAAACCTTCACCACAGGATATTCTCATTCACTGTAGAAATATCTGTAAAAACGCCCTCCCGACGTCAAAGGCCGGTCCTCGAGAGGACAAGGCTTTGACGTCGGGAGGAAGGACCCTTGCCCTCGGGGAGGACCGAGACAAGGGTAAAACGGGTTATTTCAAGAAGACAAAATATACCGCCATTATCATGCACACGAAAGCGGCAAGATGATTCCAGTGGAGAGTCTCCCCACGGAAAGAGGTTACGGTGTAGATGGTGAAGACAACAAGGGTGATCACTTCCTGGATAATCTTCAGTTGGAACAGTGAGAACGGTCCTCCGTTGCCCTTGAAACCGTAATGGTTGGCAGGAATCATGAAGCAGTATTCCATCAGTGCCAGTCCCCATGAAATAAGGATGATGATGTACAACGGCGTGTTGCCGTGCAGGATGTGCATATCCTGCAACTTCAGGTGTCCGTACCATGCAAGTGTCATGAATATGTTGGACACGATAAGGAGGAGAATGGGTAGAATGTAGTTCATATAGGTTTAGAGTTTACTGAGTAGTGAGTAGTGAGTAGTGGGTAGTGGGTAGTGAGCAGTGAGCAGTGAGTAGTGAGTAGTGAGTAGTGGGCGATTTCGTTTTCCGTTTTAATCCGACTTGACTTACGTCGACCTTTGGTTCGTCGTCTTGAACCTGCTCCCGCTCGGCAATGTAGGGACGCTGCGTGCAGCGTCCGTTTTGTTTGTCGTTCTCGGACGCTGCACGCAGCGTCCCTACCATGCTTCTGCTCTCGTTTACTCGCAGTTTTAAGCCGACTGCATCGTCTTGAATCTGCTCACGCTCGGCATAATCAAAGTAAACTTTGCTTCTGCTCTCGCTTACTCGCAGATTTCCGTTTTCACCTTTCCGTTCGCTTTACCTTGTCAGGGCAAACTTCATGCTCAAGCCGAAATCCTGCGTAACCGTAGGATAGGCAGATGAGGAAAGCAGGGGTTCCGAGCGCTGGCGGTCGTAGTAGAGAGTCATTGTTACGTAGCGGCTCATGGTATAGTCGGCGCGGAAAGATGCCTTTACTGCCTTATTTCCCGAAGTGGCCTCTGACAGTCCCGTCTGTATGTCACGGCGGATGGCATCCTGATTGCGGATGGAGAAGTCGAAGCGCAAGGCCAGGGAATGTGCAAAGTTACCCTTGCTCTTGCTCTTTATGTTCTCACGTCCGTCACTGCCTGTATCACGGCTCTTCAGGGCGCTCTTCTTGGCCGTGGAGCGCAGGGCCTTTTTACTGGCACGTTTGCTGCCGAAGATGCTGCCCAGACGGAAGTCGTTGATCTTGTAGCCCCAACCCAGGACGAAGTCCTTGGAGCCCGTTTCGGTTAGTTGTGCACTGGTGATGGACAGGTTCATGACACGCGTGGTACGGTATTCTGCCTTCAGCGTCATGTTATTGTGGAATGTGAAGTTGAATCCTATCAGCGGAGCGAAACTCTCGTTGATGCTCACCGTGCTGATGTCGTAGCAACTGCTGGGCTGGAATGCCCCGGTAGCCTGGTTGGTGGTAAAGCCCAAGTCGCTGCCATGCATGAACTCCATCCATGAGGCATAGGAATTGTACGAACCTATGGCATAGACGCTCTTGTAGCCATGCGTTACGGTAATGCTCTTGAAATAGTCGCGCAGGAAAGGCAGGTTGGAAAGCCCCTTGTATGTCAGCGTCCAGTTGGGCAGCATTCTTGTCAAAGAGGGGAAGATGTCCAGTTCGCGTGTTGTGCCTCCACCGGTATATGCCGCCAGGAAAGCCGGAATCATGACGTCGGCCCCGTATCTGTTGGCCGGTGTGGTATTGCCCTTTGCCGGGTCGCCGGCACTGCCCAGATACGTTTTCCCGGCAGGGTCCTTTCCACCGATGTAGCGCGCCTCCACACGCTGTTGGTATATCGGCAGCATGGAGCGGAATTCCTCGAACGTGGGACTGTAGTAACCGTTGGAGGCATTGCCGTTGCCTGCAAAGGCAGATTTCAGGGAAACGATGGTCATGTTGAAGGAACCCGTCTGCGTGGTAGGCGACCCGTCGTACATGAACTGGATACTCTTCGAGCGGTTCATTGTACGGGACATGTTCAGGTCTATCTTCAGGTCGGTAAACGGTTCAAGTGTGGCCTTTATCTGCAGGTCCTCGGTGGTGGACGATGTGGCAGGCGTGGAAAGGCTGTCGGCACACATAAGCCATCCGCGTTCCTTGGCTGTCTCTATATAGTTGTCGGAGACGAAACCGAAGCCGAAACCCACCCCCGGAGCGAATCCATGGGCAGAGGTCATGCGCTGTCCCAGCAAGTCGCCCACCTCGGGGATGAAGCCGGACATGGACAGATTGTAGTTGTTGCGGTACGACACGGACACGTTCCTGAGCATCATGGCAAAGCGCGCTCCTGCCTGTGCCCATTTGTACCATCTCTCTTCGCTCAACTTGGGTTTGGCTATGACATTGATGCGCACCTTGGCGGTGTCCATGTCCCTGGTCATGAGGACAATCTTGTTTTCGTCCAGTTTCTTGTACTTGACCTTATAGTCATGTCCCTTGCTGTCCTGGATACGTACTATCAGACGTTTGGACTTCTGGTTGTGGGTTATGGTCATGGCACTGTCCGGGGCAAGCACGATTTCACGGGCATAGCCCTGTGACTTCTTCTTGCCGTCCTTCTGTGCCGAAGTTCCCTTGGCGTTGGACTGCGTACCCTTGGGCATGGTGCGCGCCAGAATGCTGTCCACGCTCTCGCCCGTCTTCTTGGACTCCTCCTCGGCCTTCAGGCGCGCCTCCTCCAACTTGTCCTTCTCGCGCTGCGCCTTTTCCTTCTCACGCTTCTTCTCGTTGCGCTTCTTGTTGGCTTCGTTCTTGACATTAGAGGCTGAGAACAGGCTGTTGACCTCCTTCAGAAAAGGGGATTTGTTGTAGAGCGTCTCCATTGCCAACTTGCCGTTCACGTTTATGCTGCGCTGGGTGTTGACCGTATGGCCCAGGCTGCCGCCGTCCTCCAGTTCCGCACCGCGCTTCCAGGAATACTGCGAGTTATATGAGGCGTCCGCCGTTATCCAGTCAAAGATGGGTATCTTGTTGATGGGCAGTTTGTACGACATGGTAGCGCTTTGGCTATAGTCCAGGGGACGGCCGAAACCTGCGAGACTGAGGTTCACACTATCCTTCCACGCCTGATACTCGTCGGGGTAAAGGTCCTTGTTCACCACCACATTGGGTTGTTCCACCTCGGCATGTGTGGCACTCTGGAAAGAGAAATGCAGAGCCTTGAAAATGTCCCAGCGCAGGGAGAAGGAACGGTTCCACAGATATGTGCTGCTCCACGTTACCGGCAAGCTCTGCTGATTGGCGATGTTGTCCAGGTCGCGCTCCTGCAGTTCATAGTATGTGCGTCCCAGATCGGTATTGAACGTGACGCTTTGGGGTGCGAATGCGATATTCTGGTCCTTGATGATCTGTGCCCACTTGCTCTTCGTCTTCCACTTCTTGAACGGTTCCCAGTTCTTCCAGTTCGGAGACCATGCGTATGCCATGGAGGCCTTCCACGATTCGTTGTACTCATATACGGTGGTCTCTCCCCTGTTCTCCGTACACGAACTGGCATACGAAAAAGAAAAGTTGGCAGGGTCATAGGGCATGGGATGCTTCCTGGTGGCTATGTTCACCTTGGCACCGGTAATGGAGAAACTGCGGTTCACGCTGGTAGTAGAAGTCAGCGAGATGATGGAGTCCTTTTCTGCTTCCGTCTGCGTGGCATCCAGAGCATCGGACAGCAGCATGTCGGTATCCAGAGGGTTGTACTTGGGCTTTACTATATGCTTGCCGTAACTGTAGTACACAGGCACGGTAACCTTTGCCTTTTCGGGCAGCAGGCGCCCGAGGTCGGCACTGGTGGTAAACTGATACTGGTAATCGTCCTTGTCGCTGCGCTCCGATACCGTCTGCTCTATTCCGCCGAAACCTGCCGTCACCATCTTGCCCTGGGCAGAGAAGGAACCGATGTCGGACAACTGTATGTTCAGGTTGCCCTGAGCGGCCCAACCGCCCTCGTTGGTAAATTCCTGCAGGCGCAGTTCGTTGACCCATACCTCCACGCTGCGGTTGGCATCGGCATGGTTGCGGACACCTATCATGATGGTCTTCACCTCGCCCAATGAGGGGTTACCTATTACGGCTATGCGATTGTTGGGTTTTTCGGGGTCGTAACCCGTGTAGAGTTGGCTGTATGAAATGCCGTTCTTGTTGCGCAGGCGCTTCAGGTCCACCAGCATGTCCAAGTCGAAATCGAACATGTTTGCCTCGGGCCATACCGCCACACGGTCGTCGTGGGAATTGTTGTTGTACTTGCCGTTACCCTTGACCGGAGTTATTTCCAAAGGTATCTCGTACTCATAGTAATTGTTGCGGTAATCGGAACCCAGACGCAGGAATACGCTGACCTGTCCGTTCTGCAGGGGAGTCACGTCGGGGTCGGTAGACTCCAACTGGTTGGCATGGGCAAAGAGTTGCAGATGCCTGTACTTGCGCATGTCGTACTTGACATTCTTGTACACGGCACGGGCATCATTGGGGCCGAGGTTCTTCACCGTGAGGGCCAGGGCCTGTTCGTTACTCTCCATGGTAGTACCGCTGGCGGCGTCCGTGACACGTGATATTCCGGGGGGGACGACGTAGTTCACGGGCACGCGGTCGTTGTTCTCCTCGATGTTAACCGCAGTGATGGTAAAGTCGGTGTTGGCACTGGAGGCCACGTTGCCGGCATACAGGGTGTTCTCGTATGTACGCCAGTCGCCATGCACGAGGTCCAGAGTGCCGAAGCGCAGGATTATCTCGTCCGTGAAGTTGGTCATGAACATGCGCATGAAGCGGATGTTGGAGAAGTCGGATATGCCGCCTATGCTCTCGCGGTCCGAGTCGTCAAGGGGGATACGGATTAGGTACCAGTCAATGCTCTCTATCTCTCCGTTGCGCAGGGTCACGGTAGCGGTACGTGTGTCTGAAACGTATTTTCCGCCCGGTCGCAGGTTCTCCGGAGTGATGGGCAGATGGTACTGCCAGTACTTCTCACTTTCGCCCAGGGTGTAGTCCGTGTTGATGTCCTCGATGTCCGGTGTGTTCTTCCATGCCGTCTCGTAGTTCTCGGGCGAGTTCTGGCTGTCTGGCGAGTTGCCCTGCGGCATGTTGATGCGCTTGTATCTGTCCAGCACCGCAACCTTGTCGCGGTCGTAGTCCGAACCACGGAAGTAGTGGTAGTTGTCGTTGGCAGGGTCGGCCAGCAGTTGCAGGCGCACGGTATCGGGCAGATGTGCCAGGGAACCGCCGTTCAGTTCGTTCCAGAAGTCCATATAGGCTCCGTAGGTCTGCTCCTGGACATCGCTGAGACCGTTCAGGCCGAGGTCCTGCTTCTCGCGTGAGCCACCTTCGTTGTTGAAGGCATAGGTTATGCTGTTGGTCTTGGGCACATAACCCCATGCGGTCTGCTCCACATAGTTCATGTTGCCGTCTATGGGCAGACCGCTCTCGTATGCCTTCCTGCCGTCCTTCAGTATGTCCTCGCTTACCTCTCCGAAATTGAGATAAAGGTCACCGCCCAGTTTCTGCTTTGTGGTACCGTTCTTTTTCTCATAGAAGAAGGGGTCCATGAGCCAGAACTCGACATACTCTATGTTCTGTGCCTCGAAGTCGGTGTTGTCCATCTTGCGCATCATACCGCCCCAGCGCTTCTCGGGTGCAAGCAGATTACCACGGGCATCCACCTCGGTGGTGAGGTTGTAGGGTCCGCGTTCCTGCGGATAGAAGGCCATGTTCAGTACGTTCAGCGTGGAATTGCTGTTGTAGGAGGTCTGCGACTTGTTGGGGTACAGTTCCAGTTCGTAGACGGCACGGACGTAGTGGTTGGACAACTGGTTCAGGTCGCTCTTGATATGGCTGGGGGTCAGGGTGGAACTCCTGTTCGTGAAGATGGGGTCCACGCAATACCAGGCAAGCAAGGCGCGGTTGTAGCCATAGGCTACGTCATTGGTCAGCCTGCTCTCGGCAAAGCGCCCCGCAAGATTGCTGTTCCTTGAAGGGCTGGGCACCGAGGCTATCTGCCAGTAGGTGGGTTGGATAAGCGAAGTTTTGCGCTTTGTGTCCTCGAAGTCGTCCAGATATGAAGCGCCGCCCTGTGCCGCTCCGCTTTGGCCTGCTATCAGTTGGGCCACCTGGGCATCGAAACTGATATGGCTGGGTTGCGTGGCCTCCACAAATGGTATGGCATCGAGCCAGTTGGTGAGCCATTGTGCCTTGTGCTTCCATGAAACGTGCATACCCCAAAGGATATTGTTCAGGGCTTCGCTGCCCATGCTCACCTTCGTTGTCAGGGGCTGTTCGCTCAGGTATTGGAACGTACCGCCGATAACGAGGTTCTTGTTGACCTGATAGTCGGCATTGAAACCTACGAAGGTCTTGCGTTGCATGCCGTATGTGTCATTGCTCTCCACCGAGGCGCTGATGGGCGTGCCGGCATCTATGATACTCTGGTTTATGATGGTGACACGGCCGTTGTTGTAGTCCACGATGTAGTCGGTGTTTTCCACAAGCGTGACACCACCTGCCGTAACGACCACCGAACCCGGTGCAATGTTGTATGCACCGAGGTCTATCTCGTTGGCGGCCGAGCCCTTGTATTGGCCGGTAAGCAGGAACTTGTTCTTCTCTGCCATCTGCTTGGCGGCAGTCTTGGTGGTGTCGTAGAGTTCCTGGAACACATACTTGTCGGCCATCGCCTTGCCTCCGCGTGCCTCTATCCACTGGCGCAGGTGCCGGCCGAAAGGTTCTGCCACAGGAAAGATGATGCGTCCCTTCTGGATGGTATATCCGTCTATGAAGTCGAATTGCCCGTTGGGATGGGGTTTGTTGTTAGCATCCAAACGGTCCAGGTTCATAACACGAAGCAGAATGGTACCCTTCAGCGTATCCTCGGGCAGATAGGTGAGATACACGCCGCTGGAGTCTGACTGGTATTTGATGTCCAGACGGAACTTCTCCTTCTGCAGGGTGTTGGCGCCAAGGGGATATACGTTGCGCATCATCAGTTTCCACGTGGGAAGCGACGGACTGCTTGTGCTACCCTTCAGCATCTTCAGAAGCAGGGCCTGGTCGGTGCTGGTCAGGTCGCTGGAGAACTCACCCACCTGATAGGTCTGGCCCCCGTAGGTGTACTCGTAGGCCACGGCCAGAATGTCGTCGGGCTGCAGGGTGGTGTTCAGTGTCAGCGTACCCAGTTCCGCATTCAGGTGGTACTCGCTGGGAGAGAGCAGTCGGGCGGACTGCAACTTGTCATAGTCGAAGGAACCCTGCAGACCGTACTCGCCGTCCAAGATGTTGCCCGCCTGGCTGATGTCGCGCACACCGGGATTCTCTATCAGTGTGGTGTACTCGTTGTTGGCACGGTTGTGCGGCACGGTCCCTCCCGTTCCCTGCCACGGTCCGCGGATGTTCTGCGGTTCGCCAAGGTCAGTCAGGGCAATGATGTTGCGGGTATTGGTGGTTGTGCCGGTCTTGTTGGTTATCCACACCTCTATGCGCTTGATGGTAACACCGCTGGCTATGGTGGGCAGGGTGCGCATGTTCTTGTCGTAGGTATCGCGGAAATGGTGTGCCAGATAGAAGTGACGGTTCTCTTCATAGTCCGTCACCGATATTTCGTATGCGGTGGTATTGGAACCACCGCTACCGGATACGCTCTTGCTGGCCGACTTCTTCTGGCCGAAGACGGTCTGAAGTTTCAGTTTGCCGAACTGCACGTCGGTACGCAGACCGAACAGGCTGCTTACACCGGGCACAAGGCTCATGTTGGACGGCATGGAGATATTGCCGGCTTCCACCAGTTTTATTATCTCGTCCTCCTTGCCCTCGTACTTCAGTTTCAGGTTCTGCGCGTCGTAGTCGAAGGTGGCGTCCGAGTTGTAGTTAAGGTTCATGTTCACCTTGTCGCCCACCTTGGCATTGACGGTAAGGTTTATCTTCATGTCGAAGTCCAGTCCGAAGGAACTTCTACGGCTGGCGGCAAGCGTGGGGTTGTCCGTAGACTTCATGTTGCCGCCTATCTTCAGTTCTGCCGAACCCTGTGTCTTTATCTGCACGCCACCGGGACCGAATATCTTTTCGGCCGCTCCAAGAGAGAAGCGCATGTCGGCAAAATTGAACTTGTTCTTGCCATGCGTACGGAAAAGTTCCTGATTGCGCTGCCTGTAGTATTGTGCCATGCTCTGGCGCAGGCTCCAGTCCATATACTCTTCCACCGTCATCTGTATCGGGGGGGAGAGATAACCGGTTGCCGTCAGCAGATCCAGTCCTTTCTCGTTGGCTGGCAGGAAACTGCCCAACTTCACATTCGTGGCATTCTTGTCGTCAGCGGAAGCGGGCTTGCCGGCAGTGGCTTGGGGAGCGGATTTCTCCTTCTTGGCGTCCTTGCCGTCGCTCTTCACAAGGGTTGTACCTACCTGATATGTTCCGCTTTTCTCGTCGTAGGTAACCTCGGTCTTCAGGTTGTCGGGGTCCTTGAGGTCGGCGGAACGGTGCTTTACATCGTCCTCGGTTTCCGTGGAGGTACGGCGGACGGAATAGCGCGGTTTCCTTTTCTTTGCGGTATCGTTCTCCTGCTTGTCATCGCGTTGGCCGGCAGAAGTCTCCTGTGCGTAGGCGCGCGTAATAAAAAAAGGTATATGTGAGGGCACAAAAATACCGGTGACAGGCAATATGACACCTGTCACCAGCATCAGTAATATGATTCTGTACCGTATCTTCACGCTATATAAAACGAGGCTGTATCCAGGATTATTGTGCCTCAGAGCATTTTTAACGCCAATTTGATGACTTTCTCCACAGGAGCGTCCGGTTCCTCGGACAAAATCTTGTGAACCACCTTGTGCGTGGGGGCCGGACTGAAACCGAGCATGGTGAGGGCCTGGGCAGCCTCGTCGGCAACCTCGCTGTTAAGCATTGCGCTGCCCTTAACTCCGCCTTGTGAGCCTGCCTGCAATGTATCGTCTGCCAGCGCCATAATCTTGTCGCCGAGGTCCACGATGATGCGCTGGGCAGCCTTCGGTCCTATGCCCTTCACCTGGGTAAGCATCTTGGCATTGCCGCCGGAGATGATGCTGCACAGTTCCTTGGGCGTAAGCGCGGAAAGTATCATGCGGGCTGTGTTGGCACCTATACCGCTCACGGTGATAAGGAGCAGGAAAACCTCACGCTCCACCTTGGAGGAAAAACCCCACAACTGGTATGCGTCCTCGCGTATGGATTCGTATATCCAAAGTTTCACGTCCTCCTTGCCCTGGATGGAGGCATAGGTGTTCAGGGTGATATTCACTCCATAACCCACTCCCATGCAGTCCACCGTGGCCATCGTAGGCTCCAGTTCTGCCAGTTTTCCTCTAAGATACTCTATCATGGATGTCCGTTATTTTTGCGTGCAAAGATACAATAATTTGCCCGATTCTCTTGCGTCTTTCACTCAAATATACTACTTTTGCACAGATTAATGCGTAAAGTGCAAAACCATATAACATGAAACTGAACATTGTTGTGCTTGCCAAGCAAGTACCCGACACACGCAACGTGGGACCCGATGCCATGACTCCGGAAGGCACCGTCAACCGTAGCGCTCTGCCTGCAATTTTCAATCCCGAGGACCTGAACGCCCTGGAGCAGGCACTGAGACTGAAAGACCAGAATCCCGGCACCACAGTTACCATCATCACCATGGGCCCCGGCCGTGCCGCCGAGGTAATCCGCGAGGCCATGTACCGCGGAGCCGACGGTGGCTATCTGCTTACCGACCGTGCCTTTGCCGGTGCCGACACACTGGCCACGAGTTATGCGCTGTCTACCGCCATCAAGCACGTGGCACCCGACGTGGACCTGATTATCGGCGGCCGCCAGGCCATCGACGGTGATACCGCACAGGTGGGGCCGCAGGTAGCAGAGAAGTTGGGACTGAACCAGATAACCTACACCGAGGAAATTCTGTCCTGCCAGGATGGAATCATACGTGTGAAGCGCCACATAGACGGCGGTGTGGAAACGGTGGAGAGCGCCCTGCCCTGCGTGCTGACCGTAAACGGAAGTGCCGCACCCTGCCGTCCGCGCAACGTGAAACTGGTAATGAAGTACAAGCGTGCCCTGGCTCCCATGGAGTTGCCTCAGGGCAGCGGATACGGAGACCTGCCCTATGCCTCTGAATACGAGAAGAAGGATTACCTGAAGTTGGGCCAGTTGAACTGCACCGACATCAGCGCCGACCTCAACCAGTGCGGTCTGGCAGGCTCGCCCACCAAGGTGAAGGCAGTGGAGAACATCGTCTTCAAGGCCAAGGAGAACAAGATACTGACAGGAAGCGACGAGGACATCAATGCCCTTGTGCAGGAACTTCTTGCAAGTCACACCATAGGATAAGAGAAGGAGGGACAAAGGATATGAACAACGTATTCGTATATTGCGAGATAGAAGGCACACGTGTTGCCGAAGTGAGCCAGGAACTGCTTACCAAGGGGCGCAAACTGGCAAACACCCTGGGTGTACAATTAGAGGCTGTAGTTGCCGGAAGCGGCATAACAGGCAAGGTGGAGGAGCAGATTCTGCCTTACGGCGTAGACCGTCTGCACATCTTTGATGCCGAGGGACTGAGTCCCTACACCAGCAAGCCTCATACGGCAGTGCTCGTTAACCTGTTCCGCCAGGAGCAGCCTCAGATTTGCCTGATGGGTGCCGACGTGGTAGGCCGCGACCTTGGCCCACGTGTGAGCAGCGCATTGCACAGCGGTCTTACCGCTGACTGCACCGCTCTGGAGATAGGTCCCCACGACGACAAGAAACTGGGCAAGCACTACGACAGCCTGCTCTACCAGATCCGCCCTGCCTTTGGCGGTAATATCGTGGCAACCATCGTCAACCCCGAAAACCGTCCGCAAATGGCAACGGTACGCTCCGGCGTGATGAAGGCAGAGATACTTGACCCGAACTACAAGGGCGAGGTCATCATCCAGGACGTTGCCAAGTTCGTTCCTGAAACGGAATATGTAACCAAGGTGCTGGACCGCCATGTCGAGGCAGCCAAGAACAACCTGAAGGGTGCTCCCATCATCGTGGCAGGCGGTTATGGCGTCGGTTCCAAGGAGGGCTTTGACCAACTCTACGAACTGGCCCGCGTACTGCATGCCGAGGTGGGCGCCAGCCGTGCCGCCGTGGATGCAGGCTTCTGCGACCACGACCTGCAGATAGGCCAGACAGGCGTTACCGTGCGCCCCAAGGTGTACATAGCATGCGGCATCAGCGGTGCCATACAGCATGTGGCAGGTATGAAGGAGAGCGGTATCATCATCAGCATCAACTCGGACGAGAACGCCCCCATCAACCAGATTGCCGACTATGTGATTAACGGCACTGTGGAAGAGGTCGTGCCCAAACTGATAAAGTACTACAAACAAAACAGCAAGTAACAATGGCAAACTATTATAGCGATATAAACGAAATCAAGTTCGAACTTGAGAACAGTCCGCTCATGCAACGCATCGTGGAACTGAAGGAACTGGACTATGCCGACAAGGACACGCACGACTATGCCCCGCAGGACTTTGCCGATGCCATGGATTCCTACGACCGTCTGCTGGACATCGTGGGTGACATCACTGGTAACGTGGTGGCTCCCAATGCCGAGGCTGTGGATGCCGAGGGCGCCCATCACGAGAACGGCCGTGTGCGCTATGCCTCAAAGACATACGAGAACCTGCAGGCCATGAACCAGGCTGGACTGAACGGCATGACCATGCCCCGCCGCTATGGCGGTCTGAACCTGCCCGTTACCGTCTACACCGCCGCCAACGAGATGGTGGCAACGGCAGATGCGGGTTTCCAGAACATCTGGTCACTGCAGGACTGCATCGAGACCCTCTATTGCTTCGGCACGGAGGAGCAGCGCAGGAAGTACATCCCCCGTGTTTGTGCCGGAGAGACCATGTCCATGGACCTTACCGAACCTGATGCTGGCAGCGACCTGCAGAGCGTAAT
Organism: Bacteroidaceae bacterium; assembly: GCA_045606445.1. Classification (GTDB taxonomy): domain Bacteria; phylum Bacteroidota; class Bacteroidia; order Bacteroidales; family Bacteroidaceae; genus Physcousia. The sequence goes on from JAZURY010000027.1 coordinate 55,381, forward strand.
GCTCAAGGCCACCTACGACGAGGAGAACGGTTGCTGGCGTCTGAACGGCTCTAAGCGTTTCATCACCAACGGCGACAGCGACATACACCTTGTACTGGCACGAAGCGAGGCCGGCACACGCGACGGCCGCGGTCTGTCCATGTTCATCTACGACAAGCGCGACGGTGGTGTGGACGTGCGCCGCATAGAGAACAAGATGGGCATACACGGTTCTCCAACCTGCGAACTGGTCTACAAGAACGCCAAGTGCGAACTCTGCGGCGACCGCAAACTGGGTCTCATAAAATATGTCATGTCGCTGATGAACGGTGCGCGTCTGGGCATTGCCGCACAGAGCGTAGGTCTCAGTCAGGCTGCATACAATGAAGCCATTGCATACGCACGTGACCGCCGCCAGTTCGGCAAGGCTATCATAGAGTTCCCTGCTGTGGCAGAGATGATTTCCAACATCAAGGCACGCTTGGATGCCGGTCGTGCACTGCTCTACCAGACAGCACGATACGTGGACATCTACAAGAACCTCGAGGATATTGCCCGCGAGCGCAAACTCACTCCCGAAGAGCGTCAGGAACTGAAGCAGTACTCCCGCTTGGCGGATGCCTTCACTCCCCTTGCCAAGGGTATGAACTCAGAGTATGCCAACCAGAATGCCTATGACAGCATCCAGGTGCATGGCGGCAGCGGTTTCATGCTGGAGTATGCTTGCCAGCGCATCTACCGCGATGCACGTATTGCAAGCATATATGAGGGTACTACCCAGTTGCAGACCGTGGCTGCCATACGCTACGTTACCAACGGCATGTATGCCACCGTAATCCAGGAAATGGAGCAGCAGGCCATGATGGCAGGTCTGGAGGGGGACAGCACACTGCGCCGCCTGAAGGAAATGGCCAGCAAGTTCAATGCCTGCACCGCCGCCGTCAAGGACTCTGGCGACCAGGACTTCCACGACCTTTGCGCGCGTCACCTTTATGACATGGCCGGCAACATCATCATGTGCCACCTGCTTATGCAGAACGCCCTGAAGGCTCCAGAACTCTTCGGACGTAGCCTGCAGGTTTATGCCAACATGGCCGACGCCGAAGTGGAGAAGCACTTCACCTGGATCCGCAAGATGACTCCCGAAAAGGTAGACATCTACCGTCAAGCATAAGGACCATAAGGACCATAAAGACCTTACTTCGCAATAAAGCCGCACCATCTCCATGAATGGTGCGGCTTTCATTATGCACATAAGCATCAGGAACGAAAAAACATGAACGGAACACTCCGTTCATGTTTTTCACAAATGCCATCGGTTAAGCAAAATCGGTCAATAGAATGTTACACGCTAATGAAACCTTCGTTTTGTCATCTGTTCAAAAATAAAGGATGTTATCATCACAACGACAATGACCGACTTGGACTCAATGACTATTCCGTATTTCCTCTGTTAGTAGAAGATATAGCGTCTGTCCTCAATATCTGCCTTATCGTAGAGTTCTGCCTGGAAACCGCCAATAAAGCGAAGGGTTGTTTGAACAAGCATGTCGCGTTCTGCCTTCTCGTCAAACTTGGTGTCCTGCTTGTCTGCGGCAAGAACCTCGTAGGCATAGACAGCACCATTGCCACGTACGGCAGTCTTGAATGTACCCTTTTCGTCAAGGCTTGAAACACCGCTGAGTGCGGGTTCCATCTGGCCTACCTTTCTTACGAAGACGGGTTGTGCAAAGGTGACACGGAACAGTGTGTCGCTAACTGCACCGGACAGTTTTGCAACCTCTGCCACGCTCTTTGCTGCGGCAAGTTTGTCCTGCAGCATCTTTGCCTTCTTGTCCTTGATGACCTCGTCGGTCAGGTATCTCTTGACATCTTCCTGCTCCCATGACAGATAGCCCTTGGGGGTGATGCCGGTGAGCACTACACACATGAGGTGGTCGTTGTTGCCACACTCGTAGAGGGGACTTACGTCGCCCACCTTGGTGTCCTCGTTAAATATCCAGCGCAGTGCGTCGCGGGTGCTGCTGACACCGCCGACGGTGTGGACGTTGCTGTAGATGTTGTCTTCTTCAAGCACCCGGTATCCGGCCTTTGCTGCCATAGTGTCGATGGCTTCGGCATCCTTGCCTGCCAGGAATGAGGAGAAGTTGGAGAATGCCTTGTCATAGGTCTGCTTGGAGAACTCCACGGCAGTCTTTACTACGGCAACGTCGAACTTCTTGATGGGGTTGCGAGTTTCAAGTACATTGAGGACGATGACGCTCTGTCCGTCAAGAACAACCTTCTGCAGACTGCCTGCAGTGGCGGTGGTGATGGTCTGGATGAACTTCTTGTTGGCGTCGTCGATGCTCATGCCCTCATATTGCGCAGATGTCATCCATACTTTCTCGCCGCTCTGGTTGTACTTCTTGGCGATGGTATCGAAAGGAGTACCTGCATTTATGGCATTCATGATGCTGTCTGCGGATTTCTCGGCAATAGTCATGTCCATGCCGGGAATGCCGATAATGCGGTACTGGATGCTGTCGGGCAAGGTCTGTTCGGAGATAAGGCGCACAATATTCATAGTGTTGTCTGCACTATTGTAATAGGGACCTACCTGCTGACCGGCTTTCATCGTGTCTACCTGACTGGAAATGTCTGCGGGCAGAGCCTTCTTGCTGACAGGCAGAGTAGAATATGCCACGAGAGAACGTGCCTCGCGTATTACCTTTGCAGGTGCAACGCCGTCGTTCAGTTGCTGTGCATATTCATTCATTTGTGCGTTCAGGTCGGCCTCGTCCTCCTTGCTGGCCTTTACAGCAATGTCAATGTACTTGATGCTGCGTGTTTCAACGGGAGCTTCAAACAGATCTTTCAACTCGTTGTACTTTGCCTTCAGGTCCTTGTCTGTCACCTCAATCTCGCTGTCCATGATGCTGCTATAGGGCAGGGCGGCCATGAGCAGAGTTTTCTCGTTGGTGCGTGCGTCAAAGTTCTGCTGTGCGGCAACGGGATTGCTGAGGATACATGATGCAAGCAGACTCTGGTACTTCTGTGCCAGAATGGTGTTGCGCAGGTTATTCTCCATAAACTTCCACCACTGCACCAGACTCTGTGCCTGCTCAACCAGGTCGGAAGAAGACTCAGGAGTGTTCAGGATTTCGCTGCACTGGTCCATGGTCTGCTTGAGCAGTGTATAGTCAAACTTGCCCTGCTGGTTGGTGAATGGAGTCTGCTGGAGCATGGGGTGCTCGCCCTTGATGAGGATTTGCTGCAACTCCTTGTCGGTTACGGTCAGACCGAGTTCGTCCGTTTCGCTTGCAATCAATTCGGTCTCAACAAGGTTCTGCCACACCTGGTCGCGGATGCCCTGCATCTGCTCGTCGGTAAGGTTGGCAATTCCATTGCTGGCCTTGATTACATTGGTGTATTCGTCAACCTTGTTGTTGAATTCCTGGAGTTCAATGTCCTTTCCGTTGATGTTTCCAACGACGTTATGACTGGACATTGAGAAAATCTCCACTACCCTTGTCCAGTCTGTGGCGATAAAACCAATCAGACCGAGAAAGAGGGCACCGACCACAATCGGTCCCGCGTTTCTTACTTTTTGTAATGCTGCCATTTTGTTAATTTATTGTTATTGTTTAATTGTCTTATTGTTTTGCCCCAGACGGCACTTCATTCATTGCCGTAGGGCGCATTTAGGGCACAAAGTTAGTGATTTTTCTTGGATATACCTTATTAAATAGGTATTTATTTGTGGTCGCGGTGCAATAATAGGTTGAAAGTCTGCCCTTGTACGCCTTGCAGGACGTTAAGTTGCGGAAAGTATGACCTCTTCTATTTTGCTTGCGGTCTTCTTCGTTACTTTCACTTTCCAGTTGCCGCATCTGATGACCTCGTTGAGTTTCGGGAAACTCTGGTACTCGTTCAGTATCCATCCGCCTACGGTCAGGTAATCGTCGCTTTCAGGCAGGTCGAGATCCAAAAGGCCGTTTACCTTCTCTATCTCCATTCTGGCAGAGATTTGGTATTCACCCGAGGGCAGTTGTTTGGCAATATAGTTGTTGCTGTCATGTTCGTCCTCTATCTCGCCGAATATCTCCTCCACGAGGTCTTCCATGGTCACTATTCCTGAAGTTCCGCCAAATTCATCCACTACAACAGCAATGGACTTTTTCTGATTCATGAGCATAGAAAGTAATTTCTGTGCAGACATGGTTTCAGGGACGATAGGTGTTTCCCTAATACATTTCGTCCAATCGTCACCTGGACTCAATCGAAACATTTCGCTGGAATGCAGGAATCCGACAATGTCATCAAGGTCGTTTCTGTAAATTATAAGTTTGGATATTCCACTGTCAGTAAACTGATTGCGTATATCCGCCAGCGTGGCATCCATATCGACTGCCACAATCTCCGTGCGTGGGACAATGCAGTCCCTGACCTTCACATTGTGGAAATCAAGGGCATTCTGGAATATCTTTACCTCGTCTTCCAGCATATCCTCATCATCAATATTATCTATGTTACTTTGAATAAGATGATCCAGATCGGCCTTACGGAAACCCTCGTCCTTCTGTTCCTTGGGCGCACGCATGCCAAATACGAACAGGAGCAAGTGTGACAACCCGCTTGTAAACCTGCTTATCGGCCATAGCAGGATATAGAAAAGCATTGCCGGGACGGCACAGACACGAAGCATCCCATTAGGGTTAATCCTGAAAAGCACCTTGGGGATGAACTCACCGGTAAGCAGGACTATCATGGTGCTGACGACAGTCTGGAGCACCAATCCTTCTATCAGTTTTGACATCAATATGCCGTACACAACCAAGGCTATATTGTTTCCCACAAGGATTGTGGAAATGAAATTGCTCGGATGCCTGTAAAATACATCTATGATACGTGACGTTATTCCTCCCTCCTCGCGTTCCATTTCAAAACGCATCTTGTTGCTGGAGACAAACGCTATCTCTGTACCAGAAAAGAAGGCAGAGAACATAAGTATGACAAATATCTCTATATAAAGAGTATTGGGTATCTCAGACATGTTCATTGTTCGGTTTTAATATCATTGTTTGCCGGAGACAGGTTCAACATATTACCTCTGCTCATTTCCACTGTGCGCTTCTTGCCATGCAGGAGCGTTTCTTGAGCAGGAGAATCCGCCTCGTCCACCGAAACGGTATCGCCAGAAGCAGGAGAAGTGTCTTCGGCATCCGACATAGGGAAATCTCCCTTAGAATTGGCTACGGAGTAACGTGTCATCTGTTCGTTGCTTCTGAATTCGGTACCCTCAAGAGTCCTTTCCGGTGTGATAATGGTCATATTCGCATGATTCCACATTTCGTGTTTGTTCAGATCCCAGAAGAGTTCCTCGGTCATGAACCTCGTACCCTGAACATTGCGGATACGCACCCGGCCTCGAAGTTCCCACATGTACTGCTGATGCAGATAGGCAGTATCTGCCTGGACATAAAGGTCCACGTTAAAATCTTCGTCCAACCTAAGCATCAACAATCCCTTGATGAATTTCCATGTCGCCGCCGCGTTGGCCGGGGTGTATATATCCCACTCCTCTGCCACGAGATGGTAACGTATCACCCCCGAGTCGGAAATCAGCGTACTGACTCCTACGCTATGCATAAAGGGCAACGAATCGCCGGCACGAGTTTTTTTTGATTGGCGTATCTCGCCAGAAGAGCAAGCCATGGAACAAAACAAAATGACAACACACCCCACTCCGGCGAGGAGAGAGATGCACGTGTGTCTTGTCTTGTTTTCGAAACAGTCTCGTTCCATGAAAAAGGTTACTGGATCTTGAATTTCATGAACCAGCGCTCGTTGAACGTGACACCGAGGTTAAGCACGAAATAGTTCTCCGTCACCAGATTTCCGGCTGCGGGGGCACGCCGCAACCACTGCAGTCCCACGTTTACCATAGAACGGTTATTTATCCGGTTTGTAATGGGAAGTCCCAGACCGAGACTTACGCTCAACTCGCTTGGACCCTCCTGCATCACAGTTTGCTCAGAACCTCCCTGGGGAATGTTCATGAACGGACTGCTGTACGACACTCCCATGCGGTATCTTATACGATTGTGGTATCCCCGCGCAGCCTCCGGATTAGGTATATACTCCGCTCCGGCCTTTAAAATGTACATGTTCTCATACATTTTATCCGTACTTGGATAACTTACGTTGTCGTCCTTGATCACCATGGCCGGCATGCGACATCCCTCCCATGACTGCCAGTGCACATCTGCAGAAACGGTCAGTTTGTTCTTATGATGCCAGGCAACACCTGCAGAGTAACTCATTGGCAAATCAAAACCATTTTTATCGCCATTCACCCTGAGAGTATCGCCCGTGGTCATGAACCTGTACAAGAATGCGTCACCGTCGAATTTATGCCCCAGCCCTACCGCAGCACCTACGGTCAGCCAGTCCCGTGGACTGACACGGAAGGCATACTGGGCGCCGAAATCAAGTTTGTATGTCACCATATCGGCATGCTGGACAAAGTTGAATGCATCAAAAGAGGTGCTGCCAGCCCCGTTTTCCGTAAAATCCTGAGTCATCAGGTGGTCATAACCGCCCCACAGTATACTGACGTTGGTACCTATAGAAAAGTTTGAAAAGGGTTTCCATCCTAAACCCACAAAAACCTGGTTCAGTCCCCCCTTGCCCTGATAATTGGTTGTATTACGAACTATATTGCCTGTCGTATGGTCTCTGTAGGCTTCAGGACTTGTTGTCCTGTAATTATAGTCGATGGTACTGTACGGTTTGAAACCAAAAGATATGCCCAGATGCCTGCGCAAGCGAAAACCTATTGCCACATAGTCGAAACTGGCACTGCTCACACTAACGCTGCTTCCGCCTGCGGACATATTGCCGAAGTTTGCAGACATGCCTGCATCCATAATGAAACTGAGCGAATCAATATGGGCATACGAAGCCGGATTCAAGGTGTTCAACTTGCTGCCTGATGAAGGCAGGGCAATTCCCACACCTCCCATAGCACGGTTCCAACCCTGAGATGGGTCGTTGAGCAGACCGATGCCGAAGCGCGAATATGAAGACTTGCCTCCTCCGTTTTGTGCGTTTACCTGTATTTGGAGCAATAACATGACAACGAGTGCCACGAAGCGGAGTAATCTTTGAAATCTGATGTTGTCCAAGGGTATATCGTGTTTTATGCGTGTGCAAAGGTATGATAAAACTTCCAAACGACCAAAGGCGACTTTTCTTATTTACCGCCTTTACACCTATTTTATATATATTTTAGGGCAGACCATGCCAAATGCCGGTTATTTTTGCTAACTTTGCGCCCGAATGAAACGCATATTGTCCCTTATAGTGCTAATCTGCGGCATCCTTGCAGGATCCGCCCAACCGGCATGCCCGGACATAGAAGTCAGTGTTCTGACTTGTTCTCCCGGCCAGGAGGTATATTCACTTTACGGACATACCGCCATTCGTGTGACAGACAGGAAGGCCGGCACCGACCTTGTCTTCAATTACGGTGTGTTCGATTTTAATTCCGAGTATTTCCTGTGGAGGTTTGTGCTGGGCAAGACGGACTATATCTGCATGGCGACGCCATGGGACTACTTCCTGCGCGAATACAAAACAGGAGAACGCAGTGTTGTTGCACAGGTTCTAAACCTTACGGAAAACGAGGCGCTTGGCATCAGGGACTATCTTTACAATAATATCCGCAGAGAAAACCGCACCTACCGGTATAATTTCCTGACCAACAACTGTACGACACGTGTTATGGACTGTATAGACTCCTGCATAACGGGACAGATAGTCTATTCCTGGAAAGAAGAACCCAAAACGTACCGCCGTATCTTACATGAATACACAGACTCATTTCCATGGACACGCGAGGGCAATGACGTTCTGCTTGGGGCTGATGTGGACACACTGCTTAGCCACAAAGCCACATGTTTCATTCCCGGATACTACATGCATGCCCTTTCCAACGCCGTTGTGCGTAATGATTTCCAGGACACGCGTAAACTTGTGCGCGAAACAGTCACATTGGTAGAAGCAAGTCCCTCGGCCGTAAAGGAGATGCCAGGATTTCCCCTGACTCCGCTTGAGGCAGGATGGATGTTTTTTGCCATTGCCCTTGCCATTATGCTTATGGAGTTCCTGACAAGGAAGATGTTCTGGCCACTGGATATCATCCTGTTGCTCTTGCATGGATTGGCGGGATGTCTTATCCTGTTCATGTTCCTTTTCTCCGAACATCCCACATTGGACAGTAACTGGCTTGTAGGAGTGCTCAATCCCTTGCCCCTGATTGCCTTGCCCTTTGTTACCAAGGCCGCTTGGCACGACCGCAGTACCCTATGGCACTATTTTATGGCTGTATGGTTGGCGGTATTCATGCTCTTCATGCCATGGATGCCTCAGCACATGTGTATACTTGCCGTACCCGTCATTGCAACCCTGCTGAGTCGCCACATATCCTACATACTGCATTATGGACGTGCTTGCAAACCCTGTCCGGGTGGCAAGCGCAAGAAATTACCGAAAAAGAAATGAAGTCCGCTTCACCATACAACAGATTGCTCAGTACCCTGGCCGTACTGCTTTCCCTGTGCAGTGCCGAAGCACAGACTGCTCCGGCATTGCCACGCATGGTTGTCAATATCATGATAGACCAGTTGCGCACAGACTATATCGAGGCCTTCGCCCCCTTGTTCGGAGAACGGGGATTCCAACGCCTTATGCGGGAGAGTTGCATGTACACTCAGGCAGAATATCCCTTTGCCAGACCGGACCGTGCCAGCGCCACAGCCTGCCTGTACAGCGGCACCACACCATACGACAACGGAATTCCGGCCGAGCGATGGCTTGACCGGCAGAGCCTGCGCCCCACATATTGTGTAGACGACAGGAACCACCGGGGACACCTCACTGCCGAGAACTCGTCACCTCTGTACCTGAGTGTCTCCACTATCGGTGACGAACTCAAGGTGGCCACAGAGGGAAAGGGCATAGTCCTTAGCGTATCTCCATTCAGAGACGCGGCAATCCTGTCTGCCGGACATGCCGCAGACGCATGCTTCTGGCTGAACGACCATACAGGACAATGGTGTTCCACCTCATATTACGGAGAATTCCCATCCTGGGCTTTGACATACAACCGTTACAGTTCCCTGCAGGACCGCATAGACGACATGGCATGGAACCCCTCTAACGATATTGTAGGCAATTTCAGTTATTTTGTTTCCGGAGGATTGAAGAAACCATTCTCCCACAAGTTCAAAGGTTCACGAGCATACATCGAATTCAAGGCCAGCGGCATGGTCAACGAGGAGGTCAATCGCTTTGCGAACCACTGCATCGTTTCCTCCGGAATGGGACTGGATGAGGTCACGGACATGCTTTCCATCACCTACTATGCAGGCAATTATGACCACCGCTCTGTTGCAGACGCGCCAATGGAACTTCAGGATACATACGTGCGTCTTGACAATGCCTTGGGGCAACTAATGGACGATGTTGAAAAGCATGTCGGCAAGGGTAATGCCCTTTTTGTAGTCACGTCTACCGGATATTGTGAAGAACCGGTTTCTCACAACCTCTCGCAGTACCGCATACCATCAGGTTCCTTCGATATGCATCGTGCCGAGATGCTCCTGAACATGTACCTTATCGCCGTTTACGGCCAGGGACAGTGGGTGGAGAGCAGTCTTGGCAATGAAATATACCTTAACCGCAAACTCATAGAACAGCGCAACGTGAACATGACGGAACTGCTGGACATGAGTTCTGCGTTCATTATCCAACTGGCCGGTGTCAAGGACGTGTACACCAGCCAGCGCCTTTCTCTCGGAGCCTGGACACCCGGTATCTCCAAGTTGCGCAATGCATACAATCCGCACCGCTCCGGCGATATAATGATTCAGATTGCTCCCGGATGGTCCGTTGCCGGAGTGAACAGCACACCGGGGGCCACTAAGGAGAACATTTCCCGAGAGAGTTATATCGCTTTTCCCCTTTTCTTCATGGGTACCGGTTTCGATCCCTGTAAGGTGGAAACACCGGTTACCATTGACCATGTGGCGCCAACAGTGGCCAAGGTGTTGCGTATACGCTCGCCTAACGGATGCGGTCAGTCGCCTTTGACAAGGGTTACACAATAGTGGCGGGTATTTTTGCCGCCAGTGAACGCATCAATTATCAGTACCGAAATAAAACATCAAACAATGAATATAACAAATTTCTTAGTTAAACTATTCGGCGACAAGAAGTCGCGCGATCTCAAGGCCTACCGTCCCTTGGTACAGGCCGTATTGGACGTATATCCAAAGATTCAGGCTCTTAGCGATGATGACCTGCGTGCCCGTGTCCAGGAAATCCGCAAGGAGATTGCAGAAAAGGCCGTTCCCCTGCGCCTGCAGATAGCGGAAATCAAGGAGCGCATACCGCAGACGGAGATTCAGGACCGTGCCCCTCTTTTCCAGCAGATAGACAAGTTGGAGAAGGAGGTTCTGGATGTTCTGGAAAAGGCTTTGGACGAAGTTCGTGCAGAGGTGTTTGCCATCGTTAAGAGCACCGCCTACCGTTTCACCAACAATACCGACATCAAGGTTAAGGCAACGGACTTTGACCGCGAACTGGCCACCAAGCATGATTTCGTGGACATAGAGGGTGACACCGCCGTCTACCACAACCATTGGATTGCCGGAGGCAACGACATGCAGTGGGCCATGGTGCACTTCGACGTGCAGTTGTTCGGCGGTACCGTCCTGCACCAGGGTAAGATTGCCGAGATGTTCACCGGTGAGGGTAAGACCCTTACCGCCACCCTGCCCGTCTTCCTCAATGCCCTCACAGGCAACGGCGTGCATGTGGTAACCGTGAACGACTATCTGGCAAAGCGTGACTCCGAGTGGATGGGGCCCATCTACATGTTCCACGGACTGAGCGTGGATTGTATCGACAAGCACCAGCCCAACAGCGAGAGCCGCCGCCGTGCATATCTGGCCGACATTACCTTCGGCACCAACAACGAGTTCGGTTTCGACTACCTGCGCGACAACATGGCCCAGGACCCTGCCGACTTGGTTCAGCGCAAGCACAACTTCGCCATCGTGGACGAGGTGGACTCCGTGCTCATCGACGATGCCCGTACACCTCTTATTATCTCTGGTCCCGTGCCCAAGGGCGACGACCAGATGTACGAGCAGTACCAGCCTCTGGTGGAGCGCCTCGTTGGCGTCCAGCGCACACTGGCCACCCAGTATCTGGCCGAGGCGAAGAAACTCATTGCCGAGGGTACCGAAACCAAGGACAAGCAGAAGACTGCCGACGGTTTCCTGTCGCTCTTCCGCAGTTACAAGGCCCTGCCCAAGAACAAGGCGCTCATCAAATACCTTTCCGAACCCGGCATCAAGGCCGGCATGCTCTCCACCGAGGAAATCTATATGGAGAACAACAACCGCCGCATGCCCGAGGCAGTAGAACCCCTTTACTTCGTGGTCGAGGAGAAGCAGAACAGCGTGGACCTTACCGACAAGGGCAACGAATGGCTTGCCTCCCAGGTCAACGACCCTGCACTCTTTGTACTGCCCGACATTGCCGGCATGATGTCGCAGATTGAGGCAGACACCACCCTTGACGACGAGGCCCGTATCCAGAAGAAGGACGAGGTGTATGGCGACTATGCCATCAAGAGCGAGCGTGTGCACACCCTCCAGCAGTTGCTGAAGGCATACACCATGTTCAACCTCAACGACGAGTACGTCATCCAGGACGGTGAAATCAAGATTGTGGACGAGCAGACAGGCCGTATCATGGAGGGACGCCGCTGGAGCGACGGTCTCCATCAGGCAGTGGAGGCCAAGGAGCACGTAAAGGTGCAGGCTGCCACACAGACCTATGCCACCATCACCCTGCAGAACTATTTCCGCATGTACCACAAGTTGTCCGGTATGACAGGTACTGCCGTCACCGAGGCCGGCGAGTTCTGGGACATCTACAAGTTGGACGTTGTGGAGGTTCCCACCAACCGCGACGTTATCCGTACCGACGGCAACGACCGCATCTACAAGACCCAGCGCGAGAAGTACAATGCCGTAATAGAAGAGGTAGAGCGCATGCGCAATAGCGGCCGTCCTACCCTTGTGGGTACTACCAGCGTGGAAATCAGTGAGTTGCTCTCCAAGATGCTCTCCATGCGCAAGATTCCTCACCAGGTATTGAACGCCAAGTTGCACCAGAAGGAGGCCGACATCGTGGCACAGGCAGGCCGCAGCATTGACGGACTGGGCATCGTTACCATTGCCACCAACATGGCAGGCCGTGGTACCGACATCAAACTGACTCCCGAGGTGAAGGCTGCCGGAGGTCTGGCCATCATCGGCACGGAGCGCCACGAGAGCCGCCGTGTGGACCGCCAGTTGCGCGGACGTTCCGGTCGTCAGGGCGACCCTGGCAGTTCCGTGTTCTACGTTTCCCTCGAGGACAAACTCATGCGCCTGTTCGCTTCCGAACGCATTGCCCGTGTGATGGACCGTCTGGGCTTCCAGGATGGCGAGATGATAGAGCACTCCATGATCACACGTTCCATCGAGAACGCACAGAAGAAGGTGGAGGAGAACAACTTTGGTGTGCGCAAGCGCCTGCTTGAGTATGACGATGTTATGAACAAGCAGCGTACCGTCATCTACGAGAAACGCCGTCATGCCCTCATGGGCGAACGCCTCGGCATGGACATTGCCGACATGATATGGGACCGCGTGTGCCACATCATGGAAAGCCGTGACTACCAGAACTGCCGCGAGCAGTTCCTCGAGATACTCGCCATGGAGTTCCCCCTGCCCCAGGACCGTTACGACAGCGGCAACATGGACGAACTGGCCGAGGAGGTATACCAGAAGGCCATGGAGCGCTTCAAGCAGAAGTGCCACATCATCTCCACCAATGCCCACAAGGCCGTGAGCATGATTGTGGAGAACCCCGACCAGATGCCCCGCTACGAGAACATCATGGTGCCCGTGGTGGACGGACGCCGTGTGTATCAGGTGAGCTGCAACATCCAGGAGGCATACGAAAGCCAGTCACAGGCCGTAGTCACCGCCTTCCACAAGAGTCTCATCCTGCACACCATAGACGATGCATGGAAGGAGAACCTGCGCCTGCTGGACGAACTGAAGCACTCCGTACACAATGCTTCCTACGAGCAGAAGGACCCCTTGCTCATCTACAAGTTGGAGTCCGTAAAGTACTTCGACCAGATGGTCAACAAGATAAACGACCGCATCGTCAGCGTGCTGATGCGTGCCCAGGTGCCTGAATTGCAGATTCGTCAGGCCGAGGCTCCCCAGCCTCCCCGTCCCCAGCAGCGTCTCCAGGAAAGCCATGGCGACGTAGACGAGGGCATGCGTCAGGCAGCTGGCCGCGACACACGCGAGCAGCAGCCTGTACAACCCATCCGCCGCGAGAACCTGCCCGGACGCAACGACCTTTGTCCCTGCGGTTCGGGCAAGAAGTTCAAGCATTGCCACGGACGTAACCTTTAAGTAAAGTGAAAACGGAAAGGTGAAAACGGAAAACTGGTACTTAACAGTGAGCGGTGAGCGATTTGGTTTTCCGTTTTCCGTTTTCACATTTCCGTTTAGCCTATAACCACACATACCCATGATTACACCAGAGAAACAGATTCAGAGAGCCCTGCGCCATGTGGCAGAGCGTTTCCCCCAGGAGAAGGAACCCGTACTGACGGACATCATCGTGCGTGTCTTTCCGCATAGCGGTGAGGTGAAGTTCTATGACGACGAGGAAAGGGAACTCATGCGCATCGTCATACCGGAGTGGATACACGGTTCGCGCGATGAGAATTTCTACCAGAAGGTAACACCCATTCTGCGTCAGGCCATCAGCGAGGTTCGCACCGAGGTGGTGGACAAGATGTCGCTTCTTCGCCCTTACACTTTCGTCATGCAGGACGAGGACGGCGAGACCATTACTGACCTCTACATCGTTGACGATCAGGAAACGGTAATCATATCCGGCAACCTCCTGGAAGGGGTGGACGAGGATCTGGATTCCTTCTTCAAGCAACTTATGGAGGATTAAGCGGGCAATCTTGTCAGATTGAGAATCATAGTGCCGGGCAAAAAACCGAAATAGAGGTGTCTTGCTTAGGTTTAACCTAAACGTTCATTGGCGTTATGATGGTAATGACGCTTATTTTCAAACGGATGTTTTGGTGCTTTGATGGTGCAATGGGGGTCATTAGCGCGTAAAAATATAATGACCATTTGGGTTGAGGATAGAATCTCGTGAGGATGTAATTTCATCATCGTGATGACAAAAGCGAACCGTCGGTAATCGTGCGTTTAACGATTACCGACGGTTCTTTTAACGATTACCGATGTCAATTTTGCGACATTTATAGGAGCATTGAGTATGCTCCATTGTCTTTCTCCATGTCTTTATGTATGGTTTTTAAGGCATCATTGTTCGAATTATCCCAAATCGGTCATTAGCGTTATGATGATAATTGCTTTGTTTTTGAACAGATGTTTTGTCGCTTTGAGGGCGCAATGGGGTTCCATTGTAACCGAGAAGCGAGGAAACAGATGACAAAAAGATAGCGTCATTAGCGCGTAACAGTCTAATGACCGATTTGGGATTATTGACCTTTACTTTTCCAGTGTCAGTCCGAGGTACATGCCGTCTACCTTGTTTGCCAAACCTGCTATGGTAGATATTGTGGAGTTGTTGGTGGCATTACCGGCGGCAGATACAACCTTGGAGATGAATTGCAGGAGTTTGTCGGCCTTGAAGGAAAGTTGCAGACTGCCTATGCCCACTTTGCAGTTCATCTTGAAACTGGTGTACTTGCCAAGTTTGCCGGAGGTGCTGTACTTGCTGAGGGTGCTGCTTGCCAGATTGATGGTAAGGTCGCTTTCTGCCACGCTCCATTGGAAGGGGATGTTTTTGCTACCGTATGTCACAATACCGGTGCCGTCTTCCTTGAAGTCAATTTTTACTTTGCCGGAAGTGAAACCTATCTTGTCCAGATAACCCTGGAGTTTTTCTTCTGCTGCCTTGCCGGCTGCCATGCCGCCTACGTTGGTGAGCATGTTCTCGCTCTCGAAGATAACGGCAGGCTGCTTGTAACTCCATGTGCCTACAAGACTGGTTTTGCTTACCTTGTCTTTGCCGAGCAGGCCGGCAACGAAATCGCCTATTCCGCTCAGACTGCTGAGACCGCTTTGTGTCTTTTGGTCGGTAGCCTTTTGTGATGCCTGTTCCGTATTGGTTGTCTTCTTGAACAGGTCCAGAAGACTCTGTGCATGGCTCTGTGCCGCATTGAATGCAAGCATGGCCGCAAGAATGATGAGTGTTTTTTTCATAATCGTTTTTATTATAGTTTGAATAGTTGTATTATCAGTATGGGCAGTGTCAGCGTGACGAGTGTCAGCAACTGTGCCATCGGCGAACCGACCTTTCCCTTAGGCGCAAGCATTAGCAGTGCGGGGTATATTAGCAGTGCAACGGCCAGTGTCCATCCCATGAGTCTTTGCCACGACAGTGTGCCCATGGCCACGGGTAGGGACATAATGGCTATGCCTGGCAGAAGCATGAGCAGGGCGGCTATGTACTTGGCCCTGTACACGGCACGGAGGTTGTGCAGGCGTATATGGAGCAGGGACATGTATGGTTGCTCGTATCCAAGCCTTGCGGTGAGCAGAGGCAGGGTGGGAAAAGTGAGTGTATACAGGACTGTAAAGTCGGTGTACACCTCCATGTCCATTGCCATGCTTATGCCAGTGAGAATAAGGGAAGATATGAGTCCGTTCCTTATCTTCTTCCACAGCGCAGGATGGCGCAGACGCATCTTCATCTCGCATGACAGGAAGGCACCTTTGTCCAGTATATGGGGCAGTCGGTGCTGTGTTTCCTTGCCTTGGGTGAAGTGCAGGTAGACATGCCAGCATGCCAGATACACGTATCCGCTCAGTATGAAGAAACCAAGAAGCCACCATTGTGGCCATAGCGCCGGCAACCAGATGAAGTTGAGGGGTGTAAAGAGCATCCGCAGAAGGTAGGCTGCAAGCACATGCCAGTGTCTGACTGGCAGAAGCCTGTATTGGTGTGCATTGTATGCCGGTGTGCTCTGGCTGAACCACCTCATTACCTGGTCGGCCACGAGCAGTCGGGGCAGATTTTCCACGATTCTTATCCCCGATGCTTCCAATGTGCGTGGCAGAGCCAGTGCCATGCTTGTCCAAAGAACGATTTTCAGGCTCCAGACGATGATGTCGCGTGAGAAATGCATACTGCGCCGTTCACGAAGGTATTCGTGTCGGCACAGTTCTGCTATGTTTCTCGGTGCGGTACTCATCTTTGCGAACGGAAAACGGAAATCGGAAATCGGAAAACTGCGAGTAAGCGAGAGCAATCAAACTCGTTTGAATTGCCGAGCGGGAGCAGGTTCAAGACGACGAAGTCGGATTAAAACGGAAAGGTTAGAGGTTAGAGGTGAGCGGGTAGTTTTCCGTTTTCCGTTTTCACTTTTCCGTTTTCAACGCCTTCACTGTCTCCTGCAGGGCAGCAATCTTGCTCTCTGCATCGGCCAGTTTCTTGCGCTCCAGTTCCACCACCTGTGCGGGGGCGTTCTGCACGAAGCGCTCGTTGGAGAGTTTCTTCTGTATTCCGCCCATGAAGCCCTGCAGACGTGCTATCTCGGCTTCGGCCTTCTTTATCTCAGCCTCGGCATCGATGAGGTTGCCCAGAGGTACAGCATATTCGTTGGTACCCACGAGGAAGGCCTGGCTGCCTTCGCCCTTCTGTGCCACGTAGAGGATTTCGCCGAGTGTTGCCATCTTGCTGACGATGCTACCCAAAGAGGGGCACTGGGTGACACGGTTCTCGCCCTCTGCCACAACAACCTCCAGAGTGAGGGGTTCGCGCTGGGCAATGTTCTTGCTCTGGCGTACGGCACGCACACCTGAGATAATCTGCTTCAGCTGCTCGAACTCTGCAATCAGAGCAGCATCCTCGGCGCTGGGGGCGTCCAGGGTGAGGGTGCTCACCATGATGCTTTCGCCCTCCTTGCGCTCGGCAATGTGCTGGTATAGTTCCTCGGTGATGAAGGGCATGAAGGGGTGGATGACCTGCAGGAGTTGTTCGAATATCTGCATGGTGGCCTCCAGGGTCTTGCGGTCGATGGGAGCCTGGTATGCAGGCTTTATCATCTCCAGATACCAGCCGGAGAACTCGTCGGTGAAGAGTTTGAACATGGCCATCAGGGCCTCGTTCAGGCGGTACTTGCCATAGAGGTCGTTGATTTCTGCCACGTAGGTGCGCAACTGTGCCTGCATCCACTCTATGGCCTTCACGTTGGGTTCGGGCTGTGCTATCTCGTCGCTTATCTCCCAACCCTTCACCAGGCGGAAGGCGTTCCAAATCTTGTTGCAGAAGGCGGCACCCTGTCCGCAGAGGCTTTCGTCGAAGAGTATGTCGTTACCGGCAGGAGCAGCCAGGAGCATGCCCATGCGCACACCGTCGGCACCGTACTTGTCTATGAGCGCCAGAGGGTCGGGGCTGTTGCCCAACTGCTTGGACATCTTGCGGCCAAGGTTGTCGCGCACGATACCGGTGAAGTAAACGTTGCGGAAGGGAACGTCCTTCAGGTATTCCTCGCCTGCCATAATCATGCGTGCCACCCAGAAGAAGATGATGTCGGGACCGGTAACCAGGTCGGCGGTGGGGTAGTAGTAGTTGATTTCCTCGTTGCCGGGGTTCAGTATGCCGTTGAACAGGCTCACGGGCCAGAGCCATGAACTGAACCATGTGTCCAGGGCGTCCTCGTCGTGACGGAGTTGTTCGGCGGTGATGTTCTCGAAACCGGCAATCTTGTGCGCCTTTTCCAGAGCCTCCTCGCGGTTCATGGCCACTACGAACTGCTCTTCCTTGCCCTCCTCGGTGGGCAGGTAATAGGCTGGTATGCGGTGTCCCCACCAGAGTTGGCGGCTGATGCACCAGTCGTCGATGTTCTCCAGCCAGTTGCGGTAGGTGGTGACGTACTTCTGGGGATAGAACTTGATGTCACCGTTCAGCACGGGAGGCAGTGCAATGTCGGCAAAGTGCTGCATGGACAGATACCACTGCATGCACAGGCGGGGTTCTACGGCCGTGTCGGGGTTGCGCTCGGAATATCCCACCTTGTTGGTGTAGTCCTCCACCTTCTCCATGAGTCCTGCTTCCTGCAGGTCCTTGGCAATCTGCTTGCGCACATCCATGCGGTCCATGCCCACGTAGAGGCCTGCTGCCTCGCTGAGTGTGCCGTCAGGATTGAAGATGTCTATGGTCTCCAGATTGTGGGTCTTGCCCAGATTGTAGTCGTTCACGTCGTGGGCGGGAGTAACCTTCAGACAGCCTGTACCGAACTCTATCTCGACATAGCGGTCCTCGATAACGGGAATAACGCGGCCCACCAGGGGTACCGTCACCTTGTGACCTTTGAGCCACTGGTTCTTGGGGTCCTTGGGGTTGATGCACATGGCGGTATCGCCCATGATGGTCTCGGGACGTGTGGTGGCCACCACGGTATAGTATCTGCCCTGCTCGTCCTGATGCAGTACCTCGCCCTCACAGCCTGTGGGGACTACGGGGTTGGTGTCGGCATCTGCCACATAGTAGCGCAGGTTGTAGAGGTGGCTTTGCTCCTCGCGATAGATAACCTCAATGTTGGACAGGGCTGTCTGTGCCTTGGGGTCCCAGTTTACCATGCGCAGACCGCGGTAGATGAGTCCCTTCTCGTACAGGTCGCAGAACACCTTCAGCACGCTCTCGCTGCGTGTCTCGTCCATGGTGAAGGAGGTGCGGTCCCAGTCGCATGAGGCACCCAGGCGGCGCAACTGCTTCAGGATGATGCCACCGTGCTCGTTGGTCCATTCCCATGCATGCTTCAGGAACTCCTCGCGTGTGAGGTCCAGTTTCTTGATGCCCTGCTCTGCCAGACGGTTCACCACCTTTGCCTCGGTGGCAATGGAGGCGTGGTCGGTGCCGGGAACCCAGCATGCGTTCTTGCCCTGCAGGCGTGCACGGCGCACCAGGATGTCCTGAATGGTATTGTTGAGCATGTGTCCCATGTGGAGCACACCGGTCACGTTTGGCGGGGGGATAACCACGGTATATGGCTCGCGGCCGTCGGGTTTGCTACTGAACAGTTTGTTGTCCAACCAGTATTGGTACCATTTGCCCTCCACTTCGGCAGGGCTGTACTTGGATGCTAATTCCATAAATCTTTATGCTCTTATGTTATTATATTCGGGCGCAAAGTTAGCAAAAATATTCCGTTTATATATGCCGGGCAGTTCACAATCTCGCGTTATGCGCTTTATTTGTTGTAAGAAGACATGAAAAGCACAAAAAAGGAAGACTTTTCTTTGTGCAAGGAAACTTTTTAGTTAACTTTGCACTTGAAATGTACCTGAATACATTGCGTTATGGCTAAGCGAGAAATTAGATTTTATAAGCATTACTTTAACGAGTTCTTTGTTGCACAGGATGATAAAGTAAGACGAAAGATAGCTCAAACTTTGCTCTGGATTCAAACATTAGACAGGTTGCCGGTTTCCATACTTAAGTGTATTGAAGGAAAAAAGGGATTGTATGAAATACGTGTTGAATACGCAGGAAATATTTATAGGATTTTCTGTTGCTTTGACGAGGGTTCGCTGGTAATCCTGTTTAATGGTTTTCAAAAGAAGACACAGAAAACACCTTCTGGAGAAATTGATAGGGCAGAGCGATTGATGAACGAATATTTTAACAATAAATAAATATAAAATATATTATGGATAAGTCTAAGGAAAAAGCTTTGATGGGATGTACTTGTCTACATGAATTGTTGGATGTAGAATACGGTAAGGTCGGTACCGCGTCCCGTGAAGAATTTGACCGCGAAGCAGAGGCATTTTGTCTTGCCCAGACACTTAGGGAAGAACGCCTTCGTGCAGGTCTCACACAGGAAGAACTTGCAGAGAAGATAGGTACTAAGAAGACATATATTTCCCGTATTGAAAATGGAAAGTCCGACATACAGCTCAGTACGTTGTTCAGAATCTTTGAGGGCTTGGGGCGTCGCATTAGTCTGACAATCATTTGATATTCCTACAACTTATGAGTACAAGAGAAGAAAAACTGGCGGCATTCGGCAGGTTGCTGGATGTGATGGACACTCTGCGCGAGAAGTGCCCATGGGACCGCAAGCAGACGTTTGAAAGTCTGCGCCCCAATACCATAGAAGAGACCTTTGAACTGTGTGATGCCCTCATCAAGCACGACACACATGAGATATGCAAGGAACTGGGCGATGTGCTCCTCCACGTGGTGTTCTATGCCAAGATAGGAAGTGAGGAGGGACAGTTCGACATTGCCGACGTGTGCAACAAGTTGTGCGACAAACTCATCTTCCGCCACCCCCATGTCTATGGCGAGGCACAGGCACAGTCGGCTGGCGAGGTGAGCCAACTTTGGGAACAGGTAAAGCAGAAGGAGAAGGACGGCAACAAGACCGTGCTCTCTGGTGTGCCCGAATCGCTGCCCTCGCTCATCAAGGCATACCGCATCCAGGACAAGGCACGCAACGTGGGTTTCGACTGGAGCAAGCGTGAAGAGGTTTGGGACAAGGTTCACGAAGAGGTGGACGAACTACGCATCGAACTGGAGAAGGACGACAAGGAAAACTCCACCAACGAGTTCGGCGACCTGCTCTTCTCCCTCATCAATGCCTCTCGTCTCTACGGCATCAACCCCGATAATGCACTGGAGCGCACCAACCGCAAGTTCATCAGCCGCTTCTCCTATGTGGAGCAGCGTGCCAAGGAGCAGGGCAGGGAACTGGGTGGCATGACCTTGGAGGAAATGGACAGGCTTTGGAATGAGGCAAAGGAAAAGGGTAAGTAGCTGTGTCTGCTTTTCCGTTATCTCGTTGCCAGAACATTGGAATATTCTGTATGCTTTATGAAGAAGAGAATTGCTTTTTGGTTTTGTGTTCTCTGCGCAACCTTGTCCGGTTATGCCCAATCCTCGTCATTGCAAGACTATGTGGCAAGTGTAAGGGCGAAATCATGCGCCCCTGTAGACTATATTTTCAAACTGTTTGAACACTCCGATATCGTAGTGATTGGAGAACGTGACCACAGAGATACCACACAGTATGAATTGATATTGGACATATTGCGTGATGCTCGTTTTGCCGAGGAGATAGGTTATGTGTATACCGAAGTAGGATGTGTAAACAGGACAAAAGATGTAAACAGATTACTTCAGGGGAAATACAAGACTGCTCAGGCATTCAGCGACGCCCTCTATGCATACCTTCGTAACGAGGATTTCAATCCGCTTTGGGATAAGTACAACCGTGTACAGTTCCTTCGGGGACTCTATGAAATAAATCGTTCCAACAGACATAAGATTACATTGGGATTGACGGATTGTAAATTCTCGTGGAATAAAATCAAGACCGCCCAAGAGTATCGGGACTTCGACGATTCTCCGGCTTGCGCTTACCGCGACTCCACTATGTCTTTGCATTTTGCAGAAATGTATGCCAAGCAAAAAACTAAGAATGGCAAGCGAAAGGCTCTGATAATAACCAATCATCCCCATGCGTTGAATGCCACTTTTGCTGGTAAGGACTATCATCGCCAGGGCAAATGGCTCAAGGAACTCTATGGTGAGGATAATGTGAAGATAGTGATGCTCAACTGGACAGAATACACCCAAAAGGAGCAGATGCCACTGGTTGCAAGTGGATTGTGGGATGCTGCGTTTGAGGTCATGGAGTGTCGGCCTTTTGGTATGGATATAAAGGAAACTCCTTTTGGCAGAGAACCATATTTTAATGCTCGATATGGTGATTTGAAATGGGAAGATATTGCCGATGGCATAATCTATTACAAACCAATCTATGAGTTGGTGCTGACAATAGGCATTCCTGGTATCGTAAGCGTAGACTTTGAAGAGGAACTTATGCGTAGGATTCGTATTTATTTTGAGGCAATGGATAGCCCCGTTCCCACATTGGAAGAAGCAAAGCCCATGTATGACAGGTTCTTATCTTTTCCCGCTACTTATCCGCAGTCATCTCATAGCGTGCGAGACACGATTCGCCATTTGATGAAAGAATAGCAATCCCGCGTGACTCATAAGGTCAAATCCCCCAACCTGTCAAATATAAGGATAAACGGGCAGAAGAAGGAGATAAGTGAGATTTTGGCTGCATTGGTGGAATGGCGTCTTCCCGTAATGATGGTAAATTGGGCTGCCTCATGAGAGAGTTCTTCTATCTCTCTGAGCTTTTCAAAATCCTGTTCCCTATCAAAAAATCTCATACCTGCAAGTTTTATCGTAATGCTCATTACCGTAACAGCGGTTACGATGGAGCAAGGGTACAAATAAAATTAGCATTCGTGCAATAAACCCATAGTTTTATGGATTTTGCTGCAATATAAGTGGAGGATGTGCCTCTCTGAAGTGCCCCCCAGAAGTTTTTTGTCTAACTTTTTGGGTTCACTTCAATTTTGACACACCCTTCCTTTTTCTTTACGGTTCGCCCAGGTAGTCTTCTATCACCTTCATCTGTCTTAATGTCAAGGTGCGCTGGCTGGGGGTGTAGCCTATTTCTGCAAGAGCCTGCTGCAATCCACGCGTCTTCACTATCTCATCCCGGAAATGGCGCAAGGCTGTCTTGTAGTTGCACTCCGGGAAATAGCGCATGGCAACCCTGCCGAATTGTAGTGCATTTTTCTTTCTGTTTCTCATTTGCTCGTTTGCTTTTAGGTTTCTGGTTTCAGGCGCTTTGCCGAAACATGTATCCAATGTGTGTTTCCCTTCCTCTCCCAAATCAGTTCATCCACGGCTGGCAGAGTCTTGAGGAAGGCCAGATACTCCAGCCCTTTATCCACCGATGGCAGGTGAATGTCTGCCGCCTCACCTCTGAGGTGCCGGGAGTTCTTCACGCCACCCACGACTCCATTCAGTTCGGGGCAACGGTAGCCGCTATTTATGCGGATGGGGCCGAACCTGTCTCGTAAGGGCTGGAGCACCATGTGGCACAGGTATGCCAGGTTCAATACTTGCTCCACGCTGGAACATTCGTTCTCAATGCCAAGTCTCTTGGCGGTGTCCGAGCGAGTGAACTCGCTCAAACGGAAGTTATTGGATAGTTGCATAACGATGTATAGATGTATAGATGTATAGATGTATAGATGTGCGTGTTTTTAACTGTAACGCTGTAACGCTGTAACGCTAAGAGTTTTCAAACCTACTCAGATACTTCTGTGTCTTTCTAAAACTCTCGTTCTCCGCCCCCTCATTATGAGCA
>JAZURY010000028.1:0-81766 GCA_045606445.1 Bacteroidaceae bacterium
AGCAAGCAAGCAAGCAAGCAAGCAAGCAAGCAAGCAAGCAAGCAAGCAAGCAAGCAAGCAAGCAAGCAAGCAAGCAAGCAAGCAAGCAAGCAAGCAAGCAAGCAAGCAAGCAAGCAAGCAAGCAAGCATTATAATATAATAGGTACGCGCGAGGGAACTCGTGCCCTTTTCACGCCTCATCCCCCAGTGTGACGTAGTCGCATTGGGGGATGAGGCGTATTTGTACGCACCATCCTTAACCCATTATTACGAAACGTACATGAAAATAACAGATAAACTTAAATACAATAAACGATGAAGAAATTATTACTTACTATTTGTTTTTTAGTTCTTGCTTCTTGGACAGCAGTCATGGCTCAGGCTAATTCCGACACAATTGCCATGATTCGCGATAAGTCTATTTGTGATAAGTCTATTGTCAATGACAATAAGATTCCTTTTAGGCTAAGCACAAAAGCTGACAAGCAACTTGTTGGCAACAAACGGGTGATGGCAAATTCCGACACGGAGTTCAAGGAATATGCTTATGGGACGTATACTCATGGAGCAAGTGAAAACGTTTATTCAGAGTCCTTTGGCATGGAGATTCCTAATTTATTTGGCCGGTACGCACCGTCAAAAAGTTATGGGACTGTGCTTTACAGATCTTCCGAAAATCCGAACGTTTACAAGATAAGTCCCTGGTTAAATGGGAAAGAACTTTTCTTTGAGATGGATGCCAGCGGTAATATAAGTATACTGGTCTCGTTCACCGGCTTTTATGGGTATAGTACAGAGGACGACATCTTTGCGACAGATGCATTCTATTACTTGGGTGAGCATCCCTCTCTCTACAACAAGAATGGTGGCGTGTTCGATCTTTATATCTTGTTTCAGTCTAATAATGGTGGGGTATATGGATTGGACCACGACCGCTTTACAATCACGGGATATAGTGGTACTTGCGGTAAGAATACTGGCGACAATGTTATTTGGGAATTGAATCCAGAAACAGGCGAGTTGCTTATTAGAGGTTGGGGAGAAATGGAGGACTATGTTGAAACCAGTGAAACAGGAAATGTTATCTTACAGCGCCCTTGGGAAGAATATGATAATATAATTTCTACGATTCGTGTTACCGAAGGTGTGACAAATGTAGGAGAGGGTGCATTTGCTTTTCTTACAGGAGTTGAGAATGTTGAACTTTCCAGTTCTGTTGAAACTATGTCTTATGCTGCGTTTTGTGGTTGCAGTGCTCTGACCAGTCTTGTACTTCCCAACTCACTCAAGGCTATAGGTAATTATGTATTTTATGATTGCAGTAGTTTGACCAGCCTTGTGCTTCCCAACTCTGTAGAGACTATAGGTAGTAGCGCGTTTTCTGGTTGCAGTGCTCTGACCAGTCTTGTGATTCCCAACTCAGTAAAGACTATAGGCGAATTTGCGTTTTCTGGTTGCAGTGCTCTGGCCAGTCTTGTGCTTCCCAACTCTGTAGAGACTATAGGTAGTAGCGCGTTTTCTGGTTGCAGTGCTCTGACCAGCCTTGTGCTTTCCAACTCTGTAGAGACTATAGGTGATTTTGCTTTTTCTGGTTGCAGTAGTCTGACCAGTCTTGTGATTCCCAATTCTGTAATAGAGATAGGAAATGCGGCATTCCAAAACTGTAGTAGTTTGAGTCGTATCTCGGTTAATGCAAACAATCCGGTTTATGATTCACGCGAGGGTTGTAATGCTATCGTGGAAAGGGCAAGCAATACTTTGGTCGTCGGTTGCAAGGAGACTTTTATCCCCAACTCAGTAACAAGTATAGGACAGTGTGCGTTTTATGGTTGTAGTGAACTGACCAGCCTCGTTGTTCCCAATTCTGTAACTAACATTGATGATTATGCGATGCATAGTTGCAGTAGTCTGACCAATTTCGTCATCCCTAATTCCGTTAAGCGAATAGGAAAGTTTGCATTTAATGGTTGCAGTAGCATTTCTCAAATTGTAATCCCCCACTCTGTGGTGAGAATGGGAACAGGTGTGTTTATTAATTGCAATAGTTTACAACGTATCTCAGTTGATGCAAGCAATCCAGTTTACGATTCGCGTGAGGGATGCAATGCTATAGTGGAAACGGCAAGTAACACCTTGCTTGTCGGTTGCAAGGAGTCCTCTATTCCCAACTCAGTAGAGACTATAGATGATTATGCGTTTTATGGTTGCAGCGGTCTGACCAACCTTGTGCTTCCCAACTCGGTCAAGACTATAGGCGAATTTGCGTTTGATGGTTGTTTGGAATTGGAAAGTATAGAGATTGGCAACTCAGTAGAGACTATAGGACAGAGTGCGTTTTCTAATTGCAGTAGTCTGGCCAGCCTTGTGCTTCCCAATTCAGTTGAGACTATAGGTGATTATGCGTTTTATGGTTGCAGTGCCTTGACTCGCTTAGTTCTTCCAAATTCTATTACGAGTATTGGGAGGGCCGTTGTTTACGCTTGTAGCAGCCTAACCGATCTTGTCATTCCCCAGTCCGTAACCAGCATAGGGGATTATGCGATAAATCGCTGTAGCAGTCTGAAGAGTATTTCCATTCCTAATTCTGTTGAGACTATAGGATATGCAGCGTTTTACGGCTGTTCTGAATTGATGTCTGTGGAGATGGGTAATTCTGTTACCACTATTGGTTATGGCGCTTTTGGTGGATGCACAAAGTTAGAGTCTGTCAAGATGTTTGGAGAGGTTCCGCCCACCGCTTTTGATAATACATTCTCAAACTACGATGCAACTTTGTATGTCCCTGTTGGTGCCTCAAATACATATAGGGCGGCAGACGTTTGGCAGAATTTTTCATTGATAGAAGAATTTGAAACTACTGGCATAGAAGATATAAACGCAATAGCAGGCAAGGAAGTAACCGTCTACACTACCAGCGGAACCTTGGTGTTGCGTGTGCCGAACTACAATGGCGAACCTCTACCTTTGCCAACTGGCGTTTATGTGGTACGGACCGGTAATGCCTCGAAGAAGGTAGTGGTGAAGTAAAGCGCATTAGTTAACGAGTGTGAGCACCGAGATAGTCCTAATAACGGGACTCCATATCTAAAGCAAGGATATATAATCCTCTATATCGGGTTCCCCATCTTCACAGGTGGGGAACCTTTTTGTTTCTTGCGAGAATTTTCCTTCAAACCCTCTGCAGAAGCCGTTTATTGTGTATCTTTGTGGCATCGTTAACTCAAAATATGCGTATGAAGACATTTCTGGAAAGTACGTTCCTTCAGAAGATGAGAGAAGTGGCCCCTGTCAGCCAGGAAACGGCCGTTGCGTTGGCGTCATGCCTTGAACCCTGTTGTATAGACAGGCATGTGCATGTTCTGGAGGAGGGTAGGAGGCTTCGTTACGTATGGTTCATAGAGCAGGGACTCCTAAGGCACTATTGGCTTGTGAACGGGGTTGAAATCAACACCTCGTTTTCCGTAGAGGGACATGCCGTATTCAGCATGGATGAACTATATTATGGTATGCCAAGCCAGGAATATGCCGAGACCCTGGAACCCGTCCAGGCATTCAGGATTTCAATAAACGACATGAACCGTTTGTTCGAGACAAACCTTGAACTCTGCAACTGGGGGCGTATCATCCATCAGAACGAATACCGCAGGCTCCACCAGTCGCACAAGGACAGGCTCTCCCTTTCTGCCGCTGAACGCTATCTTAACTTCATAAAGCAGTTCCCGGGCATTTGCCAGAGGTGCAATCTCGGCTACATTGCCTCCTACCTCGGTATTACCCTGCCCACATTGAGCAGGTTGCGCTCCAAGTCCCTGTATCGTAACGGGAGAAATTGACATAGGACAAATTCTTTTTCATGCAAACTCCTTACCTTTGCCCCATACAATAATTATTGCTATGGAAAGGAAAGATACCAAACGAGAGGTCTGGATAGACTGGATGCGCGTCGCAGCATGCTTTTTTGTTATGGTGACACATTGTTGCGAACCGTTCTATTATGGAGGGGAGGGAACGTTGCTCCTCACCCAATCAGATGCGGTATGGCTGTCCATCATAAATACACTTGTAAGGGCAAGTGTGGCTCTTTTTGTCGTAGCCTCAAGTTATCTCCTCTTCCCCTTGCCCTATTCCTCAGCCGAATTTGTCCGCAAAAGGTCTGTCCGACTCCTCATCCCGTTCCTTTTCTGGACAGTCGTCTATGCCTTGGTATGGGGTGAGTCGATAAGGGATTTCGGGGATTTGCTTCTTAATTTCAATTATGCTGCCGGACATTTGTGGTTTGTCTACATGCTGATAGGCCTCTATGCACTCATGCCCCTGTTGTCCCCATGGGCGGAAAAGGTGCAGAAAACTGAACTGCGGGTTTATCTTGCGATATGGCTCTTCACGACTATGATTCCCCTAATCCGCAATTGCCTGGGAGGTATGCCTCCGCTTATATACGGACCTTTCGGCATCCCCAACCCAGCCAAGTATCCCCTTTGGGGCGAAGCCGGTTGGAACATGTATGGAACATTCTACTATCTCAGCGGCTTCATCGGTTACATGCTTCTCGGCTTGTATTTCCGTAGGTTCGTGGGCGAGTTGTCATGGCGTAGGACTCTCGGCTTTGCTCTCCCCCTGTTTGTGGCAGGATTCGCTATATGTTCTGTCGGATTCTTCTGCAATGTCAGCAACGATGCCGGTGGCAATTTTCCTGTGTCGGGCCCCGTAGCCATGGCCTCCTTTTGGGAAGGCCCCTGGCTGAACGATACAATAGGGGTGGTATTGATGGCCATAGGCTGAATACTGCTCTTCAGGAAATTCAATGGTACAGGACACTTCTATACGAGGATATTGCTCCCGATATCGGAAGCCAGTTACGGCATGTATCTGTGTCATTTGCTTCTTCTGGTGTCATTGTCCTCGTGGGCAAGAACCTCTTTCGGCACAGGGGCAGACGGCATTTTAGGTATATGGACCACTCCGTTGGAGATGCTTTTGCCGGCAATCATGTCCTTTATGGCATTATCCGTTCTCTGCGTCCTTGTCCGTCGCATACCCCAAATAGGCAAATGGATAATGGGTTGAGCACAGAGTCCTCTAATCCCATAGTCGCTCCTCGCTCCTCTGTTCCCCGTTTGGGCGTCAGACCCTTTGGACACCGCCTCTCGGCTCCGTTCCATGTCCCCCTCCTGTAAGGGTAAATTTACTATGCCGACAACCGCTTTTTGTCCTCCCGGACAACGAGGGCGAGTTGCCCAGGGTGACAAGGGCGCGTCATCGGGGAGGACATTTCTCGTGTTCTGGAGAGTTAGGTTTCCCCTGCTGGACAGATAGCTTTTCCTCATCGGATTATTGGCCGGAAAAAGTCAGTAGTGTTGTATTTTACAAACTTTCTACACAAAAGAACTTTGTCTGAATAACGTACCGCGGTGAAAATTCATTTCACCTCGGTGACTTTGCCTTTGTACCGCGGTAAAAATTATTCTCACCGCGGTGCCTTTATAAGGTCATTGATGTGTGGTAGAAATTAAGTTCAAATACTCCTGTTCAAACACCTAATATGAATCAAATAAGCAGTCCCGAATGTAAATCATCTCTACATCCGGGACTGCATGTTGTATGGTATAGTTTGTATGTTTAATAAATCAGTTTCACGCCCAGGTGATAGCTGCGGGGAGTGCTGGGGCCGTACATGTAGTCGGAGTCGCGTTCCCAACCCTGGTCAAAGTCGTTCTGGTAGGCATTGGCAATGTTCTGCACGCCACCGCTGACTTGCATGCGGAAGGTATCCACGATGGGCATTTCATAGGTCACCATGGCATTCAGTGTCATGAAGGCCGGTGTTTCCACTATCTCGGGGACGGGAGTGCCAGAACCTGCATTGTGACCTATGTGCATACTGCCGGTGTAGTTGCCAGTCAAGGCAATGGTGAGGTTGCGTATGGGGGTAAGCGATGCGGTGAAATAGCCGTAGGCATCGGGACTGCGGAGTATGCGCTTTGTCTTCTGGTCGGGTACATCCTCGTTCCACACAATCTCGCGGTCGTACTGGCTGCGTTGCAGGGTGAAGCCTGCCTGCAACTGGAACCACTTGGTCAGCGAGGCACGGGCCTCGAGGTTAGCACCGTAGACGTGGGCGCCGTATGCATTGTAGCGCTCCTGCACTATATTGCCCTGTGCATCGGTTCCGCTGAGTTTGCGTAGGGCAAAGACGTTGTTCAGTTTGGTGTAGAAACCCTCCACGAGGAAGTTGGTCTGCACGCTGCCGAAACGGAAGTACATGTCTGAGGACAGGCTGAAGCTGTGTGAGCGTTCCTCCTTCAGATTGTCGGCCAGCACGGTGACAAGGCGTTCACCGCCTACCACACCCACATGCAGGTCCTCGTCGAAAGCCTGTGGCGCGCGGAAACCGCCGGCATAGGAGGCACGGAGGTTCACAGCCTCCGTGGGGTTGTAACGGAGGTTTACACGGGGGCTGAAGATGACATTGTCAATGAGGTTGTGCTTGTCCAGACGGCCGCCAATGAGGAAACTCCACTGCTTGTTCTTCCATTCGTTCTGCAGGAAGGCACTGGTAATGTGGATGTCCTGGTTGAAGTTGCGGTTGTAGCCCAGGATTACGTCGTCCAGACCATCGAAGTTGTACTCTATGCCGGCGGTGAGGTCGGCAGGCATGAAGAGGCAACGGTCGAACTTGTAGACATACTGTGTTCCCAGCACATAGGTAAAGTCCTTGGTATTGCCATAGGCCAGGTTTGCCGCCTCCACCTCTTCTGGCGAACCGGAACCGATGCCGCCGTAGTAACTGTCGCGGTTGGTGTACTGGAAGGAGAAGTAGGCATTCAGGTGGTGCTTGGTGTTGTCGCTGAAGAAGTCGTAGCCCAGACCGCCGCCATGGATGTCGTGCTCTGTCTGCTCGGCTATGTTGGCCATGTGGGGAGGCTGCTCCATCAGGTTGCCGCCACGGCGGAACTCGTTGATGCCATGGTATTCCAGGGTCAGGCGCGAGTTGGTGCTCAGGCGCAGGAAGGAGTTGAAACCAAGGGTCTTGTTTTTCATGCCGGGCAGTTCCGTGTAGCCGTCCCCGTCGTGGTCATATTCGTCGCGGTTGCGTATCTGTCCGTACAGGAAGATGCCGGCCTTGCGGTTGTCCGTTACCAGCGAGGCATTGGCCGTGGTGACGTTCTCGAAGGAAGAACTTCCCCCGATGTTCATGAGCGTGTGTCCCACCTCGGCAGAGTTGTGCAAGGGGTCCTTGGTGATGACGTTGATGGTACCGCCTATGGCAGAAGCGCCATAGAGTGCAGAGCCGCCACCTCTTACCACCTCCACGCGCTCTATCATGTTGGCAGGAATCTGTTCCAGACCGTACACGCCCGTCAGTGCTGAGAAGATGGGACGCGAGTTGATGAGGATCTGCGAGTAGTGACCGTCCAGACCGTTGATGCGTACCTGTGTGAAACCGCAGTTCTGGCAGTCGTCCTCGGTGCGCACACCGGGTTGGAAGTTGAGTCCTTGTGCCAGACAGGTGGACTGTGTTGTCTCAAACTCCTTTCCGTCCAGCACGTTTACCAGATTGGGCGCTTCGCGGCGCTTTGTCTCGCTGCGGTTGGCCGAGACCACTACCTCGTCTAAGGATATCTCATCAGGTTGCATGACGAAGTTCACCTCTCGTGTTTCGTTCTTGCGGACGATGACCTTGCGTGTGATGGTGCGGAAACCTGCGTATCTCACCTCCAAAGTGAGGGTATCTTCCGGCAGGTTCTTGAAGAAATAGTGTCCTGTACCGTCTGTAGTGGTGGAGATGGTTGTGCCGAGCACGCGAATGACTACGTAGGGAAGGTGCAGTTTTTCGTCAGCATCAATAACATGGCCGATAATGTTGGCATCGCTGTGCCTGTCATCGGCCCATACAAAAGAAACTGGCATGAGAACTGCCAGCATGAAGAGTGTTCGTAAGTGCTTTGTCATATATTATATATAATGTGTTTTATGTATCTCTCTGCAAAGTTATGAAGAAATTGCGGTAGCCAGGCACGCACAAATAAAGATTACCCACTATTGGGGATGGCCAACAGTGGGTAATCGAATATGGACAGTGCCAATATCGTTTTTATTGATTATCTGCAATCTGCGGTATTGTGTCGTAGGACTTCTGTAGCATTACCTGCAGGTTCTTCAGCCTTTCCATACTTGCCTTAGGTTCGTCCGCCATTATGTAACCAGATTGTACATCCATCATGGTCTTGCCGCTTCCGTCTACAAACAGGGCACCGGCAGGATAGTTGCAATAGGCAAAGGGATAGGTGTAGTTGCGGCTGAAGACATTGCGGCTCCACGGGAACTCCTCGTTATGTGGAATTTCCATCTGGCTGAGTATGGTTGCAACGATGTCGTTCTGCGCTATGATGGTATCGTAGGTCTTTACCTTGCTGACGGCACCGCCAACGAAGAACAGGGGCATGTGGAAGAATTCCGGTTCGTCCAAAGTGAGGCCATAGGTATGCCCGTGGTCGGCATATACCACTACAAGCAGGTTATCCCATGCGGGAGTGCGGCTCAGACTGTCCAGAAACTGTCCCACACAGTGGTCCGTGTAGGCGAAAGCATTGTGCACCTTGTTGTCCAGACGGTGGTACGGAACTTCCCATGGTTCATGGCTGCTGATGGTCTGGCATGCCCAGAAGAAAGGTTTCTCCGCTCCGTTCTCCTGTTTGGTGCGTTGGATAAGGCCCAGCATGCGGTTCATGGCAATGCTGTCGTTGGCACCCCATACATCACGCTCTTCGGGGGCAACATCTATGTCTTCGATGTCCCACATGCGGAAGCCCACGGCTTCCATGTACTTGCGTTTGTTCATGTGGTTGGAGTTGCCGCTATACATGTAGTCGGCGCTATAGCCGTATCCTTTCAGCGTCTTCGCCAGACTTGGCAGCAGTGGCAGGCATGAATCCGTCATCATAAGTGAGGTAGTGGGGTATGAGACGTAACCCGACAGGGCACTGACCGTACCCCGGTCGGTGCGGAAACTTGTTGCCCAGGCGTTGGTGAAGTTCACGCCACGTGTCATCCACTGGCATAGTTCCGGTGCCACGTCCTTTGCGCCTCCGAGACTTTCAATGAAGGGCGCTCCCATACTTTCCAGTTGGATAGTGAGTATGTCGGGACGCTTTGTGCGTAGCAGTGTGTCTGTGATGTCTTCCGTGTTGGCAGGGAATATCTCTGCGAAGATACTGTCGCATTCGTCCTCGGGCATGAGACGGAACTGTTCTTCAAACTCCTTGCTATATGTCAGCATGGAGCGGATCATGTGGCCTACCGGATTGACTGCGGCATGATTCAGCAGTATCTTTTCGCTATGGAAAGCACTGCGCTCATCGGCACGACGGCCGTTGATGCCCCATGCCATCAGGCATAGCAGGAGGCCGGAAAGCATGTAAACCGTAAGCGGGCTTGACGTGGATGAGCGGTGAGATTTCCGTTTTCTTTGTCCCTCTAAGATAGGGGGACGAGCGCGAAGCGCGGAGGGGGTATGCCAATTTCCCCTTTCTCCTTTCCCCTTTCTCCTTTCCCCTTTCCGTTCCATGCTCTTGGGTGTGATGATGACAGCAAGGAAGGAGAGCGAAATGGATGAAAGCAGAATCAGGCCAATGCGGGTGATGATATAGTACACTGATGCGCTGGCAGCGGCATTGCCCGGAGAGGACATGTAACTGAATATGGAGGCATCAAGCAGGAACTTCCAGTTCTCGTACATGATGATGGTGGCTCCGGTTACACATCCCATCAGGAAGGTGACGATGCCGATGTACGGCCCCACTATCCATCGCAAGGGCATGGAGGGCCATTTCATGGTAAGCAGTGTTATGAACCATACTGGCAGTACGGCCATGGCCACGGTGCTTATGTCCAGCGGCAGTCCGTGCCACAGAACCTGCATCAGTTCAGGCATGGTGAAAAACATGATGTCCCTGTTGTAGGCAAGGAACTCCACCTTGCCTATGATTGTGACGACAAGCAGCAATGCCGTCAGCGAAAGGATGTATAGTGTGCGTTTCAATGTTTAGAGATATTGACGTTTTACGTTTTACGTTCTCAGTTTTGACTTCAGCCCCTTCGGACGTCGACCTTCGGTTCACATTTCCGTTTATATCATACCCCCTCCCCCTTCGGGTACTCCCCCTGTCTCAGGGGGAGAAAGTTGATGATGGCGTTTTTCTTTGTCCCTCTAAGATAGGGGGCGAAGAGGGTCTTCAGAAGAATGACTGAATGTCATTCTGTACCCTCTGAGGGGAGCACTCCCCAGTGCGACGCTGGACAGAGGAACGGAGTTCCGGAGGAGGTATGTACTAACAGTTTTCCGTTTTCCGTTTTGACTTCGTCGAGCCTGCTTCCACTCGGCAATTCAAACAAGTTTGATTGCTCTTGCTTATTCGCAGCCTTCCGTTTTCCGTTTTACTTACGTCCGAAGTCGGCAGGAATCTCTCCCCACTCTTCGGTGTTCCATTTCAGTATGGGCACGCTCACTGTGTGTGTGCGCAACCAGTTCTCCGCCCTTGCAACAAGGTCGAGTGCCTTTTCTGTCTCCGGGGTGCGTGCCAGGGTGGTCTTGGCCTTCTTGTTCCTGACCCATGCCTGACCGCTGACACTGTCGCTATAGATGGGCATGCGGATGCCCTTCTGTTCCATCAGTGCCAGAGCGTGCACTATGGCCAGGAACTCGCCGATGTTGTTAGTCCCTTGTATGGGGCCAAAGCGGAAAACCTCCTTGCCACTTGGCATGTGTACCCCACGGTATTCCATGGGGCCGGGGTTTCCGCTACAAGCGGCGTCCACACAAAGGGCTTCTTTTATTTCGCTCATTACTTACATTCTCTCGGGAACCTCGATGCCCAGAAGTGACATGCCGTTCTTCACCACCTGTGCCACGGCAGAACTGAGGGCCAGGCGTACTGCCTGCTTGTCGGCATTCTCTTCGCGCAGGACACTGAAGTCGTGATAGAACTGGTTGTACTCCTTTACCAAATCGTAGCAGTAGTTGGCGATGGAGGCCGGGTTGTAGTCTGCACCGGCCTGGCGCAGGGTGGCGGTGAAGCCATCAAGGCGCTGTATGAGGCTGATTTCCTTGTCGCTCAGTTCTGCACTTGTGGGCAGGGTTTCGGGGATGGAGATTCCCTGCTCTGCAGCCTTGCGCAGGATACTGCGGATACGTGCATAGGTGTACTGGATAAAAGGACCGGTGTTGCCGTTGAAGTCGATGCTTTCCTCAGGGTCGAACAACATGTTCTTGCGTGCGTCCACCTTCAGGATGAAGTACTTCAGTGCGCCCATGCCCACGATGCGTGCTATCTCGCGCGTCTCCTCCTCGGTGATGCCTTCCAGTTTCTTTATCTTGTCCTCCGACATCTTCAGCGCATCCTCTATCATGGTTGTCACCAGGTCGTCGGCATCTACCACGGTACCTTCGCGGGACTTCATCTTTCCGTTGGGCAGTTCCACCATGCCGTAACTGAAGTGTACAAGATCCTTGCCCCACTTGAAACCCAGTTTGTCCAATAGGATGGAGAGCACCTGGAAGTGGTAGTTCTGCTCGTTGCCAACCACGTATATCATCTTGTCTATGGGGAAGTCCTGGAAACGGAGTTTGGCGGTACCGATGTCCTGTGTCATGTACACGGAGGTGCCGTCGCTGCGCAGGAGCAACTTTTCGTCCAGACCCTCCTTTGTGAGGTCTGCCCACACGGAACCGTCCTCGCGGCGATAGAAGAAACCCTTCTCCAGGCCTTCTTCCACCTTCTCGCGTCCCTCCAGATAGGTGTCGCTCTCGTAGTATATCTTGTCAAAGCCAACGCCAAGGGCCTTGTATGTCTCGTCGAAACCGGCATACACCCAGTCGTTCATGGTCTTCCAAAGGCCGCGCACTTCGGGGTCGTTCTGCTCCCAGCGCACCAGCATGTCGTGTGCCTCCTTGATGAGAGGGGCCTCCTGCTTTGCCTTCTCCTCGTCCATGCCCTGAGCCACGAGTTGCTTCACCTCCTCGCGGTAGTGCTTGTCGAAGGCCACGTAGTAGTCGCCGATAAGGTGATCGCCCTTCTTGCCGCTGCTTTCGGGAGTCTCGCCGTTGCCGTATTTCTGCCATGCCAGCATGCTCTTGCAGATGTGTATGCCACGGTCGTTCACGATGTTGGTCTTCACCACACGGTTGCCGTTGGCCTCCATAACCTGTGCCAAGGCCCAGCCCAGCAGGTTGTTGCGCACGTGTCCCAGGTGCAGGGGCTTGTTGGTATTGGGGCTGGAGTACTCTATCATTACCAGCGGAGACTCGTCGGTGACGGGCAGGAAACCGAACTTGGGATTGTGCTCTATCTCCTGCAACAACTGTATCCACTGGGCGCTGGCAATGGAAAGGTTCAGAAAACCCTTCACCACGTTGAACTTGCTTATCAGGTCGGGACACTTCTGGGTCAGGTATTCGCCCATGTCCTGTGCCGTGGCTTCGGGAGCTTTCTTGCTGGTCTTCAGCAGGGGGAATACCACCAGTGTCAGTTCGCCCTCAAACTCGGGGCGTGTTTCCTGCAACTGTATCATCTTCTCGGGAACCTCAGCACCATAGAGGTCTTTCACGCCGTTCAGTGCGGCAGAGATTATCTTTTCTTGTATGCTCATTATATATAATTATGTATAGTGTTCGATATATGTAAATGTAGTCTGACCTATGGAGAACCTGTCGCCATGATACAGTCTCACACGCTTGCCAATGGCAAGGTTCTTTGTGTCCCTGGCAACACCGTCCTCGCAGGCTACCAGGTAAATGTTGCCGCGTGCAGAAACTATCTCGGCATGTATGGGGGCAATGTGGCTGTTTACGTCCCAAGACATCTGCAGGTTGCAGTCCACGGACTTGCCTATGGTAACCCTTCTGTGAATGGTCTGGGCATTCATCCATTTGTACAGGGCCACCTCCATGGTCTTTATCGGTCCCTCAACACGCAGGAAATACCTCTTGGCCTGTGGTGCCTGCGTTGCAAGACTGATGGACAGGCCTATGCTGTATATGAGACTGCTTACGAGCAGCAAATCGCGCGAATCCACTTGCGAATCCAGGGCATAGTCCCAGACATACATGGAACCGAGGGCGAAGACTATGGCTACAAGTGCCCCGAACAAC
Source organism: Bacteroidaceae bacterium (assembly GCA_045606445.1). Classification (GTDB taxonomy): domain Bacteria; phylum Bacteroidota; class Bacteroidia; order Bacteroidales; family Bacteroidaceae; genus Physcousia. The sequence continues at coordinate 13,130 of JAZURY010000028.1, forward strand.
GCCTTGCTCAGCTTGATGTCGGTGCTGTAGGAAACCACGTATGCTATCATGAAACCGTTAAGCGTCCATGGTATCCAGTCTATGAATATGACATCACCCGAAAGATTGAATACATGCTTGACGATGTTGGCAAGCACGAAGGCAATGAAACCGCAACATCCGGCTATAAGGGCCTTGGCGATGACCATCATTATGCGCTTCCACCACCAGTTGCCGGAACTGGAAAGGATACTGAGCAATAGTGTAAGGAAGGAGCAGATGTATAGACCGAAGTATGGTGTGTGCGACAAATCGGCCAACTTTATCCTTACCATGCTGGCAGAAATGCCGTTGTCTGTGGATATGTTGGGAATCCTTGAAACCATGTCTATAAGGTACTCATATCCTGTACCAAACAGGTTAAGCAGGAAGAAGAGCCAGGCCAGAGCGCCGGCACATGCGCCTGCCAGAAGCCATTTCATATAGTACGGCGCATTGAGCGAGTCATACAGTTTGTGCGTATTATAGTAGTGGCTGCCAGTCTGGCATTTACGCCCGTATTCTGGACATTTGTATTCGTTCTCGTCCCAACAGGACTTGTGCATGACATGCTCGCAACGAACCACGATGTCATCATCTTCCTGGAAAGGCGCCTTACAGAAATAACATACTTCGTCGACCTGTATGCCATTGAATCCCATATTGCGACCGGTGTATTTCGTTACGTACTTTCTGAGGAAGAGCCTGTATCGTATCCAGGGCACAATGAACTGGAACACGAGATAGATAATCAGCAACAGGCAAACAACCATAACCACACCCTGCACTATTACCCTCCAATCGGAAATGCCGTTCACGGTGATGGGGTTATATACGCTGCCTACAGCGTAATGCCTGTATCCTACGGCAAAGACGGTGTCACTGTTGAGCATCTCCACCTTAAGCCATCTCTGCTGGCCACGGAAAACCTTGTTGTCGGGATTCTCCAGGTATATGCGTGTGTCGGCACAACTGTCGCCTTCCAGACTGAGGATACTTCTGGAGAGGTTTATCCATGCAGATGACGATATGTATTTGCCTCCTGTATGTTGGGTGAAAATGCCTAACAGCGCTTCTGCATTGTTCTGGTTGTCCTCAGATTCGGTATCCTTGGCAGCATAGTCCACATAGTACACCGGGAACTTGCATATGGTATCTTTGTCGTTAAGCAGCATGCGCTGCAGGTCGAAATGCATGGGATCCATGGGACGTTCTCCAGAATAGGTGCTGCCGTCGGACAGGACTATCATCACCTTTTGTCTGTCATTAAGATTCCTCCAGACGGAATCCTGCCTGATGGAAGGATAGAAACGGGACTTCCTGCCGTTCATTTCATCCAGTTTGGACAGCATGGCACGGTAAAGCATCTTGTCGCCATAGTCCTCCGTGACAGGTTGGAAGAAGTTTTCTATGAGATAATCGGTCACGGGAAATGACTCGGTAAGTTCGCTGCCCTTGATGAATGCAATGCGGAGATTGTTCTCAGGAAAAACCTCTCTTAGGTTGCTGACAAGTATCATCTGGGTCTTGATGTCCTTTTCGCTCAATGTGAGGTCAGACAGGATAAGGGCATGCTGGTTGCGTTCTCCTATCAGGTCGGAGATAAGGCTGTGTTTACCTGTCACCTTGGGCTGGGCCTTTTCGTCTACTTCGTCCATGGTGATGTCCAGTTCACGGACAGCAACATCCATCTTCTCTATAATGGCTGGAGACGGGGCGAATTCGTCCTTTATCTTTATGTCCATCCAGAACTTCTTGTGGTTCTTGTCAAACCCCAGATTCCAGACCTCCAAGCCTTCTTTCTCGGCATTGGGTCTTGCCGCATGCTCCTGGTTGCCGGAACATGCCGTTGCCAGAATCATCGGCAATACTATCCAAAGGTATTTGTAGAATCTCATCGTGTCAAAAGTTTGTTATGTTTCAGATGGACGGGATGTCTTCGTCGTTCCCCATCATCGCTTTCTTGTATTCTTCAGCACTCTTGCGCAGCTGCTTGTATGACTGTATCTTGGCATGCACCATGTTGATGAACATCAGTATGATTGCCACGGCGGCAAAACTGAGCAGGTAATCCTTTATCCTCTCGATGAGAGGTTTGTATTCAGCCGCCTGTATGGTCTCGGATATGCTTTTCAGTTCTATGTAGTTTTCTTCGACCTTCTTCATGCGCTCCTGCAACTGGGCGTAGGTCTGTGCCGCCGATTTTGCCGTTTCATAGTTTTTGTCCAACTCGGCAACGGCCAGTTGCTCCTTTACCTTCAGTTTCTCCAGCATGGGAGCCAGTTGCTCCAATTGCGAATACTGCCTTGCCTCTTCCTGCCATTTCTGGTATGGTTCTTTCTGTCCCTTGATATATTTCTCTGCCGTCAGGAAAGCCTCAAACGACTCCAGCCTTTGTCTTAGGGACTGTATGGTGTCGGTAAGTTGTTGCTTGTCCTCCTGGTATTTTGTCGTCAGGTCCAACAGTTTTTCGTCCGAGGCTATATCCAGTTGGTACGCCTGTGTAAACACGTTCCATTTGTTGTCGATGGCAGCCATTTCCTTGTCTGCCTTTTCCAGTTGCTTCAGATTGGCATAAGGCACATCTGCCGCTATGGCATTTATCTTGTCCACAAAGAGCAACAGTTTCCCTTCCAGTTCCAGCATATCAAAGGAAATGCTGTCTCCGGCAGTCTGTGCCTTAATCCCCGAACCAAGGAAAAGCAGCACAGTACAAACAAAGGCTGTCAGTCCGTTTCTTCTCATTTGTCTTTCTCGCAAGTCGTCTTAAAGTACCTTTCGGCTTTCAGGAACACATCTACGGCAATCTGTTGCTCTTCGTTCAATTCCACGTCGGTGTACAGATATTGGTTCACCTCGTCAAGCAATGCCCGGCATCTTTTTATCAGGTCCTCCTTCTCCACAACGTCAGACGATGTAACCCATCTTATCACATTCCGGTCAATAATCTTGGCAATACCCATTATCCTTTCTGCAGGCAGGGGCATTTCGGGCCTTTCATTCCTGATGGAGATGAAGATGTCCTTCAAGCGGCAGATGGAATCTACATAGTTGTTGTAATCCCGTATATAGGCGTTAATGGTAGGACACGGATAAGTGTCCTTCCGCTTGGGGAACTGCTGTTCCAGCAACTGCCTCATTTCCTCCAGTACCTGCACAGACTCTTTGTTCATGCTTTCTTCCGACACATATCGCTGGTGCAGGTTATCATAGGCTGTCCGTATGGTCTCGGCAGACAGTCGGGCCGCTTCTATTTCTTCTTCCTTGCCAAAGCACGGGTTGCGGACAATCCGTATGTTGTACTTGCGGTCCTGTCTTGCAAGGTGCAACACATCATAACGGTTCCTTTTTTTTGCCGATGGTTCCATTACAAATATGTCGTGCAGTGATATGAAAGCCAGCGTGTCCATGCCTGCAATGTCGAACTTCTGCTCTATGTAGTCGTTCTCCATTTTGTAGTCTGTGGGCTGTGGTGTCAGTCCATCGTAGTTTAGCCAACGCTGGAATACGAACTTCTTGTTGCAGCCCGGAATCTGGTCTTTAAGTTCATCGGTAAGCTTGTATTTCATATCAGGTGCGCTTTCCACCACATAGGGGAAATGCTCCGGGCGCAACTTGCCTCTGCGTACAACCTGCTTGTAACGTACGTTCTCGTTGAAGACAAACAGACTGCGGTAAGACACCAGACTGACCGTCAGTGAATTTGTCGGTTCGTCAAAGATAATCTTCAGTATCATGTCCATGTCCCTTGCATCCTTCTTCAGTGAAATGGATTCTGCATAGGACTTTCCGTGTGCTACCGTAACGGTCTTCTGGTTCTGTGCCTTTAACGGACATAGGCCGCACAACACGGAAACCAGAACTGCTGAAATATAATATAAGTGTCTCTTCATCGTTGTCTGTAGGTCTTTATTCAGTCAAAGGCAATCCAGCCCATCGGTTCTCCCTGTCTCATCACCCATCTTGCCACTTTCATGTCTTCCGGGTAGGGAGGTTCCTGTCTGGCATGGTAGCGGTCGTATCTCAGGTACGATGCTATCCTCTCCACATACCAAGCCAGATCCATGTAGGAATCCGGTACATTCAGGCAAACCCTGCCGGCGAAGTCCCCGAAGTACCGTATATTGGGATGCCAGGGGTGAGGGATGGGGTTACCTTCTTCGTCGTGTGTCAGGAAACGGAAGGCAGGTTGGCTGTCAATACAAGGATAGTCCTCGGGGATATCTATTGCCATCCTGAAGGTTGTTGCAAATACCGGTTCGTTGCTTACACCCGGTTCGTTCAGCCTCTCCAGGCGTTCCACTCCGCATATACTGCGGATGAGGTATGTTACAAGATACCGTGTCGGCAGTCCTGCCGCGTTCAGACCGGTAACCTCAATTCCGATGTCCTGCCTTGCAGCCACACGCTCCTCCAACCGCTTCCATTCGTAAAGAAGCCTGCGGTTGCGTCCGGTCAGTTTTTGTCCGTCTATGCTTTCCGGCCCTGGTGTCAGGAGAGTGTTCTGTGCAGTCATCTGTCTTATCCCGGGAACGGGTCAGGGACCAAGAACAGGGAATCCCCGTTCTGGATGTTGTAGTCTGCCAAGGTCTGGTCGGTCTTGCCTATACGGGGTCTCAGAACCCTTATTTCATTCACTTCTGTATCCTCCTTGCCGAAAAAGTAGTCGAGGGGAGCGCCTGTTTCGTCTATTGAGGGGAAGTCGAATATCAGCCTTCCGTCCTTGCCGATAGCATGCTTCAGGTTGCTCATCAGCGTTGAAAGCGGAGCTTCGGGGTTTACTATACGAAACTTCACTTTCTTGTTCTTGTAGATTATGTTCAGAAAAAAGTCTTCCATATCTCTTTCCTTGTATTATTCACTTTATGTTGTTACCCGATGACAATTTTCAACTGTATCGGGTACATTGACGCGCTGCGTACTTCCATCATCTTCTGCAACACCATTTCTGCCTGCGGAATCTTGTCGGCAAAACTTCGTTGCACAAAGATGTCGTCCGCCAGCGTTATGACCACTTCCGTTTCAAAGCCGCCGCCGCCCTGATCCGCATTTACGCTGTTCCTTACGCTGATATTCCTGATTTGTGATGAGGCAATGTTGTATCTTACCAGCATCTCATTGTAGCAGAATATCTTCAGGTCGGCAGGTGTCACCAGTCTGTTTCCCGTTACCATGAAGTAGCGCGACAGACTATGCTGGGCATCTGCTCCCTGCACTTCATCATGTCCGGGCACATACCCGCCGGTCCTTTTCGTCCCGGCAAGCGACAAACCTGTGGGCACGCCGGTAATGTTGCCTCCCTCCAGTACGTTGTTGGCGGCACTTCCCTGTGTGGTCAGATAGTTTACGTGAAGCGACTCCTCCTCGTGCCCTTCCGCCTTCTTCAGTATCAGGTACATCCCGGAGGTGAAGGCATCCGGCGTTTCCTCCACGTATTTCACCAGAGTCTTCAGCCATTGGTACAGGCGTGCCCCGTCCAGTCCGTTCCGTGCCCTCTCGACCTGCATGAAGGCATAGTAGTCTGTGGAATACTTGTCCAGTATGCAGTGCAACAGTCTCAGGAGACCGTTCACGTTGAAGCGTTGTGTTGCCGCACGGCGTATCACGAATGGGGTGTCTCCGCCAAACATCTGGTCGGCAGACGGTCTCAGCAGATGCAGCATCTGCTCCTTGGGGGCAATGTGGGCTATGGGAGCATCGGAGGACAAGCGCACGCTTCTTTGCGCCACATTAACCAGTACGGTGGTGTTTAACAGAAGTTTTGTCTTGTCGAAGGCAAAGTCTGTGCCGATTCCCTTGAATTCGAAAATCAGGTTCAGGCTGTCGTTGGCCTGCTTTACCGGTTCCTCCTGCCAACGGTCCACCACGAACATTCTCTTGTTGTGCTGGGCAAACAGGTCGAACCATGTTGCACCGGCATCAAACGCCAATGCCGTGTTGTACAGTTGTGTGTCTATGGAGAAGCAGTCTGCCAGCGGCAGGTTAGCGTATTGCCAAGGCTTTACCAGTTCCACTCGGCGCCCGTTCAGGGTTACCTCCAGATCCTTGAATTGCTCGTTGTCCACCATGAAGGCCAGTCCTCCCAGACTGGCAACAGGCTCCTTGAAGTTCAAAGTTACTTTCCATCTTCGTGCATCCATCCTCTCAATGGCTTTCACGGAAGCATGGAAGACCTTTGTCTTCAGCAACGGCATGAAGTCGCACTCGGCACCTCCGATCTGGAATGTATGTCGGCTGTCCAGTTCCATTTCCGCAACGCTTTCGTCGGCAGAGGTCTGTATAATCGTGCTTGCGGGTATGGCATGCGTCAGTTCGTGTGGAATCAGCATTTGTGCAAAGTCATCCAGCACCTCAGCCTTCAGGCGTTCCAGTTCGCCCTCGGCGATATATTCCTGGTAAGCCAATGCCGTCATCAGCAGCGACACTACAGGGTCTTTCTCTATCCCTTCCAGGTGCTCTGCCTGATTTCCCTGCTTCCAAATGGCTATGGCTTCCTTTGTCAGTTCCTCCGCAATCTGCTGGGTTGCATATATCTTCTGTCTCATACGCTACTGTGCTTAATGCATCCTGTGCCGTCAGGCCCAGATGTCAAGTGTGTTCTGGTACTTGTATTCACTGCCGGTTTCAGCCAATGTGCCCTTCACCACTATGTATATTTTCTTGTGTTCGCGGATGTAGGACATCGTCACTGCCACATCGCGCAATCTTGTCTCGTACCGTTCTATCAGTTGTTTCAGGTCCACGGCAAAGGTGTTCACATTCCTTGATGAACCAGAAATCTTCTTGTTGTACACGTCTGTCGTATCGTGCTCTGTGGAGTCCAGAACCACGCCCTCCTTTTCATCGAATATCTCGAACTTCAGGTTATTGAAGATGAATCCCATTTCCTGGTCCGACGGATTTCCGCCCACCTGTGTAGTAAGCAGCATGTCCAGGTGCTGGTCTATCGACTGCTTGTCCGAGGATGTACGTTTCAGTCTTCCCCTTTCTATGGTCAGAGGTATGTTCAGTCTCATTGTCGGCTTAGATTAGTGGCATGAATTCGTCTTCCTCCTCCTCTTCCTGAGGCACGTACAAGGCGTTGTACAACGCATCGTAAAGCCCCTGGTACAGTTGACCGTGCAGTTGTTTGGCCATATCCTCTTCCAGCCACTGGTACAGTTCCCGCTTGAAGTTTCCGTTTATGTATTCCGACAGGGAGTCCATCAGCGAATCATAGATTTCCCGTTTCAGAGCATCGTGCACCTCGGTGTATAGTTTCTCTTTCAGTTCGGGATACAGTTTCTGGTACAGTTCCTCCTTGATCTGTGCCTTCAGTTCCTCGAAGTCTATCTTGTCATCCTCCGGTGTCACCCCGTCCAGCAGGGTTGACGCCCCATGCAGGTACTCAGCCAGCCATTTCAGCCATGCCGCCACATCGTAGAAGGAACATTCCATCGGTTCTGTCCTGCCTTCCGTGTTGGGCAACATGATATAGTAGTCCACTGCCTGCACCAGTTCCTGCAATGTCTCCACCATCTGCTGTACCCTGTTTTTCATGCTGAAGTTTCTCAGCACGAAGGCATAGCGTATCAGGCTTCTTTTGGCTTCGCCTGATTGCAGGTGCCCATGAACGGCAAGTGCCCCCACCTTGTCGGCCAGTTCCTGCAGTATTGCTGCATACCTTTCTTCAGATTCCAGCACGAGGAACGGCGGTATATAGTCACGGTCTATGGAGAACATTCCCTCTTCTACCCTGAACTTCATCAGTGGCATGTGTCCGTCCCTTTCCAGTTCCTCCAGAGTGTAGATTCCGAATTTCGTTTCCGGGCGCAGCATGGGTACACGTTCCTTGGTGTAGGACTGCATCTGTTCCGTTTGCGAGCATCCCAGGTAATATTCCCTGCCGTAGAGCATGGGTATGTCCACCACCACGTTTTCGTCCACGTGGAGCAGGTCTCCCGAGGGCATCAGTGCCGTCACTGTGAGCGGAGATATTTCCAGCGTCTTCTTGACAAAGACGCCTGACTGGCAGAATGTGGTGCCCGGCAGGATGCCGAATTGCGTACCGTAGGCTATCCGCCTTGTCAGCGTCATGTTGCCGGCAGTGCAGTTGTCCATCTCCACAAAGGTCTGTGCGGAGAGTTCCATTCCGTTTTTCCAGTCTATTCTGGCATTAATGTCTTTCATCGGTCCGTGTGTTATAGTTCAGAGTCAAGCCTGCGCCCATTGTTGCCGGGCGGTTGCATTTCAACTCTATCAGGCATTTTGTATCGAAGGGCATGAACCATTCCTGCATGAACAGGCACAGTTCCTCCATTTGCTTCTGTTTGTCGTTGTAGGCGGTGTTGTCCAGCGAAGGCATCCACACCTGGTATTCTACCAGGGGCTGGCTTCCGTTTTTCCGCCCGGTGTGATTGTATTGTCCGGTTGTCATCGTCACCCGGTGTCCGGTCAGGGCCTGCAGCACATCGCACAGTGCATGTATGTCGCCTCTCCTCCGGTTCACCACAGGCAAGAGTGCCATCAGTTGGCGCACATAGACGTTCTGCTCTTCCTTGCGGTTCAGGTGGAAATATGTCTCCAGGAGACTGTCCAGTTTGTTTTCCAGCAGTTCTGCCAGTTTCTCCTCGTTCCTGAGGCTCCTTCTCAGCATACGCGAGTCAAAGGGCCTGAACAGTTCTTCCAGTCTTGCCTTTCTCCTCCTGACCTGCTCATACTTGCCTTTGAAGTCCTTGCCCCGGAGTTCCTGCTCTGTGGCTATCAGACCCTGTGGCAGCAGTTTCAGCATACCGTCGCGGGCCAGAGTCACCCATCCCTCTTCCCCGTCTATCCTGATGGCATCCTCGTTGTAGTTGCGGTAGAAGGTGCCTTTGCAGTTGGCCACCCACCGTTGCATCAGTTCCGGGTAGAGATAGTTGAGCAGCACTTCCGCTCTCAGTCCCTGTATGTCGTTCTGTATGGTCATTGCTCTTCTGCCCTGTCTTTGTCCTGTTTCTCCTGTACCGCGCTATCCGCCGGGGCCAGTTCCACAAAATGTTCTCCGTTGTCCGTCCTCACGTGCAGCACGTCCATGTCCGGTATGCCCAGTTGCTGCAAGGTCAGGTTGCCGTACGGGAAGTCTGTTCCCATCACCCTGAACTCGTGCTGGCAGGACCCTTCAATCTCATCCGGTTCCAATCCCAAGGCATCGGTCAGGAAGCGTGCCACCTTGCTTTCGGGGAGCATTACCTGCACTTTCCTGCCGTCGCTCCTTTTTTCTATGTAGTCTACCCAGGCCTGGTTCCTGAGCACTATTCTTGTGCCTCGTCCGCCCAATTGCCCTTCCAGCAGTTTCAGTGCTTCCTGCAACGTGTGGCGGAAGGTCAGTGTGGGGTGTACCGTTATAGGCTCCCATTTGTCATGCACGGGGCAGTCGTCGTCCCATCCTCTGTGTTCTATCAGGCGTGAGGTCAGATGCTGTCCTTCATAGTAGAACATTTTGCCGCACAACGAGGTCAGTTCTCCCCGCAGGGTTTCTTCCCCGTGTATCAGTTTCATTGCCTCTTGTGCCTGTACGGCTCCTATTACCGAAGCCACCACCGGTGTTGTGGGCACTCGCCGTGCCTCCACGTCCTGCTTTACCAGTTCCCGGCACGACACGTTTCGTTTCAGTTCCTTCCATGCCCCCGGTTCCATGGTGCATGCGTAGCAGTTCTTGCCGGGAACGAACACCTTTGCCACGCCTTCCATGCCTTTTATACCTCCGTCCACCCAGGGCACTCCTGCCCTCATGCACAGACGGTTCAGCATGTACCTGGCCTTTCTGTTGTCCAGACATCCAACTACGGCATCCATGCGCCTTATCAGTCCCAACCCGACTTCCGTACAGATGTCGGCCACCAATGGAATTACCTCCACGTGAGGGTTGAGCCTTTTTATGGCATGTGCCGCGGCATGGACTTTGTGGCATGCTTCTCCTGCGTCCTTTTGCGTGAACAGCACGGAGCGTGTCAGGTTGCTGTATTCCACCCTGTCGAAGTCCACCAGCCACAAATGCCCCACTCCGAAGAGGGCAAGGTTCTTGGCAACTTCATTGCCCAAGGCTCCGCATCCGACCACCATCACTCGGGCACCGCTCACCTTGTGCTGCTTCCACCACGATAGTCTCGGGAAGATGTCTTCTCCCCATCCCATGTGTGCTTCTTCAAGGCGGGTGTTGTCGGTTTTCATTGCTCGCGCTCGCGTTTTATTAGGTACAAAGGTAGGAAAACATTGGGAAATACTGCACTTTGTAACGTTTTTTTTTCAAAAACATCAAAAAGACGGTGCCATTTCTCTCTACTTATTGCAAAAAAGCGTACCTTCGGACTCAAAATGTTGGAAATCATACGCCGAGAGGAATGAACCTGCTACTTCGTGCCATACTATGCATGCTGTGCCTTGTCCCTGCGTTGATGTCTGCCCAGCAAATCAAGGTGGCAGACTTCGCCAGGTTCAGGAAACCGTTTCTGCGTCCAAGGCCATACACCGTGGACAAGCAGTTTGCATTGCTGGACCTTTACACACAGGAGAAGGGTTTTGAATTCCTCATCGGTCAGCAACCCGTGCAGGTTCAGGAGGGGGACGGCATGGTAACCCTTATGTTGCCCGACATGACCGCATTTTTTACCATCAGGCATCCCGATTACGGACAACTCTTATGGAAGGTCCCCGATGGTCCCCTGCACAGGAAGAAACGCTACCATGCGCAACTTCTTACGGACAGTCCTGACAAGGAATTTTCCATCGCCCATCAGTGGGCGGTGTTCCGCCTGCAGCCTGCTCAGGCAATAGTAACCATAGACAGCACCATGCACCGTACCCTGTCGGGGCAGATACAGGTCTTGCTGCCTGTGGGCAGTCACAGCATCAGGGTGGAGGCTCCGTTCCATGAGGAACTTGCCGACACCTTCGTCCTCTCGGATACGGCCCGATTGGACATGCACATCAATCTGCATCCGCTTTACTCATATCTGGAGGTGACTTCAGAAGTGCCCGAAGCGGAAATACGTCTCAACGGCACACCGATAGGCAAGGGCATGGCACGCAGCGGACGCATCTCACCCGGGGTACACGACCTTGCCCTGTACCGTGGTCCGTTGTGCATTCACCGCAGTTCCGTTACCCTGGCTTCGGGCGAGAGGCGCATCCTGTCCATCGGCGGCGAAACAGCAGAAAACCGCTCCGGCGCCTTGTCTGCCAACGATACGCTTTCCGCTCATGATGCTGCCACATCCCTCATTGCACATGACGAGCAGCCCGATTCCTTCCATATCCGTGCCTTTGACGACAGTACGGAGATTTGGGTGAACCGCGAAAGGGTGGGCTACGGCTCGTGGAAGGACCGACTGGAGCCTGGCATATATGCCGTAAGCACGCGCAAGGACGGCATGGAGTCGCGTACCCAATATGTGCAGGTGGGAGGCGAGAGCCGGCAACAAGTGAAGATGCCCACTCCATACGCCTCCTATGGCTGGCTGAGCGTATCGTGCAACGTGGTGGACGCCCAGGTGTGGCTGGACGGAGTGCCGGCAGGCAGGACACCATGCATATTGCCTCCCATGCCGGCATCCAGACGCTACGTCATCAAGGTAGGCAAGGAGGGATACAAAACCAAGGAAATAACCGTTTCGCCAAGAGGCAACGACATCCGCGATATAAAAGTAAAACTGAAAAGGAAATAACACAAAAGCAAAACCGAGGTATGAGCGATAAATCAGTAAACGAAATCTTCAATGAGACCAAGTCAAAACTGAACGGCTATGCCATGCTGTTCTACTTCCATCTGGCCAATCTCTGCATCAAGGCCGATCCCCTGGCGCTGCTCTCCACTACGGTGGATGTGGACGGAGCAGAACAGAATCTGGAGGATGTGGCCGACGCCGGACTGGCCGATGACTATACATTCTACATCACTCCCAGGGCACCGGAATATGTCTTCCCCGTATGCAAGGCCGTAAAAATGGCGCATCCTGAATTCAAGGTGGAGGAGAAGGTGGAACGCAACGAACTCTCCGACGAGGAGGAGACCGTCATCTACTACACCATGCCCATAGTGAACGAAGACCGTCGAGACGTGTGCAATGACTTTATAAAGACCGAGTACGATGTCATCGCCGCCAAGATGGATGTCGCCTTCACCGCAGGCTCTGCCAAGATAGTGGCGGCAATGGCAGGTGCAGAAGCCGAGGCGGTGGACAGGGTGAAGGAAAAACTTCAGGAGGTCTATGACCAGCACAAGCAGATGTGCGACAAATTCCGCGACGATAAGATACAGGAAGTGGAAGAGGCATACCGGAAATACCTTTCCGAACAGACGGAGAAGAACAAGCAGGCGGAAGAGAAACAGGCGGCCGAAGGCGGTCAGAATATTTTCAGCATGAATATGAACGACGAAGACGAATAACCGCTATGGCAAAATACGTATGCATGGGCGCCATGCTGAAATGCAGTTTCGGGCTTGCACCCTCCACGCTGATGGTAACTGTGCCCCTGCGCCCCATGATCCAAAACAAGCCCAAGGCAACGATAATGGACTTTGCGCCTATGGTAAACATCATGCCCTTCGGCATGTGCCAGTCCATGTCCAACCCCACGGTGGCATCTGCCACGGCGGCTGCCATGGGCGTACTCACCCCCATGCCCTGCATGCCGGTTATCGTGGCTCCGTGGGCACCCGGAGGCAAGGAACTCATCACCAACATGCCTGCCCTGTTGGACAACTGCAAACTGATGTGTGCCTACGGGGGCAACATTTCCATAACCAATCCGGGACACACGGAGAACACCAAGGCAAAGTGAGCTTAGCCCCCCCCTACACACACAGCAGTCCTCCTATTAAGAGTACCCGAATCCTCTTAGTAGGAGGACTGCTGTACTCTTAGTAGGAGGACTATAGTACTCTTAGTAGGAGGACTCTGCTGTTTATGCTATTTCTTGTTCTCCGCCTTCAGTTCCTCTTCCTTCAGTTTGGCATTGAGCTTGCCTGTGGCAGGAGCACCGGGCACGGCCATGCCCTCGCTGGTGCAGGGTGATTTGAAGGAGGACTTCACATTCATGTTCTTCACTTCCAGGTCGCCACCCTTTATGGCACCCTTGGCCGTCACGTCGCCCTGCAGGGTAGTCTTGCCGTAGAGGTCCAGATTGCCGCCACCCACAGAGGTGTTGCCGCCGGAGAGTTGCACCACGGCCTTGGCCTGCTGCAGTTCCAGCGTGGTGTCGGCCAGTATGGCGGTCTTGTCGCCTACCACCTGCATCTGCTTGCTGCGGGTCTTGGAGTCGCGCGAACCCACGAACATCTTTTCCGACAGGAGAAGCATGCTACTGCCAGCGGCAAGGGACTTTTCCGTGCGCTTTTCCTTGTCCACGTCCACGGACTTCACCTCCACCTTCTTGGCGTTCACTTCCACCCGTCCCGTGGCCTTGCCCTCGGTTTCGGTGGCTGAGAGTTCCACGTTCTCCACGCGGATGGCAAGTGTGCCGTCCTTGGTGAGAGCCTTTTCCTGCTTCTTCTTGTCCTTCCACTCGTAGTCCAGGGATTCCAGGGCAATGTTCTTGGATGCTATGCGCACATCGCCCACGGCAGGGAAGTCGCCCTTGGTAATCTCGCCCTTGTCGTTGCGTTCCACTTTGGGGTTGATGGTGCTGATGTCCACATTCTGTGCCGAAAGGCTTATGCGGCCTTCCTTCTGAAGGGATTCGTCCGGCATGGTGCTGGCTATGCTCACGTTTCTGGCCGTTATGCTCACTCCTGCCTCGGGGTTCTCGCGGTAGTTGCCGTCGCCGTCCATGGAGTAGGCGTCTATCCTTTCGGAGAGCATGCTGATGCTGGTGCCAGTGCTCTTATCCTTGAACGTGGATTTTTTCTTGTCCACATCCTTTTCCATCTCCTCGATGCACGAGAGCTGGCGGTTGGTTTCTGCCAAGGCGGAGAGTGTCTTGAAGTATTCTGCCATGGCAGAGTAGAGGCTGGCGGAGTCGGAGTTGAAGTTTTCGTAGAGTTCGTCTATGTCGAGGAAACTGGTGCGTGTAGTCACCTGGTCGGCAACCAAATTGTCGAAGTCGAGCAGTCCCTTAAGGTCCTTCATGCGCGATTCCACCTGTTTCTTCATGTCCTTGGCGCTGGACTCAAGGTCCTTGGCACGCTTTTTCAATGCATCGCCACATTGTTTCAGGTGGTCCTTCTTCTGCTTGTTGGACAAGGTGGCAAGCACCTGTACTGTGGTTTCCGAGTTGAACTCTATGCCCAATATACCTGCGCCTGGAGGGGTGGTGAACGTGCCCTTGGCATTCTCGCTGGTCAGGGATATGGATTTGGCATGCGACACCACCTCGGATACATCCTGAACCACGTGTTCTGTGCCGTCGGCACCGGGGTCTTCCGCCACGGAGTGTATTCGGGAGGCACGCGATATGATAGTGCCCGTGGAGGCTGCTCCTTGTCCGCTGGCTTCCAGATTGACCTGCGTGCCACGCACCACTATGTTGCTGCTTCCATTCCATAGAACTCCGTCTGCATCCACATTGCCGATGATGATTTCGGGAGCGGAGAGGATGATGCGGTTGTCGTCGCGGATGTATTTGCCCAGAGAAACTCCGGGCACATCCTCCAGCATGTACATCAGTTCCTGCTTCATCTGCTGAACCTCTTCCTTGCTCTTGCGGATATTTTCCAATTCTTTTTTGACATTGCTCTGAAGATTCTCCAGTTCCTTCTGCCATTGTTCGAATTTGTATGCGGTTGTATTCATGCGAATGTGTTTTTAAACGGAAATCGGAAATCGGAAATCGGAAATCGGAAATCGGAAAGGTGAAAATCAAACAGGTTTGATTGCTCTATCTTACTCACAGATTTCCGTTTTCCCTTGATGGTAGTTTTGCTCCTCGAATCATCTTGATGATGAAGGCACGCCATGCGTTGGCCTCGTCGGGCATGTAGGCCTTGAAACTGCCGTCTGCTCCGAAGCGGTACATCTTGCCTGCTTCGGCAGAGAGGAGTATGTTGCCGGTATCCTTCTTGCTCCACGAGCGGTCGTCCATGATGCCGGTAAGTCCCATGCCACCTGCCGCCACACCCATCAGGCGGAGTGCATGCTTGTGGTCATAGGCGTGGGTGATAGTAATCTTTTCTTTTAGATATTTCTCGTCAAAAGTGGCTGGTAACGTGTCGCTGCCTATGTTATCAATATTCTTTATTTGAATAAGGTCTTTGAGAGCACTATTTTCTTGTTTGTTCCAAATTTTTCTAATATTGTTGTAAATACATTTGCGACATTCCGCTTCTACCGTTGGGGGTAAGAGTTTCTGCATGGGTGGATTGCTGGAAGTATCCAGTCCAGTGTTTGTAATTGAGATGGAAGTAAGCCAGGATGACATCTTTGTGCGCAATGTCTGACATTTCTCCCTTAAAAAATCAAAGTCTATTTCTAGATTGCTGTTAATGAGGTTATTAATTGTATCTATAGTACGTGTCATACTCAAGTACTGGTCGTTTAGTTCCTTCGTGTAGTTGGTAGATTCATATAATAGATGATCTAAACCTTTAACATATTCAAGATATTTTTGTCTGACAGCATTAATATCTTTAAATTCCTCACCAAATGTGTTAGGGGCAAGACTATTATATTTATTAATTATATTTTGTTTCAAACTATTCCAGCTAGACCATAAAATAGTATACTTATTGTACGCATCTACTATCTTGCCTTGAACTGCTATGATGCTGGTCCACACATTGTCGGGCACGATGTTTTCCTTTGCATCGAAGGCATAATTCCCCAAAGCCTTGACGGAACTGGTGATGAGATTTATAGTCGTTTGCTTCATGGAATCTTTTTTAAGTGAACCCTTGCTCGAGTTGATGGCAGTTTGTCCCTTTCCTGCCTCGAGGCGCATGAAGCGGTGCGACTTGATGAGCATGGTACCGCCGATGGGGCGGAAGATGCTCTCGAACCATGTACGGTATAGCGACAGGTCTATGGTCATCTTCATGGCTGCACCTGCCATGGGCTGGAGCAAGTGTTTCAGCAGGAAGAAGTCGGTAACATTCCAACTATTGTTGGGGTCGCTCTTGTCTGCTTTGTTATAACCGGCAGCACTGTTGCTGTAGAAGCGTGGATTGGCAATGTTGGTGCCGGAGGTGATGGACAGATTGTTGCGTGCAATGATGTCCACGTTTTTGCCCTCAATCTTTATGTTGCCAGACGGAGCGCTGATGGTGATGCCATGGAAGGCATCGATGGAGACATCGCCATAGGGCGACTTTATGCTCACCTTGCGGTCGTGCGTGGAACCGGTGATGGAGTAGAACCCGTAATAGTCTGCCAGTTCGAAACCACCACCCAACTTGTTGTAGTCTCCGGTAGTGCTCAAACCGTCGAGGAAACCGAACTTTGCAAAGTATGAGAAGGGCCACAAGTTTGCGCCAAACTTGCTGCCTGGCAGGTCGGTAAAGGTGAGGTGATGCCCATTGGCAGAGGTGATAGACTTGACCAACGGACCATTTTGTGTGGATGCATGGTAGGAGGGGAGTCTATCTTCACGGTAAAACGAACCAACCACATAGGGGTTCTCCACATTGCCATCCTCAAAGTCCACCAGGACCGTATCGCCCTTAGCGGGCAGGAACATAAAACCGGACTCCTGCGAAGCCATCGGGGATGCCATATTTATCCAGGGGGATGCATTTCCTGAGTCTTCGGAGTCTTGCCAATCAAAAAGCACCCTGACCCTGCCCAATCGCATAGGATCGTTGTTGGCAGACACTGTGGCCCTCTGTGTTGAAGGTTTGATGGTATTCTTTCTGGGCAGAGGCATGGGATAAGGAGAAGAGGTGATGTTTTCAGAACTCTCTGTTTCCTTGCCGATGTATGGAAGCAGAAGCATCTCAAACTCCTCTTTGTATCTCTTTATATCTTGGGATTCGATAACGCCATCCATTATCTTGGCACCGCCACGTACCTGGTACACGACATAGAACTTATCGTCCACCTTTACAGTATCTCCCAACTTATGATGTTTGTAGGTTGAACTGGTCACAATCAGTTTTTTCTGCTCTGCCAGTTTCTCGTTTTTCAGTATGTTAGCGTAGAAATCGTTGCCGAAAGTTCCATCGTCGACAAATTGAAATACATTGGCCTTGGTGTAGTCTCCGAAATTCTTCTTGAAACCATCATTGGCCTGTTTTTTGAACAATTCGGAAACGCCAAAGATGCCTCCGCACGCCATTGCCGTTGGAGCAATAGCATCCAGAATATGAGGTGACTCGACTATGGGCTTAATCAGGTTGAGCGAGATGGCACCAGGAATGTAGTAGTCTTCTTTCTTGGCAAAGTCATCGTCTTTCTCTCTGATGGGCTTATAATATTCTGCCGGGAACTCAGTCCTATTGGAAATAGTGGTGTAGTCGCAGGATTCCTCCTCCTCGGTGTACTCTATCTCATAACCTGATTCGGTTAGTGCGGTAGCGTTGTCAGTTGCTTCGGGTATACCTATGCATAAATTATTGTCCTCTACATAAAGGAATTCGCCGTTACGGTTGCATACACGAACGAGGAAGTCGTGAAAACTCTCTTCGAATTGAACATTGTATGGAAGCACGGGTTCCACTTCATAATAGTCTTTGGCTTTTTTCAGGTCATCTTCATTGATTTTAGAAATCAATGTCTTCGCGCCATTGAGGATTTTGTATCTCGTACTGGACTTTTTGGCAATAGAAAGGTGTTGCAGATTAGAAATTGTGTATTGCCACAGGTTGTTGGGATTGGCGTCGGTACTCGTAGTGTCGTCGGTACTCGTAGTGTCGTCTGAAGGCAGAGGTGTGATATGGGTACAGAACTTCTGGAAATAGTGGTTCTCCTTGTATTTTGCCAATGTGCCCTCTATAATTTCATCGACAAGCAATTTCCCGGTAAATGCCTGGCTGAATTTGTCTATGGTCAGGAACTTGTCCACGCTGTATGCCTTCAGCGTTACATATCTGCCCTTTTTTTTCTTTTCAAAAATGTAATACTTGCTGGCCACCACCAAAGAGGAATACTTCAGAGAAACAGTGCCAGTGAACGACGACAAGGGGGCTGTTGTCTCTATCAACAGTTCCAGACATCCCGGGTGGTACATCTCCTTATGATAGGATATGGAAGTAAGCAGGAGAGATTGAATGGTGATAGTGGTACTTGTCTGATTTTCAGTATCTTTTACATCTCCCTTTGCTACAGATGTTCCTTGCGTTAGAGTGACCTCATAAGATTTCTCGTCCTGTATAAACGTATTCAGCGTTATGCTGTACTGGGATGTATCACCACTATCGAACTGCTTGGCATATTTATCCGCAAAATTACTAATATCATCAATGCTCACAAACTTCCCTACAGACACCACGCATTCCTTGGACAGGCATTGGTTGTTGGAGTCCTTGCCCTCAGAGACAGCCGAAATAACGGCCACACCGCCACCAGTGGCCCTAACATTGCCTTGTTGGTCTACAGTTGCTATGCGTTCATCGCTACTTTTCCATTTTATGGTTTTGACCGTTGCATTTGTAGGGTACACCTTGGCAGAAAGTTGCTTTGTATCATCTACTTCCATTGACAAGGCACTTGTGCTTATGCTAATGCTTTCCACAGGAATGCAGAAGACAGAAACCTTGCACGAAGGACTGATTTCCTTGCCGTTCACCGTGGCGGTAATATACGAATACGAACTTTCAACCAATCCCTTTACCGTAACCTTGCCATGTTCCTCCTGAACTATGGAAACGTTGTTCTTGTATTGGGTCGACCACGAAACATTGTCATCAGGACCAGGTGATGGAAAAATTTCAATGGTTGTGGTTTTGCCCAATTCCAGTTCTATCTTCGTGGAATCTAAAATATATGACGTGTTGTTGCCTGAATTGTCTGCCATAGTATTTATTGAAATATATGTATATGTGTGGCGGTTATCGTTTAGAATGTCAGTGGTTAACTACAAGTTTCCTTTCCACTCTGCTTCCGATATAGTCCAGCGAGTGTAGCAGAATCTTCATGTTCAGTGTCATGCCGTTGTGCTGCGGGTCCTTGGTATCGAAGAGTTCCTCTACCTCCACCACGTAGCCGTTCACTATCATTGCATCGGCATAGTCCTGGAGGATGCGGAAGTCGTCGTAGGCAGCATTGAAAATCAAGGAGAAGGCAAATTGCTCCATACTGCCCAAGCGTTGGTACAGTTCCTTGTATCCGTCGGAGGAGATTGTCTTCAGGGTAATCTGCATCAGCGCAGCATTGGATGGACCGAAAGGCACTCCGGCCTTGTCCCTACTTCTGAAACAGGAGTAATCGAAATGCTGTACTGTGAAGCCGTTTTCCTGACGCAAAGGTATCCCTTCGGTGATGTCGTCCAGAAACATCACGGCCTTTAGTTGCTTGGACATATATTCGGGCATGGTATTGTATTATATATATAAAGTTGTAGTGGAGGCGGTCAGTAGTTCTTGAAGAATATGGAGTCCACCGTCGTTTCCTCGGCAGTGATTTCTATGTGCAGAAGACGGCGGTTTTCTTGGTCTATGTGGTAGGATTCGCTCAACGAGAAGCATGATGCTCCTTCGAACATAAGAATCTTGGGGTTCTCGTCGAACATGGCCTGGCCGGAGAGGTCAAACACAATCCGGCCGCTCAACAGGGTGCGGTTTATATACCAGTCGTACAGGCTGAGGTCTTCCTTGCCCGGTGCGACTATGGTAATGGCTATGCTCTTGTTGCGTGCCACAGTATCCGGCATGCGGAAGTTATAGCCTCGGGAAAAGTTGTATTGGCAACGTACAACCTTGTACTGGCGGTTGTAGACTCCGATGTGGTTGTCACCAATCTGTAGGGTTGCCGATAATGACATAGTTTTGGTTTTTTAGAAGAAAAAGCAGGGCACAGGAAACCCTTCCGGTCAGCCTGTGCCCTGATAATGCTGTGTTATCTCCAGGGATTTACGAACTCTACGGGTCCGTTCTTCAGTTCCTGGCAAACGATTTCAATCTCTTCGTAGTGGCCCATGCCGTCTTCCCACTTCTCGATGAAGTGTACGCAATAGCAACCTGTGCCATTGAGTTCCTTCATGGTGGAACCGTCGATGGTGTTGAAGAATGTAACCTTCACGTCGCGCGGGTCGTTGGGAGCCAGCATCCACTGAAGCAACTGGTTGTTGCCGTCGTTCATGGCCTTCACGCGGATGGTAATGCGGCCGCCACGGGGAATACCGGAAATCTGGCCTTCGCGGTCTACTTCCTGATTGAACTTATAATCTATCAACATCACTTCACGTACGTCGAAGCCACCGACTTCAAGCTGTACAGGTGTCAAATTCTCTGCCATATTGCATCAAATGTTTTTAATTACGGATTAGAACTAAGGTATCAAGCCCAGTCGTTCTCGAACACTACGGATTCGAACTCGATCTTCTGGCATGTGATTACGATCTCCTCGAAGTGGCCCTTCTTGTCTTCCCACTTCTCGTCGAAGTCGATGCAATAGCCATTGGTGAACTTGATGGTCTTCATCACCTTGCCGGTCTTTGTTTCCATGAAGGTAACAACGCCGTTCTTGGGCAGGTTGCGCTCCACCATCCATGCCAGCAGGTCGGGAGTGCCGTCGTTATGTGCTTTAACTCTAATCTTTATCTTACCGCCACGGGGGATACCAGACATCTGGCCCTCTACGTCGGTTGCCTGATCAAATTCGTAGGTTACCATGAGCACTTCGCGTTCCTTGTAACCGTCAATCTCCAATTTAACAGGTGTCTTTGCCATAGTTTTTTTGTTTTAGGTTTTTACTGTTGTGTGTATGATGTTAGACTGCATTATGCCATCTGTGCTTCCTTGTCCTTCTTGTCGGCAGCCACCTTGATGACAAAGTTCTTGGCAGAATAGAAGGGGGTAAGGCTGATGTCACAGGTAATGCGCTTTGTGACGGGATCCTGTGTGGGTTCCTTTATCTCGTAGTTCTGGAACAGGTTGCCATAGCCCTTGTAGTCGTTCAGGAATGCCTGGATCTTTGCCTTCAGGTTCTTGGGAGAGTTGTATGGATCCCAGTTCTCCAATGCCACTTCGTGAACGAAGTTCATCAGCACCTTCTTCACCCAGTCGAAAACGCGTACGATGGGGTACTCCTTCATGGCGGTGTTGTCGCCGTTGTACAGGGTTGAGTTGTTGAATGCCATCACCCGGCCCTCGGAGTATACCATGGGGATAACCTGGTTGTCCATCAGAGATGCTATCTCGGACTTGAGCAGGTCCAGTTTCACGCCCTTCACGCCGTCCAGAGTACCGTACTTCTTGCCGCCTGCACCTTGTGCCATGCTTGCGCTCTCGTCGTACAGTTTGCCTGCCAAGGCACCGGAACCGGCAATGTAGAATGCCGCATTCTCCTTCTCGTCCTCAGACAGTTTCTCTGCCTCGCGGCCAACCAGCCAGTTGGCGGTCATGATAACGTTCTGTAACTCGATGTCGCTGTCCTTGTAGCCCTCGGTGTTGGCAAAGAGGTCGTCGAAGGAGTATTCGTCGGCATGGTCGGTAATGAGCATCACCTTGTACTTGAAGGCTATCTTTGCCCACTGGAGCAGGGAAACCTTGTCCTGGAACACGTTGCCTGGAACAACCATCAGGCTGTAGCAGTCCTTCAGGCTCAGACGGTCGAAGCCGCCGCGCAGGATATTGTCCACCTCCTGTGCAAAGCCTGAATCGTCATCGGCTATGTCGTCCTTATATACGTTGATCACACGCAGGTTCTTCACCTTCTCTGCATTGGCAGTCTTGAAGAAAGAGTCCAGAGAGCGGTAAGAGCGCTCCAGGTTCTGGGTAGCATACAGAGCATCGGTAATGCCCTGGCTCAGCACGCCTGTAAACTTCTCCTCCTTTGCCTTGCATGCATCCACAAACTCTGTGGCGCTGCCGTGACCCTCGTCCAGAATCTCCAGCCAGCCCTTGATGTCGTTGATCAGGGTCTCGCGCTTGTCCTTGAAACGCTTGTCACTCAGGAAGACAGCCTTGGCGGCCTTCTTGGCAGGGTTCAGGTTGTCGGCATCGGGCATGAAGCCACGTACGGCATTGAAACCACCAAAGGCAGACAACAACTTGGAGGTATCCTTCTTCTCTGCGGAACGAACTTCTGCACCTGCAGCCTGTTCGGTTATGATTGCTTTTTTTGCTTCTGTTTCAGCCATGACTAATAGTTTTTATTTGTTACCTTCCAATTCTTCCAACATTGCCTGAAGCATTTCCTTCAGTTCTTCACGTGCCGAAGTGTCCTTCAGGATGTCGCGCAGTTTGCGGTTCTGCTCAATGCTCTTGCGTATCTTGGCGCTGGTGTCTATCTTCTGCTTCACGCCGGATAGGAACTGGCTGTTTGATACCAGTTTGCCCTTGCCGCCCTGAGCCTCAAAGTCGCGCAGTTCGTTGAACTCAAGCACTTCGTTTACCGAACCGCCTTCGTCGTCCACGAAATCCACCTCCACCTTGGGCTTGAAGTGTGCAAATGCGTCGGCGATGCACTGGATGTCCTCCACGAACTCCGGGTTGCCGGGTTCTGCGTCGGATGTGTACTGGTCAATCATCAGGGTCTTGTTGTTGTCGACCGGAGAGACTTTCGCATTGGATTCTTCATCTGGAGCCATCGAGATGAAATTCTCTTTCATTGCCATAATAGAAATTGTTTTAGGTTTATATTGGTTATCGATTATGCTGTATTATATATATAAGGTATGCCTACTTGGAACCTGTTACCACAAAGTCGGGCTTGCCGTCGGTTATCCTCACCTCCACATTGTCGCCAGACTTTATTGCGCCCGAGATGATGAGTTTGGACAAAGGGTGGCGCAGTTCCTTGCGTATGATGCCTATCAGTGGGCGTGCGCCGTACTGCTGGTTGTAGCCCTTCATGGCTATTTCCTGCTTCACCTCGTCGGTCATGGTCAGGGTTATGCCCTGCTCCTCGAGCAGTTTCAGCAGACCCTTCAGGTGTATGTCGAAGATGCGTACCACACCCTCCGGCATGATTGGCGAGAAGGGTACAATCTCCGTAAGGCGTGCCAGGAACTCGGGGCGGAAATGTCCCTGCATGATGTCCATCAGGTCGTTGTTCTGTGGGATGTTGCCCTGGTTGAAGGCATCCACTATGAACTGGCTGCCTATGTTGGAGGTAAAGAGTATCAGTGCATTGGAGAAGTCGCCCACGCGTCCAAGACGGTCGTGCAGTTTGCCCTCGTCCAGAATCTGCAGGAACAGGTCGAATACAGACTTGTGTGCCTTCTCTATCTCGTCGAACAGCACCACGGAGTAGGGTTTCTGACGTATCTTGTTTACCAGCAGACCGCCTTCCTCATAACCTACATAGCCCGGAGGTGCACCATAGAGAAGCGCCACAGAGTGTTCTTCCTTGAACTCGGACATGTCGAAGCGGATCAGCGAGGATTCATCCTCGAAAAGGAAGGCTGCCAGAGCCTTGGACAACTCGGTCTTACCTGTACCCGTGGGACCAAGGAAGAAGAACGAACCCATGGGCTGGCCTTTCTTGTTCAGGCCAGAACGGGACTCGAACACGGAATCCAGCACTATCTTCACGGCATGGTCCTGACCTATAACGCGCTTCTTCAGTGTAGCCTCGCCGTTGGTCAGACGGTCGCGCTCCTTTGACTGCACCTTGCCCAGAGGTATGCCCGTCTGCTTTGCCACTACGGCATAGAGATCGGCGCTGTCCAGGGCGGTACGCTTCTCTGCGCTGAGTTCCACCAGTTGGCTGACGGTCTTCTGCAGGTAGTCCAGACGCTCCTGAACAGTAGGTATCTTGCTGAAGTCGGTATCTGTGTCCAGTTGTGCAAGCAGGATGCAGCTCACCTTGTTCATCAGTTCATAGTTGAGCCAATCCAGTTCCTTCATCAGCGATTCCGTTTCTTCGGCATTCCCTGCTTTTCCTGAGAGCACGTCAAGTTTCTCCTGTATGGCCTGCAGGTCCTTGCCGGACATGTCGTTCATGGTCTTCAGCAGGGCCATGGTACGGTCTATCAGGTCGAAAGCGGAGTCTGGCAGGGCTTTCTCGGTCAGATAGCGCTTTGCCAGACGGATGGCATCGGCCATTACTGTTTCGTCCACACTGAGTCCGTGGAATGTCTCATAACCCTGTGAGGCACCCTTCAGGATTCGCAGGCAAAGGTCGGCATTCGGTTCCTCTATGCTTATGCGCTCCAGTTTGTTCACAAACTCCTTGTCGGTCTCTATGTTTTTTGTGAAACCGTCTATGGATGAGGTGCATAGCAGTAGCACGCTGCCTTTGCCCAGTTCCTGTTTCAGCATGGTGGCGGCTCCGTAGAGTGTGCCCTGCTTGTCAAACAGTTTGTCTATGGACTCGATGATAAGGATGGCATTCTTCTGCTCCTTGATTTCGGCCAGCAGTTTCTTGAAACGGTCCTCAACCTCGCCTTTGTATGAAGCGTCGGCCGAGAGTGCTGCCAGGTCCAGTTCGTATGCCACGGCATTGTTCAGGAAGCCTGGCACTCGTCCGTTGGCCAGTTGTATGGCAAAACCGTTAACGAGCGAGGTCTTGCCCACACCCGATTCGCCGGTGATGAGCAGGTTGGACTTGGTCTTCCTGCCCAATATCTCATAGATGGTGGAAATCTCGTTCTCGAAGCCCACTATGCTGCCCAGTTTGCCGGCCAGGGCTTCTTCGCTCTTGTTTATGCAGTACTTCTGTATGTTGCCGCCTCCCTTGGCACTGCCGGAAGCGGAAGGCGAAGCAGATGCCACTGTATCGGGACTTACCTGTGTGCCCGTGCCCATCTTGTCGCATATCTCCGAAGCATTCAAGGGCAGGGTCTTCAACTGGTCGAAGGAGAAACCTACGCCGGGAGTGACCAGAGATGCCAGTATGCAGACGGGTTCGCACTGCTCCAGACCGAAGCGCATCTGGTACGATTCGGCCTCTTCCATTACTGCCATAGACTCTTCAGAGAGGTTCAGGTCCTTGGAAGGTCTGGTGGCGCGGGGTGAAAGCTGCATCTGCACGTCTGCCCATTCCTGCAGATAGTAATAGTCCTTGTTCAGTTCCGTTTCAATGAAGTGAATCAGTCCTGCCTCCTTGTGGAGCATGGCTTTGAACAGATGTGCGGGGTATATGGCATCACTGCAATATTCAACAGCAAAGGAGTTGGCTATTTGTCTGATTTGGTCTTCCATAGTGTGTGTTATGTGTCGTTTCCGTCGCAAAAGTAGTAAAATGTTGGTATTGGGCAATAGCAATCACGAACATTGCACTATGAATTAAGTTTATTTAAGTAAAAGTTTCTGCAGTACTTGCTAAATCATTAAATACTGTTTATAGCGTTATTTTTTGTATTACATGTTGTCATATACACAGAAAACGGCCTCCTGTGCAGGAAGCCGTTATATTTTTCTGTCTTGTTTAGAGAATCCTTCTTATTAGCCCAACTTCTGTATGTGCTTTGCCAACTTGCTCTTCAGGTTTGAAGCCTTGTTCTTGTGGATGATGTTGATCTTAGCCAGTTTGTCCAGTGCCTTCTGAACGCTGGGATACAATTCTGTTGCCTCTGCCTTGTCTGTGGTGGCACGCAACTTGCGTACAGCATTACGCATGGTCTTGGCGTAATATCTGTTGTGGAGTCTTCTCTTCTGCTCCTGGCGGATTCTCTTTAAAGATGACTTGTGGTTTGCCATGTCTTACTTAATCTATTTCTTTTTTTACTTTCGTAGTCCCTAGGAGAGTCGAACTCCTCTTTAGAGAATGAAAATCTCTCGTCCTAACCGATAGACGAAGGGACCTTACCTTCGGCTTTTATGCCAGTGCTCAAACGGCGTTGTTCCGTTTTTGCGGTGCAAAGGTACGTTGAAACTTTGAATTGACAAAATAATTTAGGGAAAAAATGCAACAATGCCTGTGTTTTTTATGAAAAGACCTCTTGTTTAGGTGAAATTGGATAACTTCGCATAGATAAGAGTGTAAAGGTATGCAGGCGACCAGAGCGATAGTGTTAAGGACGGTAAGATACAGCGACAGCAGGCTTGTCGTGTCTATGTTTACGGAGCATTACGGTATGGTTACGGCCATGGTCCGTCTGACCCGTGGCGGCCGTGGCGGCGGTCGCAGTGCGTTGTGGCAGTTGCTGAACATATTGGATGTCAATATGGACTACCGCCCTTCGTCCGAATTCCAGAAATTAGGTGAAGTTTCTATTTCCGTGCCATGGAGGGACTTGCCCTATCATCCCTTCAAGGCTTCCATTTCCATATTCCTTGCCGATTTCCTTTACCATAGCCTGAGAGGGGAGGGGGTGAACGCTGAACTGTTCGGTTTCCTGACGAATTCGCTTGCATGGCTGGACGAGTCGGACGGTCATGTGTCTGAGTTCCATTTGCTGCTGATGGTCAGGATGACTCGTTTTTTGGGTATACTGCCAGGCACGGACGGATACGGAAGGGGCAGGGTGTACGATATGAAGAGTGCATCGTTCACATCCGTATTGCCGGAGCACGGGCAGTACCTTGAGGCCGGCTATGCCGCATGGATTCCATTGATGTTGCGTCTGGATTATTCCCAGATGCACCTTCTGCGTATTGGCAGAAACGAACGCCGGCACATGCTGGAGGTAATATTGCAGTATTACCGTTTGCATGTTCCGGCGTTCGGTGAATTGCAGAGTGTGGATATTCTGCGTGAATTGTTTTCCTGATGCGGATTATTCTACGGCATCGTTCTTCAGCCTGTTAAGTTCCTCCTTGCTGCGGCGGCAAGTGGGGGTTGCGTCCACGCGGGAAATGATGTCGTCGTTGTCCATGTTCTCTGCCGTGTAGATGAAGATGTTGTTGTGACGGTGTTTGGTGGTCTTGTTGCCGTCCTGGTAATAGGTGTTTATCAGTTCTTCGCGGGTTTCGCGGCGTTCCTTGTCTTCGGCGGTGAGTTTCTCTTTCTTCTCCTCCTGGTGGTTGCTCATGCCGCTGATGCTTTGCAGGCCGAATCCTGTGGCCAGCAGTGTAATCTTTACTTTGCTTCCCAGCGTGGAGTCGGTGGCCAGTCCCCATTTTGTCTCCACGTCGTGGCGGAACTTGCCCATGAACTCGTGTATCTCGTTCATTTCCTCCATCATCAGGGAACTGTGCTCGTCGTCTGCGCAGAAGTTGATGTTCAGCAGCACTTTCTTGGAGTTGAAGATGTCGTTGTGGTTCAGCAGCGGGGAGGTGAGCGCTTCTGTAAGTGCCTTGGTGACGCGGTTCTCGCCCTCGCCGTATCCTGTGCTCATGATGGCTACGCCGCCGTCTTTCAGTACGGTGGTCACGTCCTCGAAGTCAAGGTTCATGATGCCGTGCATGGTTATTATTTCGGCAATGCTCTTTGCTGCTACGGTCAGCGTGTCGTCGGCCTTGGCAAAGGCGTTGATGACGGTAAGTTCGGGGTATATTTCGCGCAGGCGCTCGTTGTTGATTACCAGCAGGGCGTCAACGTGCTTTGATATTTCCTCCACGCCGTCCAGGGCCTGGTTTATCTTCTTTATGCCTTCGAACTTGAACGGTATGGTCACTATGCCTACTGTAAGGATGCCTGCCTCCTTGGCACACTTCGCTATGATGGGAGCGGCACCGGTACCGGTACCTCCGCCCATGCCGGCAGTGATGAATACCATGCGTGTTCCATCGTTAAGCATTTCCTTGATGGCGTCCATGCTCTCTTCGGCGGCCTGGCGTGCCTTTTCCGGACGGTTGCCGGCACCGAGTCCGTCGTTGCCCAATTGCAGGTGGTTGGGGACGGCGGCATCGTCGAGAGCCTTCTTGTCTGTGTTGCACACGACATAGGAAACATCGTGTATGCCCTCGCGGTACATGTGGTTGACGGCGTTTCCGCCACCGCCGCCCACGCCTATAACCTTGATGATGCAGTTGTTGGTCTTTGGAAGGTCAACGATGGGAAGCCCCATATCAAAATCGATATCTTGTTGGTTAGCCATATCCTAATGTATTTATGGGTGTTAGTGTTGTTTCGTGTTGTTATTCGTCCTCTGTAAGGGCTCTTGTGAGGATTTCCCAGAGTCCCCTTTTCTTTTTCTTCGGTTCATCGTCTGCGGTTTCCGGTCTTTCCTGGTTGTCCTCTGCCGTGTCGGATACCTTTTCTTCCGTTGTCTGTTCCGTTGTCTGTTCTATGGTTACCGGTATGTTTGTTACGTGAACCTCTGTCGTGTTCTGCACAGGATTGTGTGTGATGCAGTTCTGGTCGCCCCACAGCAGTAGTGACAGTATGCAGTTCAGTCTTCCGTTGTCCGGCACATATATGTTAGGGCCGATGGTGATGTCCGTGGGAAGTCCTTTGGCTATGCGTATCTGCTTGCTTCTGTTGGTAATCTGCTGGAAGGCTTCTGTCAGATAGCGCACCTGGGCGCCGCCACCGGTAAACACGATGCCTGAGGTCAGTTTGTCGCTGTCGTCTTCTATCTGTGCCCAGATGTTGCGTAGTATTTCCTCGTATCTTGCCTCTATGATTTCGCAAAGCCTGCTTTCGCTTATTTCCCTGCCGTGCGACAGTTGCAGTATGTTGTGCTGTGCCGTATCGTGGTCTTCAAGCAATGCCCTGCCATATTTCAGTTTCAATGATTCCGCCTCTTCTGTTTCTATGGTCAGGCAGTTGGCGATGTCCATGGTCACGTTGCCGCTTCCTATGGGAATGACCACCAGTTTGCGCAGGATGTTGTTGGTATACACTTCCATTGTAGTGGTGTCGGCGCCAATATCCACCAGTGCACACCCCGAACGTTTCTCGCTGGCATTCAGTATGCAGTCTCCCAGCGTCAGGGGAGTTATGAGCATCTCTGCTATTTCGAATCCGGCTCCGTTCACGCATTTCTCTATATTCTCCGACAGTGAACTTCGTGCGATGATGTTCAGGAAGTTTGCTTCCATCTGCTCCACCTGCATGCCCACGATGTCAGGAACCGCTCTGTTTCCCACTTTGTATTCCTGGGGTATGACCTCCAGTATCTCAGAGTCGGTATATACTACGCCGCGGTTTGTGTCCATCAGTTGGTCGATCATGTTGTTGCTGATCTGTGTCTTTTCGGTGAAGGAGCGCAGTATGCGGTTTTGTACGGAGTGCAGCGACTGTCCTCCCAGTCCCACATATATGCGTGCGATGGTCTGCCCCAACTGCAGTCCTATCTGTCCGAGTACTCGCGAGATGGCCTGTGTGGTCTTGTCGATGTTGTCTATGATGCCTTTGCGTATGCAGTTGGATGCGTTTTCTTCTGCAAAGGCGAGTACCTGCATGGTCCCGTCGGGCATGCGTTGTCCTGCGATAGCACGGATTGATGTGGTTGCCAGTTCCAATGCTACAATGATGTCCTTTTCTGCTGCCATAGTATGTAGTGTCTTTATTTTTTGTGTCTCTTCGTGCATACCACCTGGCCTGCGTAGTTCAGGTCAATGGTGCTGTATTTGTTCCATCCGGTCTTGTCCAGCCCTTCCTTGTAGAACGTGTCCAGTCTGTCCAGTTTGTCTTTAATGTCCTTTGGTTCGCCTAATATTATAATATGTTCGCCCGCGTGCGGGATCAGTTCTATTTGCTTTTCGTTTCTTACGTACACTTGTTGTATTTCCTTGTTCCATGTCGGGTGGTTGTTCAGGAAATCAGCGAGTCCGGTCAGTTTCTCCCGTGCGTATTCTTTTGTTATGTTGCCTGTGGCCAGACAGATGTCCATGAGGAATTCATCGGTTGGCATGGCGTTTCCCTTCATGTCCATGTAGTAGTCCTCTCCGGCCTCTGTGATGACATGTAGCACCGGTGTCCTTGTGAACACCCTTATGCACATAGTGTTTTCCGGGGTGTAGTAGCATATTACGGAATCTATGTACGGGCTTCCCAGTATGTGCCCCTCAATGCTGTTGGCATCTATTTGGCTGATGGGCATGTTCTTGATTTGGCATTTTGCCTTGGTGATGATGTTTTCTATATACCGGCTGTCTATGTAGTTGTCTGCGGTAGAGTCCTCTATGATGATGCTTATGTCATGGCAGATCCTCCTGTCCTTGTCTTGCGACATTGTGGCGACGGCAAAGACAAGGTAGCACAGGACTCCGGTCAGAAGTATTATCTTTATTGCTGTCTTCATGGGTTCATCTGCTTAGTATCTCTGTGATTTTGCCGGCAAAGTCTTCTATGTCGCCAGCCCCCAAGGTTACAAGCACGTCAAAATCCTTTTGGCAGACATGCTGCAGTATGTCCGCCTTGCTGCACAGCGCCTTGCGTGTGCCTGGTTTTAGGTTGTCGTATATCAGTCTTGATGTCACCCCGGGGATTGGTTCTTCTCTGGCGGGGTATATGTCCATTAGCACCACATCGTCCAGGAGTGACAGTGCGTCGGCAAACTCCCTGTAGAAGTCGTTTGTCCTGCTGTACAGGTGTGGTTGGAATATGGCCCTTATGCGTCGTCCTTCGTACAGTTGCCTGATGCTGAGGATGCTCTGCCGTATTTCCTCGGGATGGTGCGCATAGTCGGAGATGTAGACCATGTCGTCTCTGCGCACGTGGAAGTCGAATCGGCGGTCCATTCCTCCGAAACCGAGCATTGCCCGGCGTATTTCCCCGGCTTCTGCACCGGCAATCTGTGCCAGGGCCATGGCGGCTATGCCGTTGTCTATGTTTATTGCCATGGGCACGCCTAATTCTATGTCCTTTATGTCCTCTATGGGAGATACCAGGTCAAAGGTGATGCGTCCGTTGCCTATGTTTATGTTTTCTGCATGGAAGTCGCCCTCCTCTCTGCCGTAGTAATACGTGGTTACGCCCTCCTGTGTGTCGGGTTTCATCTTCATTCCTGTGTGCATGACCAGGAAACCTCCCGGTTGTATCAGGCTTGTGTATTTCGAGAACGATTCCAGATAAGCCTCCTCCGTTCCGTATATGTCCAGATGGTCGGCATCGGTGGAGGTTATGGCGGTAGCCCATGGCCTGAGCCAATGGAAGGAGCGGTCGAATTCGTCGGCCTCTATGACAACATACGGGCTCTTGTCGGACAGGATATAGTTTGTGCCGTAGTTCTTTGTTATTCCTCCTAAGAAGGCGTTGCAGCCAATATGACTCTGGTGCAGTATGTGTGCGGTCATGCCCGAGGTGGTGGTCTTGCCATGTGTGCCTGCCACGCATAGTCCTTTCAGGGAGCGTGTCAGTGTGCCGAGCACTTGTGCGCGCTTCTGCATCTCAAAGCCGTGGTCCTTGAAGTAGTTCAGTTCCGTATGCGTGGAAGGTATGGCCGGGGTGTATATCACCAGGCACCTGTCCTTATGCAGGCACTCTTCCGGTATTAGTCCTATGTTGTCTTCGTAGTGTATTGCCGCACCCTCCTTGGCCAGTGTTTCCGTCAGGGCAGTAGGTGTCCTGTCGTATCCGCCCACGAATACTCCGGATTTGAGGAAATAGCGTGCAATGGCACTCATGCCTATGCCTCCTATACCTATGAAATATACTGCTTGCATACTGCTTAGTTGTTTTTGATTAGTTTGAGCACTTCTTCCGCTATCCTTATATCCGAGTCTGTCAGTGCCATTGCCAGTGCATTCTTTCCCAGAGGTTCCAGCACGTTGTGGTCCGTTGCGGTCTTTATTGCCAGTGGGATGAGGCTTTCCTCCGCTTCGGCATCCTTTACCAGCAATGCCGCGTTTTTCCTGACGAGTGCCATGGCATTGTGTGTCTGGTGGTCTTCGGCCACATTAGGGCTGGGAACGAGGATGCTCGGTTTGCCTAACAGGCACAGTTCGCTGATGCTGCTTGCGCCGGCGCGGCTTATTACAAGGTCGGCCGCCTTGTATGCCTTGTCCATGGAACGGATGAAATCTGTTACGTACAGGTTTCTTGGCGTGCCGTACCTCTCCAGTTCCTGGGTGATGCTCTCCCTGTAGTAACTGCCGGTCTGCCAGATGAACTGTACGTTTGAGTTGCGTATGCGTTCAAGGGATTTCAGTACGCTGTTGTTCAGCGTGCGCGCTCCCAGGCTGCCGCCTATAATGAGGATTACGGGTTTGTTGGCGGCAAGTCCGAATTCGGACAGTGCCTCTTCCTTGTCCAGGTTGGGGTTCAGCAGGCTCTGTCTTACGGGATTTCCTGTCAGCAGGATCCTGTCGGCAGGGAAGAAACGTTCCATTCCCTCATAGGCAACGCATATCTTGCTTGCCTTCTTCGCCAGTGTCTTGTTGGTCAGTCCGGCGAAACTGTTCTGTTCCTGAATCAGGCATGGTACTCCCATGTCGTAGGCGGCATTGAGTGTGGCGGCGCTGGCATATCCTCCCACGCCCACTGCCACGTCGGGCCTGAATTCCCGGATTATCTTCTTTACCTCTCGCTTGCTCTTGATGAAGTCCATCAGGATGCCGATGTTCTTCAGGTTCCACAGAGGCCTTATCAGTCCCTTGACAGGCAGTCCTACAATCTTGTATCCTGCCTGTGGCACACGTTGCATCTCCATGCGGTCCTTGGCTCCCACGAACAGTATTTCTGCTTCTGGCCGCAGTTTCTTCAGCGCGTTTGCTATGCTTACTGCCGGGAAGATGTGTCCTCCCGTACCTCCTCCGCTAATTATTATCCTCGGATTCTTCATGCCTCTGCTTGCTTTGGTTCGTTTTCCGTGTTATTTTGCTCTTTTGTGTCTTCCATCTTTCGTGCCGAACGGCTCACGCTGAGCATTATGCCAAGATATGCGCAGTTGACGAATGTGCTTGTTCCGCCGCGGCTGATAAGCGGGAGCGGTTGCCCTGTGACAGGGAACACGCCCACTGCCACCGCCATATTCACCATGGCCTGTGTGACCAGCATCAGCGCAAGTCCCATTATCAGGTATGCCGGGTACAGGGATTTGCACCGTTGCGCTATACGCAGTGCGCGGTACAGCAGCAGCAGGTACAGGAACATGACCAGCCCTCCTCCGAATATGCCGAATTCCTCCACTATGATGGCATAGATGAAGTCCGAGAAGGCCTGTGGCAGGAAGTCGCGTTCTATGGAGTTTCCCGGTCCGCGGCCCACTATGCCGCATGTGGCTATTGCTATCTGTGCGTGCGTCACCTGTATGTTCTCGGTAATGTTGTAGTCCTTGGGGTCCGGCGGTAGCACGTTGTCGCTTTTCAACCGGTTCACCCATGTGGGCACACGGTGCATGATGCCGTCGCTATTGGCCCATTCGTCCAGCGTGCTCTGGGGTATGTTGTGTACGGTCAGGAATCCCGTCAGGGCAAGTACACTCAGTGTGCCTCCTATCCACATGAGTAGTCTGGACGACACCTGTGCGTAGAATGCTATGAAGAACATCACGATGAATATGATGCCTGCGGTGCTAAGGTTTTCAGTCACTATAAGCATCAGCGTGCATGCTATGTTTATGGCGGCCAGCCTGAAGCCGAACGAACTCACACCCTTCTTGTCCCTGAACACGCTGAAGACAAACACAGTGGTCATCACCAGTCCCAGTTTGGCTATTTCGCTGGGTTGGAACGAGAAGTCTCCGATGCCTACCCATCTGGATGCGCCGTTCACCTTGCCTGCAAACAGTGCGCACACGAGCAGTATGTAGGAGAATAGCGACACTCCCAGTCCCAGTATCTTGTACAGTTTGCACGGCAGCATGTGCATTACCCACGTGAATCCTATGCCCAGCAGGATGAAACTGCCGTGGCGCATGACGGGAGCCCAGTATTTGCCTGAAGAGTAGGTCATGTTGCTGGATGCGCTGTATACGGTGATGATGGATATGAAGCACAGCGACAGGAATACCATCCAAAGCACCATGTCGCCCTGCATCAGCCCGTTTTCCTTGAAGTTCTTCTTGCTCCAGTTGTTCATGTGTGGTCTTGTGTGTTGTTCGTTTGTCGTCTTGTATGTCTTGGTGTTCTTCTTTTAGAGGTTTCTGACAAGTTCCTTGAACTGCTCGCCTCTGTCTTCCATGTTCTTGAACAGGTCGAAACTTGCGCAGCACGGGCTCAGCAGTACGGTATGGCCCGGCTTTGCCATTGCATTGCAGGCCTCTATGCACTCCTTCATGCTGTGCGTGTCGGCAGTAGGTATGCCCAGCGGGTCGAAGAACGTGTGCAGTTTGCTGTTGTCGGCCCCGAGGAACACCAGTCCGGCACACTTCTCCCTTACCAGTTCCTTGATGGCCTCATAGTCGTTGCCCTTGTCCTTGCCGCCGATAATCAGTATGGTTGGTGTCGTCATGCTTTCCAGTGCATACCAGCATGCGTCCACGTTTGTTGCCTTGGAGTCGTTGATGTAGTGCACGCCTCCCACGGTGGCCACTTTCTCCAGGCGGTGTTCCACGCCCTGGAAGTCTGAAAGGCTTTTCTTCAGGTTCTCGTCGCTTACGCCTGCCAGTCGTGTCGCTATGCCTGCGGCAAGGGAATTGTACATGTTGTGCTTGCCGTTCAGCGACAGGGATTCCTGTTCCATGTTGAACGGGGTAGGGGTTTCCAGAGTGTAGGTCCCGTTCTCTATGTATCCTATCATTCCGTTCTTGCTCAGGATGGAGAACGGGCATTTCCGCGCCTTGATGCCGTACTTCTCCAGTTCTGCCTTGATGATCGGATCGTCGGCCCAATAGATGAATGCGTCGTCGGCCTCTTGGTTGCGTATGATTCTCATCTTGGAGTCCGTGTATTTCTGCATGTCGTTGTCATAGCGGTCCAGATGGTCGGGGGTTATGTTCAGCAGCACGGCGATGTTGGCGTGGAAGTCGTACATGTTGTCCAGTTGGAAACTGCTCAGTTCTATCACGTAGTATTCGTATGTGCATCCCTCTGCTATCTGGAGTGCCAGCGAGCGGCCTATGTTTCCTGCCAGTCCCACATTGTAGCCGGCGTTCTTCAGTATGTGGTATATCAGGCTTGTGGTTGTGGTCTTGCCGTTGCTGCCTGTAATGCATATCATCTTGGCATCGGTGTATCTGGCGGCGAACTCTATTTCGTTGATGATGTGTATTCCTTTCCCTGCCGCCTGTGCCACCATGGGTGCGTTGTCGGGTATGCCCGGACTTTTTATTATCTCATCTGCGTCCAGGATTTTCTCGGGCGTGTGGCCGCCTTCCTCCCATTCTATGCCGTATCCGTCCAGTGTGTTCTTGTAGTGCTCCTTTATCTTGCCCATGTCGCTTACAAAGACCTCGTATCCCTTCTTCTGCGCCAGGACTGCCGCCCCCACACCGCTTTCTGCGGCACCGAGTATTGCTATCTTGCTCATCTTCCGTTATCTTATTTTCAGTGTCACAATGGCCAGTGTGGCCATCAGTATTGTTATTATCCAGAACCTTGTGGTTATCTTGCTTTCCAGCCAGCAGCCCTTGGGCCAGTTGAACAGTATTTTCAGGTCGGGGCTCAGTTGTCCGGGCTTTATGCGGAAAGTGTCATGTATCGGTGCACGTTTGAACACCCTCCACTTCTGTCCTCGCTTGTTGCCCATCTTTGCCACGTTTGTCTGCAGCAGCACGCTCACGCTTTCCATCACGAACACGAAGCATATTACGGGCAGCAGCAGTTCCTTGTGTATTATTATTGCCGTTACGGCTATGATTCCGCCTATGGCCAGGCTGCCGGTGTCGCCCATGAACACCTGTGCCGGATATGCGTTGTACCACATGAAGCCTATCAGTGCGCCCACGAATGCCAGCATGAATATGACAAGTTCTTCCGACCCCGGTATGAACATTATGTTCAGGTATCCCGCCAGGGTAATATGGCTGGACACATAGGCCAGTATGGCCAGTGCCACACCCATTATTGCCGAGTTGCCGGCACACATGCCGTCCATGCCGTCGTTCAGGTTCGACCCGTTGCTTACCGCCATTACCACGAAGGTAACCATTATCACGAAGAAAATCCATCCTGCCGCCGTGCGGTATTTGCCCAGGAAGGAGAACAGGTTGCTGTAACTGAGGTTGTTGTTCTTGACGAACGGTATTGTGGTGATGGTGCTCTTTACCGGTTCGCTCTTGTGTATGACCGTCTCGGTTGCCCCTCTCTTGCTTATGGTTATGTTCTCTCGGATTACGGCATCGGGGCTGAGCCACAGTGTCAGTCCTATTGTCAGTCCCAGCAGGGCCTGGCTTGCCAGTTTATAGATGGGCCTCAGTCCGTCCTTGTTTATCTTCAGTTTGATGTAGTCGTCCAGGAAGCCAATACATCCCAGCCACAGCGTGGTGGCGAGCATCAGCAGCATGTATATGTTCCGCAGGCGTCCGAGCAGCAGACAGGGTATTATGATGGACACTATGATTATCACTCCGCCCATGGTGGGGACGCCTCTCTTCTCCACACCGTATGGGTCTATGTTTTCGTCCCTTTGGGTTTCGCTTATGTTGCGTTCCTTCATCCATTTTATGAAGTATTGTCCGAACCACATGGATATGAGCAGGCTCAGCACCAGTGTCAGCAATCCTCGGAACGAGATGTATTGCCACATTCCGGCTCCGCTTATTCCATATTGTTCCAAGTATCGGAAGAGATAGTATAGCATGTCTTGTCTGTATGGTTATTGTGTCAGTATTGCGGTTCAGTCCAGTCCGAAAGCCTCGCGTACCACTTCGTGGTCGTCGAAGTGGTGTTTCACTCCTTTTATTATCTGGTAGTCTTCGTGTCCCTTTCCTGCCACCAGTATCACGTCGCCTTTCTTTGCCATCATGCAGGCGGTCCTTATCGCCTCCCTGCGGTCCACGATGCTTACGGTCTTCTTCAGTCCATCCTTGTCCAGGCCTGCCAGCATGTCGTTGATGATGTCCTGCGGGTCTTCGTCTCTGGGGTTGTCGCTTGTTATTATCACGCGGTCGCTTTGTCTGGCGGCCTCTTGCGCCATCAGTGGTCTTTTGCCCTTGTCGCGGTTGCCTCCTGCTCCGCACACTGTCCAGCACTGCCCTTTTCCTGCCAGCACCTCATTGATTGTTGCCAGCACGTTGTTCAGTGCATCCGGTGTGTGTGCATAGTCTATGACCGCGGTCACCCCCTCGTGGGAGCGGAATGTCTCGAATCTGCCGTTCACGGGTTTCATGGCGCTCAGTTGTATAAGAGATTCCCTGGCGTCAAACCCCATCATCCGTAACGTTCCGTATATGGCCAGTATGTTCTGAACATTGAAGCGCCCCACAAACTGCACGAACACCTCCAGTCCGTTCATGTCCAGATTCATGCCCTCGAAACTCTCTTCCAGAATTCTGGCGTGGAAGTCGGCCCCTCCCCTTATGGAATAGGTCTTTACCGCCGCCTTTGTGTTCTGTGTCATTATCATGCCGTTCTTGTCGTCGGCGTTGGTTATTGCAAAGGCATCCTTTGGCAGCATGTCGAAGAAACCCTTCTTTGCGTCGCGGTAGTTCTCGAAGGTCTTGTGGTAGTCCAGGTGGTCGCGTGTCAGGTTCGTGAACACGCCTCCGGCAAAGGTCAGTCCCGCTATGCGCTTCTGGTCAACGGCATGGCTGCTCACCTCCATGAATGCGTACTCGCAGCCATGGTCGGCCATCTTGCCGAGCAGGCGGTTCAGGGTAATGGGGTCTGGTGTGGTGCATTCTGTGGGATATGCCTCTCCGTCTATGTAGTTGCACACCGTACTGCACAGTCCGGCCTTTATGCCCATCCTGCGTACAATGTTGTACAGGGTGGTTGCTATGGTGGTCTTGCCGTTTGTTCCGGTTATGCCTATCAGTTTCATCCTTTTCGTGGGTTCCCCGTAGAAGGTTGTCGCCAGCGGTCCCACCATGTCCGTGGTGTTTTTGTACAGTGCATACGTCACGCCTGGCGCTCTGTTTTCAGGCATGCTTTCGCACACTATGCATGTGGCGCCCATGCTTATGGCCTTGTCTATGTATTCGTGTCCGTCGGTCTGTGTGCCGCGCATGGCCACAAAGACGCTTCCCCGACGGCATTTTCTGGAGTCAAGTTCTATGCCGCTGACCTCTATGCCGGTATTTCCCGTTACCTCTATGGGTCTGTAATGTTGTATCAGTTCAGATAGTGTCATACACCTTATATATAATATATATAGAATATATAGTTAGTATTGTGTGCCGTCGTCATGCAGTCCGTCTTATTCCAGTTGCAGGAAAATGCACTGTTTCTCGGTAATCTCCGTTCCGGGTTCGATGCTTTGCTTCGTTACTGTGCCTTTGCCGTGCACTCTCACTTCCAGTCCCCGCTTCTTCAGCACGTACACTGCGTCTTTGGCACCCATGCCGCGCACGTCGGGTATCCGTGTCAGATTGTTGTCTGCTCCGGTACGCGCGGCCTTTTGTTTCGGGGTGAACACCGACAGGCTGTCTGCCACTTCCGCTGCATCGCGGCTTACGCTCTGTGCCATGATGAACTGCGAAATCTGGCTGAACACCGGTCCGCACTGTCCGCCTCCCGATGCAGGCAGTCCCGATTTCACTATGCACACGATGCAACTGTATTTCGGGGCTTCCGAGGGGAAGTATCCGCAGAAACTTACCATGTACTTCGTAACGCCGCTATGATAGCCTTTGCTGCCGCTTGCCACCTGTGCTGTACCCGTCTTGCCGCTTACCTGGAACAGTTTGCCGCCGTTTCCGGCTTTCCTGCCCAGGCCTATGGACACCACGTTGTTCAGGCAGAACTGAATGTCCTTCAGTGTCGACGGCTTGCATATCTGTTCTATCAGCACCTCTGTGGGAAATTCGCGCACTATCCGTCCGTTTTCCATTTCCGCCTTCACGAACTTGGGTTTCACCATCTTGCCGTTGTTGGCAATGGCATTGTAGAAGGTCAGCGTGCTGATTACGGGTTGTTGGGATACGTATCCTATGCTCATCCAGGGTAGGTCGGATTTGCTCCAGTACCTGACCTTGCTGTTAGGCTGGGGTATGTTTGGCTCTCCTTTGCCGATAAAGGGAAGGTTCAAGGGTATGCCCACACCCATTTTGCGCAACCCGTCCACAAAGGCTTGTGGGTTGTTGGAGTATGCTTCGTCAATTATCCGGCTTACACCAATGTTGCTGCTTTGTTCCAGTATCTGTGAAAAGGTCAGTACTCCGTATCCTCCTCTGTGCCAGTTGTGGTCTTTCATCCTGCGGCCATGCATGGGATATATACCGCCGCTGCAGTCCACGGTGGTGTTCAGGGTGGCCTTCCCCTCCTCGAGGGCCAGCATCATGCTTGCTGTCTTGAAGGTGGAGCCAGGTTCCATGAGGTCGCTGACGGCGCTGTTCTTCATTTCGTAATAGTTGCCGTCGCGTCCGCGGTGCATGTTCACTATGGCTTTCACTTCTCCTGTAGCCACTTCCATGACGATTGCCATGCCCAGTATGCCATTGACGGAAGATTCCTTCAGTTTGGCCACCAGGGCCTTTTCCGCCATGTCCTGGATGTCCACGTCTATGGTGCTTATCAGGTCGTGCCCGTCTTTTGCCTCCTCGTCTATTATTCGCACCCTCTTGTTCCTTACCTTCATGCTGTGGCTTGTGCCGTCCTGTCCGCGGAGTATGGTGTCGTAACTCAGTTCCAGTCCGTTCTTTGCCGCATTGGAGTCCGTTCTCAGGCTGCCGAGCGTTCTGGAGGCCAGCGAGCCGTAGGGGTGTTTCCTCTGCATTATGGTGGCGGCATAGAATCCTCCCTTGTATGATGTCTCCTTGAACAGGGGCAGTTCCTTGCACTCCTTGTATTGTATGTATGTGGCGTTGCGCGGGTATATCCTCCATGCGTGGCTCTTGCGCCTCTTTCCTTCCAGCAGCCTGTCGCGGAACCATTTTGTGTTGGCCTTGTGGCTTCGCCTCTTGTCGGGGAATATCCGTGCCAGTCCGTCGGAGATGGTGTCCAGCGTGGCCA
Source organism: Bacteroidaceae bacterium (assembly GCA_045606445.1). GTDB lineage: Bacteria > Bacteroidota > Bacteroidia > Bacteroidales > Bacteroidaceae > Physcousia. The sequence goes on from JAZURY010000028.1 coordinate 52,965, forward strand.
TGAACACCGAGTCCCTCCACGCCTGTGCCTTACGCCTTGCCACCGAATCCTTGTCTATCACCACGTAGTCCATGAAGATGTGGTATTCCGGCACGGAACCTGCCATCAGCCTGCCCTTGCAGTCGTAGATGTTGCCTCGTGTGGCGGGTATTGCTATGTTGTGTCTGATGAACTTCTTGCTCACCTCGGTCCAGTATTCCTGTTTTGTCAGCATGGTGTACAGTGCGCTGCTGAGGATGTATATCCCCAGTATGCACATCAGTAGGAGGATTATGCGGAAGCGTCCTATGCTGTTGTTCTTGTCCGGTTTCATTGCGGTGGCCTTATTCTGTTGTCTCTGTCAGGATGTATGGCGATTCAGTGCTTACTTTCAGTGTGCTGTCGCCGAAATTTTTCAGTGCGTTTTCTATCTGGCTTTGCCTTGTCTTCAGTGTCAGTTCGCTGTTTCTTGTCAGGGCCCTGAATTTCCAGTCCTGCAGTTCCGTCCTCAGTTGCTCTTCAAGGATTATTTCCTGCTGTGCCTGGTACCGGCATGTAATGTATATGATAATGCCTGCTACTCCCAGCACAATCACCCCGATGTGCTTTTTGAACCACAGTCCGTCTATGCTCATCTGGTGTATGACGCTTCTCCACTGTTTCAGCGCCATTTCCTCCTCCATGCTGTTGCTCAGCATGGAGAGCAGTCTGGGTTTCTTTTCCGTTTCCTGTTGTTTCTTGCCGTTCTCCCTCATGCCTTTTCTGCTATGCGTAGTTTTGCCGATCTGCTTCTCGGGTTCCGTGCCAGTTCTTCCGCCGATGCTGTTATCACGTTCTTGTTTATGGGTCTCAGTGCCGTCTTTGTCCGGCCGAATATCATTGCCTGTGCGTCGGTGTGGTTTGTCTCCTTCATGTCCGCTCCCTTGATGTGGTTCTTCACTATCCTGTCTTCCAGGCTGTGGTATGTCATTATCACCAATCTTCCTCCCGGTGCCAGTATGTCCGTTGCCTGGTCCAGCATCTGCTTCAGCACTTTCATTTCCCCGTTCACCTCTATCCTCAGTGCCTGGAACACTTTGGCCAGGTCTTTCTTTTCCCTGTCAAACCCGAGCAGTGGGGCTGCCAGTTCTGCCAGTTGTCCTGTGGTGGCTATGTCTCCCTTGGCGTTTCTGGCCTTCACTATCGCCGCGGCCAGACGCCGGCTCTGTTTCAGTTCTCCGTAGTAGTAGAACACGTCGGCCAGTTGCTCTTCGCTGTATCCCGCTATGATGTCGCGTGCCGTCACCTTGCCTTTCTGGTTCATCCTCATGTCCAGGGGGGCGTCGTATCTGAAGGAAAATCCCCTTCCTCCCTCGTCGAGGTGGTGGCTGCTCACCCCTAAGTCGGCCAGGATTCCGTCCGCCTGTTCCACTCCGTAGTATTGCATCCAGTTCTTTATGTAGCGGAAGTTGCTGCGTACGAAGGTGAACCTGTCGTCCTGCATGGCCCCTTTCATGGCATCCATGTCCTGGTCGAATCCATACAGATGCCCTTCTGCCGAGAGTCTTTTCACTATCTCCCTGCTGTGGCCTCCTCCTCCGTATGTCAGGTCCAAGTATGTTCCCCCGGGTTTGATGTCCAGTCCCTGAAGGCATTCCCCGAGCATTACGGGTATGTGGTAGCAATCGTTACTCATCGTTTTTCGGATTCATCAGATATTCAAGACTTTCCGCCAGGTTGCAGGGGTTGTCCAGCATGCTCTCTGCCTTTTGCCGGTTCCATATTTCTATGGAGTCGTCCATTCCTATAAACCTCACCTCTCCATGTATGTCGGCGGCTTCCAGATACCTTCGCGGTATCAGTATGCGCCCGTTGCCGTCCATGCCTATCCTTTCTGCTCCGGCCACAAAGCCCCTCATCGCCGCCCGTCCCTTGCTGTCGAAGGGGTTGGTGCGTGCGGCAATGGCATCCACCATTCCGTCCCACACGTTTTCGGGGTAGAGTACCAGGCATTGCTGGAAGATGTCCTTTCGCAGTATGAGGGTGTCGTGGTTGGCCTGCTGCAACAGTTTGCGGAAGGAGGCGGGTACGAAAACGCGTCCCTTCTCGTCTGTCTTGGCGTCTATGTTGCCGGTAAATCTCATGCGTGTGTACCTTGTTTAATGGAATTTTGCCACAAAGATAACAAATTCCCCACAATTCCCCACCGTTTTGCGGAATTAATTTCTTCGTGGAATGAAAAATTTTCCCGGCAGCCCTGTCCGTGCCTGTCCGCGATCCTGTTGTGCGGTTTGCTGTACGGATGTTCTTGCCGGCCTGGTGCTGACGGTTAAAAATAATTACATGCCATTGCCGTTGCCGCCTGCCTGTCGCCCTGTTTTGCCGAGGGGGCTTTCCGGTCCTCCCGAGAGCGGGTTGCGACCGTCGGGAGGACCCGACCCCGTCCTCCCGACGGCGCGCCTTTGTCCTCACGAGGGCATGCCTCCGTCCTCACGAGGGGACGTGCCGAAATTTCCGTGGCGTTTCAGGATGTCTTTCCGTCGGTTCTTGTTCCGTACTGTTAATCAGGGAGTTGTGCCCGTCTGTCCGTGGCTGTGGTTCCTTCTTGTGTGCAGACTTCCGCACGGCGAGGAAACCTCTTCCTTGTCCGTGCGTAGAGTGTGCATGTAATTGCTCGTCCTGCATTCTGCTTCTTTGCAGAAATCTTTACATATTATGTTCTTCCGATGTCTTTTCTCCCTGCTGTTGGCGGAGGGTGCAAGGTGGGTAAATCCGAAGCGCTTTGTAGAAATGGTCGTGTTTTTCTTGGTCGGTGGGGGAATATTCCCTATTTTTGTGGCGTGAAAATTGATAATCCCAAATCGATTTTGGATAATGCCGTCGGACTATGAAAACAAGTTATGGTAATCGCATCAACGGGTTCCTGCTCGTGTTCTTCCTGCTTTTGTCATCAGTGTGTGCCAGTGGGGCAGACAAGGACGATAGGGCTGTGGTGCTCCTGGAAACCAGTATGGGCAACATCCGCATCGCCCTTTCCAACCTCACGCCCCTGCACAGGGACAACTTTATCCGTCTTGTGGATGAAGGCTTTTATGACGGATTGCTTTTCCATCGTGTCATAAAGGACTTCATGGTGCAGACGGGCGACCCTGCCAGCAAAGGCGCTCCCCGTGACTCCGTTCTTGGCAACGGAGGACCGGGATATACCGTTCCGGCAGAGATTGTCTTTCCCGAACTCTTCCATATCCGTGGCAGTGTGGCGGCGGCAAGGGAACCCGATGAGGTTAACCCGGACTGGGAGAGCAGCGGCTCGCAGTTCTATATCGTATGGGGTCGCAAGATGACTCCGGGCAGTCTGAAGCGCGCTATCTCTTACCTTGAAGAGCGTGGGGTGGAGTTGGACCGCTTTATGATTAGCGACTACCAGATGTACGGAGGCACGCCGCATCTCGACGGTGCCTATACCGTTTTCGGCGAGGTGGTGGAGGGCCTGGAGGTGGTAAAGTCCATGCAGGCCGTACCCACGGATTCCCTCGACAGGCCCGTTGACGACGTGCTGATTTTACGGGCAAAGGTGGAGAGGCCGTATGTTCCAGCCCCGAAGGACGGGGAGTGATTATATGCGATGAAACCGATGTTTTTTGCGTAAATTTCGGTAAACGGAAAAGAAATACCGATATGATGCGCCCGCGTGGGTACAAATTCCTAAATTTGCACCGTGAAATGTTATACAAAGAATGTATGAGAGTAAGAAACTGTTTTATCGCCCTGTCCTGCGCCGTGCTGACGGGAGCCTGCATCTCTGACGAACCGCTTGCGATAGAGTGCGATATTGAATCGATAGAAGTGAAGATAGACGGGGCTGGGGATGTTTTCCAGACGGGTGTCGGGGAATCCACCGGGGACGGATGGAAACTGGACCTGACCTCCACTATCCAGGATGAGCGGATAAACTTTGTCCTTAAGCAGGATGTGGACATTGCCAAAAGGATAGGCAGGCGCCCCACCCATATCAGGGCATTCAAAGGTGCCTCGGTGTATCTGGTGGATCCCGACAATGCCAATGTGATGACCCCGTTCGTGAAGAATTCGGCAGGGGAGCATGTCATGGAGATAGACTATTCCAATGCCGTTGAAAAGCCTGTGGAGATACACGTCCACAGTGAAAGTTTCAATATGACGGAAAAGCATTGGGAAAGAATCTACTACATCACGTTCCAGCATGCTGCTGGCGATGTTGCTGCCACACGTTTCGCCATGAACTATACTTTCGACGGCAACTTCGACTTGGACAAGAGCCGCTCTTACTACGAATGGACCGAGACCGATCCCTTGCTGCAGCCACTTTTCCAGACGGGCAAGCCGGTATGGCAGAACGGCAACCCGGGTTACAAACTGTCCAAGAGTGCCGCTCCCGCCGATGACTATCCCACCACGGTGGCAAAGGGCGTGGGTCCGGATGGCAGCGACTGCATAAAGTTGGAGACGAAAAGTACTGGTTCATTCGGTGCTATGGTGAATATGCCCACAGCGGCAGGAAGTCTGTTCAACGGCCTGTTCGACGTTTCCAATGCCCTGAAGGATGCCCTGCTCGCCACGAGATTCGGTGTGCCGTTCCGTTATCTGCCGGTGAAACTGGAGGCGGACCTGCGCATGGAGGGTATGGCGTCGGTTACCGATGCGGGAGGCACTTTTATGGATGAGCCGGACCTGTACTGCGTACTCTACGACAACTGCGGAGGCACATACACGCTGAACGGCAACGATGTGCTCTCCAGCGACAAGATAGTGGCAATAGCACGACTGGCCCATCACTACGACGAGGCAGATCCGAGGAAGGACAAGACCACCATGTCGCCCATACATGGAGTGACCGGAGAATGGAAGCATTTCGAACTCTATCTGGACTACAATCCTTTTGACCGTACCAAGGAGAAGGCCGATACCCTGACGGACGCCGTAATGGCAGAGCGCATAGACATGGGCAAACTGTCCAACTATGGCTACAGCATAGTGATCGGCGCCTCTTCCAGTTGGCAGGGTGCGCACTTCAGGGCGAATGTGGGTTCCAAACTCTATCTGGACAATATAAAACTGACCTGCAACAACCCGCTCGGAAGCGGAGAAGACGGAGGTGAGGTGCCCGAACCGACCGAGTTTGACGGTACGGCAGTGATGGACTTCAACTACGAACCCACATTGACGGAACGTGTATATAGCGGCAAGGACGTGAAGTACTACGACTGGACAGAAACGGACAAGAACCTGACACTGTCGCTTTTCTCCCAGTACGGCACATGGGCTTCTACCAACGAGAACTTCATGGTCTACAGAAACGGAGCACAGTTGCACGAGTATCCCGTACAACCGGCACAGGTGGGCGGTGCAGTGGTACTGACTACCGTAGCAAACGGATTCACAGGAACAATTGCCGGTCATCACCGTACACCTGGCATGATATACACAGGTATACTGAACCTGAACGACGAGAATGCCGAGAGTTTTGTCCAGGCTCCTTTCCAGGAAATGAAGTTAGGCGTGCCTTTTGCATGGAAGCCTACGGAGTTGGAGGCTACGGTGAAGTACAAGGCAGGTGCCGAATACCGTGAGGGCGGCACAAAGGTGGATAAGCAGGACAAGCCGGAGATATTCTGTGTGGTGTACCGCAATACGGATGCCGAGGGCAAACCCTATGAACTGACGATGGAGTATCTCAACGATGCCCTGAACAGCACAGAGGAGTCCGTGTTGCAGGAACTGCAGGTAGTGGGACGCGCAAAGATGCCGCATCCTGTCAATTTGAGCGCAACGGAATTCACCGACATCACGCTGCCGGTATATTACCTGCAGGAAGTGAGCGAGGAGGACTTCGCATCGGGAGAATACAGTGTGGTAGTAGGCGCCATGAGCAGTTACAGGGCCATGCTCAAGGAGGGAGCAGAAAATTCTTGCCTGACAGTGGACAGGATAGTGCTCAAGACCACAAAATAAAGTGCCGGAAGTAACAATACAGACATACGGATGAAAAAGATAACGACAATATTGTGTTTTGCCCTTTGCGGCATAACTTCGGTGATGGGGGCCGTTGGTGAACCGGATACGGTATATGTGGTCCGGAAGGATACTGTGGTGCAGTTCCTCAATGAATTTGAACAGGACCCTCCCTCGTGGGACAAATGGGCTCCTACATCGCCCACAAGGTGGGGCTTCATAGCACGTGTGGGCTACAACATCGGTGCAACGGCACCGTTGCCCATCCCTGCAGAAATCAGGGGAATCAAGGGCTTTGCTCCCCGCGGAGGCGTGCATTTCGGCATGGAGGGATACAAGATGATGGGACCCCGTTGGGGACTGGTTCTCGGCCTCTATGCTTCATGGGAAGGCTTCTACACCAAGGCTGATGTCATGAACTATTACATGGAAATCAGCATGGACGGCAACAAGATGAAGGGTTGGTTCACGGGATGCAACGAAACTAACGTGGAGACCTTCGGGCTGACAATACCGGTGATGGCCACTTTCCGCATGGGACCGCGTTGGAACGTAAGCATGGGACCCTACTTCGGCTTCTGGCTCAAGAAGGATTTCCACGGCAGTGTACATGCCGCCGATCCGGGAACCTTCGGAAATGAGATGGTGGGATACTTGCGCGTGAACGATGCACCCAACAATCCCGGACCTATCGGCGAGAGGATAGAGTTCGGAGTGGGACCCGATGGCCAGATGACAACGGCAACATACGACTTTTCGGAAAGCATGCGCACATTCACCTGCGGCATAGAACTGGTATTTGACTGGAAGGCAATGAAGCATCTCAATGTCTTCGGCAAGTTGAACTGGGGCCTGATGGGCGCTTTCCCCGGGGATTTCGAACCCGTACAGTTCCCCATGTACCCCATTCACGGAACATTCGGAGTAGCATATAGGTATTAATTTATATTAAGGTAATTGATTATGAGGAAAATTTTATACACAATCTCTGTTGCGCTGCTGTCTGCCTTGACGGCGTCGGCACAGTATCAGATTGCCAATTCCGACTTTGAACAGTGGGAGGAGGTCAGCGCCAACGGAAAGACGGGCATGGAACCGATAGGGTGGAGTTCCTACCTCACAGGCGTGGGAACGCACATAGGTCTTGTCAACAATTCCTATCCGCTTCTGGAAAGGAGCAGCGAGAAGCGTCCTGGCGGAAGCGGACAGTACAGCGCCCTGATGAAGGCCAGGAACCTGATGTACAAGAACCTCTACGGCAACCTGACCACAGGCTCGGTAAATGCCGGAGGAATGGACCCTGCCCAAGCATGTCAGTACTACAACTTTACAGACCCCTCCAACCCCGCACAGGCAATGCCCTTCAGCGGCAGGCCCGACTCGGTGAGAGTGTGGGTGAAACTGGAAGCACAGGAGGGTAAGGACGGTCTGGTGTCGGCAATCCTCCATACGTATGGCACATACAAGACACCGATGGACGCGGCAGATACATTTGTGCCCACGGCACGTCCCGTGGCCCAGGCTGTGCAGACCGTTGTGGCCAATAACGAGTGGACCTGCTACAGCATCCCCTTCGGATATACGCCCGGTGTCAGCGGACAGCCGTCGTTTGCCCTCGTGTCCATGCAGACCAGCAACGTGCCCGGTTCAGGGGACAATGCCGCCAGTATGTGGGTGGATGACATGGAGTTCGTGTACAACAGCACGCTGTCATCCATACGCTATGCCGGCAAGAGCATCCTGGGCATGACGGAGGTTATGGAGGAATTCGACGAGTCCTTCCTGAGCATCGATGCCGCCGGTGTCAGCGCCACGGTGGAGACTGCCTATGACGAGACTACCTTTGTGCTGACAGTTACCGTTAAGGGCGGTGACATCTCGGTAAATCCCGCCAACTACAACGTGTACACCTACCAGTTCCAGAAACCCGAGGAAGAAGAACCGGAACCTCAGCCGGAACCCGAGTTCCAGTTCCCCGCCGCAGGAACGGAGGTGGAATACGAGGATGACCTCCAGGTTACCGTGAACTCAACGGTGAATGCCCCTCAGCAGTATACCGTTTCGCTTACACATCACGGTGCAGGAGTGGTAAGTTTCGACCTGGACAATTTCGTGCTGGAGAGCAACGGCGACAATATTCCGGTGGGCAACATCCATCTGGACGAAATACAACTTGTCTACAATAAGGAGAAGAAGTACAGCGAGTTTTCCGTAACGCAGAACATTTATATAGCCGCGGGCGACGATCCGCGCTTCACCTTCTGGATGGGACCGATACTCAACAGCATGTACGGCACCATCCCTGTGACCATGACCGGTTATGTGGACAGCCAGAACCTCTATGTCAACATAGGCATCAACATGATGTCCACCAGTCTGGGACAGATGATAGTGGTGAAATTCGGCAATGAGTTCGAGGGTACGGACGTGCCTTCCGGAGACGGTGGTTCGGGCAATGTGCCCACCTACGAACCTCTTCCGAAGAGCGGACAGAAGGTGTACACGGACAACCTTGTAGTGCAGGTGAACGAGACCGTCACACCGCCCATGCCTGCCGACGTGACGGTGACATTCCACAAGAAGAGCATCGACTTCGCCCTTTACAACTTCGTGCTGGAACTGGACGGCGATATGATGTATGTGGGCAATATCGTTATAGACAACCTGATGGTCAAGCATCAGGGCGACGGGATATATACATACAGTTTCCACGACAAGATGACGATAGCGGCAGGAGACCCCTCCGTGTCATCGGATTGGATGGGCCCGATACTGGGGGCACTGGACCTCGGGCTGGACGGCAAGATTTCAGTGGACAAGGCTTTCGTTACGATAGACATACCCCTGGAGGCGCTCCAGCAGACAATCCACGTGACATTCGGAACAGACGATTTCGAGAGTGCCATCAGTGATGTCCTACAGACGGAAACGACGCAACCCCAAGCAGGTACGTACGACCTGACAGGAAGAAAGGCGCCCAGAGTGCTTAAAGGGCGGATATACATAGAGAACGGTAAGAAGATTGTCGGACAATAATACAAGAGAAGATATGATGAAGAAGATTCTACTGACACTTTTTGTGGGCATGAGCCTGACGGCCAACGCCCAGTATCAGTTGGCCAATTCCGGTTTCGAGGAATGGGAAAGCCTGTCGTCGGGCGAGGAACCCGTGAAGTGGAGTTCTTTCGTGGACGGAACGGGCTCCATGAAAAGCATGGCGGGAAAGGTGCAGATAGCCAAGATAAACAATGACCTGCGCCCGGGAACCAACGGTAACTACAGCGTGAAGATAAATGCACGTTCGGTGGTGGGCGTTATAGCACAGGGCAACCTGACAACGGGTTGCGTGAACATGGGCTCCATGTCGGCCACAGATGCCAGCGGCAACTACAACTACATCAACGAACAGCGCTCGGACCAGGCAATGCGTTTCAGCGGACACCCCGATGCCCTGCGCGTGTGGGTGAAGTTCAGTGGCAGCAAACCGGGCAAGGTGTCTGCCCTGCTGACGACAAAGGGATACTATCAGGACCCGATATCCGGAAACAGGAACACCGCCGCACTGGTGTCCCAGGCAACAAAGGCGGATATTCCGAGTAACGGCACTTGGACCCAGTACGACATCCCCTTTACTGAAAATGCGGCCTCCCTGGAACCATACTATGCTTTCGTGAACATATCCACAAGCAACACCCCGGGTGCAGGTTCCGCTTCGGACTATATGTTCGTGGACGATATGGAGATGGTCTACTACAGCGAGGCTACCGCCATTGTGTATGACGGACAGCGATACGGGATGTCGGATATGGTGAACAAACCGTTCGACCCCTCCAAACTTACTGCCGTGGAGATGAACGGACGTGCATCTACATGGGAGTCCGAGTTTGACTACAACAAGTACGAACTGCGTGTTACCGTGAAGGGCGAGAATATCAGCGAGGACCCCGACAACAAGCATACCTATTCCATCAAGTTCAAGAAGCCGAACGCACAGATAGCGACGGCAACGCAGGATGGCGTGGACCTGCTCGCAAATGCCGAGAGTGTCATCTACGATGAGGCCAAGTGCCAACTGACCTTTACCAGCGATGTGAAGTCGCACTCACTGAGTTTCGACATATCCACATGCCGCCTGACAGTGACCATGACCGATGCGTTCGGCGATGAATACGTGCAGATTATACAGTTCCACAAACCTCAGCCTGCCATAGCCTCGCTTAAGTGGCACGGTATGGAAATGGACCCCAATACGTTCTCTACCACAGATGTCTATCAGGAAGACAAATTGGTTCTCGTTCCTAATGCCGACGCTACTTTGGAAACCTCTTTCAACGAAAGTACGCTTGTTCTTACAGTGTTGGCAAAGGCTCCTGCAGGATATGAACTGTTCAACAGGACCTATCGCTTCCAGTTCGGAATGGGACAACTGCCCAATCCTGCCGATGAAGTGATAGAACCCGTAGAATTTACACCTGGAGTTGCATATTATATAAGGAATAAGTCTAACCAACTGTTCTTGAATGCCGACTGTGCTCTGAGTCATGAAGGAACTGTCTGGACATGTGGCTCCGACAAGGTGTTTACCTGTTCTGATGGCAGGAGGCTGGTGCTGGCAATCTCTGCTAACTCAGGTTGGTTCGGAGGAAACACACCTACCTATGTGAGTGTGTACACCAGTGCTTCGGAAACTACTACGGTTGATGTGCGCGGCGATGTTTCCGGTTATACCCTGTCAAGAAACCTTTCCTGGACATACGGTTTCGCTAACATGAATAGCGCAGAATATACCATCTATGTTGGCGCCGACGCTAATAAGGTAATATGGAATACTGTTGGCGGTAGCGAGAACACTTCGTCAGATGCATTCAAGTGGCAGTTCATTCCGCTCTCGGCAGTAGAGAACCGTCAAATCCGTATAGAACTGTATGAGGAGTTGACACGTTGCCAGCAGATGGGCATGGACATAATCACCTATCGTCAGGAGGAAGAGAAGAACAAGGACAATACTGCTGCCCTCACAGAACTTTTGTATCGTGTCCGTGCCGACCAGTTCCGCTTCGTAGAGTCGGAGTACACCGAGAACAAGACAACGGCATTGAGGTCTACCGACCTGACAAATACAGGCGTGTGGAATACCAACATGTCCAAGAACACCGACGGAGGACAGCACTGGAAGGACGCCTCCACGGCATACTATGAACAGGGCCTCGGTCTGTGGGATTCGTCTTCGCCCTGGGATTCATATGCCATCCAGGAGGTGGAACTGCCCGCAGGCTACTATATGGTGAAGGCAACCGCGAGAAGCAGCGAACATGCCACATCCTATCTGCAGGTGGACGGTGAGAAGGTCTCTTTCCCTGCAAAGGGCGATGTGGGCCGCGGTGTGGACACAGGCGGCAACGTGAACTACAGCGCAAGCGGCACCTATGTCAACAACAACCAGGGACGCGGATGGGAGTATCGCTATCTTGCATTCACGGTGCAGAACTCCGGAGACAAGGTGAAGGTGAGCATAGGCGGCAGTTGCCAGGGCATGCTGCACCAGTGGATTTCCATCAGCGACATAGAACTGCTGGCAAAGCCAACACCGCAACTGCTGCTGAAGAGTTTCGGATATGACGGCCAGCAATACACCCCTGCCGAGGATGGTACAATCCGCCTTACCGACGTGTATTACAAGGCAGAAATAGAACCCCAGTTGGAGACTGCGGGCTACGGTGACTGCGAAATGGAGTTCGACTCCACGGAATGGGTACTGAACATTGTCCTCAGCCAGGAGGAGAAAGGACTGAACTATGGTTTTGCCGACAAGGAATACAAGGTGTATTTCCGTAAGCCGGCTCCGGCACTGGCTTCGCTCACTTTCGACGGCGAGGACATACTGAACCTTTCTGCCGTGGACGAGTACTACAATCCCGCAAAACTGCAATATGCGGGCAACAGCGATGCCGAGAAGGTACAGGTGAAGTTTGACCGCTCCACTTCGGTACTCACCATAGTGTGCCAGGGAAGCGGATTCGAGAAGGTATATACCATTGCTTTCAAGGATGCCTCTACGGTTTCCACAACCTACACCGAGGAAATAGTGGTGAAGATAGAAAACGTGGGAATGGACGGCATGCAGGAATGCGAACCCGTGGAGGGAACGGTGTACATTACCGAGAACGGCAACGGGGCATATTCTTTCGAACTGCCCAACTTCCAACTCCTTACGGACGGTATGCGTATGGACATTGGCACTATTGTGCTGACCGGAATACAGATGCAACTTGTACAGGGCTCCAACCTGTTTACTGCCAAGGAGACTATCACCATAGCGGCTGGAGATATGGACGACGTGCCCACGGAAATGTGGTACGGACCATGGCTGGGCGAGATACCGGTAGACCTGAAAACCGGCGTCATATATGCAGGACGCATGTATTGCGAAATTGTCATAGATATGGTCCAGCAGATGGGACAGACTATCCACGTCACTGTGGGCAACAAGGATGCCACCGGCATAGAGAGCGTGGATGCCGACGGACAGAAACAGGCAGCTGCCGTGTATGACTTGTCGGGACGCAGAACGGGAGAGACCGCAAAGGGCGTCCTCATAGTCGGCGGCAGGAAGGTAATAGTCAGGTAAGCAGGCCAAATAGCAATATATTATATAAATAAGGTGAAACCGCAGGTGTTAATCTTGGCGGTTTCACCTTATTTTCGTATTTTTGCACATCATGACTATGGAATCAGCAATTGTAACACTGGTGTTTGCCTGTTGTGCGACGGCACATTTTGTGGGAATGTGCATCGTGGGCATACTGGCGCGCCACCGTGTACAGTACCTCAGCCTGGCATGGATACTGGCCATTTTCTTCGGAATCATTGCCATAGTGGCAATGTACGGAGAGGCCGTTGTGTCGGGAAAGCCGGGCCTGCTTAATCCATACATGATGCTGATGCTGGTGGTGGGCGCATATCTGCAGAGTATATACTCCCTGGGTATCGTCATGCCGGGTTTCCTGCAGTGGTCGCGTATGTGCAAGTATGCCATACCGATATTCGTGCTGGCCATAGTGTATGTAATAGCCATATTCCAGGCGGGACAACTGACAAAGGTCTATTCCCTGCAGGAACTTTTCCATAATATCTTCTCTTTCGAACTGATATTGCGATGCGTGGCCTTGCTGCTGGGCATCTATTATGTGGTGAATATCATTTTCCTGCCACGCCGCCTGGCACAAAGGACCTCGTTCCCGATTTCACTGATAGCGTACACGGCAGTCCTGCTGTTGTCCATGGTGATGTATCTGTATACCGCACTCAACTACACCCCATATCTGCTGTGCGGCTATGTGGTGGTGTTCACGTTGCTGAACTTCTTCTGGGTGTGCCATGCCATGAGTGTGCTTATAGTGAAAGTGCCGCACCCAGACGTCATGGAACCGGTATCCGAGCGCAGCATACAGGAAGAGATACAGGGAGTGGTGCAGGAAGGTGAGGAGACGAAGGAGACGGACTTCAACGAAATGAACCTGAAACGCTATCAGCGCGTACAGGCGTGGATGCAGAAAAACAAGGATTCGTGGACAAATAACGGCTTTACACGCGACAGGTTGTGTGAGGAGACAGGCATAAACCGCCAACTTATGCTGCAGTGCCTGCGAAGCCAGGGACACAATAACATTCACGAGTATATCACCACTTACAGAGTGGAGGAGTTGAAGCGTCTCATCTCGCTGGGCCGAATCAGGGTAGTGGCAGATTGCGACTTGGTCGGTTTCGGGACACCAAAGACGGCGCGTTCCTGCTTCGAGAGGATAGAGGGAACTGCACTGGACGATTTCCTATTGCGTTACAGAAAACCATAATCCGTAGTGCGCCGTTTAAACCGTTGCTGTCGCAAATACTGTCGTAAAACGGCACATTGAGGGATATTTGTCCTTGTTTCTTTGTGCGTATGCCCTTTTTTTTGTACTTTTGTGCGTAAAATAAGTTAAAAAGAGGGGATGCCGACGCTATCCCCGTTGACTCGGATTTAATTTCTCATTTATAAACAAACAAAAACATTAAGCGTATGAAGAAATTTTTACTCTCATTAGTTGCCCTGTTCGTGGGCATTGGTATGGCTGTGGCCGATGAAGTGTCTTTTGACGCAAGTAAGCAGGGATACGCAAATGCACAATCAATCGAAAGCATTGAAATTGCTGATGGCATTAGTGCGACTTTTGCAAAGGGGACAAATACTAATGCCCCCAAATACTATAATAGTGGTACTGCCATTAGATGTTATGGTGGAAATACCTTTAAAATAGTATCTACAATTGGCAATATTACACAAATTTCATTTACGTTTTCTTCAGGTGAAGGTAAGAATGAAATAACTGCTGATTGTGGTTCTTTTACGGGTCCTGTATGGGTAGGAGATTCTGAGAGCGTAGGTTTCGCTATAAGTGGTACAAGTGGGCACAGAAGGATTAAAGTTATTACTGTTACATATCAAAGCGGTGAGTCTACCAGTCCCAAGGTTGTTTCTATTGCTTTGACCGAGGCTTCTACTGTTCAGACAGAGTACTACGAGGGGGATTCGTTCAATCCTGAAGGTCTGGTGGCAACGGCAACATATGATGATGAGACGACTGCTGATGTCACATCAAAAGTTGCATGGTCTTTCAATCCTACCAGCCTTGCGACTGACACAAAGTCTGTGGAGGTTACTGCCGTTTACAATGGCGTTATCGCAAGCAAGACTTATGACGTAAACGTAAAGACCATTGCCAATACCGCCGAGACTGCCTACACCGTAGAGGAGGCTGTGGAAATTATCAATGCAGGCAAGGGTCTGTCTACATGGGTATACGTTAAGGGTATCATCTCAAAGGTTGAGAGTTTCGACGAGAGGTATGGTTCAATCACCTACTGGATTTCAACAGACGGTACGGAGAACGGCCAGCAGTTCGAGTGCTATAGCGGTTTGAACATCGGTGGTGAGAAGTTCACTTCTGTTGATGATCTGCAGACCGGCTTGTCTGTTGTTGTATATGGTCAGATGAAGAAGTATGGCGACATCTACGAGTTCAACTACAACAACGAAATCGTGTCAATGACAACCACAGGCATCAACGACGTGAATGCCTCTATTCTTCCTGCCGACGGCAAGTTCGTTGAAAACGGCCGTGTTGTAATCGTCAAGGCCGGCAAGAAGTACAATACCGCAGGTCAGTTGCAGAAGTAAACTGCCTCGGGACAATAAACGTTCCTGTATTCCCGTTGTCTATATATAAGGAGGCGGGGCGTTGGTACAGAAATGTTAGACATGTGAATGAAAAGGATATTGACCATATTTATGCTGACCGGTGTTCTGCTGACAATTACAGCAGCAACATCGGTTGGCATTGTATATGAGGATGACGACATTACCATCCAGGACAGCGCTTCGCGCAAGCAGATAGTAAGGGAGGGAGACGGGAATGTGCGTCGCAGGATGAGTCATTCGGCATATCCGGTACAGTTGCATGTCGTAGGCAATGCCGTGAGGGTGGACAGCCCGCAGGCGCAGGTATTGCCTATATATACGCATAATGGAACGTTCTATCTGATCATGCGCCTGAACAAAGGTATAAACTGGCTGAACGGACTGCCTAAAGGGCGTTATTTTATAAACAACAGGATTGTTGTTATCAAATAGCCAGGAAAGAAAGGGTGAAAAGTGCTGAAAGCGAAGTAGCGACGACAATATTTGTATATGGAAGAGATCATTGCCAAAGTCCCCAGAGAACTGATAAAGGCGGAACTGACAGAAGAACGCAGGTTGCGCCGTACCAACAAGAGCGGTAACGAAGTCTATATCGTCACATGGCAGGATGCGCCAAACACGCTTCGTGAGATAGGCCGTCTTCGCGAGATAGCATTCCGCGCCGCAGGCGGCGGTTCCGGCAAGAGCATGGACCTGGATGAGTTCGACACATGCGAGAATCCATACAGGCAACTGATAGTGTGGGATCCGGAAGAGGAGGAGATACTGGGCGGATACAGATACATATTGGGTAGGGACTGGAAGATAGGGGAAGACGGCCAGCCCGTGTTGGCCACGAGCCATATGTTCCGTTTTTCCGAGGCTTTTATGCGCGACTATGCTCCATGGACGATAGAACTGGGGCGCTCGTTTGTTACCCTTGAGTACCAGAGCAGCCGCATGGGCACCAAGGGCCTGTTTGCCCTGGACAACCTTTGGGACGGGCTGGGAGCCGTGACGGTGATTGAACCGGACGTGCGCTACCTCTTCGGCAAGTTCACCATGTATCCCTCGTACGACCGGCTTAGCAGGGACATGATCATCTATTTCCTGAACAAGCATTTCCCCGACCCCGACAATCTTATAGAACCGATAGAACCGCTGCATTACGAGCACGACACGGCACAGTTCGAGGAACTCTTCATCGAAGACGAGTTCAAGGCAGACTATCGTATATTGAACAGGGCTGTACGCGAGCGTGGCCTGAACATCCCCCCATTGGTCAATGCCTATATGGGGCTGTCTCCAACCATGAAACTCTTTGGCACTGCCATAAACGACGGATTCGGCGATGTGGAGGAAACCGGCATCCTGATAGCCGTGGACGAGATACTGGAGGAGAAGCGCATGCGCTACATTGACAGTTTTGCCGCAGAGCATCCCG
The DNA here is from genome assembly GCA_045606445.1 of Bacteroidaceae bacterium. Classification (GTDB taxonomy): domain Bacteria; phylum Bacteroidota; class Bacteroidia; order Bacteroidales; family Bacteroidaceae; genus Physcousia. The sequence goes on from JAZURY010000028.1 coordinate 69,575, forward strand.
AACTTGTCAATGTAACCTCAGGCGCAAACAAGGTCTTCTACCCCGCAGGTGGCGGGAATAAGTAAGGGCAGGGCAGTTTATCCAATAGCAGAATTGCAATAGATGAATTGGGAACAGTTACTTTCCAACAGAAGGCTCGGCCAGGAACACCAGCAGCATAGTGCGGACGACCGCACGGAATTCCAGCGTGATTACGACCGCCTGATATTTTCGGCTCCTTTCCGTCGCCTGCAGAACAAGACACAGGTCTTCCCTCTCCCGGGAAGCATCTTCGTGCATAACAGGCTGACGCACTCGCTGGAGGTCAGCAGTGTGGGCCGTTCCTTGGGCAATGACGTTAGCCGTGCCCTGCTGGAACGCCATTCCGAACTGAAGGATACGCATTTCATGGAGTTGGGGAGCATCGTTTCTGCTGCTTGCCTGGCCCACGATTTGGGCAACCCCCCATTCGGCCATAGCGGAGAGAAGGCGATAGGCACATATTTCAGCGAGGGTAAGGGACAGTTCCTGAAAGACTATTTCTGCGAAGAAACGGGCGATTCGCTTACTCCGGAGCAATGGCACGACCTGGTCAGTTTTGAAGGTAACGCCAATGCTTTCCGCTTGCTGACACATCATTTCAAAGGACGTCGCCCCGGAGGCTTTGTGATGACATACAGCACCCTGGCCTCCATAGTGAAGTACCCGTTCAGCAGCAACCTGTCCGGCGGAAAGAGGAAGTTCGGCTTCTTCTGTGCCGAGCAGGAGTCTTACCGGCGTATTGCCGATGAGTTGGGCATAAAGCGCTATGAAAGTCCGGAGGGAACGTTGAAGTATGCGCGTTATCCCCTGGTCTACCTTGTGGAGGCGGCAGATGATATCTGCTACGAGATTATGGACATAGAAGATGCCCATAAACTGAAGATCCTTACCACCGAAGAAACAAAGGAACTCCTGCTCTCTTACTTCCCTGTGGAGCAGAGGGAGCACATAACATCCAGGATGCACACCGTTGATGACAAGAACGAGCAGATTGTCTATCTCCGTTCCTGTGTGATCAATGCCCTGGAAACGGAATGCGTGAGGGTCTTTGTGGATAATGAGGACAAGATACTTGCCGGCGAGTTCACGGGAAGTCTGATAGACTATATCAGCGAGATACCGAAAGAGGCATATCGCCGGTGTGAGAAGGTCAGTTATTCCCGAATATATAACAGCAAGGATGTCATGGACATTGAAATAGCCGGTTTCAAGGTGATAACCACGCTTGTCGACCTGATGGTACAGGCTGTCATACATCCCGACAAGGCTTTTTCCCAGTTGCTGATAAACCGTGTTTCCACACAATACGACATAAAGGCCCCCACCCTTTACGGGCGTATAATGGCTGTCCTGGACTATATATCCGGTATGACCGACGTGTATGCCATGGACATGTACCGCAAGATAAACGGCATGTCAATCCCCACACTTTAATTTTATCACTCTATGGTTTCAGTGAAGATTATAAACAAGTCGCGTCATCCGCTGCCCGCTTATTCTACGGCATGCAGTGCCGGTATGGACTTGAGGGCAAACCTGGAAACTCCCGTAGTGCTCCGCCCTTTGGAGCGGGTATTGGTTCCTACGGGCCTGTTCATGGCATTGCCGGAGGGATACGAGGCACAGGTAAGGCCGAGAAGCGGATTGGCATTGAAGCGCGGGATAACCGTTCTGAATACTCCGGGAACCATTGATGCGGATTATCGCGGTGAAATAGGTGTCATCCTTGTGAACCTGAGCCAGGAGGATTTCGTTGTCAATGACGGCGAAAGGATAGCCCAACTGGTAGTTGCAAGGTATGAGCAGGCGTCGCTTGTTGCTGTGGAGGCCTTGGACGAGACCGTTCGCGGCGAAGGAGGTTTTGGGCACAGTGGAGTAAAATGAGGACGTTCCTTTCCATATTCCTGCTGTTCGTGTGCCATTTCTCCATGGCACAGACACGGCTTGACTATTTTATGACCGAGGCGGCCAAGAACCGTATGTCGGGCCGCTGGACCACGGCCATGGAACTCTATACGCATTGCCTTCAGATAGATTCATGCTCGGCGGAGGCCCTGTTCCAGTTGGGACGCATTCATTTCTATCTACGGCAGGACAGCATAGGACTGGAGTATCTTCATAGGGCGGTGGAGATAGATCCCGGCAACACTTACTACATAGAACCCTTGGCGGCAATGCTGCTAAGCAGGGGATGCGAAGAGGAGGCCTTGCCATTGCTGGAACGTATCAGCGAGTTGCAGGGCAAGCGTTCGGACGTATTGTCGCATCTGGCAAATATGTATGGCAGGGTGGGCCGGCTGGAGGATGCCATCGCAACGCTTGACAGGTTGGAAATGCTTGAGGGCAAGATGTCCCAACTGAGCAACGAGAAGTTCTCCCTGTATATGGAAATGGGGGACACTGCCAGGGCGTTTGCAGAACTGCAGAGCCTGTGCGACGAATATCCTGCAGACTTGAACTACCGTATATCCATGGGTTACTGCTATCAGCAACTGGGCGATTTCGAGACTGCCATGGAGATATATGAGGACGTCCGTAGGACAGACCCTTCTAACGGGATGCTGCAAACGGTACTGCTGGAATACTATCTGTCCCAGGGAATGGACAGCCTGTACGAGGCAACAAGAGACTCTATCCTGTATGCCAAGGAAACGGATACCTCCACGCGTGTGGTGCTGCTGCGGCAGATGACGGAACTCATGTCGCCCGATTCAACCGACACCGAACGCATAGCCAACAGTTATGAACGTGTCCTGCAACTGGATTCGGCCAATGTGGAAATGCTTACGATGTATGCCGCCTTCCTGAACTACAGACAGAGGCCCCAGGAACAGATATGCCGCCTGATGTCTAAAATACTGGCGGTGGAACCGGACAACGAAATGGCAACGCAGTGGCTGCTGCAATACTATATCTCACGCAGGGACTACCACGCTCTGGAGGAAATATGCCGGCGCGGAATGAACTACCATCCGGAGGAACTGCTCTATTCCTACTTCCTGGGGATGATACTGCTGGAACGTGATGACTACAATGGCGCCCTGGATATCTTGGGGCGGGGGATACGCTTGCGTGCCGAGGGAACACGGCTTGCGCTGCTTTCGGACGTGTTCACCGTGAAGGGGGATGCATACTACAAGATGGGGAAACACCGTGAGGCCTTTGTGGAGTACGATTCGGCCTTGGTGTACAACAAGGACAATATCCTGTGCCTTAACAACTATGCCTACTATCTGTCCCTGCGCAACGAAGATTTGAATAAGGCAGAGGAGATGAGTTACCGCACTATAAAGGCAGAACCGGACAACAAGACCTATCTGGACACCTATGCGTGGATTCTCTTTATGCTGGGCAGATATCCCGAGGCTCAGGAATATATGGACAAGGTTGTTCCGAGGGATTCATCCGAACAGTATCTCATGACGGACGAGTATACTGGTAGTGCCATATTGGAACATGCAGGAGACATAGCATGGATGAACGGCGATGAGGAAAGGGCCGTTTATCTGTGGCAAACGGCACTGAAGCGGGGAGACGACGGTACAACGGCGCTTTTGCACAAGAAAGCCAGAAAGAAACGATACTATGAGAAGAAGTAGGAATATAGGCTATATACATTATTATATAATAGGTGTAGTCGCTGTCCTTCTGTCGGCGGCTTGCTCTTCCACACGCAGAGTCAGTGAGGTGTCTTCGCCCAAACAGGAAGTCCGCCTCTGGAATGCCGGAGAGTGTGTGGTGTCGCGCAGCAATGTCACTTTGTCCACATCCAAGGGAAAGAACATTACTGTGGGCGGAGTGCTCAGGATGAAGCGTGATGACGTCATCCAACTGAACCTTACCTACATCCTGGGTATACAGATAGGAACATTGGAGATTACCGCCGACAGCATACTCGTGCTCAGCAGAACCACCAGGCAGTATGCCCTCTTCGGCTACGATGAAATGTCCGCCCTGCTCGGACGTACCACGACATTCGGGGACATGCAGGCTGTCTTCTGGGGCGAGTCGGATAGTTTCAATGTTAAAGGCATACAATGGAAGCATGATTCTTTCCGTGAGATGGAAGACGGACGCAGGCTTCCGGAGAAGTTCGGCATGACTCTTTCGGCAGGCGCCTCTCCTGTGACAATGACCCTGGAACTGTACAACCAGAAGTACGAAGAGGGCTGGCAGACGCGTACCAGGTTCAAGGCAGACGGTTACGAACGCCTTACCGCAGGACAGGTTGCCAGGATAGTTTCGTTGCTTATAGGAGGTTAGCGCGTATGGCTGTAGTCCGTGTCCTGTTGCGTTGTTTGTTTGTTGCCATGCTTGTGCTGGGTACAGGCACGGATCTCTGTGCGCAAAACAGCAAGAAAGTAAAGGATCTTAAGGCACAGAAGACGCGCCTTCAGAAGAATTTGAAGAAATCGCAGCAGGACCTCGTCAAGACCAGCAAGGAGAAGAAGAGCGGGGAATCATATCTGCACCATATCGACCGGCAACTGGAAGACCGCATAGAACACATACGCACCATGGAGGCGGAAATGGACAGCATCGAGAATGAAATGACATCCATCCGCGGAAATATCACCACCCTTAACGCACAGTTGGCAGAGAAGAAACAGCGGTATATCAGGGCAATCCGCTTCTCCCGCCAGTATCCCAAGGTAAAGAATACCCTGGTCTTCGTGCTCAGTGCCAAAAACCTCACACAGATGTACCGCCGTGCCCGATATACGAGGGAATATGCCGTCTACCAGCATGACCTGGGCCGCCAGATACAGCAGAAGCAGGGCGAACTGATGGAGGCGCAGAACTCCCTGCTCGCATCCAAGAGCAGAAAATCTGCCTTGCTGAACGAAGTCATAAGGCAGCGCCGCAGGCTCAACGAAAAGCAGGTGCGCCAACAGCAGTACATCAAGAACCTGAAGAAAAGGGAGGACAACCTCAGGGCCAGGGTTACCAAGCAGCAGAGCGACCTCGAAGCGCTAAACAAGAAGATAGATGACCTTATTGCCTATGAAATAGAGCAGGCGAGGAAACGTGCCGAGGCGGAAGCCAGACGTAGGGCCGAGGCCGAGGCAAAGCGCAAGGCGGCAATGGCAAAGAAGACCGGCACCGCAAAGCCTGGCGCCGGAAAGTCTCCGAAGGGCGGTCAGGTTGCCACAACCAAGAAGACACCGTCATCGTCCCGTCCAGATGCCGGCACTTGGATGACTGCCGGCGATCGTAAGTTGACCGGAACCTTCCTGCAGAACAAGGGACGCTTGCCTGTGCCCATTACCGGACAGTACAGAATCTCCGGGCGCTACGGCAAATACAATGTGGCGGGTCTCAAGAACGTCACTCTCGACAATAAGGGAGTCAATTATGTCGGCAGGAAGGGCGCACGTGCCAGATGCGTGTTCGACGGCGAGGTAACGGCCGTGTTCCAGTTCTCTGGTTCCAAGAATGTCCTTGTGCGTCACGGCAGTTACATTTCTGTCTATTGCAACTTGTCTTCGGTTATCGTCCGCAAAGGTCAGAAACTCAAGGCCCGCGACCTTATCGGTACTGTACAGGCCGACGACTCAGGCAACTGCGTACTGCACTTCCAGTTGCGCAAGGAGACTACAAAACTAAATCCCGAAGTATGGATCGGTAGATAGCGATGGCTTCGCGTATTTCTCCTATTTTGATGAATTCATCGGCAGTATGGCTGCGTGAACTCTCGCCCGGACCCATCTTCATCGATGGGAAGCGCATCAGTGCCTGGTCGCTCAGTGTGGGGCTGCCGAAGGGTTTGCGTCCAAGTGCTACGGCCTTTTCCACAAGTGGGTGGTGCATGTCTATTCTTGATGATGAAAGGCGGAAACTGCGTGCCTTCACCTCGCTCTTCACATTCTCCCTTACGATATTGAAGATTTCTTCGTTGCTGTAAAGTTCGTTGCTTCTCACGTCCACGGTGAATTGGCATTCCGATGGAATCACATTGTGCTGCGTGCCGGCATTCACTATCGTCACGGTCATCTTCACTGGACCCAGTAGCGGGCTTTCCTTGGGGAAACGGAAATCCTTCAGCCATGCCATGTCTTCTATGGCATGGTATATGGCATTGTCGCCTTCGTTTCTCGCTGCATGCCCCGAAACTCCATGTGCAGTCATATCCAGAACCATCAGCCCCTTTTCCGCAACGGCAGGGTGCATCCCTGTGGGTTCTCCCACAAGGGCAACGTCTATTTTGGGCAGTTTGGTCAGCAGGTGCTCCATGCCGTTCTTTCCGCTCACCTCCTCCTCTGCACTGAGTGCCAACAGCAGGTTGTAGGGCAGTTGCTCGTTCTGCACGCTTCTGAAAACCTGCAGAAGACTTACAAGTGAGGCGCCGTCATCGTTAGTTCCCAGTCCATATATAATGTCGCCCTCCATGGTTGCCAGGTGCGGTTCGTGCTTCCATGCCGGGGTGGGTCTCACCGTGTCTATATGTGCGTTCAGCATCAGGGTGGGCCTGCTTTCTTCGTATCCTGGGGCCATGCACCACAGGTTGTTCCCCTCCCTTTTCACGTTCATGCCGCAATTGTCTTTCATATATGCTTCCAGCATGTCGGCGGCATCCTTTTCCTCTCTGCTCGTGCGTGGTATTCCCACCAGTCTGCATAGCAGTTTCACGGCTTCTTGCGTCAGGTATTCTGTGTTCATAGGTTTTTGAAGATGTTATCCCACAGCAAAGTTAGTCTATTTTATGGCAATAATGAAATTATTTCCGGGTTTATTCCGCCTTTGTGGCGGGAAAACGCTATCTTTGCACGTAATAATAGTATATCACCATGCAGAATTTCAGTCCGTTATCTATCCTTGTGCACGAGCAGGCAAGGATATATGGCAATCGCACGGCCTTGCGCTACCGCGACTATGCCGCCGGTATATGGAAGGATATTTCCTGGAACACGTTTTCATCCCGCGTGCGTGAACTCTCCGCCGCAATGCTTGCCGCGGGAGTGGAGGAACAGGAGAACATGGCTGTCTTTTCCCAGAACATGCCCGAGGTTCTCATGGTGGATTTCGCTGCCTATGCCATACGTGCCGTCACCATTCCCATGTACGCCACCAGCAGTGAGATGCAGGTGAAGTACATTGTCAGCGATGCCAACATACGCTACATCTTTGTAGGCGAACAGGAGCAGTACGACATAGCGTTCCGTGTCCTCAAACTCGGGTCGGCCCTGGAGAAACTGATAATCTTTGCCCCCAAGGTGCAGAGAAATCCCGAGGACAACATCAGCGTATATCTGGAAGACTTCTGTTGCGGGCTTGGGAACCGCTATGAAGAAGAAATAGGTCGGCGTACGAATGCCGTTCAGCCCGAGGATTTGGCCAACATACTATATACCAGCGGGACAACCGGACTTTCCAAGGGAGTGATGCTCACCCATGAAATGTACAACTCCGCCTTGGCGGCGCATCATGGTGTCCTGCCCCTTTCCGACAAGGACGTTATTCTCAACTTCCTGCCGTTTACCCATGTTCTGGAACGCGGATGGTCCTACCTATGCATGGCTAACGGCTGCACCTTGGCGGTAAATCTCCGTCCTGCGGACGTGTTGCAGTCTCTTCGCGAGGTGCACCCTACCTGCATGTGTGCGGTGCCGCGCTTTTGGGAGAAGGTTTTCTCTGCTGTCCAGGAAAGAATGGAAAAAGCCAGCCCTGTGCAGAAACTCCTCCTCGAGGATGCATTGCGTGTGGGCCATGCCTACAATGTGGATTATAAGATGAAGGGCCTCACCCCTCCCATAGGTCTGCGCATGCAGTATTCTCTCTACGAGAACACCATCATAGCGTTCCTCAAGAGGCAGTTGGGCCTGGAGCGTGCCAACTTCTTCCCCACGGCCGGTGCTGCCGTTCCGCCGAGGGTCGAGGACTTTGTCCGTTCTGCCGGTCTGATGATGATAGTGGGATATGGCCTGACGGAAAGCACGGCCACCGTAAGCATTGACCGTTTCGACCGTCCTGCCTCCATAGGCAGCGTGGGCCGTATTCTGGACGGTGTGGAGATACGTTTCGGCGAGAACGATGAAATCCTGCTGAAGGGCAAGACCATCACCAAGGGATACTACCGCAAGGCCGAAGTCACGGAATTGTCCATCGATGCCGACGGTTGGTTCCATACCGGCGACGCCGGCTACATCAAGGACGGGGAACTGTTCCTTACCGACAGGATAAAGGACCTTTTCAAGACCAGCAACGGCAAGTACATCGCCCCGCAACTCATAGAGTCCAAACTCTGTGTGGACAAATACATAGACCAGATAGTCGTGGTGGCCGAGCAGCGCAAGTTCGTCTCCGCCCTGGTGATCCCGCAATACGAACTCCTGAAGGAACTGGCCGAGGAATACGGTGTCAAGTGTGAAACCAACGAGGAACTGTGTTCCAACGGACGTGTCGTCAAGTTCATGATGTACCGCATCGACACCCTGCAGCAGGAGTTTGCGCACTACGAACAGATAAAGAAAATAACGTTGCTTCCCGAACCGTTCAGCCTGGAGAAAGGCGAACTGACCAACACGCTGAAGGTGAAGCGTGCCGTTCTCTACAGGAACTACAGGGAGCAGATAGAAAAGATGTACGAAGAAGAATGATTACACAAGACCAATTGAAGGAGGTTCAGTCCCGGGTGGAACAACTGAACCGCTATCTCAACATTCCGGCGAAGAAGATCCAGTACGAGGAGGAGCAACTCCGCACTCAGGCACCGGAGTTCTGGGAAGACCAGAAGCGTGCCGAGGAGCAGATGAAACTGGTCAAAGGACTGGAAAAGTGGATAAAGGGTTATGACGAAGTGAGTACCCTGGCCGATGAACTTGCCACAGCCTTTGAGTTCTACAAGGAAGAACTTGTCACGGAGCAGGAGGTTGACGAACTCTACACCCGTGCTATAGCATCCATCGAAGACTTGGAACTGAAGAACATGCTCCGCAAGGAGGAGGATGCCATGGATGCCGTATTGAAGATAAATTCCGGAGCAGGTGGCACCGAGGCCCAGGACTGGGCGCAGATGCTCATGCGACTCTATATGCAGTGGGCCGACAAGAACGGCTACAAGGTTCGTGTCGCCAACCTGCTGGAGGGCGACGATGCAGGTATAAAGTCCTGCACCCTGGAGATTGAAGGCGAGTTTGCCTATGGCTATCTCAAGAGCGAGAACGGTGTGCACCGTCTGGTGCGTGTCTCCCCTTACAACGCTCAGGGCAAGCGTATGACCTCTTTTGCCTCAGTCTTCGTCACCCCTCTGGTGGACGATACCATCGAGGTGAACATCGAGCAGGCCCGCATTTCGTGGGACACCTTCCGCAGTTCGGGTGCCGGAGGCCAGAACGTCAACAAGGTTGAGTCAGGCGTGCGTCTCCGCTACATGTACAAGGACCCCTATACCGGCGAGGAGGAGGAAATCCTCATCGAGAACACCGAGACCCGCGACCAGCCCAAGAACAAGGAAAACGCACTCCGCCTTCTGCGCTCCATGCTTTACGACAAGGAACTGCAGCACCGCATGGAGGAGCAGGCCAAGATAGAGGCCGGCAAGCGCAAGATAGAGTGGGGCAGCCAGATCAGGAGTTACGTGTTCGACGACCGCCGTGTCAAGGACCACCGCACCAACTACCAGACCAGCGATGTGGGCGGTGTCATGGACGGCAAGATAGACGCATTCATTAAAGCATATTTGATGGAGTTCGGAGGCGAGTAGGCCTTCGGCAGCATTTCATTTGACAATATGGCGCATTACGAGACAGAGAGGAAGTTCCTGGTTGTCGGCGACTTCAAGCCGCACTCCTACGACGCCACACGGATAAAGCAGGGCTACATTGCCAGCGGCAACGGGCGCACCGTGCGTGTGCGCATCCGTGCCGACAAGGGTTACCTTACCATCAAGGGACCCAGCGGTCTGGCCGGTCTTACACGTTACGAGTTCGACACCGAGATACCTTTGGCCGATGCTCGCGACCTTCTGGAGATATGCGAGCCGGGTATCATCGACAAGACCCGCTACCTTGTCAAGTCTCCCGACGGGCGTCACACCTGGGAGATAGACGAGTTCTATGGCGACAATGAGGGACTTGTACTGGCCGAGGTGGAACTCGCCAGCGAGGACGAGCCCTTCATGAAACCCGATTTTATCGGGCGCGAGGTTACCGGCGACCGTCGCTTCTACAACAGTCACATGCGCAACTATCCGTTCAAGTTATGGAAAGAGGAAATTTCGGAAGCAAGATAGGCGCCGTGCTTGCCTCGGCCGGCAGTGCCGTTGGCCTGGGCAATATATGGCGTTTCCCGACAGAGTGTGGCAGCAACGGCGGTGCTGCTTTTATTCTGATATACCTGGTGTGCGTGTTCTTCCTGGCCATGCCTGTTATGGTGGCCGAGTTTGTCATCGGACGTTCCAGCCGTTCCAATGTGGTTGGTTCGTATCGTGTGCTTGCTCCGGGCAAACCGTGGGTGGTATCCGGTTTTATGGGTGTGCTGGCCGGTTTCCTGGTACTCTCGTATTACAGCGTTGTGGCAGGATGGACTCTGGATTATACCTGCGAGTCCCTTGTGGGCAACCTGATGTCGGGCTCGGACTTCGGACAGCATTTCAATGATTTCGTGTCCAGCCCCTGGCGTCCAGCCCTGTTCCTTGCCGTCTTCCTGCTTATCACGCATTATGTCGTGGCCACGGGAGTGGAGAAGGGTATCGAGCGTTACAGCAAGATCATGATGCCCCTGCTCCTGCTCATCATCTTTGTCCTTGCCGCATTCTCGCTGACCATGCCCAATGCCATGGAAGGCATCAGGTTCCTGCTCACGCCGGACTTCTCCAAGGTCACTAAGGATGTGGTCATCAGTGCCATGGGGCAGGCTTTCTTCTCGCTCAGCGTAGGCATGGGCACCTTGGCCACGTATGCCAGTTATTTCAACAAGGATACCCGACTGTTCTCCTCGGCCGTGGGTGTATGCACCATAGACACGCTGGTTGCCGTTTCTGCCGGTTTCATCATATTCCCTGCCGTGTTCAGCGTGGGAGTCAGTGCCGATTCCGGTCCCGGACTTGTCTTCATCACCCTGCCATACGTGTTCCAGGAGGCATTTGGCGGTGTGCCTGTACTGGAGTACATCTTCTCCAGTCTGTTCTATGTGCTCCTGCTTCTTGCGGCTCTCACCAGCAGCATTTCCATGCACGAGATATGCACGGCATACATACACGAGACTTTCAAGTTGAGCCGCCCCAAGGCCGCCGCCATCGTCACTGCCCTCTGCCTGTTGATGGGCATAGCCTGCAGCCTGTCGTTCGGTGTGTGGAAGGAAGTCACGGTTATGGGCAAGGGATTCTTTGACCTGTTCGACTTCATCACAGCCAAGTTCCTCATGCCTCTTGGCGGCCTGCTCATCTGTACCTTTGTCGGATGGGACATGAACAAGAAACTCGTGGCTCGGGAACTCGATTCAAGATTCACTCCCCTGCTGATGGTGCTGTTCAGTTGGGTTGCGCCAATAGGTATTGGCATAATATTCATTTATGGTTTGATTAGCGGATAATGGAGAAACACGCAAATTTCGGCAGTCGTATGGGAGCCATCTTTGCCGCAGCCGGCAGTGCGGTCGGTCTGGGCAATGTGTGGCGTTTCCCTATGGAGGTGGGCAACAATGGTGGTGCCGCCTTCATTCTGGTATATCTTTTATGTATCCTTCTGATGGGTTTGCCCATCATGGTCAGCGAGTTTGTGATAGGCCGTCACACGCAGAGCAACATGATAGAGGCCTTTCGCAGGCTTGCCCCCGGCAGGTGGTGGCGTTTCATAGGCATACTCGGCATCTTGGCGGCTTTTGTCATTCTGAGTTATTACATTGTGGTGGGCGGTTGGACGCTGTACTACACCTATAGCAGTTTCAGCGGCATGCTCATGGACAAGGATACGGACTATGGCGTATTCTTCGGCGACTTCGTCGCCAATCCCTGGCTCAGTGTCCTCTTTGCCGCCTTCTTCATGCTCCTTGCGCACATTGTCATTTCCCGCGGTGTCCAGGGCGGTATAGAGAAGTGTTCCAAGGTGATGATGCCCGTATTGTTGCTCATCATAGGCCTGCTGGTACTTTGTGCATTCAGCATGCCTGGCATAGACGAGGGCCTGAGGTTCCTGCTGAAGCCCGACTTCTCCAAACTTACCGTATCTGCCG